>NZ_LYPA01000065.1 GCF_001675045.1 Paenibacillus oryzae
CTCCAAGTGTTCCAAAACGTCTTGAGCAGCTATCGCTTTTTACTGTAAATTTAAGGAAGCGTTATGGGTCAAGCGTAGACATCGATGACCTTTAGAAGCCTGTTTTTGCTGAATGTCCGCTTGTAATGGACATTGGTGTCCGTAAAACCCCAAAAATCCTGCTATATAAGCAAATTTGGAGCGATAAAGGACATGGGTGTCCGTTGCTCAAGACAAATCAAGTAATTTCAGCCTTTGACGGACATTAATGACCGGTAGGCAACAGATCAAGTTTACAATCATACCATTCCAAACTGTTGATTCCATAATAATTCATAAAAGACAAGGCATACAAGTTGTTTATTTCCTTATTTTGGAAGCATACACAGCTAAAATTGTACATGCAATAGCTAACGTGCCTATCGCCAGAAGACTGCCGCTCTCTTCATTAAACCAAACCAGCAGGCCAAGATTAATTAGCGCATGGAAAGAGGCGGACAGGAGCAGCCTTTTGCCTCTGGCATTACGAAGCAGCTCGCCGAGTATGACAGAAATGTTAAAGGATACAGGAGTCCGGGGCGAATCGGCACGGTCTCCAGACTGATCGTTCGTCATTCATCTGGCCTAACGGTAACGATTAACAATTTTTATTCCAGACGATTCTTTTTTGATGGGTTGAACTAATTCTTCATTGAAGCCCTCACAATGTGGGCGGATGCTGTCGTTTTACCCGTTGCTACACATGTTGTCAACGGATAGACTCTAAGTTAAACTAAAAAAATGGTATCATTTTCCTCACGTTCCGCTTATCCGAATTTCAAGCCTGAAAGGAGAACAGCCATAATGGACCACAATAGCAAGCAAAATATCATTAAGGGAGAAGCCTCGTTAGGCATTGAATTTGGATCTACGAGGATCAAGGCTGTTTTAATAGACAAGCATTTCAAAACCATTGCTTCCAGCAGCTATGAGTGGGAAAACCAATTGATTGACGGGTATTGGACCTACGATCTCAAGGAAGCGGTTAAAGGCCTGCAAGAAACCTATCGTGAACTAAAGCAAGCGGTTCAAAATCAATATGGCGTAACCTTGCAAAAAATAAGCTCGATTGGCTGTTCAGCCATGATGCAGGGGTATATTGCGCTTGATCAGGCCGGAGAGCTGCTGGTACCATTCCGTACATGGCGGAATGCCACAACGGAGACGGCCGCGGCCGTTTTAACGGAGAAATTCCGGTTTAAGATTCCTCAACGCTGGAGCATAGCGCATTTGTACCAGGCGATATTAAATGATGAAGAGCATGTCGCGAATATAGATTACATAACGACGTTATCCGGTTATGTTCATTGGCTGCTGACCGGAAGCAGGTCTCTCGGTTTAGGGGATGCCTCAGGCATGTTCCCGGTTGATCAATCCGCACGGCAATATAATGAGGAAATGATGGGGCAGTTCGACGAATTAATCGCCGACAGGGGCTACCGTTGGAGTCTGAAATCTATTTTGCCTAAAACTTATGCAGCAGGCGAATATGCGGGCTATCTTACTGAGGCTGGCGCGCGGCTTATAGATCCGTCGGGAAGTCTGCAAGCGGGTATTCCGTTGTGCCCCCCGGAAGGCGATGCCGGAACGGGCATGGTCGCTACGAATAGTGTCAAGCAGCGTACCGGCAACCTTTCCGTAGGCACGTCGATTTTTGCCATGTTTGTGCTGGAGGAGGATTTATCCGCGGTTTACCCTGAAATTGATATCGTGGCAACGCCTGACGGAAGCCCTGTCGCCATGGTTCTTGCCAATAACTGCTCCAGCGATATTAACGCATGGCTTGGTTTGTTCCGGGAGTTTTATGAAGCCATGGGGCTAAAAGCCGATACGAGCCAGTTATTCAGCGTTTTGTTCAATAAAGCGCTGGATGCGGATGCTGATGGCGGCGGCTTGCTGAGCTACGGCTACTATTCGGGCGAAAACATAACCGGGTTTGCAAAGGGGCGTCCGCTGTTTGTACGTTCTCCGGAAAGCCGCTTTAATTTGGCTAATTTTATGAGAACGCATCTGTTTGCCGCATTTGCCGCACTAAGGCTGGGAATGGATATTTTGACACAGCAGGAGCATGTCAGGGTTGAACGTATCTTGGCGCATGGCGGTTTGTTCAAGACACCGCTGGTTGGCCAAAAAATGTGTGCTGCAGCATTAAACGTGCCTGTTTCCGTGATGCCTACAGCCGGCGAGGGCGGCGCTTGGGGGATGGCGGTTTTGGCCTCTTATCTAGTGAATAAGGAGCCGGGCCAGCCTTTGGCCAACTTCCTTGCAACTAAAGTGTTCGGCGATGAAGCAGGACAAGAGGTAGCTCCTGACAACGCAGATGTGAAGGGGTTCAGCCTGTTTTTGGAGCGGTATGCAAAAGGGCTGCCCATTGAGGGGGCAGCGGTTGAGCATCTGATAGAAAACTTCAAGAAATGAACAAGGCTGCCGATTTCTCGACAGCCCGACCGAAGATTTACTTCGGCTGTTCAATGTATTTCAAATGCAGGATGGGGTAAGGGCGTCCTGCCCCGTCCGTCGAATCTTCACTGATAATTTCAAAACCGCATCGTAAGTAAAAGCCTGTTGCCTTTTCATTTTGTTTATTTACATCAACGGATGTGATCCCGAAATCATTGATTAATGTCCTCATAATCTGTTTCCCGTACCCCTTGCCAATTTGTTCGGGATCAAGAAACAGTGCCTCCAGGTGGTTTTCATTGATTGCGGTAAAACCAATGATAAAGTCTTCGTCATGCCAGAGACGCACATCCAGATGAGGAAAATATAAAGGCAGCTCTTTTTTGATATCCTCTTTATCCTTTAAGCTCAAAAAATGATGAGTAGCCATTACCGATCTTTCCCAAAGATTTATAATTGCCTCGTAGTCATTAACGTTGGCTTTTCTGTTTTGCATCATTTATTCCGCTCCTTATTCTTTTTTGTTTATCATCCTCCTTTCAGTGTTTTTTTGAAGATGGTGATGGTACCTCTCCAATTGAGATGCGGGTTCATAGTAACCACTCATTCCGTATTTATTAATAAATAGGCTGCGTCAATTAGGGCGTGTCTGAATACTCCGAGGGGTAGTGCCGATTTTTTGTCCCAAGCAAGGAAGTTTTGTGCAGGCTTACCGGGGGTAAGTCAAACAAAACTGACGCAGCAGGGGGCGAAAAGGCGGTGCAAGATGACCTCAAGCGGGTTTTCACACACGCCCTAGTTCATCATATCACGTAAAACATCATAGACAAAAGGAAGCTCGGTAAACCCGTCGCTATCCAGAAAGTGGCCGCCGCTTTCAACAGGGTAGAGGGCTGCATCGACCTCTTCGGCCAACTCCTTGCTAAAGGAATAAGGCACAATGGAATCATCTTTCGAAGCAATCACGGCACGGTTCGTTGTCATAGCTATCACTTGGCTATAATCAAGCTGTTCCTGAGTAAATTCATCAAGTAATTCCAAACCGGGTAATGATTTTGTGAAGCCGGATACCAAAATTAATCCTCCGATTTGTTCTTTCGGCGTTATCTGCAGCAGATGCTTCAACAATGCAACACAGCCTAAGCTATGGGCAACCAGATAGGTGTCTTTGGTTAGCGGTGCGGCATGTTGAGAGAGATAGTGAAGCCATTCGTTTAAGTTAGGAGATAGCGGGGCGGGCAATTCCAAAATATCCGCAGCTGCGCCATCCGCTGTCAGCTTTTCCTTTAGCCATGGGAACCAATGATTATCTGGCGTAGCCCCATAGCCATGAATTATAAAAACCTGCTTGCCGGTTTTGTTTATTTCCATACGGCTTCTCCCTCCTAAAAATGACTAAATATTGTAAGCTATGTTTATTATAAAAGGTTCAACTTTCGCGCACAAGTGCGTGTTTTCTGGAGAGTTGGGAAATCTCAATTATAACTAAGTGGTGTATTGTGAAAAATGGAAGTGGATGGTATGTTTTAGATATCTTATAAAAGGAGAGATGCAGTATGAAAAGTCTGTTCGTATGTCTTCAAGAAGAAGGTAAACAAAACGGAACATATAGAAGCTGCATGTATGCGATGAGGTATTGATGGGCTTCTGTGGTTCACAAAACACGGAGGTATAACGCGATGAGTATAAATAATTGGGAATCCTTTTTTGATCAGCATGCACCGCATTATATGAATAATGACTTTACAAAAAACACTCTTTCGGAAGTTGATTTTGTTATTGAGGAATTGAGACTTGCAGAGGGAAGCCGAATTCTTGATGTTGGCTGCGGGGCAGGAAGACATGCCGTTGAGCTAGCCAAGCGCGGATTCAAAGTCACAGGAATTGATCTATCGTCAGGGATGCTGGCGGAAGCGAAGAAGCTGGCTTCGGCAGCAAACGTTGATATTGAGTGGATTCATTGTGATGCTGTGCAATATACCCCGACCGAAACATTTGATGCGGCAATTTGTCTTTGTGAGGGTGCATTTGGTTTGGTTGGCAGAGATGAGGAGCCGCTGGAGCATGACATGGCAATTCTTAAAAATATCTCTGACGCATTGGAGCCAAAAGGGAGATTTATACTGACCACACTAAACGCCTATTCCCGGATTCGGAGCCTTGCTCAGGAGGAGGTAGATTCCGGACGATTTAATCCTTTAACAATGGTAGAGAATTGTATAGCTGAATGGGATTTGCCTGAAGGGAAAAGACAGGTTGAAGTTAAGGAGCGCAGATACCTCCCGTTCGAATTAAAGCAAATGTTTGCTCAGGCGGGACTTAAGGCCGAGAACATTTGGGGCGGCACATTAGGAAGCTGGAATAAGCGGCAAAGCATCGACCTGGACGCAATTGAAATTATGATTGTATCTGAAAAAGAATAAGGAAATGGGGGGGATTGCCGTTTGAAGGCAATCCCTATTTATGACGCGTCAGCTGCCTAATGCATCTTTTTTACTTAATCGGAATATACAAATCTATTTTGGATTCAGGGTGCTCGTATCCCAAAAATCGTTGATCGTATAGCTCGAAATCCTCTCGATCATCCATTTCCTCTTTTGTGTTGAGGCACCATGTTCCCCAAATGTAATGGAAGGTTTGAGGAAGCATGCGCAACGAGCCTGTATGAGTAAATACGGCGAATCGTCCCTCGGGAATAACCTTTTGCACAAAATGTGCCGGCAGCCCTTCAAAGGAATCGACCTCGATACCGGCAACCTCCGTAAATAACACCTCATCGCTCATGGAGTACAAGCTGTTTTCATGGCAAGCCTCGCAAATACCCAAGCCTCGTCCGGGAAGGGAGCGATTAGGGATTTGAGGGGAGAGGCTGTTGAATTGCTGCCAGAGCTCGGCCAGCTTATTATCCTTGAGAGTGGTTTGTCCTCTAATCCCGGCAACCTTTGTTTCGGCCAGCTCTACAATGGCTGGATGCACGGTCACATTGCACGTCAGATGCTCTAATAAACTTGCATGCAACTGGGTTTTGGAAGCTATAAACGTATCCAGTCGATTGATCCGATATTCCTGCGGGCTGACCTTATATACGAATTTAAATGCGCGGCTAAAAGACTCTGAGGTCTCAAATCCATTTGCCACCGCAATATCTATAATTTTGTTATTGCTGTAAAGCAAAGCTTTTGCAGCATTGGCCAAGCGTCGTTTCTTTATATAGCTGCCGATGCTTTCTCCTAAAATAGCGCTGAACTGGCGGTTCAAATGGTAATAGGAATACCCTGCGGCCCGAGCAACCTCCTCGACTTTGAGGTCATCGCCAAGCCTGTCCTCGATGTAGATAATTGCCTGCTCTAACGCGTGCCGGTAGTCCAAAATGAATCCCTCCGTTAGTCAGCTGTTGCGCAAGGATTGATAGCCAAACATCGTCTTGTCCGCATTCTCCATGCAAATCTGGATTGTCGTTGAGGAGTCTGGCATGACCTGCTTAATGTTATACGTTTGCCAGCCATTTTCCGCTCTGCCGCCCCAGCATAGCTCCATTATACCGTCCGCCGGAGAGAAGAGCATGCTTTTGGTTGTACCAAAATAGTCCTGAAAATAATGACAGCACAGCCCGTCCGGGTAGTTGGACAATAGCATATTTTTTAGCTGCTCACTGGTTATCTCCGAAGAGCCTTCCAACTGGGACGCAATCCACTCTCCCCGCCGCAAGGAATGAATAGAGGCCTCAGGCTCGTATTGAAGGAGTGAAGGAAGCACGGGATGATTGGTAGCCCAGAGGAATTGCTCCTGCGAAGCCGGGTTGATTTGTTTTGTTTCTTGAATGCCGTCCATCGTTTCAAACAAGGCGGCATTTCCGTTTTTATCCATAAGCATCAAATTGATATTGCTGGCGATAGGCATTTCTTTTAAGTAATGCAGCGCTTCTTCGACGTTTTTGCAGTTTTCCAAAACCGCCCGAATGGCCGCCCAGAAATGCAAACCCTTGATCTTTGGAGCACGCAGAAAAGGAGCGGCTCCAACGGGAAAGCCGCAAGCGCTCATCGTAACAGCGAGTCCATGCTCATTAAAGCCGTCGTCTCGCCCAAAGCTCATGGTGCTTGTACCCATATGCGTATATTTGCCTGTCACGGAGGTTCTGGCTAGCACAAAATCCTCCATCTGATGATTAAATTCATAGTTGCGGGCCAGCAATGGTTTATTTTGTGCGGTCAGCCCTGGCAGCACGGCAATTTGGCTGCAGCGCGGAATCAGATACGTCATGGCGTAATAAGCTATTTGTTCGGCATTTACGTTTAAGGCATCGGCAAAGCCGGCAATTTCTTCCGAAATGCCCGGGCACCACTCATCGAATAGCTTGACCGCATCCTTATATTGGGATTGGCCAAATCCTTCAAGAGTACGAAGGTAAGCCAGCTTATGCGCTGTATTTTCAGAAATAATGCGGCCCAGCTTATAGCCAATCTCGAAGTTTGTTCCTTTTAGTTCTATTGTATGAACAGGTATTGTTAACATGTTGTTCCCTCCTTTTTCTACAGTTTAAGGATAAAAGGGGAGGTTTACATGATATTTTCTGCTGTTATTTGCTCGACACTCAAGTATGATGGATAATAGAAGTAAAGAAAGTATAGGAGAAGAGATATGTCCTGGAGCAAGCTGAAGCAACAACTGGAGGGTTTTCTTAGTCCGGCGTTAGAGGGCAGGGTGGAATACCGCTCAACGAGCTACCGTTATTTGCCCGATAAGGCCGGGCTTTGTTATATTGCAGTCGATAAAAAGAACATCCTTAATATGAACGATGCCGCAAGCGGAATTACATGGTACCAGTCGGAGCTTGAAATAAAAAACGACCCCGGTATCCAAATTCCAATCAGCCTTGAAGAGATAGAGGCGATCAGAATAGAAACCAAAGGCGCCGTTCCGGAGGAACGCCTGAAGGTAATCGCCCGAGGCAGGAAAATAACGGGATATGCAAAGGAGCTTATGTTGGCGCAAGCCGCGTTAAGCAAATCCAATTTTACCGTTGCCGCTACTACGTTTTTATCCGCTCCTATCGAGAAAAGTCTGGAGAGCGGCGATATTCTATTGAATATTCTGGCTTTGGTGGACAGGCGGGTTGGCAAAAAGCGGATTCTGAATATGGCTGAAGCCATTAAGCTAAAGCATCCAAGCGTGCAATATTTTTATGAGCTAAGATTGAGTACGGTTTAGTCACTCGATTTATGAAATAACAGCGGTCCGGCGAATTCTATTCATGGCATGAAAAAGTGAAATGCGAATTTTTCCTTCGCTTTGATTGACCAGCCGGGCCGTCTCCTTGGTGGAATAGCCGTGAATCAATCGAAGCTCCAGTATTCGCCGATGCTCCCCGTTTTTGACTAGCGACACGATTTCGTTAATGCTCTCCTTCATTTCAAATTCTGGCGTATCGCGATGAAGAACGACGATTTCCGCCATCCACTCACGCTTTGGCCTGCGGCTGTGTTTCCGGTATTCGTCTATGGCCAGATTGCGCGCCGTTTTTCGCAAATAATACCAGAGCTTGTCCTCCTGAATCTCGACTTTGGCATTAAGAAGCCGAATGAAGCATTCCTGTGACAAATCCTCCGCATCCTCCGCATTATTGGTCAATCGGGCAAGATATCTTGTGATCTCTGATTTGTAGGCAAGATAGACTTGCCGGAACTCCGATTCGTTCATGATCGTACTAACGGCTCCTTTCAGCGCTAGCTCCGAATTCTATTTCCTTGAAAAAAATGTGCTGCGCCGACCGAAGCCGGCGACAGCCGTATCATCTTGTTAAATCAATTCCCGGTTCGCGCCGGCTGCTGTTCTATTGAGATGGCAGAGCGGCGACTTCGTTTTCTATCTTTTGTCCATCACTCAGCGAATGCTGGCCGGAAACAACTACGGTTTCCCCGGAGTTAAGCCCCTCCAGCACCTCCTGATAGCTGCCGTTAATCCGCCCAAGCTTCACCGCGCGCTTCACCGCCGTGCCGGCGTTCGATAGCATGACGAATGTGTCGCTTCCTTCTCGCACGATGCTGAGCGAAGGCACGGCAATGACTTCCTCCTCCGCTGCCGTTGTCAGCTCCACCTGTACGCGTGTACCGGGCTTCAGCGAACCATCCGAATTATCCGCCGTTAACTCAAGCGCGTACATTCTCGTTTTGGCATTAGGCACGGCTGCTAAATAGACGACCTTTGCTTTTTTCTTTGCCAATGCGTTGTCTGCATCATAATAAACAAGCTCTTGCTTGCCCCGGGCAAGCTCGGCTGCCGGTTCGCTCAGCTCGGTTTTGATCAAAAGCTGATTGACGTTTTGCACAACCGCAACTATGCTGCCAGCCGAGATGGTCATGCCTTCGCTTACCGCAAAGTCGGTTATCGTGCCGTCAGCGGGAGCCGCAATGTGATAGCTGTCCAGCTGCACGTCCGCCTGCTCGACAGCAAGCTTGGCTACATCGAGCTGCGATTGCAGCCCGATCAGCGAGTTTCCGTTATCGAAATCCGCAAGCTGCTTCCTTGCCGCATCCAGACTCCGTTGAACCGAATCAATCAGCTTTTGGTCTTCGTTATTGTTAGCCTCAATATATTGCTCCTTCAAGGTGTCGATATTATTCATCAAGGTTGCCCGGTTTATCGCGATGTCCTGCTTGGCGCTAGATAAAGCCTGTTCGGCGCTTGCCAGCCCCGACTCGGCGCGCTTGCGGTCAAGCTCGGCCAACGTCGATTCGAGCTGTATGATCACTTCGCCTTTTTTTACTTCATCGCCGTTTTGCTTGAGCACCTTGGAGATTTTGCCGGATGCCAGTGAAGGAATGTCCAGACGAACGGAAGCACTAACCTCAGCTACCTGCTCTCGCGGATCGCCCATACTGTGTTTGGCGACCTTCTCCGTTTTAATGACTGTTACATGCTGCGCCGCTGCCGGTTCCTCGGCCGATGGCGACGCAGATGAACAGCCTGCCGCTGCCAGCGCAAGCGAAAGCACAGCTATAGCTGTCACCTTGCTTCGCTGATTCCGCCGCTTCATGATACGAAAAAACATATAAGTCCAGCTCCCCTCGGTATTCATTGCGTTATTTACTGCTGTATGTCCTTAAGCTCAGTCATCTATTTATGCATTAGCCTTCTATTTGAGCGGGTTTCCCTATATTAACGGGTGTAGAGTTCTTTTTTCCTTTGCCTCTGCGGAAAAGCTTGTTGCTAATGGCTTCGAGCATCTCGTATACGACCGGTACAACGACCAGCGTAAGCAGGGTTGACGTAATCAAACCGCCAATAACGACGATTGCCAAGCCTTTGGAGATGAGCGTGCTTCCGCCCGCGCCCAATGCCAGCGGAACCATGGCCATAATGGTTGCCCCCGCCGTCATAATAATGGGGCGAAGCCGGACTCTTCCCGCCTCGACCAGCGCGTGGCGAACCGAAAAGCCTTCTTCCCGAAGCTGCTGCGCGCGGTCAAGCAGCACAATCGCATTGGTGACGACGATTCCGATCAGCATCATAAAGCCGATAAGCGTGGTGACATTAATCGACTCTCTCATAATCAGCAGACCGAGCAAGCCGCCGATAATCGCGAGCGGCAGAGAGAACAGGATGGCAAACGGCGTACCGGCGTTGCCGAAGCAAAGCACTAGAATGAAATAAACGATAGCTATCGAAATCGCCATTGCAGCAAATAACTGGCCAAAGCTCTCCGCAATATCCTCCGATACGCCCTTGATTTCCGTCGTTACGCCAGGCGGAAGCTCCAGCGCATCAAGCGCCGCGGCTGCTTTTGTGCTAACAGCCGTCTGATTGGCCGCATCAATGGTTGCCGTTATCGATACCACCTGTGAACGCGACTGCCGGCTTAAGGCTGCAGGCGACTGTATTTCCTTCACCTTGGCTACCTCTTGCAAATAAACAATCCCTGCTGTTGGGGATTGAAGAGGCATTCTGCCCAGCTTCTCCAGCGATCCCTTATCCTCGTCGCGCAGCTTAACGACAGTTGAATACCTGACATTATCCAGCCGGAGATCGCCCAAGCGCTGCTCGGCAATCCACATATGAACGGCATCTCTAACTCCGGCTGGCGTCAAGCCAAGCTCTCTCGCCTTCGTTTGCGACACGGCAATGCTTACCTCCATCTTCGCATCGCTCAGCGTATCGGTTATATGGGTCAGCTCGGGGAATTCTTTCATTTTTTCCTTGACGAGCTTTGCTCCTTGCTCCAGCAGCTGCTGATCGTCTCCTTTCAGCATATAGGAGAAGCTGGCATTGCTAATTCCCGAGCTGGCGGATTGCCCGGTAACCTCCGTGCCTTGCGGAAGCTGGTTTTTAATCATTTCCGTATAGGTATTCAACACGTCTTTAGTATCGCTTGTTTTATTGACCTCAGCTGTAATGGCCGTTCTGTATGGAACAGGGTCCTCGCTGCTTGCATAGCCGATCAACGACTCCACATAGGTGAACAAACGTCCGCCATCGCTGTCCGTTGCGTCCAGCAGCATTTGCTCGATTTCCGCAGTCTGCCGATTATTGCTATCCAGCGACGTTTCATAAGGGTATTTCACATCAAAATAGACCTGCTTGTCCTCATCGCTTGCCGGCATAAAGTTGATCGCCAGATTGGGCAGTGTGACTGCTATAGTGACAATCAGGATAACGAGCGATAGAAGCAATGTTTTTATTTTGTGAGACAAGGACCAGAGAAGCACCCGTTCATAAAATTGCGTTATTTTGCCGTCCTTGCCCTCTTCCTGATGTTTCATTTGCTTGCCGCTGCGCAAAACGAGCAGCTTCGTCGTCATCGGAATAACCGTGAGCGCGACCAGAAGCGAAGCAAGCAGGGCGCAGGAGACGGTCAGAGCGAAGGGGCGGAAAAGCTCGCCAACGATGCCGCCGACAAAAACCATTGGCAAAAACACGCCTGCCGTCACGAGAGTAGAGGACGTAATCGCCATCGCAACCTGGCGCGTTGCCAGAAGAATAACGGATTCGCCGCGCTCTTGAGCTTTTTCCAGACGGCTGAAAATATTTTCGATGACCACGATGCTGTCGTCTACGATTCGCCCAATGGCGATAAACATGCCGCCTAGCGTCATGACGTTTAACGTAATATCCAGCGTCGACATCATAACCAGCGTGATCAGAATGGATAGCGGAATGGAGATAAGAACGATGGCGGTCATCCGCACATTGCGAAGGAAGAGCAAAATCATTAAAGCCGCAAGTACAATTCCGATAAAGCCTTCCTTCAAAATACCGCTGATCGACTTTTTAACCTCGTCGGCCATATCAAAAATTTTCTGGAACGTAATGGCGGGCTGGCGCGCCTCCCAATCGCCAAGGACCGTATTGATTTCATTGGAAAAGTCTACCGCGTTTGCGCTGCTCGTTTTGTAGAGCCGAATGCCCAGCGCGGGCTGGCTGTTGAAGCGGGCGATAAATTTGGCCTCGTTGACAGCCTCGACCTCGGCAAAGTCCTTGAGCAGAACGGTCTGTCCCGAGCTTGTAACGAGCTCTAGGTTTTGGAGCCCGTAAATGCTGTTAAGATCGCCGGATACACGTGCCATCTGCGTCTTTCCATCAAATTCGACGGAGCCAACCGCTCCGTCCGTCAGCGCTGCCTGAATGGCGCCCGTAACCTCCATCGACGAGAGGCCGAAAACCGACATAGCATCCGCATTAAGCAAAATATCAAGCGAGGCATGGCTGACCCCGATCGAATCAATGTGGTCGATCCCGTTTACACTCTCCAGCGACGGCTTGATGCTGTCCTCATACAGCTTGTTCAGTTCCGTCTGGGACATTTCATCGCTGGCGTACAACGTTAAGTAATAAGCCGGCTGGGAGGAAAAACCAAACGTCAGCACCTTTGGCGTTGTTGAATCGGCCGGAAGCGCAACATCCTGCAGCAAGCCTTCAAGCTCCTGCTTTTTTTCCTTCGTATTTGTGCCTTGCTTGAACTGGACGGTGATGCTTGAAACGTTATCGCTTGATACAGAGCTGAGCGTATCAATGCCTTGCACGTTGGCGATTTTATCCTCGATCGGCTTCGTCACCTTTTCCATAACATCCTTGGGCGGTGCAGGATAAGAGGTTTGAATCATAACGACCGGATATGAAATATCGGGCAACGTTTCCATCTTCAACGTCGCCGTGGCGTACAGCCCCCCTCCTGTAAGCAGAACAATCAAAATAACCATTGCAGCCACTTTATTCATCGAAAAACGGATTAACCCATTCAACCAAAATCCCCCCTGCTCGCGTGTGTAACTCTATGTTAAACGCTCAGTATGAACATAATGTGAACCATGCAAAAAGAGCTTTAACGGCTATGTGCTTTTTTCAGGCTGCGATAGCGCTTTTCGTTTGGCTGCCCTGCTTGGCAGCGTGACGTCCACGCGCGCTCCGCCTTCTTCGCGGTTGGAAATCCCTATCTTGCCTTTATGCAGATTAACGATCTTTTGGGCAATGGATAAGCCGAGGCCGCTTCCGCCGAGTTCTTTGTTCCGGGATTTATCCGCTTTATAAAAACGTTCAAAAAGCTTGTACCCCTCATCCGGGGGGAAGCCGCAGCCAGTATCCGAGACCGACACCTTAATATCGACGGCGTCAAAGCTGATGTCAATGTTGATGCAGCCGCCATCCGGCGTAAATTTAATGGCATTGCCGATAATGTTGATCCATACCTGGCTCAATTGATCCTCATCGGCGTTTATTTTGACATGCGGCAAATCCAGTTCGATTTCAATTGATTTTGCCGACCACTGCGGCTCGAAGGAAACGATGACCTGCCGAAGCTGCTCATCCAGATCATAAGTAACCGGCTCAAAGGCGGGGGCGGCGGAATCCAGCTCTGCAACCTTAAGCAAGTTATCGCTAAGGCGGGATAGCCGCTGGCTTTCGTTATAGATAATTTGCAAATACCGTTTTTTTTGCTCGGCATCCTCGACCTTATCGAGCATCAGCATGCGTGAAAAGCCGGCGATAGATGTAAGCGGAGACTGGATTTCATGCGAGACGCTGCTGACAAACTGCCCCCGCATTTCATCCATTTGACCAATTTCCTTAGCCATGACACTGAAGCTTTTTGCCAGCTGACCAAGCTCATCCTTTCGTTTGACCGATCTCAGCTGAATATCGAAGCGGCCGCTTGCCATCACCTCGACCGCTTGCTTCATTTCCTTCAAGGGACGCACCAAATATCTCGCCGCAATGACGATGCACAATCCGCCTATCGCCAGCACCAGGATCAGGGCAACAACTATCATCTTGTTGAGGATGATTAGCTGATTCGATGATTGAGGGATCATAAATAAAGCGTACCTGTTATTGTCGATGGTGAGCGGCGTACCCAGCATGATGCCTGCGTTTCCCCAAATATTGAATTCTATCGAGGCGACAGGCTCGCCAGCCAGCACGGTGTTTGCCATGCTGCTGCCCGGTATGGCTCCGTAAGCTGCGAACAGCTCGTGAACGTTGTCCTTGAGCCAGCCTTTTTCATTCATAAGCTCATAGGTATAGCTTTCAGCAGGCTCCAAAATTTTGATGATCTTGTCCGCTTCATTAATTCCGTATTGCTCATAAAGATCGACATAGGCCTGCCCGTATTTTACCGCCTCGCGGTTCACTTCTGCTGCCAACTGATCCCTGTACATCATAATCGCAATAAAAAGGGCGCTGATTAGTCCAACCAGCACCGCCACAATAAACGTAATAATGACCCTCACATACAATGTTTTTAGCATTTGTCCACCATTTCAAGCCGGTAGCCAAGCCCTCTTTTGGTTGCAATGGCAAAGGGGGCTTCCATCTCCGCAAGCCGCTCCCGCAAGCGTTTAATATGTACATCTACCGTTCGTTCGTCGCCCAGAAATTGCGGCCCCCAAATGAGATGAATCAGCTCGTTTCGAGTAAAAATTTTCCCCGGACTTCCCGCCAGCTTAAACAGCAGCTCAAACTCCTTTAGCGGCAGGGCAAGCCTTCTCTCGTCTTTAATAATTTCGAACGTATGCCGGTCAAGCACAAAATCCTCCAGTTGAAGCTGCATCGACGCCTCAATCCGGTATCGCTTCAGCAGCACCCGGACGCGCAGCACCAGCTCGTAAGGCTCGAAGGGCTTTACCATGTAATCATCCGTCCCGAGTCCAAACGCTTTGATCTTCTGATTGATTTCGCGTTTTGCCGTTACCATGAGAACCGGGATATTGGGAAACTCCTCCTTCAAATATTTACAGAGGTCCCAGCCGTCCATAACCGGCATCATAACATCCAGCACAACCAAATCCGCTTTATGCTTGCGTAGCAGACGTATCGCTTCCTTGCCATGGCCTGCTTTTATCGTCTGAAATCCTTCGTTGCTCAGCTGCGCATGCATGAGCTCCAGGATATCGGGATCATCGTCCACCAGCATGACACTTGCCATTTCCTTTGCTTCCTCCCGTTCATCCCCGGCGATCTTTTCCTGTCTTGCAGACCAACTATGTATATATCTTACAAAACGAGATTTGATGCCGTAACCGTCCTTGGTCTATTCAACATCCTAGCCTTTAGACGGGGGAACTAATAATTTTTCCACTATTTGTATGATAGGGTAGTACTATTATAGGCTCGTTGAGAGTCTTTCAGCAATCAGCAAACCCCAGGAGATGCATTTGGATAAAGCAGCGGCATGTGCTGCGATGATGCATGTCGACAAAGCATGCGGCTTGTGCTATGGTAATGAATAAGGCATTTCGCTATTTTTGGCGAAATGCCTTTATCACAATGGAGTGATTGCCACGACAATAATTAAGGGCGGTGATGTCATGGTGCTCTATATATCCCCCGGGCAGGGGGACGAAATCAATGTTCATTGACGGATATAGATTTTGAGAGCACAAAATTAACAGAGTAATGAGGAGTGTTGTATATGTTGAGTGCATGTTTGACAGCGGAACAACGATCATCTATGAATAAGTCAAGTCTGAAGCAGCTGCGGAAAAGCGGCCGTCTACCGGGTGTAGTGATGGGATTGAACAAGGAAAGCACGATGGTCCATCTTTCAATGCCAGATTTCAAGCGCTGGATGAGAAGATCAGGATCAGGAGTGCTGGAGCTTCAAATCAAAGACTCGGAAACAATTCCCGTATTGCTGGAAGGCGTGCAGCGGGATGCGGTAACGGGCGACTATATTCATGTGGATTTGCTTCGCGTCAAGACGGATGAGCCTGTTGTTACAAAGATAGCGCTTAATTACATTGGCATTCCGAAAGGGACAAAGATGGGCGCGATTTTGCAGACGCAAAGCTCATTCATCGAGGTCAAAGCATTGCCTCACCAGCTCGTGTCCTTTATCAACGTTGATATTAGCGAGATGGATATTGGCGACACCCTTTTGGCTGGAGATATCCAGCTGCCGCCGGGGGTTGCCATGATTTCGTCCGAAAATGAATTGCTTCTTTCGATTGTTACTCCAAAGCTGCAGGCAGTTGAGGCTGAAGAAGAATCGGCGGTTAAGTAATAATAGATGCTACAGGAATGATGGGACTGTCCGAAAAGTCAAGCGGAATGAATAATGATTCAGCAGGTACCCGTTTTGCTGAATCATCATTCACCGTAACAGGCTTTTCGGACAGTCCCTTTTCTGCCATATTACGGCGGAGGATGACCCTGGATGATAGCCTTTGCAATTAAATACACCTGCTGCAAAGAAAGTTGCCTGATCCTTTCCTATAATCTAGTAGGAGGTGAAGTTATGGATTGGCAGAAGCGGATGAATCAGGCAATGGACTATATTGAAAACAATCTGCCTGAGCAGATTGACTATTCTACCGTGTCACAGTTTTTGAATTGCTCGGAGTGGGAGTTTCGGCGGCTTTTTTCTTTTCTTGTTCAAATCCCTTTATCCGAATATGTTCGCCGCAGGCGGTTAACGAAGGCGGCTTCCGATGTTCAACAAGGAAATAAAATCATTGATATCGCACAGCGTTACGGGTATGAGTCTCCGGCTGCTTTTTCCAGAGCTTTTAGTCAATTGCATGGTATAGCGCCTTCCTTGGCCCGAAACAAGGGGGTAACGCTGAACCCTTTTCCAAAGCTGACCTTTAAACTGGTATTAATGGAGGGTATTGTCGTGGAAAAGGATCACAATCAACGAACCAATATTATGGGAGCCGGGGAGGTTGGATACGCGGTTTCGGTGGAAATGAACCAGGCAGCTGTTCATCAGACTAACGGCCTTTTCTGGAGCGTTAAGGGGAATGAAGTCGTAGGAACAACGGCGCTTCCGCATTATGGCGCGTATGTATCCGAAGAAAAATGCCGGCTCTTTCCCGATTTATCAGGGAAAAAGGTGCTGGAAATAGGCTGTGGAACAGGACATTCCTTGCACTATATGAGCGAACGCAAAGCGTCAGAGCTATGGGGTATTGATCTGTCCGCTGAACAGCTGGAAAAGGCAAGGCAATATTTGCAAGTGCATAGTCTTTCGGCACATTTGATCTGCGCCCCGATGGAGGAAGAATGCGGCTTGCCGGCTGACTATTTCGATGTTGTTTATTCGGTCTATGGAATTGGCTGGACCACCGATCTTGACGGCACCTTCCGCAGGATCGCTTCTTATCTCAAAAAGGATGGCGTATTTATATTCAGCTGGTCCCATCCCATACATAAATGTGTTGCCGCAGAAGAGGATACACTTGTTTTCAAAAAAAGCTATTTTGATGAATCCTGGTATTCGGTATCTATTGACGGCGGGGTTTTGTCATTATCTGACCGCAAGCTATCGACATATGTAAACGCTTTGGCTAAAGCCGGATTTGTTATCGAGCAAATGGTTGAGGAATCGGATGAGGAAATGACGGGGTCAAGTGACAGCAGCTTTGCCCGGAAAGCCCGAATGCTTCCCGTCACCTTTGTCATCAAGGCCCAGAAAAGATGAGTGAGAGAAGAAACGGGTAACTAGAGGGAACAGGAAACTGAAGGGAATCAATAGGCTTAACCTAATAAATCGGCGCTTGACGATGTTGTCTGTCTTCTGTCGGGCATTTATGACCGTTACAGGGTGAAAATGCTGGATTTCCCTTGAGAGACGGTCACCCGTGTCCTTTAGCGCTCCAATGTGGCGCAAACGAGCGGGATTTTGAGGGGTTACGGACGTCAATGTCCACTACACATTGATTTTCCGTCGAAAACAGCTCCTAATGGTCATCCATGTCCGCAGGAATAAAGCCGCCGCAAGAATCCCAGGCGCTACTGAATGGAGTAAGAAGTAGGTAAAGGTGCTGTCCGAAAAGTCAAGCGGTACGAATAATGATTCAGCAGAGAGCCCGATGCCGTTTGGTATCCGGGCTTTTTGCTGTACGATTTTTGGATTGTTCGAAATTTAAATTATGGATGTATATAAACAATCCAATGCTTGATATGCTGTTCTGGTCATGTTTAATTTACGAGAAAGGGAGAACAGCAATGAAGAACAGAGCTTTTTCAATACGCGGGCGCGATCTTATATCCCCCACAATAGCCGCCTTAATATCGGTCATAGTCAATTATGGAGGCACGTTTATTCTTGTATTTCAAGCTGCGAAGGTTGCCGGCTTAAGCCCGGAAATGACAGCCTCGTGGATTTGGTCGATTTCCATCGGAGTTGGCATAACCGGGATTTGGCTGAGCATGCGATATCGCGAGCCGATTATTACGGCATGGTCAACGCCGGGTGTAGCCTTTCTGGTATCGGCGCTGGCTGTTACGCCTTACCCCGAAGCAATTGGCGCTTACATGATTTCCGCCGCCGCTTTTATAGCGTTGGGATTATCCGGCATGTTCGAGCGGCTGGTACGCCTTATTCCATCGGGCATTGCTTCGGGATTATTGGGCGGCATATTGTTGCAGTTTGGCATATCAGCTTTTGAAGGAGCAAAAGTAGAACCTCTGCTTGTTCTTGTTTTGTTTGGAGCCTATATCGTGCTGAGACGCTTTACATCCCGTTATGCGATTGTAGGTATTTTGGTTATTGGGATCCTTTATTTGCTCGTTATGGGCGAAGCGGACTTCAGCTCTATCAACCTGGCTTTGGCATCGCCTCAGCTTGTTGTTCCGGAGTTTACGCTGCATGCGCTATTGGGCGTAGCGCTGCCGCTGTTCATCATTACGCTTACCGGCCAATATATGCCGGGCATGCTTGTTTTGCGCAATGACGGCTTCAAAACGAGCGCCAATCCCATTTTGACCGTAACAGGCTTAGGCTCGCTTCTGATGGCGCCTTTTGGCTCGCATGCTTTTAATGTAGCGGCAATTACAGCGGCGATTTGCACCGGCAAGGACGCGCATGAGGATAGCTCCAAGCGTTATATTGCAGGGATTGCCTGCGGCGTATTTTATATGATTGTTGGTATTTTTGGAGTGACGCTGGCAGCTCTGTTTTTAGTTCTGCCGTCCGCCTTTGTCGCCACGCTGGCGGGGCTGGCGCTGATTGGCGCCATTGGCGGCAGTCTTGCAAATGCCTTGACCGAGCCGAAGGGACGCGAGACGGCATTGATCACTTTTTTGGCAACTGCCGCAAATGTCACCCTGCTTGGCGTTGGCGGCGCCTTCTGGGGTCTGGTGGCGGGTTTGGCCGCGCATCTGCTTATTCATGGGAAATGGAGGAGAAAGGAGCTTAAGCCTGTCCAGCCGCAGCAAGCCAAGCTATAAAGCCGGCGATCAGCCATTCCGGAATACAATACTGCCGGACTTGGAAACAATAACCATGCAAGAATTCCTGTCAGGAGCAATTGTCGGCTTGATAACATGAACAAAGAAACGGCGTGGTGGCATGGCTGAAAAACTGAAGGCGTACAATCAAAAAAGAAATTTTGACAAAACGTTGGAGCCTGAAGGCAATGGAGAGCTTTCGGGGGAAGCGCTGAGATTTGTTGTTCAGCACCATATGGCAAGAAGAGAGCACTACGATTTGCGGCTGGAGTGGAGAGGCGTGCTGTTAAGCTGGGCAGTGCCCAAGGGTCCCTCCTACAATACACGCGATAAGCGCCTTGCCGTTATGGTGGAGGATCATCCTCTGGAATACCGCAATTTTGAAGGCACGATTCCAAAAGGACAATACGGCGGCGGAGTCGTAATGTTATGGGATGAGGGCTTTTGGGAGCCGCAGGGCAATGTGGAGAAGGGGCTTTATAAGGGCGAGCTGAAGTTTGTTTTGATGGGACGGCGGCTGAAGGGGCGTTGGGTATTGATCCGCTTGAAGCCAAAGCCCGGCGAGGACAAGGATAATTGGCTCCTGATCAAGGAAAGGGACGAGTATATAAAAGATGAAGACGGGATATCGGCGTATAGCACCAGCATCAGAAGCGGACGATCTATGGATGAAATCGCACGGGGCGAAAGTGACAAAATAACAAGGAATCCCTTCAGCAAAGTGGAGGTACAGCTCGCCAGGCTTGTGCATTCGGTTCCGGTCAACGGGGAGTGGCTTTACGAGCTGAAATACGACGGCTATCGGATCGTGGCGTTTGTGGAAGGAAACAATGTCCGGCTGGTAACCAGAAACGGCAACGATTTAACAGAAAGATTTCACGCCGTCGCCGCCTCTCTTGCGGAGCTTGCCGAAGGCAGGGCCATGATACTGGATGGAGAGGTTGCCATTACGGACGAGCTGGGCAGGACGGATTTCCAGGCTTTGCAGAGCTATATGAAAAAATCCGGCAAGCAAAGCTTGACCTATATTGTTTTTGATCTGCTTGCGCTGGACGGCATTGATCTTCGGGGCCGCCGCTTGATCGAGCGTAAGGAAATGCTGGAGAAGCTGCTGGAGCATGCTCCGGGCAATCTCCACTATAGCCGCCATATAGCGGGAAACGGAAAGGAAAGCTTTGCCGCAGCCTGTGAAGCGGGAATGGAAGGGATTATTGGCAAAAAGCCGACTCGGAATATAGCGGCAGCCGCAACCAAAACTGGATCAAGCTGAAATGCGAGAGAAGACAGGAATTTGTTAGGCGGCTATGTTCTGACGGACAAAAAAAAGAGCGGGGTCAGCTCGCTCCTTCTAGGCGTCTATGAGGGCGACGAGCTGATCTATGCGGGACGTGCAGGAACCGGCATAAGCGAAGCGGGGATGAGAGCGCTGGAAAGTAAGTTTGCGAGCCTCAGCAGAGAGGCTTCTCCCTTTGGCACCGCGCCAAAGCCGGCGCCAAAGGAAAAACTCACCTGGCTTGAACCCAATCTCGTGGCGGAAATCAAATTTGCCGAATGGACCAGGGACGGCCATTTGAGGCAAGCCAGCTTCAAAGGGCTAAGAGGGGATAAAAACCCTAAGACTATAAAACGGGAAAGCGCAGAGGGTGATTGGCAGCCCGAGTTTGACGAAGGAGCGGAGATGCCCATGACAACGACGACGAGCGGGCCAACCACGACGAGCGGGAAAGCTTCGACAACAGCCAAGCTACTGTCAGAAACAGTGAAACCATCGCCAGAAACAGTCCATTCGCAATCAGCAACAACCAGACCAACATCAGGAACAGTCAAGGCATTGGGCAAGCCAGCCGCATCAATAGCTAACCCGGCCACAACGACCAAAACGTCAGCCAAGGCAGCAAGCGTGGTCATCGAAGGAGTGAAAATCAGCAATCCCGGCAAGGTACTTTTCCAGAGCCCTCTAGTGACAAAAGAGGAGGTTATCCGCTATTATGCGGCGATTTCCGAACGGATGCTGCCTTATGTAAGCCGCAGAATTGTTACAAGCGTTCGTTGTCCCAAAGGCGTGTCAGAGAACTGCTTTTACAAAAAACATCCCGGGCCGGGCAGTAAAGGCGTTATCCCCTTTCCTGTGACGAACAGCAGCGGAAAAATGGAGGATTATTTTTATATTGAGGATACTGCCGGTTTAATTCATGAAGCGCAGATGGGAACGCTAGAATTTCATACCTGGGGCAGTACCATCGACGAGCTGGAAAAGCCGGATATTATGGTGTTTGATCTGGACCCGGATGAAGGGATGGAGCTGGACAGAATAAGACAAGGCGCAAAGGATATAAAAAGTATCCTGTCGGAGCTGTCGCTGAAGTCCTATCTGAAAACAAGCGGGGGCAAGGGATACCATGTCGTCGTTCCGTTTAGGCCGGTTATGGAGTGGGAGGCCTTTAACGATTTTGCCAAAACCGTGGCGCAGGTGATGGAGCAGAAGTGGCCCGACCGTTACACCAGCAATGTCAGAAAAGCCAAACGCGTCGATAAAATATTTATCGACTGGATACGGAACGGCAGAGGCGCTACAAGCATTGCACCTTATTCCGTCCGGGCAAGGGAGGGAGCCAGCGTGTCCATGCCTATTGCATGGGAGGAGCTCGACACGATTCCCCCCGACGGCATAAATATGGCGGACGCGCTGCGCAGACTTGGCGGCAACGACCCTTGGCGGGATTTTTTCAAGGGGTAGGCGGCAGGCTTGTTTCGCATGCGCCAACCATTAACCACGCAGGAACACTGTAACCACGCAGGAACACTGCGGGGCTTCATTCTTACGGACAAAAATGACCTTTAGAAGCTACTTTTGGCTGAAATTCAATTTGTAACGGACATTGGCGTCCGTCCTCCCTCAAAATCGCGTCCGTATACACCATTTTGGTACTGTAAAGGACACGGATGACCGTTGCTCAAGGAAAAGTCAACTATTTCGCGCTGTAACGGTCATGGATGTCCGGCAAAAGACGGATCACGTCAAAGCCTCTTTTATTACAAAACCACAAAAGCCCAAAGACCCAACCCAAAAACACAAAAGCCCAAAACCACAAAACCACAAAACCACAAAACGACAAAACCACAGAATCACAGAACCAGAATCACAAAACCAGAATTACAGAACCACAGAACCACAAAAGCCCAAAACCACAGAACAACAGAACAACAGAACAACAGAACAACAGAACCACAGAGCCACAAAAGCCCCGAAAAAACAAAACAAGCTCAAGCGCAGGCTTTCCTGACCAGCGCTTGAGCTTGTTTTGCTTGATACCGCTTGATGCCGCTTGATGCCGCTTGTTAAATCTTGTTGCAGCTTGTTAACATCGGTTAAACGCAGGGCTAATGCGGCTACTGCCTCAATAACTGATAGGCCGTTCTGCTGTTGCCGTCCCCATTTTAAAATGCTACCTTTTATATTAACGATACGTATATCATGTCAAACAACCGGATAGATGCGGAGGGTGTCCAGTGGCTTTTATAAAATTGATCTGTCCCAATTGCAACGGGCAAATACAGCATAAAAATGAAAAAATGTTTAAATGTCCATTTTGCGAAACGGAGCTTTTGTTGAAGGAAAACAATGTGTATTATGTCGATCAGTCGGTTCATCATTATCATGGGACTGCCCCGGCCAGGGCAGCAGCGCCAGCAAGACCAAAGCCGAAAGGATCTGTAACCATATATCTTTTAATTGTATTTGCTGCACTGTTTTGTTTCTTATGGCTGGCGAATCAATCGGGCAATACGTCAAAGCCCGGCGTTGCCTATTCAGTCCGTTCGGAGCCTGAAAGCGAGGTGCTGCAATTTTTTCTGAAGGATATTTTCGGAAAAGTTGAAGCCGCGCCGACGGAGGAAGAGCTGGCCAGCATTCGTTATCTGTCCGCAGATAAAAGGGATTACCAATGGCATTTTACCTATAGCTTTGATGATCCATTCACAAATGAGCAAGCCCAAATGCTGAATTATACCATTGAAGACAAGCTGCTTAATACGCAGAAAATCGAGCAAAAAGACTTTGAAGCGTTTCGCGGATTAACGATGCTGGATTTGAAGGGTGAATACGATATATCCCAAGCCCAAAATGTCAGCTTCAGCCATATGGAAGGCTTGAAGGGGTATTCGGCGGGATTTAACGAATCGTTTTCCTCTTTTTCCAACTATTTTGGAGATCCGTCCAAGCTGCTGGAGCTGACGACACAAATTCGCAGCAACGCGGAGCTTAATATGCTGTTGAAGTTTTCAAATTTGCGCTCCTTGGCGATTACGTATGTCGGAGAGGACGTAACGGATTTTCATCTGCTGCAGCAGCTTCCTTTGCGATCGCTCTCCATTGGTACGGTGGATGATTTGAAGTGGGTATCTTCGTTTAATTCACTGGAATCGCTGGCTATTATGAGCAGTGAAGCAACAGATTTCAGCAGCCTTTTTGCGCTTAGCGGGCTGCGCGAGCTGACTTTTGACGGAGTTTCCAACCTGAAGTCGATTGATTTTGTTAAAAACATGCCCAACCTGAACACGCTGGATATGACCCGCGTTGATATCGTTAGTCTTGAGGCGTTGAGGGATAAGGCTTCACTCACCACATTAAGGCTGTCAAGCGTCGGTTCGCTGGAATCATTGGATGCCATCAATAGCTTGACCTCGTTGTCGCAATTGTTTATTTCGGGTTACTACGAAAATGTGCCTGCGCTTACGCTTCCTCTTGTTCGAGTGGCCGAGCTGCCGGGCGCATTTGTTTCTGCCTTTCAAGGGCCTGCGGTACATTCGCTGACCCTGCATCTGGGTAGCGGCGGGGTAGATGGCATGGAGCTGACGAAATTTCCAAAGCTTACGGAGCTTTCTTTAGTCGGCAGCGGTTCGATGGTTCAGGTTGAGGCGTTAAATCAGCTTCCAGCTTTACGAACTATCCATGCTAGTGAAACATCATTTTACGAGGATACCTATGCTTTATTCCAATTGAAGAACGTGACAGCCTTGAGCTGCTTGAAATGCACGTTTTCCATGCAAGACGAAAAGCCGTTTAAAAATGATACGCTTGAGCATTTGACGATAGATGCATCGTATTATTTGGTGAACAACGAAAGTGTGCAAAACCTCGATCGAGTGACGCCTTACCTTGCCGGCCTGACGGGTTTGCGTTCCTTTACGCTGCAGGACAGCTCCATACAAAGTCTGGATTTTACGAGCGGCTTTCAAAAGCTGGAGGTGCTGCATGTGGAAAATAACGCGATTGCGAGCGTTGATCCTCTAGTTTCGCTGGCGAATTTAAAGAGGGTATACCTCACCGGAAACCCCGTGCAAAACAAGACAGTGCTGGGTAGTGAGAGATTAGTTTATTAAGATGATGATTTGAGGGGCGGATAACAAGATATGCCTCATTTGGATAGCTGAAAGAGGGTTGGTTTAGAAGCATGAGACATACCAAAAGAAGATGGTTGAGCTTCATCTGGATTGGACTGCTTGTCATCTCGGTTGCTTTGGCAGGCTGCAGCGACCTGTTGAGCCCGCAAGCTTCTCCGTCTATAGACACGTCTACAGCGGATGCTGATTTATTTAGCGATGAGTTTCAGACATTGGAGCAGGCGGGGAATGATCTTCGGGAGTTTAGAGAAGTCGCGTTGTTTCTTATGGAGCACCAGCGTTTGCCTGACCATTATTTAACGAAGTCCGAGGCCCGAAAACGGGGATGGATTGCGCAAAAGGGCAATTTGCATGACGTGGCTCCAGGCGCATCCATTGGCGGAGATGTATTTCAGAACCGTGAAGGGCGATTGCCCAAGGCAGAGCGGCGAATATGGTATGAAGCGGATATCCATTATGACGGAGGAACAAGAGGCGCAGACCGTATTCTTTACTCCAATGATGGATTGATTTATATGACAAGGGATCATTATAAAACCTTTACAAGAGTGGATCGGGACGGAGGCGGAGGCATATCATGAAAGAGATTGCGATTTATGGTGCAGCGATAGCTAATGCAGAGCAGCTGCATCAGCAGCTAGCGAAGCAGTTGGCTTTTCCGGCATGGTACGGGAATAATCTGGATGCTTTATGGGATATGCTGGAGGGCTGGATCGAATTGCCCGTTATGATTCGTTATGAGTCCGTCACAGCTCCCGGGGCCGAAGACCAGACTGAAATCGAAGCTATACTGGATATGCTGGATGAAGCGTCCAGCACGATTGAAGGGTTTAATTTTGATAGAATCATGCCTGAACAGGGGGACTTTACCTCAAAGAGATAAGGCTCGTGCAGGATGGAGTCGTCCTTCATGAAGGGAGAGGAGAGGGAAACGTGCTATTTCGCAAAGATTCATTGGATATTAAACGGATATTGGCGGTTCTTGACTCGATAGGATATTCTGACAGAATGAAACAAATGGCGGCTTGGGGTCGTGAGCATAAGGGAGATAAAGCGTATCGGAACCTGCTGGTACTCCTTCTGGATAGCGGTAGCGCCTATGAGGGGCATTTGGCTTTAACCGGCGCGAGTGTAA
Organism: Paenibacillus oryzae; assembly: GCF_001675045.1. Classification (GTDB taxonomy): domain Bacteria; phylum Bacillota; class Bacilli; order Paenibacillales; family Paenibacillaceae; genus Pristimantibacillus; species Pristimantibacillus oryzae. The sequence continues at coordinate 25,619 of NZ_LYPA01000065.1, forward strand.
CCAGTGATGCTCAAGCTATTTTGTTAGCTTTGAGTCATGAGAAGGCTGGGGTAAGGAGCCGGGCAGCCAGACTTCTGCCGGAGGTTATCGGTGACGGCGGTTCTGATTTCCCCATTGAAGCACAGCTTGATTCTCTGTCCCATGAATGCCGCCGTCAATTGCTGCGGAGCATTGTAATCGTCCACCGGCAGGACTGGGCCGAGCGGCTGCTGCCGCTTGTGCTTGCACGCTATGGAGGACATGAGGCCGCAACACTGCTCCCCGCATGCAGGGAGGAAACGGTTCGTCTTCGCCTTCCAGAGCTGAGCTATGCGCTACATAATTGGAAAATGATTACGCAGCGTTATCCGGATATCGTAGCGGCTCATTTTCAGGATACATTGCAACAGGCATCGCATCGGGAAAAGGCTGATGTATGGTGGAGATTTGCAACCGCGATAGAGATATTATGCACACTAAGGCCAAGGATTGTTTTGGAGTGTGCATTGAAGCTTGGTCCAACCAACCAGCTTCATCCTGTCTTGAGATCTCGTCTGGGCATTCTGATGGAAACCAGCCCCGATGAAGTCTTGATGCTGCTCACGATTGAGGAAGCACGAGGCGATTTGCTGAATCATGGCGTGCCGGCAGGCGTCTTGAAAAGAAGGAAGCTATTTTCCATACAGCAATGGGCTGATTTAACTTCCTTGATGGCTCAGCAGCCTTCCCATGTTGCAAAGGTGCTGGATACTCTAGCGCCGTCCTGGCGCGGAGCGGTTTTTGAAGCGGCCTACAAGGAGGAAGACCGTAGTAAGCGGATATTCCCGACGCTTCTGCTGGATGTTTTGCCGCATGGCTTGCGCGATCGGGAGGCCGAGCGAATGCTGGGTTTGCGGGAGATACAGGAACGTCGGGAAAGCAAGCTGGAAATAACAGCGAGACGAGGAATTGCTCATGTCCGTGCTACGTTGGAGGGCGCTGCAGCGGTATCCGGGGCGGAGGAGCGCGCAGCGGCTTATGCCCTACTTATTCGAAGCACTATTTTATCCCGAAGCGGAATGGATGAAACGTTACATTTTTTGACGCGGATTAAAAACGATCAGGACCCCGTGCGCAATACGGTTATGGCCGAGCTTGCAAATTGCCCTGCTCCGCTATTTACGGAAGAACATATTGATAAGTTGACCTTGCTTGCGGACAGTGTCATTGAAGCAAGGGATACCTCCTACGGGACCCGAACATCTATCGAGAATCTGGCCTTTATCCTGCTTCGTTATCATGCCATGCAGCCAGAGGGCCGTCTATTTCAATTTGCGCTGCGGACATTTACCCGAATGGCAATGCGGGATGGACAGTTTATGCTGCGCACCATGGACTGGGAAAGCGTGCCGGATCATGCGCTGAATCTTCTGGCGGATGAGCTTTATGCTCTGGGCATGGAAGCCAACAAACGGGAGAGCTACACCTACATCCTGCGGATGGCGGGATCGTTTGGCAAATCCATAGAACGGCTCCCCAAGCTTCAAGAGTTGTTAAAGGAGCTGCTGCAAGCAAAAACGGTGCCGTCGCAGGCCGTTCATTATTGGCTTGCTCCGCGCAAAACACGCGATGAACGGGTAAAGGAGCTGCTGGACAAAGACCCCTCCTTCATTTTTTTTCATGAGGTATTTACGCATTTGCATCAAAAGCGTCAGGAATGGCTGGACCCGTTCATTTCAGGGGCCATTATTAAAGGACGGCATCTTTCAGGGAAAACCATTTATCTTGTTCCTGCATCGGATGGCTTTTACCGCTGGCTGCCCCGCCAGCAAAAAGCGCTGGCCGTCCTGCTGGAAAAAGTCGCACTGGATGTCAAACGTAATGTTTATGAGCGTTCTGCGGCAATGAAAAGCCTGGCAAAAATGCCGGACTATCTTTCTGATCAGTTGACGAAGCTGACAAAAGATGGGGAGGTGCAGATTGCCGAGGCGGCGCTGCATGCCTGCTCCTTAGGGGAACAGCCGGAAAAGGCACTGCCTATCCTGCTGAACAATCTGGATAGCGACCGTGCTCGCGTAGCGATGTATGCCATTCCCCGGTGCTTGCGCCGAGTGAAGCCGGATCAAGCGGCCTCTATGCTTGAAAGCCTTCTGGACAGGGACAAGCTGAAAATAACCGTCAGAAAAGAAGCCATTCGTCTGCTGGGTGCTTTTAAAAGTAGTGAGGGCATGGGACTTCTGCTGCGTGAATCTAAGAAACCAAACGTCCACAAGGATGTTGCCATTGCGATAGGTCATGCAGCCAGGCAATGGCTTGATGATGAGCGAAGCTGGGATATTTTAAAGGAAATGGCTTTGTCGCCGGAGCGGGATATTGTAAAAAGCTTGCTTTACCAGAAGCCGGGCGAGCTTCCTGTTAAGGATCGGCCGCGCTATGCGCAATGGATTGCAGAAATAGCGGGCCGTGCCGACGGGGAAGTCGCTGTAGAAGCTTTCCAGGCATTGCAGCTATGGGCGGATGGAAATGAAGCTTTGCTTGCCGGCTCTGCGGGCAAAGCCATTATGGATATGGGCAACAGCGTCAGTTGGAAGGCGGCACTGTATACCCTGATGTTTGCTTGCCGAGACGGCGCGATAAATGAGGCGTTAATTGGTTTATGCAAAAGCTTGGCCGAAAAGGAAGAGGACTTGCAATGGAACGCGTGCGGCGAGAGGGATCTTCCGTATCGTCAGCGGTTATTAGAAGTAATAGACAAGGCGGTTTCATTGCCGCAGCATACAAGGCAAAGACTGCTGCCTTTATATGAAGGCATGATTGGTGCGTTGGCCCGGAGGGAATCGATGAAGCCGGCTGTTATTAAATTGCATCTGGCCATGATTGACTGGAATAGAGCTGATACGGCAATTGACCCTTTAGAGCAAGTGATACAGATCGTACAAGGGAAACCGCATTTATTGAATTATGCCTATAAATTTATTATTCAAGCTATAGATGCGAGCAAGGGATTGTGGAAGCCTGAGGAGCTTCTGGGCATCGTTGATCATCTGAAGGCCCAGACGCCTTTTGAGGCTCAGTATGTAGCCCTTCCTTTACTGCAGGCGGCAGGAAAGCTGTTATTATGGAATCCGGCTTGCGCCGAACGCTTACGGGCGTATCGCAAGCATGAGCATGAGGCGGTTCGCCTGTTGGCTCTGGACATTTGGACGGTTAATGAATAAACCCAATAAGAGACTATTTATTTTTTGACAAGATTACGGTATTGTACGGCAGCAATGGCTCTGGCAAATCAACGTTGCTGAACTTGATTGCCAACAAGCTGGACATAACAGGGGCTGAAAAAATGACGGCTATTGGTCACAGCCCTTATGTGCAGCTTTTCCTGGATGAAAGCAGCTATGCGCTGGGGCGAGATGAAAGGGAGCATGATATCAGAAAGCTGCCGGAAGGCAGCCAGTATATCAAGTCTGAGGATATTTTGTACGAAATCAAAAAAAATCCAGCAGGCAGATGTGCTTCGCGAGGGCTTACGCTATGAGGAGATGAAGCAAGGGATGGGCAGAGCCGAGGCGGAGAAGCTGGAGCAATCCTTTGCTTCCCGGCCGATTGTATTTATTGGACGAACCGGAAACGTCGCTTTCTCCGCAAAACCAAATCAGGCTGGCAGAGCAAATTAACGAGCTTGCACGTTATTTGGACAGCCAGTTTATTATAGCGAGCCACTCGCCATTTATGCTAGGTACGCTTAATGCCAAACTATACAATCTGGACGCTGGCGTATTGCAGACAAACTGGCGATATCGGCTAAATCGGGAATCACTGTGCGGAACTTTGGATGTAAATGATATTGATAATCATAAGCAATGTATTTATCATACAAAGTAAACCGATTGTGAAGGAGTGGATGGCAGGTGTTTCAGGAAAATGATCCTGCGTATACGTTTACACCAGACCGGATAGACGAGCTGTCTTATTTATGGACACGTTCTGCAATTAAATTAACAGATGTTCGGTATCAGCATTACGAGCCGGGGCAGACCCTAACCAATTATCGCATGCCCAGCAGTATGCTGATTTTCTTCTGTGGCGTGCAGGCCCAAGTGGAGCTAAATGGGACTGTTATGATAATGGGGCGTTTCGGTGTGCTTCATGGCGGGAAAGGGACAAACCTGAGCATTTCCCCTTCTGAAGCGGTAGCAAAGGTTTTTATGGTGTTTTATAAAGCGGAGCGCCCCTCCTTATGGAACAAGGAATTGCAGCAGCGGCTGGAGCTGGCCAATCCTTTTGTGCAGCTGTTTGCATATACACCCGGCAACCCGCTCAGGCTCCTTGATATGTTTCAGCAAATGGTGAACAGCTGGCAGCACAGGACGTCGCTGGAACACCTGCATGCTAAAGGCTTATTTTATCTGCTGATTCGTGAGGTGTATAAGGATCTGAAAAAGGGCGACAATATTTTTCTTCAGCCCGATCCTGTGGTCTCCACCAGACGTTATCTGGATGACTATTACATGAAGCCTATGCTGTTTGAGGAGATTGCCGAAAGATTTGCCATTAGTCGAGGGCAATTAACAAGGCTATTCAAGAAGCGGGTGGGTATGAGCCTGCAGGAGTATCTTACAATAAAGCGGCTTGAAGCGGCACGCCGCCTTTTGCTTTATACCAATGCAACGATTAAGGAGGTTGCATTGGGGTGCGGCATGACCGAGGAGTTAAATCTGATTCGATCGTTTAAAAAGTATTATCGTATAACCCCGAGTGAGTTCCGGAACAAAAAGATATCTTCCATGCACGGTTGTGATATTGATAATGATTATCGATATCCCTACAATGAGAGGGAGCTGGAAAATCCGGCGAAAACTCACAGAGACGGGGAGTTAGGCATGTTTGGACAGATAAGAGGCAAGGAAATGATCGTAGCGGCAGCAATAAGTTTGATGCTGATATTATCAGCGTGTACGTCAAACGCTTCGGTTAATACTGGAGGGACGGCAAGTCCTTCTCCGGCAAATTCGCCTGCGTTGACTCAGCAAACCCAAGGGACGGATGTTGTTGAGTCTCAAACGAGAATTGTCAAAACAACAAAGGGAGATGTTGAGGTTCCGGCGAAGCCACAGCGTGTTGTTGTTCAATATTTGATGGGCGATGTCGTTGCAATGGGGATTATGCCGGTTGGAATATCGGATGTTTACGAGGGTGCTGCTTTTTCAGAACTGGTAGAGGAATCTACTGGCCTGGGGTGGTTTCCTGAGTGGGAGGGCGAAAGCATTATGCTGCTGGAGCCTGACTTAATACTTGTAATTGACGAGGATCATGTAGAGAAGTTTTCAGGTATTGCACCTACGGTTTATATTCCACAAGGGGAATTGACCCAGGATGAGAGGCTTACCTTTATCGGGGAAGTGCTTAATCGTCAGGAGGAGGCTGCTGAAGCCATTAAATCGTAGGATGTTACTCTGGAAGAGGCAAAGGCTAAGCTATCTCAGGCCGGCTTCGAGAATTATACCGTATCTGTGTTTGAAGGCGGGGCAGATCGGGCGATGGATGTTCACGGCGGTAAATACGGCACGGGAGGCATCGTTTATGCTTCACTGGGCTTAAAGCCTACCGAGGCTATACAAAAATATATTATAGACAAGGACTCCTATAGTGAATTAATTTCCTTTGAAATATTGAATCAATATACCGGAGATTTTATTATCCGAAATGTCTTCGACGACATGCCGGACTTATCCGGAGATGCGATCTGGAATGCACTTCCGGCTGTACAAAATAATCGAATCATTGACATCGATTTTGGCTTTAGCTATTACAGTGACATTTATTCTGCGGCGGCTCAAATCAAATATGTAACAGAAGCATTATTGCGCGCAGTTGAATAGACTGCTCCGCTCCTTGCTTGCACAATAATCAATCTTTATGAACAAGAGGGAAGGAAGCGATAATGGGAATTGAGCCAGTGCAAAAACGCCATGGCGCAAACCTCTTTATTCTATACATGGCGATTGGGCTTGGATTAACGGTTTTGGTTTCGGTAGCATCGATCAGCTTCGGTGCTGCCGATATGCAATTGGCTACCGTATGGGAGGCTATTGCTCGATATAATCCTGCTCTAATGGAACATCAAATCATTCATACACTTCGCCTCCCGCGTACAGCAGCCGATTTGGTCGTTGGCTGCAGTCTCGCTGTATGCGGGGCAATTATGCAGGGAACAACGCGCAATCCTCTGGCAGATTCCGGCTTGATGGGTGTGAGCTCCGGCGCAGCATTCGCTATTGCTTTTAGTCTAGCCTTTTTTCCGGGCTCCGACTATTGGAAGGTTATGATTTTTGCTTGCTTTGGCGCAGCGATTGCAACGGGAATGACCTATTTTATTGCTTCACTTGGCAGACGGGGGATGACACCGCAGCGGCTTGTGCTTGCAGGTTTGTCCATTTCCATGTTGTTTGGCGCGCTCAGTCAATATTTGGCGATTAACTATGATCTGGGCAAAGCGCTTGCCTATTGGACGGCGGGCAGCACGACAGGCGCTCAATGGATGGAACTGCTTCTGGTATCTCCCATATTTGTTGGCGGTTTGTTTCTGGCGCTGGCATTGTCCCCCTCCATTACAGTTCTAAGTCTGGGCAATGATGTGGCCGACGGACTTGGCATTCGCACCGGCTTGGTTAAGGGGTTGTCTACGCTTGTAGTGCTTGTACTGACAGGACTTGCCGTTGTAATCGCCGGACCCCTTGGCTTTATCGGATTGATTACGCCTCATATTGTTCGTTATATGGTTGGGGTCGATTATCGCTACATTATTCCTGCCTCTGCAGTATACGGCGCATTGCTGACTGTTTCGGCCGACCTGATAGGTCGTATAATCAATAAGCCATATGAAACTCCAATTGGTATTGTTTTATCTATCATCGGTGTGCCTTACTTCCTCCTTCTGGCGCGCAAGCAAAGGAGGGAGTTTGAATGAACGGAAAATGCTATACCTTGCGAAGAGGCATAACGATTATTTCCGTATTGTCTGCACTTATTATCATTATTTCCATCATCAGTCTTAATTCGGGCAAAATGAATCTCAGCCCGTTGGAGGTTTTTCATGTTTTTTTGGGCAAAGGAACGGATAACCAAAACCTGATTGTGTTTAATTTTCGATTGCCTCGCATTTTGCTGGCAATATTGGTTGGGCTAGGCATGGGAGCGGTCGGTGTGGTCATGCAAAGCCTGCTGCGCAATGATATGGCAAGTCCCGGTACGCTCGGGATTAGCTCCGGGTCAGGGTTGTTTGTATTAATTTTTGTTGTTTATATCGCTTCGCTTGGCGCACGCTCCTATATTATGCTTCCGCTGCTTGCCTTTACTGGTGGCATTATCGCTGCAGCCCTTATTTTTCTGTTCTCGTATCGACGTGGACGAGAGATGTCGCCAATCGGGCTAATATTGACCGGCGTGGCGCTTGGAAGCGGCTATAGTGCTCTCACGACCTATTTAACACTCAGGCTTGATGAAACGCAGTTAAACTTTATGCTGCGCTGGATGGCAGGAAGCTTGTGGGGGGACGACTGGCGCTATCTGTCTGTATTGTCTCCATGGGTAGCGGCGCTGCTGGGTTATATTTATTACAACGCGCGCAAATTGAATCTGCTTCATCTCGGAAATCAGATAGCAAAAGGACTTGGACTTGCGATAAAACCTGCATTTCTTGGCTTGTCTATCGCGGCAGTGGCGTTGTCTTCGGGAACCGTTGCCGTGGGCGGAAGCTTCTTTTTTGTTGGTCTGATCGCACCTCATATGGCTCGGAAGCTTGTTGGTCCCGACCATAGGCTGCTCGTACCTGCGTCCAGCCTGGCAGGAGGCTTGATTGTAATTGCAGCAGACACGATTACGCGTACGATCAGTCTGGGCGGAGATGTGCCAACAGGAATCGTTATTACGGTCATTAGCGTGCCTTATTTTCTCTATTTGCTGGCAAAGGCGAATTGAGCAACGGATCCATCTGATCGCAGGCGCATTTAATGATGCGGTGCTGGCTGTCAACAGTGCCAAGAAGTATACGGACCCCGAGGCCTGGGAGACGGCGCGCGTCTCCTCGCATAACAGTATCTTCAAGGAAAGGAACAAAGCGTTGGGGGTGCCCGAGGAGGATGCTTGATAGGCAGCGCACGCTATAGAGATTATTTTTTTGTGTTGAAAATGAGGTAAAGGCTGTGGATTTACCGTTTTGCTTATGTCCGAAAATGCGCTTTCACGCATTCTCGGACATTTTTTATTTTGGTCGCTGCATAGAAATAAGAATAGATCAATAAGACATGCGGATAGGTCATTGTTTTGCGATTTTTGATGCCTTATGATAGCTTCATGCTACTGAAAGCGCTATCAAATAACGGAGGAGTGATAAGGTGCGCCCTCAAAAACACGGCATAAAAAGCTCGTCTTTCGTAAAATTTCTCTATATTGCTCCCTTTATGTTGTCATTGGCTGTTTTTGCTTATTTCCCGCTGTATGGGTGGATTTATGCCTTCTTCGACTACACGCCCCCCATTCCTCTGTCCCAGTCGCCGTTTGTTGGTTTCAAGTGGTTTCATTCCCTGGTTGAAAATAAGGTGAAAATTGATCAATTGCTGCAAGTCATCAAAAATACGTTTGGAATGAGCGGTTTAAGTCTGCTGTTTTCCTGGCTTCCGATGATTTTTGCCATCTTTTTGACGGAGATCAAGGCGGTGCGCTTCCGGAAATTTATTCAGACGGTTACAACCTTGCCGAACTTTATTAGCTGGGTGCTTGTTTATTCTCTGGCATTTACCATGTTCTCCAGCGAAGGCATCATTAACGGTTTGTTGAGTCAGCTGGGTGCTACCGACTCTCCGATTCTGTTCCTTCAGAAGTCCGATCATGTGTGGATTACGATGTGGATGTGGATTACCTGGAAGACGCTCGGCTGGGCGGCGATCCTGTACATCGCGGCAATTATGGGAATTGACGATTCCTTATATGAAGCGGCGCATGTTGACGGTGCAACGCGCATGCAAATCATACGCCATGTTGTGCTTCCAAGCATGCTTCCGACCTATTTTGTCCTGCTGATGCTTCAAATTGCCAGCTTCCTGAATAACGGTCTGGAGCAATATTTCGTGTTTCAGAATGCCTTTAACAAGGAGACGATCCAGGTTCTTGATTTGTATGTGTTCAACCTTGCGATGAGCGGCGGAAGCTACTCCGTTTCCGTGGCGATCAGCATGCTCAAAAGCCTGATTAGCGTTGTGCTGCTCTTTTCCGTAAACGGGCTGTCCAAATTGTTAAGAGGGGAGAGCATCGTATGAGCGATAAATCAACGGAGCTGGCGCCAACTGAAACGATTCGCACCGGGCGGCCGGCCAGGGAGGCCAAATTTCAGACCAGCATGACCGACAAAATGATTTCCGTACTGATCTATATGATGTTTTCCCTGTTTGCCTTCATCTGCGTCTTTCCGTTTTACTCCATCATCATCAATACAATAAGCGCCAATGATATTAGCGCCAGAGGGGACATCATCTTTTACCCCAAAGGCATTCATTTTCAAAATTATCTGGATGTGTTCAAAATACCGGGCTTGCTCAATGCGGCCGTCATATCCGTCGGCAGAACTGTAATCGGCACATCGCTGACGGTGGGAGCCTCCGCCTTTCTCGGCTTTATGTTTACGCAGGAGGATATGTGGAGGCGAAAATTCTGGTATCGCTTTACCGTTATTACGATGTTTTTTAATGCGGGCATCATCCCGTGGTACCTCACCATGAGAACCCTGAATTTGACGAACAACTTTTTGGCCTATGTGCTCCCAACAATCGTTGCACCGTTTTTTATCATTTTGGTCAAAACGTTTGTTGAATCCACGCCCAAGGAGCTCCAGCATGCGGCAAGCATCGACGGGGCCGGGCTTTTGACGTTATTTTTCAAGGTTATGCTGCCGATCTGCAAGCCGATACTGGCAACGGTTGCTATCTTTGCGGCGGTAGACCAGTGGAATGCCTTTCAGGACACGCTCCTGCTCGTGACGGACAGTAATTTGTACAGCTTGCAGTTTATTCTGTACAACTACATCAATCAGGCCAGCTCGTTATCAACTATGGTCAATTTGCAAAATGCCGGCTCAACCGCTATGGCAAGCTTGGCGACCAAGCAAACAACAACCTCGATTCGCATGACGGTCACCATTATTGTGGTAGCGCCTATTTTGCTGGTGTACCCGATATTTCAGCGCTTTTTTGTCAAAGGGATTATGATCGGCGCAGTCAAAGGCTAGGGTGTGAAGACATGCCCTAAGGCGCGTCGTTATAATACATTAACGAAAACTGGGGGATTGAGAATGAGCAGAAAAGCAATAAAGAAGCCGTTGTTGCTCGTGTTGGCTTGTTATCTGGGGATTGCCGCGGTGCTTAGCAGTTGTACGACCGGCTCCAAAAATGACCCCCCGCCGACCGGACAAAGCGAGTCGCCTGGGACTAGCGGTACGGAAGAGCGCAAGCCGCTTAGCATTACCGTGTTCAACAATGCCGCGAACTATCAGGGAGAGCAGACGGGCTGGTACGGGAAGCTTGTGAAGGACAAGTTTAATCTTACGCTGAACATTCTGGCCCCGCAGGTCGCCGGCGATCAGCTGTACAAAACGAGAACGGCGGCAGGCGATCTGGGCGATCTCCTCATCATCGACAACAGCCAGCTGGAGGAGCTGCTTCCCGCAGGGATGATAATGGATCTTACGGACCGGATTAAAAATACGAAGTATTTGTCCCAATACGTGGATAATCACTTCAAGCCCTTTAATGCGGCGTTTGAAGCCATCAATCCGGACGGGAAAATTTATGCCTTGCCGACATTTACGGCCGATACGTCTCCAACAACCTTTTCAGAGGAAATTCCGTATTCAAGTCCGATCATGCCATGGGACTATTATTCAGGCATCGGGGCTCCCAAGCTTAACAATCTCGATGATCTGCTGGACGCGCTGAAGCAAATGCAGGAGAAATATCCCGCAACGCCGGACGGCAAGCCGATTGTTCCGATTACGCTGTGGAAGGACTGGGACGGCGGGAGCATGGAAAATGTGCGCTGGCTGGGCAACTGGTACGGCTTTGAGCATCCGACGGGCACAACGACGATCCAGCTTAACGCCAAGGGCGATATTGTTCCGCTCATTGATGACAACAGCATGTACAAAAAGATTTTGCAGTTCTACTTCAAGGCCAACCAGATGGGCCTGGTGGATCCCGATTCTCCTTCGCAGGATTGGAACAAGGTAGCGGAGAAATTGACCAACAAGCAGGTTTTGCTGCTGTGGTATTCATGGCAAAGAGGGTTTTATAACACGATTGAAAGAGGGCGGAACGGCGATGGCAACGTTGCTGTGCCAATAGCGGATACGCGAATTCTTCAGAACAGCGATGCCTATTACGGAAGCGGAAGAGTGTTCGCCATCGGCTCCAAGGCTAAGGACCCTGATCGGATTATCGAGTTTCTGGACTGGATCGTCTCTCCGGAAGGGATGCGCTATTATACAAACGGCTTTGAGGGCTTCAACTATGAAAAGACGGAGGATGGCAAATTCAGGCTGACCGAGGTCGGGCAAACGGCCTTCCAGAACAATACGCCGGTGCCGGATGAATACGGGGGCGGCGGCTACCAGGACGGACAAAGCAAAATCAACAGCATGATCATGAGCGATTTTGTCTTTGACCCGGATACGGGAGAGTTCTACAACAACAACTATTGGAGCGCTACAATAGAAGCGAACAAGACGACCCTCACAACGGATTGGCAGAAGGCCTATAATGCAACAAATCCAACCGACTACTATATCAAAAACAATATGATCGACATCGTGCCTAACATTAACACCAGCTTGGGCAGCGATTCATCTGAAATTAAAAACAAACGCAGTCAAATATCGGATTATGTGAAAAACACGTCCTGGAGAATGATTTTTGCCAAAAATCAAGACGAGTTTGACCAGCTGTGGGAAAAAATGAAAAGCGACGTTGAAGGTTTAGGCTGGGCTGACGTCTTTGAAACGGATTCGGGCCGAGCACAAAAAATTATCAAATTGCGCGCTGAAGCCGTTGCAAGCAAATAAAAAGGAATAAGCAAAGCCGAATTTGATGGCGAACAGGGGCTGTCCGAAAAGTCTATTTCCGTGAATAACTATTCAGCAAAACCGGTACCTGCAGGAAAAGGTGTCTTGGAAGCTCAAACATTTTTGTCGGCTTTATTTTGATCCTGTTTTTTAGTGGATAAAAGCCGACAAAAAAACTCGCCCTCAAGACACCCTTTCCCCTCCGGTCCTCTCTGCTGAATAGTTATTCGTTTCACGTGACTTTTCGGATAGCCCCTGTTTTTTGCTGCGGGCTAGCAATCGGTCGCGCAGTGTAAGCTATGGCGGCATCGAAGCTGCTTGTGCCTTTTGCTCCATGCCTTAAGCAGGAGCAGCTTCTAGCCTTGCAGCCCGGAGCATTTGCCTATGAAGTTTCCGGTATGCAGCTGGTATTTTCGCGGCGTGCTGCCGGTGACCTTTTTAAATTGGCGGCAGAAATGCTCCACATGCTGGTAGCCGCATTGAAAAGCGATTTCAGCGATGCTGTGGGAGCCCTGCAGCAAATATTCTTTTGCCAGCTTGATCCGGCAGTTGATGACATCCTCCATAGGTGAGATGCCAAACGTTTTTTTGTATAAAATTTGCAAATAGCCGGGACTGATGCGAAGGAAGTCCGCCATCTTTGTTACGGACCATTCATCGACCGGATTGCTCTGGATGGCTGCCCGAAGCTTAAGCAAGGTGTAGTATTGAGCGTTGAAGCCTTCATGAAAATAGGATTCAAGGAGCTTGTTGAATAACGTATTCAGCAGATAATCAATGGAAGCCTCCTTGTAGTCCCGATTGAAGTTATGCTCAATAATAAGCAGCTTGAACAAGGCATGGCAATAATCCGGGTCGTCCAGGGCAAAGGGGATGCCAAACGGCAGGGTGGTTTTGGCGACAAAAGGTTCGTTGGACTCAAAACGAATCCAGTTATTGATATATTCATCCCCGCAGGCCCGATAATAAATTTTCTGATGCGCCCGATAAAGGACCGCGCTGTGGGCAGGGTAAAGCCTGAGCTCTCCGTTGACCCAAAATTGGGCCGGCGTTTTGGTTATGACAAGCAGCCAGCATTGATGCCCTTGAGGAATGTCAAAAACAAAATTGCCGGCATGCGTTGCATCGCATTCCACATAGAAAATTTGATTCATCCGTTTCTCCCCCCTTCCTTATCTCAATATGTCCCGGTCAAACATATCTTGCGCAAAGAGAAACGTATGGCTGACTATATGAGGCTTTCCATAGAACGTACCGCTAAACCCGGCTGCTCATCTTTGAGAAGCGGCGATAGCGGGTTTCCCGAAGTAGTGCTGTACCAGAAACGCCAGCAGCGGATTTCCGTCTGCTCTCTGCAGCCCGGCCTGATCTCCGAATTCCATCAAATACGGCTGCTCCGTTGTACAGGGCATCCAATGCGGCATAGCTTTCCCGTTGGCATCTTGCCCGTTGGGATCGCCTGTTGCAATAAAATTGGACAAATAATTGCACATGATGCGGGCAATATCGTAATGCTTGCCCACAAAGGGCCGCCAGCATTTGGCCAGTGTTTCAAAGAAAAACCACAAATCGACGGAGTGGAAGGTACCGGGATTGTCCCATCCCGGAATTTCGGCGTCAAAATTGTAATAATACAGCGGCGACGGGGAGGGAGCGCTGCTGTTGGCGGTAATTGCTAACAGGATGGCATGCTGAATCATACGCACGGACGCCAGCTGCAAGGCGTGCTCCAGATTCCCTTTATCGGCTTCGCAAAGCTTCAGGAAGGCAGGAGCATCCTCGCCAAACAGCTCCCCCGCCATCTCTCGCAGCTCCTCCATCATTCCCGCAACGGGCCGGGTCCAAAATTCAGATGAGGTATGTCCCAGCATAACGGGGACAAGCTCTCGTTTACTTTCTATAAAGCGGGTGAAGGGATCGCCTATACAGAATTGACCGTCGATCACCGTCCCCCAGAAGCCCTTGTATTCCAGCGCTTTGTCGCGCAGATATTCGGCGTCAAGCTCCCGGGCCTCGTCAAGAGAGGATACCCCTAAGAAACGGAAAAACTCCATCCCTTCCTGCTCGGCATCCTTCAATTCCTTGCGTACGGCTGGCACGAATACCTTCGGGTATAGCTCGTTTGCAATGCCGCTCATAATAACGGCGCGCTGGAACAAGGCTTTATTTTGGGGAGAGGTCAGATGGCTAAGCACGCTTCCTCCGCCAGCCGATTGGCCGCCAATCGTGATGCGGTCAGGGTCGCCGCCAAAGGCGGCAATATTTTCTTTTACCCAACGGGTGCCGGCCTGCTGATCAAGATGCCCGAAGTTGGCTGGGGCATGCGGAGCTTCGGCTGTGATCTCCGGATGACACAGAAAACCAAAGGCATTCAGGCGATAGTTAATTGTCACCACTACAATGCCTCTCCGTGCAATCCGTTCACCGTCAAATTCCATCTCGGCCGTGTGGCCGACCTGCAGCCCTCCGCCAAAATACCAGACAAAAACGGGCAGCTTCTCATCCGCTTGTTTTGCCGGCGTCCAAACGTTCAGATACAGACAATCCTCGTTCATGGGAAGGTCGGGATCAACGGACCACTCCCGCGTGTAAATATTGTTGTCGTCAATGACCGTTTTAGGCTGCATGGAGGTTGGGGCAAAATCAAACGCCTTCAACACTCCGCTCCAGTTGGATAACGGCTGCGGGGCGCGCCAACGATTTTTGCCTGTGGGCGGCGCGGCAAAAGGAATCCCCTTAAAGCTGGTAATGCGCGGGTCTGCAGCTGGCAGCCCCTGAACTTGTCCATGCTCCACTGTAACCATTCTAAGCAATGCAAATTCTCCTCTCTGGATTTAGCGTATATGGGCACGCTAATCAGAATTCTATGGATGCGCTTACAAACGTGTTGCTGCCATGCCCACTTGTTCAACTTACATAGCTCCATTTTAAGAGAACATCAAGCAGGTTTCCATAGTCATAAGGTTCCTATAATCTAACAAAAACTGTCGAATAAGTTGAAAGCAACAACTGACAAACTAGTTGAAACCGCTTACAGAACATAATATACTTTGATAAAGCAAGCGGCAGAGGAGAGGGGCCAGGCATGAGATTCAGACATCCGTCTTTTTATCGCACACTCCGCTTTAAGCTTATTTTTGGTTTTATGTTGCTTGTTATTCCTATTTTCTCCTTTATGATTTATAACAATTTATATGCGATTAATGTCGTCCGCAACCAGGTGGCCCAGTCCAATAAAAATCTGATTATTCTTTATATGGGTCAAATTGACCGCAATCTGGAGGAAGTGGAGAAATATCTGTACAATATTGCGGCGACGGAGACGGGGCTGCTGGTGCTGGAGCTGCCGCGCGAGCAAAATGCCGACCGCTATACCTTTGAGAAAATCCAGCTAAGAAATCAATTGAGAAATGAACTGCCCAATTACAAGTCGATGGATATGTTTTTTATGTATTCGCCCCAAAACGATGATTTGATGACCGTGTTCGGGGTTGCCCCTGATTATAATATCCAAACTGCGCTGGAGAAGGATATTGTCCATACGATCAAGCTTCCCGGCAAGCCGCTGCAGAAGGAATGGTTCGTTCGGCAAATGGCTGGCGTCGATTACTTGACCTATGTTCTTCAATACGGGGACATTTATATTGGCGCAATGGGTAATGTGGAGCAATTGATGGTGCCGCTGCATTTAATCGACCTCGGGGAAAACGGGAGCGCTTTTTTGACGGATGATCAGATGAAGCCGATTGTTGAAACGGCGATGAATAGCGATATATCCATTGAACCGGGCAGCGGCAGCGAAGGCTATCAGCTAACGGGAAGCAACGACCAGTTTATCGCCGTTGGCGAACAATCCTCGCGCGGCCGCTTTGGCCTTGTCGCCCTCATTCCCGATAGCGTCGTGCTGCAAAAGCTCCCTTTTTTGCGCAGAATCGTTTCCCTCATATCCTTCGGGGCCATTATCATTTTGCCCGTCATTTTATTGCTGCTGCGCAAGCTGGTGCTTGTTCCGGTCAACCGCATCATTATGGCGATGCGCCGGGCCGAAGACGGCAATCTGGATATCCGGATTACCAAATCTTCCTCCACCTATGAATTTGAACTGATGAATGTTTCGTTCAACCGCATGCTTACGCAAATTCAGGAGCTTAAGGTTAATGTGCTGCGGGAGCAGCTCAATTACAAAAAGGCCCAGCTCAAGCATTTGCAGCTGCAAATCAACCCGCATTTTTTTCTCAATTCACTAAACATTGTATATAACCTGGCGCAGGTGAAGGACTATCGCCTCATTCAGGAAATGACGCATTGTCTAGTCCAATATTTCCGGTTTATGTTCCGCAGCAACTTGTCCTTTGTTGCTTTATCCGATGAGCTTGCTCATACGATGAATTATTTGCGCATTCAGGAAATGCGTTTTCCCGGCGATCTGACCTTTGCCTTTCATGCGGATGAACGTCTTGGCAAAATACCGATTCCACCGTTAATCATTCAGTCATTCGTCGAAAATTCCATCAAGCATGCCGTCAATACGGATACGCAGGTTCATATTGCCGTTACTGCGCAAGCAGATAATGAGCATACGCTGTATATCCGCATAGAGGATACGGGACAAGGCTTCCCGCCGCAGGTACTGGCGCTCCTTCGCAGAGATATGGAGCTAAGCAATGAAACCGGCGATCAAATCGGGATTCAGAATGTAAAGCAGCGGCTTGGTCTTCTTTATCATGATGCTGCCCGCATAACGTTTAGCGGCAGCTCCGGCCATGGCGCAGTCGTGGAAATGTGGCTTCCGGTGCAAGCAGAGGAGACAGGGGGACGAAAGCAATGAGACAGCTGTTGATTGTAGATGACGAGCGGCACGCAGTGAGAGGCATTAAGGCAGGCGTCGAATGGGAAACGCTTGGCATTTCGGTTGTGCATGAGGCGTATAATATCCGCACTGCCAAGGAGATTATGAGCGACAGCAAAATCGATGTCCTTATTTGCGATATTGAAATGCCGCAAGGGAATGGCTTCGAGCTTTTGCATTGGGTTAACATTCACTGCCCCGATACGGAAGCTATGTTTCTGACCTGTCATGCCGACTTTTCCTATGCTCAAAAGGCGATTCAACTGGGCAGCTGCGACTATATGCTCAAGCCCGTTCGTTACTCCGAGCTGGAGAGTACGGTCAAGCGCGTGTTGGATAAGCTGGCCAAGGCCGAGCTTGAGCGCGAGAAGCTGCATTTTGCGGATACGTACGAGCATTATTATCGGCTGTGGGAAGCGTATCAGCCGATGTTTATGGAGCGTTTCTGGCAGGATTTGCTTAATCATTCCATCCCCTCTACGAAAGCCGCTGTTCGTGAAGCGTTATTGAAGCATAATCTTGCCTATGAGGAGCTGCCGCAATATACGCCTGTGCTTATTAGCGTCCAGCGCTGGCATAAGGAGCTGACCTTGCGCGAGGAGAAAATTATGGAGTATGCGCTGCGCAACTCCTTCGAGGAAATGATTCTCGACAAGTCCGGGCTCGGGAGAGTGGTTCAGGTCCGAAGCGGGGCGCTGCTGGCGCTCCTCCCATGTGACGAGGGGGAAGGCGGAAAGCTGAAGGAAAAGCTTGATCATTATATTAAAGAATGCAACCGGTATTTTTTCTGCGACCTCTGCTGCTATATGGGCAATGGAGCGCCGATTGAGGAAATATGCAGCATGTACGAGCAGCTTGTCGAGCTGGAGTCGCATAATGTGACGCGGACCAATGAACGGATAGCATTGACCCATAGCGGCGAGTGCCCGGATATGGCGCCTCTCCCCGTAATGAGCGGCTGGGGAGAGATGTTTAAGCTTGGCTGCGGCAAGGAAATGCTTCAGGAGATTGAAGCGTATTTGGAAGAAGTCAAGCAGACGGGCCAGGCGGACGCCCGCTGGATGCGAAGCTTCTACGAAGATTTTTTACAAATGACGCATCAGGTGCTGCATGCCAAGGGGCTGCGGGCGCATCAGGTTTTTTCCGCGGCGATGCTGATGAAACGGGGAGATGCGGTTACCCGGTCCATTACCGACTTGCTGGAGTGGATAG
Organism: Paenibacillus oryzae; assembly: GCF_001675045.1. Taxonomy (GTDB): domain Bacteria; phylum Bacillota; class Bacilli; order Paenibacillales; family Paenibacillaceae; genus Pristimantibacillus; species Pristimantibacillus oryzae. The sequence goes on from NZ_LYPA01000065.1 coordinate 43,744, forward strand.
AGATGCTGATCAAGGAGGTCAGCGGCAATCTGTCCGTCATGGACGAAACCCAGACCGTTGTAGATAAGGCGAAGCAATATATTGCCAAACATATGAGCGAGGATTTATCCCGCGAGGATATTGCAAGCCATGTTTGCCTGCATCCCGATTATTTGGCGCGGCTATTCAAAAAGGATACAGGGCTGACGATTTCTGAATACGTGCTGCAGGAGCGGGTGGCGCTTGCCAAGCAGATGCTTGCCAAGACCGAGGTGGCCATTACAACCATTGCTTATGAGCTGGGCTACGGCAACTATTCTCATTTTTCAAAAATGTTCAAAAAAGCAACCTCCGTTGGTCCGCAGGAATACCGGCGGCTTCATCAAAAAACGTTTTAGCAGTAAGTCAATATACCGTATTATGGTTTCCGATATCCAGGGCACAAATTCCGAAGCTAAGGCTGAGCGGAGGGCTATTCATATTGCCCCAAAAAAGTGGGGCAATAATGAAAATTTGCAAGCCTGGAGAAAAGAGTCGGAAAATGAAAACTTGATCTACAAAGGACTGGATATTTTATATTAGCTTCCAAGCTTCCAAGAAGCACCGGAATTCTTTGCTCTGAGTAAAAAGATCCCCTTTGCAAGCAAGCAGGCTTTGAAATTTCACCTGTTTGCCCAAAGGGGGCTTTTTCACATCATGGCGGACTTTGATCGGACTTGTCCGTTAGAAGCCATATTCCGCATCCTTTTTGGCCTGAATAGCAAGCTGGGCGTCAACCTGCATTTTCACATCCTCCGCAAGCCGCTCCATTCGGAATAAAACGTCGTCGTTCACAATCGTTTTTTGCTGAAAATCCTTTTCCTCAATGAATACATAGGTTTGCACAAGCTGGGCCTTCATATATGACAAGATGGGCTTAAGCTGCTGCTCGGCAACCAGATAGTGCTTGCCGGAGCCTGCGGTTACGATAATTCCGACTACTTTGCCAAGCAAGGCCTGCTGGGGCAACAGATCAAAAATATTTTTGAGCGTGCCAGGCAAGGAGGCCTGAAAAATAGGCGTGCCAATGATGATGACGTCAGAGTCCATCAATTCCTGCGCGACATAGCCTGTATCGCCTTCATATTCCAAATAATTGCGTCCATCGCTAAATTGGATTTGATAATCAGCTAAAGAGAGTAATTGAACATCATCCTCTGCAAATTGCTTCTCCACATATTGTTTCATTAATTGCAAGGCAATATTTGTTTTAGAGCCAATAGTTGTGCCAACAAGCAACGTGATTTTCATAATTAGCGCTCCTTATCCGAAGTGTATTTCCGCAATGCGGGAATAATTTCTGTACCGATAATGTCGATGTTTTTCATAATTTTATCGAAAGGAACCCCGCCAAAATCCAATTGACCCGTATAACGCTGGTTGCCAAACAGCTCATGCTGGTAGAGCAGCTTTTCAATAATTTGCTGCGGGCTGCCAACATTCAGAATATCGCGGTTATCCATGCCTTGTGCAAAATGCTGCTTTGGAAAGCCCCGGCCATTGGTCAGCTTCATTCCCTCATTGATATGGGGATAATATTCCTGCAAAGCCTGCTGTGTCGTTTCTGCCCCATAGAAAAAGCCTGCTGTTGCCACCGGCAGCTTCGCCGAATCAAAGCCGGCTTCGTCTGCAGCCTCCCGGTAAGCGTCAATCGTCCGTTTGAAGCTGGTTGCCGCTCCCCCAAGATGAGCCATAAACATGGGCACTCCTGTTTTTCCCGCTTGAATGGCGCTTGCTGTCGTTCCCCCAACAGCGCGCCAAATTGGAATTTTCCCAGCAGCTGGACGTGGAAGGATGTGGGCGTCCTTTAACGGCTTGCGGAATTCTCCGCTCCAGTTGACGACCTCTTGCGCATTTATTTTGAGCAGCAATTCAAACTTTTCGTCAAACAATTCCTCGTAGTTGTTCAGGTTATAGCCTAACAGCTTGTACAAGCCGACGCGCGAAGCACGGCCAGCAATAATTTCGGCCCGCCCTTCGGAAATTAAATCTATTGTCGCAAAATCCTCGTACAACCGAACCGGGTCCAGTGTACTGATAATGGTCGAGGAGCTGCCTATTTTGATTTTGCTGGTTGCCTGCGCGATTGCTGCGAGCACAACCGTATGAGCCTGCGTTGCAAAATATTCCTGATGGCTTTCGCCAACGCTAAAAAAATCAACGCCTGCTTGCTCGGCAAGCTTGGCCATTTCGATAATTTGTTTAATTCGCTCCTGCGCGCTGATTCGTTCTCCGTTAATCGGGTTGGGAAGGTGGTCTCCCAATGTATAAATACCAAATTCAAAAGCATCCTGTTTTGGAAAGCTCATAGTTCCAGCCCCTTTCAATCTATTCCCTATAAACTAATTATAATATATATACTATAAAAATGTAAGTATTAATTCATTTTTACTCCCGATTTATTTATTTTTCTTTTCATCTCTCCTTCAAGATGTCGGAAGATGACAACGAAGAAGTCGGTATAGTGGTAGTGCGTTTCCCCGCAAAAAACTAAGATAAGGATACAAGAGGCGAAAGGGGGAAGCGCAATGGAAACAACGGCAAGCGCAGCAGCCGCCAAGCAAGTGGAGCGCAGCAGGGAAGCAAGGAAGGCACGGAGTCCGGTTTTGAAAAAGCTGAAGCGGTTTGCGCCATTATTCATCATGATCATACCCGGAGTCATCTATTTGTTTATCAACAACTATTTGCCGATGCTGGGTTTAATGATTGCCTTCAAGGACGTCAACTTTGCAAAAGGTATTTTGGCCAGCGACTGGATCGGCTTTAAAAACTTTGAATATCTGTTCAAAACGGAGGATGCGTGGATCATTACCCGCAATACGCTTCTGTACAACATCACCTTTATTATTTTGAATTTGATTATTGCGGTTGGCATTGCGATTTTGCTAAACGAGGTCAAGAAAAAAGTAGCCGCACGTTTTTATCAAAGCATTGTTCTCATTCCTTATTTGATTTCAATGGTTATCGTTGGTTATTTGGCGCTTGCCATGCTGAGCGGCGAGACGGGCTTTATCAACAAGCAAATTCTTCCGATGCTTGGAATCGACCCTGTGTCCTGGTACAGCGAGCCGAAGCATTGGCCGGTCATTCTGGTTATCGTGAACATTTGGAAAAACGCCGGTTATCTCTGCATCATCTATCTGGCCGCCATTATCGGCATTGATCCGGAATATTACGAGGCCGCTACCATTGATGGAGCGGGAAAATGGCGTCAAATCACCCATATTATGATTCCGCTCATTATGCCGGTTATTACCATTATGACGCTGCTGCAAATCGGACGTATTTTCTACTCGGATTTTGGTTTATTCTATCAAGTACCGCTAAATACGGGGGAGCTGCTATCAACAACAAATGTGGTTGATACGTACGTGTACCGCGCGCTTATCAATCTTGGCGATATCGGGATGTCCTCTGCAGCCGGCTTGTACCAATCTATTGTTGGGTTTGTGCTAGTGCTGCTGTCCAACTATGTAGTAAGCAAGCGAAATCGCGACAATGCGTTGTTTTAGGAGGGGATAGCCATGGCAAGTAGAAAGGACAACCTATTTCAAATCTGCATTCATGCTTTTTTTATCATCCTTGCGCTGATGTGCCTCATGCCTTTTGCGCTCCTGCTGACAACCTCCTTTACAAGCGAGGCCTCCATCGTCAAGGAGGGCTACTCCTTGATGCCAAGCCAATGGAGCCTTGAAGCCTACCGCTTTTTATGGAGCGATATTGATAACATTGCCCGCTCTTATGGCATTACGATTTTGGTGACGCTTATCGGAACCTTTGTTGGTTTATCCATCTCGGCGCTGCTTTCTTACCCCATGTCGCGCAGGGATATGCCGATGCGCAAGCAGCTGGCCTTTTACGTCTTTTTTACGATGCTGTTCAACGGCGGACTTGTGCCGACCTATATCATTTACACCCAAGTATTCGATATGAAAAACTCACTGCTGGCGCTTATCATTCCCGGATTGCTGACAAATGGTTTTTTTGTCCTCATTATGCGAACGTTTTTTCAGAATTCCATACCGCATGATATTATTGAATCCGCTTCCATAGACGGCGCCGGTGAATTTAAAATTTTCTTCAGAATGATATTGCCGCTGTCGCTGCCGATTCTTGCAACGATTGGCCTAATGCAAACGATCGGTTATTGGAATGACTGGTTTAACGGACTGATTTATATTACGGACAGCAAGCTGTTCAGCTTGCAAAACCTGCTCAACCGGATTTTGCTCAACGCTCAATTTATTCAGAACAATGCCTCAACGCTTAATGCGGGCGAAGTATCAAACGCGTCCATACCTTTGGAGACGGTTAGGATGGCCATGGCTGTTATCGGCGTTGTGCCTCTGTTATGCGCGTACCCTTTTTTCCAAAAGTATTTTGTCAAAGGGCTTGTTATTGGCGCGGTAAAAGGCTGATGACTGCAAATGTTTGCTATACACGGCATATAGCCGGTTAGCATAGATGCTTACAAAACAGGGAGGTTGCAGAGATGAATAAACGGACAAACGGAATGATAGCGGTGCTGCTGGCGGTTATTCTGGTCCTTGCGGCATGCGGCGGCAATAGCGAAGGTCAACCATCGAATGCCGGCTCGACGGGCAATACGGATGGAGCAGCGGGTCAAACGGCGGAGCTAAAGCCTTATGAATTGACGGTGGCTTTTCTGAGCATTGGTCAAATCAAGGATTTGCCCGAGGTTCAGGCCGAGGTCAACAAAATTACGCAAGCCAAAATCAATGCAACCGTTAAATTTTTGCCGATTGATATCGGGGCCTGGCAGCAGCAGATGAACCTGATGCTGGCCGGCAATGAGCCGCTGGATATTCTTGTAACCAGCACGGGGCTTAACTTTGGCACGCAAGCGGCTAAAGGCCAATTGGTGGAATTGGACGAGCTGCTGGAGAAATACGGAGCAGATATTCAGAAGGTTGTTGGCGGAGACGTTATTAAGGCTGGCTCCTCCGGCGGAAAAATTTATGCGGTTCCAAGCGTGCGGGACTGGGCGGCGGATTATGGCCTGGTGATGCGCAAGGATATTGTAGACAAATACCAGATTGATGTAGATGCTATCAAGTCGCTGGATGATATGACTGCAGTTTTCCAGACCATTAAAGACAATGAGCCGGGAATGGCGGCTGTTTTGCCGGAGGGACCAAGCTTTTCGGTTATTCAATCCATCGTGGGCAGCGTTATCGACCCGCTGGGCGACGAAAACGGCGTATTGGTTGGCTTCGACGGCGAGCTGAAGGTAGTCAACTGGTATGAAACGCCGGAATATGCAAGCCTGGTGAAAAAAGCGAGAGACTGGTACAATGCGGGCTTTATCCCTAAAGATATTTCGACGAATCAAACAACCTCCGAGCAATTGATCAAAGCGAACAAGGCGTTTGCCTTTATGGCTCATATGAAACCCGGCTATGAGAGCAAGGAGTCGCTGCTTGCTGGCACGCCGCTAGTTGCGGCGCGTATTTCTCCGGCTATCTCGACAACATCATCTATTGCCAACATCATGTTTGGCATTGCCAGAAACTCGAAGGACCCCGAACGCGCGATGATGTTCCTGAACCTGCTGTATTCGGATGCCGAGCTTGTTAACCTGATCGACTACGGCATTAAAGGCAAGCACTACGAAGTAAAGGAGGGCAATATTATCGGCTTCCCCGCAGGCGTGGATTCCTCCAACGCTACCTACAACCCGACTCATGGCTGGATGTGGGGCAATCAATTGCTCTCCCATATTTGGGAGGGGGATAGCGCGGACCTGTGGACAAAGCTGGATGAATTCAATAATTCAGCAGTGAAATCGAAAGCGCTTGGCTTCAGCTTTACGGCGGACCCCGTCAAAACGGAGGTGGCGGCTGTTCAAAACGTGAAGGATCAATTCAAGATCGGGCTGGAAAACGGCACGCTTGACCCCGAAAGCTATTTGCCTGAATACATCGCAAAGCTTAAATCGGCAGGTATGGACAAAATAGTGGCCGAGAAACAGAAGCAGCTGGATGAGTGGGCTGCAGCCAATAAATAAAAATTATAGGAGATGATCCCGCATGAGCATTACGGCAGGCATTAATATTTATTCGGTCTATAAGCAGCTGGCCCAGGATTATTACGGGACCCTGCGCCAGCTTGCGGAAGCGGGCTACACCCATCTGGAGATGCTTGGTTTTAATATGGTCAAAATGTCGCGATTCAGCGATGAATTTCCCGCCAGGGAGGTTGCCGCCGAGCTTGCGGCATCCGGCCTTAAGGCTGTCGCTGCCCACGAAGGGCCTATGCCGGGCGAAGATTTGCTTGCCCACTCCTGGGATGGGCTAATGGACTATTACGAGCAGCTAGGCTGCATGTCGCTTGTGCTTCCGTCGGTATGGATGGACGACCGCGACAGCACGCTGCGTCTGGCCGAGCAGCTGGAGCAGCTTGGCGGCAAGCTAGCGCGGCGCGGCTTCCAATTGTATCTGCATAATCATGCCCATGAATTCAAAACGGTTGGCGATACCACCTTGTTTGAGCTTCTTGCTCAGCATACCGATCCCAAACATCTGAAATTCGAGCTTGACCTTGTGTGGGTAATGCGGGCCGGCGTTGATCCTGTTTCGGTTATGGAGCGGGTAGGCGGCCGCTGCGATATGATTCATCAAAAGGATTACAACAAGCAATTATCCGGCTCGCTTAATTTATTTGAAGCCGTTAAGGCAAACGGCGACGAGGGGCTTGGCTTCATGGAGCTTTACCGAAAATATATTGCGCCTTCGGATTTTGTTGATCTGGGAACGGGTGATTTTGATTTTGCCCCAATATACGAGCGGATCAAGGAGCTTGGACATGTCAGCTATGCGCTGGTTGAAAATGAAGGGGATTCTGCGGATAAGCTTGCCAGCGTTCGTAATGATCTAGCGTATTTGCAAAAATTCATTTAGGGGGATTATCGACCATGGAGAAATTAAAAGCAGGCATTATAGGCTGCGGAGGCATCGCTTTTCAGAAGCATATGCCGTCCCTTAAACAAAATAGCGATTTGGTGGATATGGTTGCGTTCTGCGACATTATCCCGGAGCAGGCGGAAAAGGCGGCGCAGCAGTTTGGCGCAGAAAACGCCAAAACGTATACCAGCTACAAGGAACTGCTGGAGGATGGCTCCATTGATATTGTTCATGTGCTGACGCCTAATTTGCAGCACTCCTTCATAACCGTCGACGCATTGGAGGCGGGCAAACATGTCATGTGCGAAAAGCCGATGGCGATCAACTCGGCGGAAGCCCAAAAAATGCTGGATGCCGCCGAGCGAACAGGCAAAAAGCTGACCATCGGCTACCAAAACCGCTGGAATGACGATTCGCAGACTCTGCATCGCGCTTGCCGGGAGGGCGCCTTGGGCGAGGTGTATATGGCGAAGGCCCATGCGATCAGAAGGCGGGCTCTGCCGACATGGGGCGTATTTGCGGACAAAGAGCAGCAAGGCGGCGGCTGCCTGATTGATATCGGCACCCATGCGCTGGATTTAACATTATGGTTTATGGACAATTACAAGCCCAGGTCCGTCAGCGGTTCGGTTTTCTCCAAGCTGAGGGATAAGCCGGAGGGCAATATGTTTGGTCCATGGAAGCCGGAGGAGCTGGAGGTCGAGGATTCTGCGTTTGGCCTCATCAAGATGGAGAATGGCGCAACCATTTTCCTCGAAAGCTCTTGGGCGTTAAACACGACGGATGTGAAGGAAGCAAAGGCATCGCTTTATGGCACAAATGGCGGAGCAGAGATGAAGCAGGGGGCGGACTATACAGGCGAGCTGGTATTTAACAACATCCAGTTTGGAAAGCAAATGGAGACCAAGGCGGCCGGCGGCCCTGGCATTGCTTATTTTGGAGCTGGAGCAAATGATCCCGGAGCGAAGGAGGCGCGGCAATGGCTGGAGGCCGTTATTCATAATACGGAGCCGCTGGTCAAGCCGGAGCAAGCCTTCGTAGTGACTCGTATTTTGGAAGCCCTCTATGAATCGGCAGCAACGGGTAAGGAGGTTTATTTGTAACTTTAAACGAGAGGCCCCAGGAATGATGCTGCATGAGCATTCCTGGGGCTTTTTGTTTTGCCCTAGTATTGTTTGAAATAAACAAATGATTTTATGCAATATGTAGGGTTGTGGACGCCGATACAGAGGGGTAGACTTGGAATTAGTTGGTGAAAACGTATACATATATGAAAGGAGCATTAAGCGCTATGACAAGGAGCAGCGAGCAACGAATATTGGTTTATACCCGAAAACCAAACGGCGATTATACGTCTTCGTTAAGCAACAGCATTCATTTTGCCTATAGCGGTAAGGATGGGCAGTTTGTTCCCGTAAACCGGAATTACGGCATTTTGTTTCCGGAAGCCACGGTGGACGAGCGCAACGTTATCTTGGAAAAAGGCGTAACCCACCCTTATCTGTTCCGCACATCATCCGGCGGGTTTGGCATTATTGCGGTTAGGGTTGCGGCGGAAGGAAAGGATGACGAGGAAAGCAAGGGATGCCTGATTTTGTGGACCTCAGACGATTTAATTGATTTTACCTGCCACGGCTTGGTGCGATTGCATCCCCATTTATTTGTTCGGGAGGCAGCTTGCGCTTATTTACCTGACGAACAGCTCTACGAAATTCTGTGGAGGGGCAGCGACGGACAGGCTTATAGGTCCTGTATAACCGATTTGCTTCAGCCGGAGGGCATGTCTGCGCCCGTCCCGGCAGAGGAGCTTCAAGCTGCACCAACGGTTAGCGATCTTGAGGGCATTTATCCCGGTAATTGCTTAACAGTGGAAAGCGACTGCTGGCAGAGGTTTTGCGCTTTTTGGACGCCGCTGCGCAATACGGAGCTTTATGCGCCCGCTGCCGTTAAAGCCGCATCGCAGCAGGAAGTGGATGAGGTGATGGCAACCGCAGTTTATTCCGACGGCTCTACAGCAGCAAAACGAGTATTATGGGAAAGCGGCCATGTCGACTTCTCAACGCCCGGCACGTATACGGTAAAGGGAAGGGCGCTGCACAAAAAATACCCTTTTCCGCTGGCGTCAGGGTTTGCCGATCCCGTTATTATGCTGTGGGAGGATACTTATTACTATTTGGCTACAAACGACAACAATAACAATATCGGCTTTTATGTGCGTGAGTCCCCTTCTATTGAAGGGCTGTTTGAGCCCGGATACAACGAAGCATTAATTTTGGACATTAATGAGGAAAAAGGGTTTATTCAAACGTTTTGGGCTCCGGAGTTCCATTGGATCGGAGGCGAGCTATACATCCTGTTTGCGGTAGGCGGCAGGCAATGGGGACCTCAATGCCATATGATGAAGCTGAAAAAGGGGGGCGCGATCAGCAATCCTCCGGATTGGGAGGAGCCGGTTCGCGTCAAGCGGCGGGATGGTTCTTTCCTGGCCGAAGACGGCATTACGCTGGACATGACCTACTTTAAAGCGGACGGCGTTTCATGCGTCCTATGGTCTTATCGGAAAGGCATCGGCACGCCATTGGATACGGGGTCCATGATTTATATCGCAACAATAGAGGAAAACAATCCCGCCGTATTGACCAGCGAGCCTGTTCTGCTCACAAGACCGCTGTTCGGCTGGGAAAATATTCAGGGCACGATCAATAATGAAGGGCCGTATCCGCTTATTACGGAGGATCATGTCTATATTGCCTATTCCGGCGGCGCTGCAGGCGGCTACACCTATGCGGTCGGGCTGCTGAGCATTCCGCGCGGAGGCGACTTTTTGGACGCGGGCGCATGGAGGAAGGCAGGTACGCCAGTGCTTTCGTATTATTCCGCCAATGGAGTGTACGGTCCCGGACACAACTCCTTTTTCCGGGATGCGGACGGTGAAGTGATGATGCTTTACCACGGCGAACAGGAGCTCGTCAAATCCGGCAGGAGATGCACCGCCATGCACCGGGTTCATTTTAATGCCAAGGGCGAGCCGGTGTTTGACGTAATCGGGGAATATGACCTTAAAGCAGAGCTATGCGAATTGTCCATTGAGGTCGAGGTTGGATAAAACGCGAGTAAAATGACGAGGAGAAATGAAAATGAAAAAACAAGGCTTAAATCCTTATTTGCCCTCCTGGGAATACATTCCCGATGGAGAGCCTTATGTTTTTGGCGATCGGGTTTACGTATACGGCTCCCATGATCGCTTTAACGGTTATGCGTATTGCCTGAATGACTATGTCTGCTGGTCGGCCCCGGTTGATGATTTGGCGGATTGGCGCTATGAAGGAGTTATTCTGAGGGCGGAGGACGTAGAAAACAATGAGGACCGGGATAGCTGCCTGTATGCCCCGGATGTGGCACAAGGCGGGGATGGACGATACTACTTGTATTATGTAGACAGCAAACGCTCCATTGTTTCGGTGGCGGTATGCGATACGCCTGCGGGAGACTATCAGTTTTATGGCTACGTTCAATACCCGGACGGAACGCGCCTGGGCAATCGCGAAGGAGATGAGCCCCAATTTGACCCTGGCGTATTGCGCGAGGGGGATCGCACCTATCTGTATACCGGCTTTTGCTCCAGAGGAGACCGGTCGCGCAGCGGGGCGATGGCAACGGTGCTTGGTCCCGATATGCTGACGATTATCGAAGCCCCCGTTATTGTTGTGCCAAGCGAGCCTTACAGCGAAGGAAGCGGCTTTGAGGGCTACGAGTTTTTTGAAGCGCCGTCCATAAGGAAGCATGGAGATACGTATTATTTGATCTATTCCTCCATTTCGATGCATGAGCTATGTTACGCAACCAGCAAGCATCCTACCCGGGATTTTAAATACGGCGGCGTCATTGTCAGCAACTGCGATATGCATATCGACTCCTATAAGCCTGCTGCGAAGCCAATGTTTTACGGGGGGAATAATCACGGCAGCATCATTGAAATTGGGGGGCAATGGTATATCTTCTATCATCGGCATACCAATGGAACCAACTTCAGCCGTCAAGGCTGCCTTGAGAAAATTGAAATTTTGCCGGACGGAACCATTCCGCAGGTTGAATTGACCTCATGCGGCCCTAATGACGGCCCGCTTGAAGGCTTGGGCGAATATCCGGCTTATCTGGCATGCAACTTGTTCTGCGATGAGGAATCGGTATATACCGACTTCAGCGCCTCCTGGATGAACAACCAGTTCCCCAAAATAACGCAGGACGGCAAGGACGGAGACGAGGAGATCGGGTATATTGCCAATATGAAGCATTCCGCGACCGCCGGCTTCAAATATTTTGACTGCAACGGTATTTCAAGAGTCAGCATCAAATCGCGCGGTTACGCACATGGGGAGTTTGAGGTGAGGACGGCCTGGGATGGGCCAGCGCTTGGCAAAATCCCGATTCACTTCTCCAATGTCTGGAAGACATATGCCGCCGATATCGTCATACCGGATGGAATAAATGCTTTGTATTTTACCTTTACGGGGCAAGGGAGCGCAAGCTTTGCTTCCTTCACCTTTGAGCAGCGATAAAGGAAAGCCGACAGCCGCAAGGCTGTCTTTTTTTAGGTAAGCCAAGTGGGGAAGCGGAGGCTTTATTGTTTTTTTGCAGCTCTATGACGGCTTGTCGTGTAATATGAAAGTAATAAATCTATCGCTGTCAGGGAGAGTGAAGTCATGATTACATACCGTTTGCTTAAGGGAACCCGCATTGAGGCGTTGCATGAAGCCTTTCTTGGCGTTTTTGCCGATTATCAAGTGAAGATGGATATGCCGCTGGACAGATTTAAAGAAATGCTTATAAGAAGGGGCTACGATGAAAACATCTCGTTCGGGGCCTTCAACGGCGAGCAGCTGGCGGGAATCGTGCTGAACGGACTGAGGAGCAGAAGCGGGGAAAGGACAGCCTATAATCTGGGTACGGGTGTTGTGCCAGAATTTCGCAGACAAGGCCTGACTAGCGAGCTGCTGCGCCTTGTAACCGCCAAGCTGCGTGCCGATTCCATCAGCCGTTATTTGCTGGAGGTGCTGGCTGACAACTCCCCGGCAATTGCGTTGTATTCAAAGCACGGCTTCCACAAGAAACGGCTGCTGAACTGTTACCGGAAGGAGCGGAGTAAAAAGGAACCAGAGTCTAATGCCTGGGTAATCCGCGAGGTGGAACGCTTTGATCCGGAGCGCTTTAAGGCCTTTCGCGATTTTGTGCCGTCGTGGCAAAATGATTCTGGAGCCATCAACGCAATTCCCGGCATTTTCCGTTACGCCGCAGTTTTTGATCGGGATGCCGTTGTTGGTTACGCCATTATGGCGCCGGGATCGGGAGAAATTCCCCAAATGGCTGTACATCCCGATTACCGGCGCCGTGGCATTGGCAACAGCTTGCTTGATTGGCTGGCCGGCGCAACGGAAGCGCCCAGAATCAGCATATTGAATGTTGACGCCGATTGTCATGCGGCCAACGCGTTTTTGGCGGCTTCCGGCTTTGAGGTTTTTGTCGTGCAGCACGAGATGGCCTGGACCCATTTTTAAACGCAGAAACGAGGCAGAGCAAATATGATGAAGCTATACGGAGCGGAGCATCACCTTATGGTGGTATCCGATGTCATTGATGCGGAGGAGCATGCTCATTCTTTTGTTCAGGCGGCTATATCCTTAGACTCCGCTTTCCAAATAGAGGTTGAGGGACAGCCCATAAGCTGCTGCGGCATTGTTCTTCAATCCAATGTTGTACATCGCCTCGGCGGGGCGGGCCATCCGCTGCTGATGCTGCTGATGGACAGCACCTCTGATTTGGCGGCAAGCTTTAAGGAGATCATTGGGCCGAACAAATACGGACTGATTCCGCCTGAGCTGGCAAAAGCCGCCGCCGGTTTTGCTGTAAAGCATCTGTCAGACATTGAGGACGGAACAAGCTATCTGACATTTTTGGAGCAGCTTTTGGAGCAGCTGAATGTACACTATATTCAACCAGTCATTGCGGATGAGCGAGTCGGAGAGCTGATCCAGCTTATTAAAGATTGTACCGGCTCCGAGCATTCCGTAGGCCTGTATGCGGGGCAAATCGGCTTGTCCGACAGCCGTTTATCCCATCTTTTCAAGGAAAACACGGGTATATCGCTCAGCGGCTATATTTTGCTGCACAAGCTTCAGAAGGCCTGTTACCTCATTTTTAGAGGGGTCAGCATTACCGATGCGGCGATGTCGGCCGGCTTCGACAGCCCATCCCATTTTGCCAACGCAAGCAAACGGCTGCTGGGTATGACCGCAAAGGATATTCGTAAAGACAGCGACTTTTTGCAAGTTTCCTGCCTGCATGAAATTGTACAATAATTGCAGGAGGTGCTTGATATGAAAGCATACACAAAGGAAACGAACCTGCTGAACTATTCTGATTCCGCTATTCAGATATTGATCAAAAGCCGGGGGTGGGATCGCCTGCCCGTTAAGGAGCAAATCCTTGGCATATACAACTACGTCCGCGACGAAATTTTGTTCGGATACAACAGGGCGGACGATATTCCCGCATCAGAGGTATTAAAGGATGGTTATGGCCAATGCAACACCAAGGGCGTATTGTTTATGGCCTTGCTAAGAGCTGTAGGCGTGCCTTGCCGCATGCATGGCTTTACGATCCACAAAAGCTTGCAGAAGGGAGCGATGACGGGCTGGTATTATCTTCTGTCGCCCCGTGAAATATTGCATAGCTGGGTGGAAGTGAAGTACCAGGGCAAATGGCTGAATATTGAAGGGTTTATTCTGGATCTTTCTTATCTGAACAAGCTCCAGCAAAAATTTAAACAGTGTACGGGTTCATTTTGCGGGTACGGCGTTGCAACGGACAATTTTCAAAATCCGGCGATTTTTTGGAACGAAAACGATACGTATGTGCAAAAGGAGGGCATCGAGCGCGACTTTGGCCTGTTCGATAGCGCCGACGACTTTTTCAATCAACACCGGCAAGGCTTGGGCCCGCTCAAAAGAGCCATTTTTAGCTCAATTGTCCGGCATCTTATGAATCGAAACGTTGGGCGGATCAGAAGGGGCTGAATGATGCAAAGGTTGAAACAAATGTGAGACACCCATTCCTCGCTCGCTATATTACACTATTCTGGAGTGTCCATCATCCGTTATGAAGGTAACGGTCCAAAGGAGAAATTCAGAATGTGTAGTTGGTCAGTGAAAAGGAGGCTTGCGGCGCTGCTTTTATTTTCAATGATGCTGGGCTGCTTCCCTGCGGGCATTTTTGTAGCAAAAGCAGCCGAGGGCGCTCGTCCTGCAGAGCTGGAAGGTCAGGTTTTGGTTGGAACGGCCGAGGAGTTAAATTATGTGACTCGGAATGGTGAGGATTATCTGGACCGGCAAATCCGGTTGACCGGCGACATTGATTTATCGGGCTATCAATGGGTGCCGCTAGGTAGCGATAGCGCTCCCTTCAGCGGTGTTTTTGATGGTCGGGGACATCAAATTACAGGCGTCTCCATTACTGCAGGGTCCTTGACCTCGGTGGGCTTCTTCGGAGTCGTGACCGGCGTCATTCAAAATTTGAGTGTTACAGCGCAGGTCTACAGAGGCGGAAAATATACTGGAGCATTGGTGGGTTATTTAAACGGCGGGAGTGTTATCTCCTCCAATGTCCAAGGCAGCGTAACAGGCGGAGACTCTATGGATGCAAGTGTAACGGGCGGGCTGGTCGGTATAGCTCTTTCAGATTCGCTCATTAGCGGTTCTTATTCATCCGTTTCAGTCAAGGGCGGCGTATCGCCGAATCAGCATGTGGGCGGGTTAATTGGCTCTCAAGGCGCCGGTCTGATTCAAAATTCATATTCAACTGGCGATGTCACCTATCCTGAAAGCAATATGTTTAATTATGCAGGCGGCTTGGCCGGACAGGTCGTTTATGGAACGATTGCCAATAGTTATTCAACAAGCTTTGTTTCATCTGCGGGAGCTTCCTTTTCTAGCAGTCTTGGAGGACTTGTTGGCATAATGGCATTTAGTGGAACAAGCGCCAGCGGCTCCATTAAATCTTCGTTTTTTGATCTTCTAACAACGGGACAACTTAACGGTGCAGGGCACAGCGGGGACTTTCCAGGGCTGACAGGGCTTACATCCTCCGAAATGAAGGAGGAAAGCTATTATGGAGCCGACTGGAGTTTTTCTGAAATATGGGCAATTCATGCTGACGTAAATGATGGCTATCCCTATTTGCGTCCTGATCTATTGACGCGTGAACTACCGCGCGCAATAAGGGATATTCCTTATTTGTTTACACTGGAAGCAAGAGATGGAGCAGGATCGGGCTTGAGCTGGAGCGCCGAAGGGCTTCCTCCTGGGCTGGCGCTCATGGACGAGGGCGTAATACAAGGCATTCCTTTGCAGGGCGGCCTTTATCAGGTTGAGCTTACAGCAACGGATGCAGGTGCTAAAACGGCAAGCGTTGCTTTACAGCTTCATGTTGATGAAGCAGCCCCGGATATTGCAGGCTTATCAATTGGTCCCGGCACCATGTTTGGTTCAACAAAAGCCGTAGCGGATATGGATAATCCAGCGTATTCCTTTGCTTATTGCTTGGGTGCAGGTCCTGGGAGCAGACCGCTGCTGGGAGATGAGTTGCCTGCCGATGCCGGGCCGTATTTGCCTGGCGCTGATATAACTGGCGTTAAAGCCGGACAATTTTTACAGCTCTTCGTAAGCAATGAGAATGGACAAGTTCAGTCGTGGAGCAGTATCCAGCTTGTTGAATCGCATATACAGCAGGTTCGTTTTGTGAGTTCAATATCGCTTGAACCAGCTGAATTATTGCTTGTCAAGGACGGCCCGCCAGGAAGACTAACGGTGGTTGCGGAGCCTGAGGATGCTACAAATCAGAACGTTATATGGAGCTCAAGTCATCCGGAAATTGCCTCCGTGATGCAGAACGGAGAGATTTTGCCCCTGTCGGAGGGGATGGCAGTTGTTACGGCTGTCTCGGAGGATGGAGGTTATACAGCCTCGGCAACAATAAAGGTGCAGACAACTCCCCCGATTGTGGGGGGACTTGCTGGAACAGTGCTTGGAGCAGGAGCGGAACCGCTCTCAGGTGCGGAAATACAGTTGGGAGCGCTTAATACAGAAACCGACAATATGGGGAAATTCGAGCTGGCAAATGTAGCGCCAGGAAAATATGAGCTGGTTGTGAAGGCTGCTGGCTATAAGCCTTATTCCGCAACTATTGGGATCAAAGCTGGTGAAACAATCCAACTGGATAGTGTTGAACTGATCCCTGTCCAGGCTCCCGGATCAACGACGGTGTGGCTTGCTCCGCCGGCTGTTGACACTAATAAGGATACGGTATCCGTTTCTATTAACGGGCATCCTGTCAAAGCTGCCAGCCTGAGCGAAAGAGAGGGCGGACAGTCGGTTTTGCGGGTTTTGCTGGACAAGGACCTGATTGAATCGAGGCTTGATGTACCGGGCGACTTGATCATTAACATTGGCACGGAATCACCCGTTATAAAGGTCGATTTTCCAGCAGAAGCGCTCTATGTCTTTTATCAATTCAAGCCGGATCATCTCATTCGCGTGAGCGTCAATGGCGCAAGCAGCAGCTTGCCTATGCCTGCTCTGAAGGATAGTTCAGAACATTCGACGATAACGGCAGCTATAAGCCGGTTACCGGAGGCTGCTCGAAACGAGCTGGAATCGGCATTGGCGCTGCAGGGCTTTACTATGCTGACGGAGCCCGTAGGCTTCTCTTTCTATAGAGATGGTAAAGCAATCACATTGAAAAACGGACATTATCTGGAGCAGAGCATTCCGATAACTGCCGATATTCGGAAAAAATTCTCCGTTGTTGTACGAGTGGACCACGCCGGGCGTCCGTATTTTGTACCTTCCTTATGGGGAACGGACAGCGCAACTCTCTATACAGCAACAAGCGGGTGGTTTACCGTGCTTCATTACAAGCCTGTCTTTACAGATATTCAGGAGCATTGGGCGCGAAACGACATTGAGCTTCTGGGGAGCAAACTTATTGTAGACGCGGGGGATATGCCTGATTTTCAACCGGACCGAGGAATAACCCGTGCCGAATTTGCCGCCATGCTTGTACGTGCGCTGGGCCTCGAGGAACTTCCGACATTGTCTTCCTTTTCAGATACGGAAATGTTTCCGGAATATAAACAGTTTGGGGGAGCAATCAACGCGGCCAATGCGGCTGGCCTGATTCAAGGCTATGATGACGGTACGTTTAGACCCCATGTTATCGTTACACGAGAGCAGATGGCGGTCATGCTGGCAAGAGCCATTGAATATACGGCTGGCGAGCTTTCGAAGCCGGATTTGTCAGAGCTGGAGGTGTTTAGCGACCACGCAGCTATGTCCGAATGGGCCAAAGCCGCAATGGCTCAGCTTCTGGCAGCGGGCATAATAGAGGGTGTGGGAGATGGGAGCTTTTCTCCGCGGAGCTATGCTACGCGAGCGCAAAGCGCAGTTTTGCTGGCAAGGCTGCTGCGTCACTTGACATTCATCAATTGATTAAGCAAGAGGAAGCTTTCAAAACCGCTTACAGGTGGTTTTGAAAGCTTTTTTGTGCCGTTTGCCATTCAGTTCTCTTCTTGCAATATGAAACGGCCTATTGTACAACTGGTAATGAGGTGAGAGACTGCCGATGAATGTACAATTTAAAAGACGGATAATAGGGTTTGAGACGGAAATAAAGGATGTAGCCGACTGGCTGAAAGATTCTGAATCGAAGACGGAGCTTTTCTACATTTCAGGCATCGGAGGAATCGGCAAAACGACATTGCTGCTTGAGATGGCCAAGGTCGCCAGAGGTTATGCGCCATGTGTGCTGTGGCTTGACGGGGAGGTCGGATTAACAACCTCAGGGGCATTTTTGACCACTCTGGGAATGAGTCTGGAGACAGAATACGGAAGAAAGAGAGAGGATGGGACAGTACTGCTGTCTTATCTTTTATCGGAATTATCCAGGCAACGCACCGTTTTGCTGATTGATAATTGCGAAAATATGAATTTGCTGGAGGGCTGGCTTCTTTCAAGCTTTCTGCCGAAGCTTCAATCTGCCAATGTGCTGCTGATCTGCGCCTCACGTAAGGAGCTTTCTCTAAAATGGCAGACCAATCCCTCTTGGTCACGCATTAAAAAGCTGCCGCTGGATGGTTTTACACGTTCCCAGGTTCATCACTATTTGGCCGGAACTGAATTTTCCGAGGAAAGGAAAAAGAAGATAGCGGATATGACGGAGGGACATCCGCTTGCCTTGGCGTTAGCCGTTGATCTTTTACTTTCCTCTCAAGGAAAGAGCGAGGGGATGTGGCGCGAGCTTCCGTCACTATTAAGCGCGGAGTTTCTTCGCGAGACCGCATCGCCAACCCTATACAACGGTTTAACGATGCTTTCCCTGCTGCCCGTAGCCGATCAGGGAATGCTGAATGCCTTATTGGAGTATCCGCTTGAGGAGTGTGATTTTAACAGACTCGCCTCCTTGTCTTTTATCAGAGCTACGCAACACGGTGTTTCATTGCATCATGTCGTTGCAAGACTATTGCGGGAAGAGTTTGCCCGGAAGCATCCCGTGCAATTCCAGCTTGTCAGGAGCAAGGTGCTTCATCTGCTTGCGGAGCGCTTCCAACTCGCGGATCATGAATTGCAAATGAGGCTGGCTGCTCATACTCTTGAGCTCTTCCGTGAGTTTTTGCCAACGACTCATGCCTATGCGAGCTTCGGCTCTGCTTTGAGACCGGGCAAGCGAGAGGAGTTTCGCCCCGGGGACTTGAGCAGCCTGCTTCATTTTTTAATAGCTTCCTTAAAAAAGAACGATTGGCAATCGGAACTGGTTAATGCAGCCGACTATCCGGCTTTGCTGGAGGATATTGCACAATCCTTTCCAGAAGGGCTTCTTGTAGTGCGGGATGATTTAGGGAATCCATTAGCCTTTAGCGCGGGGATATGGCTGCATACTGAAAGCTTGCCGCTGCTGGAGCGTTATGTGCCGCAGTGCAAGGCAATTTTAAGACAGGAATATGCTGCTTTATCCCGGCTGCCAAAAGAAATGTCAGACACCTTATTTGTGCTGTTGTCTGCTGTTGATCCGGAGCAATCGTTATATCGCGCCGAGGAGTTAGGAGCGCTGCTGATGCAGCAATGGCTGATTGATATGGCTAGCGGACTGCGTGGATTGGTTGCATCGGGCGATGGACAGCTAAACGTTTTATTGTCGGAGCTTGGATTTATAGAGCTAGGAAAAATAACGGTATCCGGAAAGAGAGAATTGACGCTTTGGGAGCTGGATTTCAGGCAAGCGACCTTTAACAAATGGGTTTATCGAATCATTGGTCAAGAGGGTGCTGCTATGAAGACATCTCTTCCATATGAGGATCAGCCGAATCGGCTAATTAACAGAAACGATATGAGGTCCATTCTTGAACACCTGCTTGAACCGGAGCTGCTGGCTAAGCTTCCAGTTATTCAGCGTCTAGGAATACCCCCCAAAAACGTAAGGACAGCGGTGCTGGATATTCTGAATGATGCTTCTCTGGCTGAACCATTGACGCAAATACAGAGAGAACTGTTGCTGGAAAGCTACATACGCAAGCAGCAGAATAAAAATGAACTAGCTGCTTTTTTCCATATGAGCAGATCAACCTTCTATCGGCATACCCGTCTGGCTGAAACACATCTTGCTTTTGTATTAAGCCAAAAGCTTCATTGAACATGTATTATTTTTTCATTTTTTATAGGACTTTTTATCCGGCTCTCGACATAAATTGCGGACATGTTAAAATAAAAACAGATATGGACAAAATGTGAGCAAGCTGCGAAGGAGATAACAACCTTGAGCCCCTCAGAAGTTTGGATGTCTGTTGTCTTTTATTGGATACCTATGCTGGTCTTTTTCTATATGGGCGCCGATGTGTTATTGCGAAATCCGAAGAAGAGCGAGCATATTTTGGTCAGTCTTACGATTTTTTGCTATTTTCTTCTATTTATGGAGGAGTATATTAGGTATCTGCTGCCTATAGAGTATAGCCCTGCGCTATCTGCCTTTTGGTTTGCCAATATCGGGATTGCGATTCCCGGTTTGGGGTTTCATTTGCTTGCCAAATTGATGGGCTTGGATAAGCGGCTTCCAAAGCCGTGGTATCCTTATTTGTTTCACATTTTACTGCTGGCAATTCCGGCAGGATTCCTCAGCAGCGGGAAGCTCATTTCCGCCCAACAGTTTGTTGATACCGGTCTATGGAAGTGGCCGGTAGCCAATGAGGCCTATTATGGCACCCTCACAGCCAGCCTTATTTTGAGCTTGATTCCCATTGTATGGCTTCGTGTTGTACGCAAGAGAAAAGGACGTGCCGCCCTTAACGATCATTATGGCATATTCCGATGGCTGGAGTACGGCAGCTTCCTGACTTTTTTATGGGTAGTTGTATTCGGTTACTTCCGGTTTGGCGAAGTCATTCCTCCCTATTCCTATTTGTACGCCGGCTTAATCTGGTGCTTCATCCTGCGATTGACCATGCAAAGGTATGAATTTCTGAATTTTCCGAGTCATCGCTACGAAAAAATATTTCAGCTGAGCCCTCAGCCTATCCTGCTGGTTTCCATGTCGGGCGATATTAAGGAAGCAAATCCAAGCGCCAGACGTATGTTTGACAAAGTTAATCTTGATTCTGCAAATCTTGCTTTGTTACACGGGCAACCGCTTGCCGAGAAATTGCAGGAGCGGGCTGAAATCCGTGACCTGGAAATAGTGCTTTCCAATGGCGACAGCGTAATAGATGTAATGATTAATGGGGATTATGTCACGGTTAACAACGAACCCCATATGATCTTTCTGATTTGGGATATTACAATTAAGAAGGAATATTTGAGGAAGATGGCATTTATGGCTTATCATGATCCGTTGACGGGACTGTCGAACCGGCGCCATTTCTATGAACGGCTTAATCTTGCAACTGACGAATGTCGTAAAAATGGCAATGAGCTCGTTGTTTTGTTAATTGATCTGGATGATTTTAAGCTTATCAATGATTATTACGGTCATGAGGCTGGAGATACAATGCTGCAGCATGTTGCGAACCTAATCTGCAATTTTGCCGGAGAATCCGGACTTGCGGCAAGACTTGGCGGGGATGAATTTGTTTTGTTTATGCCTGCATCTCAAGGGGACGATTTTGCTGAGCTTGCCAATCAGTTGGAAGAGATGTCGGAATGCAACAGGCTGGAGTATGAGGGAGAGCAGTTATCCATCAATATGAGCGTAGGCCTCAGCCGTTATCCCTTGGACGGTAAAACAACGGAAGAGCTGATCAAGTTTGCGGATCATTCCATGTATCAAATGAAGCACAGCCGCAAAACCATGTTGCTGCCATCATTGCCGGGTTAATCTATTATCCAACTTGTCTGTAAATGGTAGGGAAAAGGGTGTCTTGAAGGCGAGTTTTGAGCTTCCAAGACACCCTTTTCCGGCAGGTACCGGTTTTGCAAAAAACAATTCAATGTTCATTTTTTAATACGTACGCACCCTCGTAAACAGCCAGCCGCCTGCTACAAAAGCAAAATAAAGCAAAATATTGAACCAAACCCCCAGCAGAAGCAAATCGTTAAATAGCAAATGTTGAAAAAAAGAGACGACATGGATGCGCAATGAAGGAATTGCAGTTCCGACGGGAATAGCTGCAATCAGCAGAGCGGACAACAGCCATCCTACAGGGTTGGCGTATCCCGAAACCAGCATACTGAGAAGCGCCATCGCCATCAGGTAAAAAACGAACTGATAAAGGAACGAGCCTGCAAAACCGAAGTCGTTCCAATGAAAGGCTTTGACGAGCTCTACGGTCTGATCGTTATTTTGAAATACATTCATTTGCACAAAATTCCACATCGAGTTGATTAATGCAACGGCAAACGCCCAGGTAGCATAGACGGCGTGCAAGCCTAAAAAATACTGAGCCCGGTTTACGCCCAAATGCGCGATTCGTTTGTAGTAGCTAAGCGGCAAAACGATGGCTGTCAGCGGCAGCAGAATAATGAGCATATTGGCTTTTGAAAGATTGGTAATATCGGGGATATCCGAAAACAAGATAATAAAAAGCTCGGTAATCGTACCTAGCACAATAATGCCCAAAATAAACCATATATAAATCTTGAGCTGCATGTACGTGGCTTTTAAATGAAAGGCTAAAGTCCTCATTTCAGAGCCCCCCTTCAATCAAATACAGGAATAGCTTCTGAAGACTTAACGTTTCAATCGAAAGCCCTTGCTCTTTGGCAAACCGCGTTTTTTGGTCATCCAGCTTTTCATAGATGGCCGCAAGCATACCCCGTCCATACGCCTCTTGATATATAACACGCTTGCCGCTTGTAAAAGAAGCGACAGCCTCCGAATTTCCCCGAATGAGATAGGCGGACATGCGAATTTGCTCCATGTTTTCCTGCAAAAGGAGGGAGCCTGCTTCCAGGATGCAGATTTTCTCAACAATAGGGGCGATTTCATCAATTAAATGTGTAGATAACAGAATCGTGCGCGGATGATTGGCGTAATCCTCCATCAGCGCTTTATAAAATCGTTCTCTCATCAATACGTCCAGCCCCAGCACCGGCTCATCATATAAGGTTAGCGGCGCCCGGCTTGCCAATCCGATTATATTGCCAATCAGAGAGCGGGTGCCGCTTGAAAGCTGGCGTATTTTTTGTCCAGGGTCAATCAGAAATAGCTTGAGCAGCTCCCTTGCGTAATCCCAATCCCAATGGGGATAAACAGCGGCTGCTATCTGCAAAACCTCAATAACCCGCGCTCCCCCGAAATGGGAAAACTCGGCGCGGACATAACAGCAGGCATTCGGCTGCTCTCTTTTGCTCAGCTTCCTCCCATAAACCTCGATCGTGCCAGAATCTGCTCCGATTCCACCGGCGATGGTGTTAAGCAATGTGGTTTTACCGGCGCCATTACGTCCGAGCAGGCCATAGATGGCACCTTCCTCCAGCTGTAAGCTCAAATTCCGCAATGCAGTGGTTGCACCGTAAGATTTGGTTATATTGTCGCAAGCCAAAGCTATACTCACGGGTTTCAGTCCTTTCTCAGCTGTTTGATCATGTTTATGATTTCATCGGTTGTCAGCCCAAGCTTGTCGGCTTCGCTTAGCAGATCGGCCAGCATTTCCTTATGGAAGCGTTCCTTCCGCTTCTGCTGGATTTTCACCTTTGCATCGGCCGATACAAACATGCCAAGCCCTCTTTTTTTATATACAATCCCTTCATTTACAAGCAGGCCGATTCCTTTAACGACGGTTGCCGGATTGATCTGAAACAGCTGAGAAAACTGGGCAACGGAAAGAATCTGCTCGTCCACGCGGAACGTGCCGTTCAGAATGTCATCCTCGATTATATAAGCGACCTGCTGAAAAATCGGTATATTTTCATCGAAAGTAATGGTCATAGCTCCACCATTCGTCCTATTAGTATGTTACTCACCTAACATACCATAATAGATGAGAAATCAATTGTCAATAGCAGTTAATACAAGAAATATAGACCGGAAAAGAATATTGACAGGGGGAAATATGTGTATTACAGTATGCTACATGAGTGACATACCGACATACTTGGATGAGGAGATGGAAAACATGAATAAGCTGATTGAATTCAAAAACGTGACAAAAGAGTATAAAGTGGGCGAGGTATCGATTAAGGCGCTGGATGGCGTCGACTTCTCCATATCGGAGGGGGAATTCGTTGTCATTTTGGGAGCAAGCGGAGCGGGCAAAAGCACGATTCTGAATATACTGGGCGGAATGGATACGGCCTCCACGGGCCAAGTATTTGTTGGCAGGCAAGACATCACGAAGCTGAATGAGCGGAAATTAACCCGTTATCGCGGCGAAAAGATTGGTTTCGTCTTTCAGTTCTACAATTTGATTCCCAACTTGAACGCATTGGAAAACGTCGAGTTTGCCGCCGAGGTATGCAAGGATCATCTGGATGCCAGGGATATTTTGAAGAAGGTAGGCTTAAACAGCCGGATCAAAAACTTTCCTTCCCAGCTCTCCGGGGGCGAGCAGCAGCGGGTGGCGATTGCGAGAGCCGTTGCCAAAAATCCGCTGCTGCTGCTCTGCGACGAACCAACCGGGGCATTGGATTATGTAACAGGCAAGGCGGTGCTGAAGCTTCTGGAGGACTTGAATACCGAGATGAATAAATGCATCGTTCTGGTCACTCACAATTCGGCAATCGCCGAAATGGCTGACAAAATTATCAAAGTTAAAAGCGGTAAGATTGAAAGCATTACAATCAATGAAAACAGGCAACGCGCTGAAAGGATTGAGTGGTAAGCATGAAGCTTTTTTACAAATTACTCCGGGATATTAAACAATCGGCGGGACAGTTTCTTTCTTTTGTGCTGGTTATCGCCGTAGGGTCCTTTTTCTACACAGGACTAGCTACGCTAAGCAATAATTTGAGCACTTATACAGAGGCTTATTTTGAAGAGCATAATTTAAGCGATTTGAATATCTTCTATCGTGAAATCTCTCTGGAGGAGATTGCAAAGCTACGTCATATGGAGGGGATTCAAAAGCTCGAAGGACGGTATACCATCGACGCTTCGGAGGCTTTTGAAGGTTACCAGACTACCTTGAAGCTCCACTCCATTCCAGCTAACAATGACATTAATACGCTGGCTATGATTGAAGGGAATCCTCCGGCAAGCAAAGACGGGATTGTATTGGATTCCCGTTATGCTAAAGAGCATCACTATACAATCGGAGATAAAGTCGTCATCCAGGTCAATAACAAGGAACTGAAGTTTACGATTAGCGGCTTGGGCGAAAATGTGGAGCATACTAAAAAAAATAGTACACAGGATCATAAAAACTATGGAGTGGCTTATGTTGCAGAAGAGAGCATCGCTGAGATTGCGGGGCGATTATTTTACAATGAATTAGTTGTGGATGCCAAGGAAGGCTACGATATACACCAGCTAGGGCGGTCCATTGAGGAGCAGTCTGCGGGGCTTTCCTATCTGGGGCAGGAGAGTAAGGAAAGCTTGTTCAGTTATTCGCTTCTGAAGGAGACGCTTCATAACAATGGGCTAATGAGTAAAGTGATTCCGCTTGTTCTCTTTTTGATAGAAGCCATTATCTTGTTTTTAGCGATGTCCCGAATGATTGAATCCCAGCGAAATCAGGTTGGCATTATGAAGGCGTTAGGCGTAAAAAATAGCAGCATCATGCTTCACTATATGGGTTATCCCGTGTTGGTCGGCATCGTGGGGGCAATCGCGGGTTATGTTGTTTCCGCTTTGGTTTTTGTTCCCTACATCGAGATGTCGAATGCCAGGTCTTATTCGCTGCCAGGCATTCAGTTTGCCTTGACCTATCATTTAATAGTGCCGCCCATTATCGTATCCAGTCTGTTCGGGGTGCTTGCATGTTATTTAAGCGGCAGAAAATTGCTGAAGGAACGAGCAGCTCAAGCTATGCGTCCTAAACCGCCAAAATCAATGAAGGCTATAATAATCGAAAGAATTCCGGGATTATGGAGTCGTTTGCCATATAGCTATAAGCTTGTTTTTCGCAATATTTTTTTGAATAAACGTAAAGTGCTGGCAAGCTCGGTTGGCGTAATGGTCAGTACCATTTTGTTAATTACGGCATTTGGCACTCAAGCGTCGCTGCAAAAGGTTGCGGGACAATTTCAGCAGGTTTATACCTATGATTTGAGGGTCGATTACAAGACGGAGGAAGCCCTGAATGAAGCGGAGCTGCCTGCCGGCATCAAGAGCCATTACGCCCTGTCTGTAATGCCCATTGCTTTGAAAGCGGGAGACCAAACCGAAAAAGCCTCGTTAGTTGTAACAGAGAAGGATAACGGCCTTGTTCATTTTTATGATGAAAAAGATAATCCTCTTTATCTGAATGATCAGGGCGTGTTTGTCCCGAAATCTTATGCCGATCATTATAATATTGCCGCAGGCGACACCATTCAAATTGTGTTTTCGGGGGCCGAAATGGGCGATAAGGCCGTCGAGATGAAGGTGCTGCAAATTTCTACCCAATATTCCACCCCTTCCTTTTATGTCACGCCGGATTATTTGTCCAGCTTTGGAGTGGCCTACAAGCCAACTACGCTTCTGGTCAAAGCCGATCCTTCGGCACAATTGGAAAGCGTCAGGAGCTATTTTCAGCAGAATCAAGATGTTGTTTCGATTTATGATACGGATGATCTTCGAAAGGAAGCCCGTTACATTTTGCAGCAAAACAGCTTCGTTTTTATTATGTTTATCATATGTGCGGTCATTCTTTCGTTTGGCGCCATCTACACCATATCGTCCATTAACATCTTCGAGAGAAACCGGGAGCTCGCAACGCTCAAAGTATTGGGCTATTACAAGAGCAAAATCTACCGGCTTATCTTTTCTGAAAATGTAATCATAACAACGCTGGCAGTGCTAGTGGCGTTTCCAATTTGCGGCTATGTGTATGAGCTGGTTGTCAAAGCATTATCGAGCACGCATCAGCAAATTCCGGACCAGTTGAACATTGGCATCGTATTAATGGCTGCCCTGGCGGCGTACTGCCTTACCATAGCTGCCAACTTGATGCTCAGACGCAAAGTGTCCCGAATCGATATGATCGAATCTCTTAAAGGATTGGAATAGGAATCCCTGATTTGAGGGATTGATGAGTGAGGATGTATATGTCTATAATTCAGATATTGCATGGGAGATGATTTGGACAGCGGCATGGGTGCCGAGAAGGAGGACGCATATGAATAATCAACCATCACTTTCTCCTCAACGGCAAAAAAGCCGCTCTGATAGAGTGAATGAGTACGTAAAATCGCCAGAAAAGCAGCGCCGGCTGTATAAAAAAACGTTATGGATTGTTGTCGCCTCGCAAATCTTCGGAGGAGCGGGGCTGGCTGCCGGGATTACCGTCGGTGCGCTGCTGGCGCAGGACATGCTGGGCAACGACAGCCTATCCGGCCTTCCCGCCGCCTTGTTTACGCTTGGCTCCGCGGCGGCGGCGCTTATTGTGGGCAGGCTGTCCCAGCGGTTTGGACGCAGGGTCGGGCTGGCCGCCGGATTTATCGCGGGCGGAGCCGGAGCGCTTGGCGTTGTGTTTGCTGCGCTTTGGGGGCAAATCGCGCTGCTGTTTGCGTCCCTGCTGGTGTATGGCGCGGGCACAGCTACCAATCTGCAAGCCCGGTACGCAGGTACGGACCTGGCGAAGCCGAGCCAGCGGGCTAAAGCAATCAGCATAGCGATGGTCTTTACAACGATTGGCGCGGTGGCGGGTCCCAACCTGGTGGAGCCGACCGGCCGCATGGCGACCTCCATCGGTCTTCCTGCTTTGTCGGGGCCGTTTGTTCTGGCTGCGGCCGCTTATTTGATAGCGGGCCTCGTGCTGCTGCTTTTTCTGCAGCCTGATCCCTTTATAGTCGCCAAGGCGATAGCCGAAGAGGAAAGCCTGACTAAAAGCACGCAGATGAAAGGCGGCAAAAATCCTCAGGCGAAGGAAGAGGCAAGCCATCCTGAGAGCGTCCGTAACCGAACAGGACTTATTGTGGGAGCAACGGTTATGGTGCTTACCCAAATCGTTATGGTCGGTATTATGGTTATGACGCCCGTCCATATGAAGCAGCATGGCCATGGTCTTGGCGATGCGGGTCTGGTAATCGGCATTCATGTTGCGTGCATGTATTTGCCTTCCCTGCTGACCGGCGTGCTGGTGGACAAGCTCGGCCGTACGTTTATGTCCTACGCATCCGGCGTAACGCTGCTGCTGGCGGGTTTGACCGCAGCTATTGCGCCAGGCGAATCCATGGGCCTGCTCATTGTGGCGCTGGCGCTGCTCGGCTTAGGCTGGAACTTTGGCCTGATTAGCGGCACGGCAGCCATTATCGACGCCACAACGCCTAAGGTTCGCGCGAAGACGCAAGGCACGGTCGATGTGCTGATTGCATTGGCAGGCGCATCTGGCGGCGCTTTGTCCGGCATGGTTATGGCAGGCGTTGGTTATTCCATGCTTTCCCTTGCCGGAGGTTTGATGGCCTTGCTGCTTATTCCAGTGGTGGCCTGGTCGTGGAGGAGGAGTGCAGCCGCTTATCCTGAAAAGGGGTAGATGCTTATTCACCCTTTTACAGAGCCGGCTGTAATGCCCTCCATAATCTGATTGCTCAGGAACAGGAACATAACTAGGATAGGCAAAATGCTGATGACCAGCGTTGCTCCAATGGAGCCCCAATCCGTCGTATATTGACCGACGAAATTTTGTACGCCTACCGTCAGCGTTTTTAGCGAATCCGAGCTGATAAAGGTGTTGACGAATATAAATTCGTTCCAGTTATAAATCATATTGATGATGGCTGTTGTGGCAATAACCGAGCTGGTCATGGGCAGCACGATTTGAAAAAACAACCGGTGAATGGAGCAGCCATCCATAATGGCTGCTTCTTCGACTTCCTTTGGCAGCGCATAATAAAAGCCGAGCATAATCATAATCGTGATCGGCAAATTAAAGGCGACATAGGACAAGATCAGCGATAAGGGATGGTCCGTCAAGCCCGCTTTGTTAAACATGCTGAAGAGCTGGATCAAGGTGGAATGAACGGGAATCATAATAGCCACCATAAACAGCCCCAATACAAAGGAGCTTAGCCTCCACTTCATGCGGGTAATTGCAAAAGTAGCCAGTCCGCCAAGCATGATCGTCAGCGCGGTTGCGGCTAGCGTAATCCATACGCTGTTAAAAAAATAGACATTAATGTTGCCTGCCTCCCAAACCTTCTGGTAATTTTCCCAGCGGAATTGAACGGGCAAGGAGAGGGGAGGCAAATTAAAAACTTCCTGATTGTTTTTAAGCGAAAAAAAGAACAGCCATACAAGCGGCAGCAGCTGAAGAGCGGCAACCAGAATCAGGACGGCATAAAGCAGACTAAAGCCGATTGGTCTGAAGCCTGCCGCCGGCCTTGGCTTGACAGATGGCGTTGCTGCTTTTGGTAACACTAGGCTTCCCCCTTATGAATATTCAATCGGGTCCTTTGTTGCTGTAAATCTGCGAATCACCCAGGTTGCGGCCAAACAAATGATCAGCAGGAAAAAGCTGATCGCGCTGCCGTAGCCGAAATCGAAGGTGCGAAACGCAATCTTATACATGTAAGAGGCCATAACCTCGCTGGAGCCGAATGGACCGCCATCGGTCATGACGTAGATCAGGTCGAAATATTTTAAAGAGCCAACAACGGCAAGCACAACCGTTACCTTAACAACCTCCATAATGAGAGGCAGCTTGATTTTCCAGGCGATTTGCAGACTGCTTGCGCCATCGATTTTGGCTGCTTCCTCCATCTGGGCCGGAATGTTTTTGATCGCGGCATAATAAATCAAAATGTAAAAGCCCGCATATTGCCACAGAATCGGGACAAACAGCGCAAACAGCACAAGCTTTGGCTCCGACAGCCAGGCGGGCGGATCGCTAAAGCCAAGCGTCTCCAGCAGCGTATTTACAATTCCGTTGGTAGGATGGTACATCCGCAGCCATAGCTGTGCAATGGCAATAGAGGAGAGCAGCATCGGAATCAGGTAGATTTTGCGAAACAGATTGGCGCCCCTGATTTTTGATGCCAGCACCATAGCTACGGCAAGGTAAAGAAGCAGGCTTAATGTTGAAAAAACAGCAAGCAGGAGGGAGTGCCAGGCACTCCCCCAGAAAGCTGCGTCTCCAAGCAATTTTGTATAATTGTCCAATCCGATAAATGAAGGCTGCCCGATTCCGTTCCATTTGTTTAACCCGTAATAGGCTGTCAAAGCGATCGGAATATAAATAATCGTTAAAACAACAAGCAGGGCAGGCAGCACGTACAAGGCAATGATTCCTTTATTGGACATCACTTTGTCCACTTTTTTCGGCTCCTCTCGTCAGGTCGTGTATGCAAAGGCTATTTGGAGTCGGCAACGGCCTGGCTGTGCTTCTCCGAAAATTCCTCCGGCGTGACAGCTTTTTCGAATAAGGCCTGGATCATGTTCAAATGGGTTTCCGCCGCGCTGGCTGCCATCTGCACATCAGCAAATAGCGTGACGCTGCTGGCTTTGTTCATTTCGGTGAACAGGTCGATATAAAGCGGAGGCAAACCAAGCGACGATGTATCTACCTTGGTAGCCGGTATGACGCCTGCTCCCGTTACGGATTGCTCTCCCCATTTGTTTACAAAATATTCGACAAAGGCTTTGGCCTCCTGTTGAACCTCCGAGTTTTGAGCGACGAACAAGCCAACCCCGGGTCCGCCAACCCAGCTGTTGATATCGCCTTTCCCGCCTTCGACGGTAGGGAATTTGAAAAACCCGACATTATCCCGGAACTCCTTGGGAATGTCGTCGTTGGTCGTGAAGTTAGGCAGCTCCCAAGTGCCCATTAAATACATGGCCGCTTTGCCATTCAGAAATTCAGCTTTTCCTTCTTCATTGGATAAGCCGTTAAAGCCTTTAATAAAGGCATTGCTGTCTACAAGCGACTGCATTTCCCTTGCAGCCTGAACCAGTCCTTCATCCTGAAAGGAGCCGGAGCCGCTGATTGCATCAGCCAGCGTTTGTTGTCCGGCAATGCGATCCGCCAAATACATATACCATAACGAGCCGGTCCAGCGATCCTTATTGCCCAGCGCAATTGGCGCTATGTCATTTTCGGACAAGGTTTTGATAACGGCTTTGAGCTCCTCGTAGGTTTGAGGCGCCTTTAAGTCATACTTTTCAAAAATAGCTTTATTGTAATAAATAGGAGCAATGTTGAATTCAAGCGGCAGCGCATAGGTTTTGCCGTCAATCGCGTAAGCCTCGGTTGTTCCGGCTACAAACTTGTCCTTGAGTTCGCCGCCAAGCAATTCGTCAAGCGGCATAAACAAATTGCCCTCTACATAGGGCTGCAAAAAGCCGGCTGCCCATGTAACGCCTACATCGGGCAATTCATTGGAGGAGGAGAGCACCTTCAGCTTGTTTTTATATTGCTCATTGTCCAGCACCTGCTGCTTGATCGTAATATTGGAATGTTCGTTTTGATAGTCGTTGATGATCTGATTGACAATTTTGTTTTGTCCCGCCGATACGCCTTCAGGCCACAGATGCATAAAATTGATGGTGACCTTGCCGCCGGAATCTCCGGAACCTCCTTTGGTTCCGCCTTCATTTTCGCCTTTGGCGCAGCCGGCCGCTAATAAGGCCAGGCACATTGCCGCGAGCAGTATACTCCGTTTTTTACTTGCCATCCCTTCAAACATCCCCTTTCAGTATAGGCATCACGGATTTGAAACCGCTTACTGAAAGTGTAACAAGGCAATCGCGTTGCCATAAGGTCATCCTCATTGGAAGTGATACCACTTTTATTGGATTTTTTGCCCATCCTGCAGCCATTGCTGTCTGTATTGACTGGGACTTGTTTGTTCAAGCATGCGAAATACTTTAATAAAATATTTTGCGGTCTGATAGCCGACCTGCTCGGCAATTTCCGTAACCGTCAGGCTTGTTGATGTCAGCAGTCCCTTGGCATGCTGGATTCGATGCCGGGTTAAATAATCGCTAAACGTCATACCCGTCTGCTCCTTAAACAACACGCTGAAATAGCTTGCATTAATCGGTAAATGGTCGGCAACCTGCTGCAGGGAGATTTGCTTGTGGAAGTGCTCTTCAATGTAGGCCAGCGCCTTTTTCACATGGGGATTGTACAGGTTGTTATGCTGGGAAGCTTGAAGCAGCCGGAAATCAATCAGCTTTTGCATTTTATCAATTTGTTCATTCCGGGCTTCCTTTTCGAGCGCATGCTCAACCGCCTGAATCAGCTTGTTTTTTTCAATTGGCTTCAGTAAATAATCAACTACGCCAAACTTTAAGGCGCTTCGCGCATATTCGAAATCGGAATATCCCGACAAAATAATAATGACGGGCGGATGGGGAAGCTTGGTAATCTGCTCGGCCAGCTCAAGGCCGTTCATTTCGGGCATGCGTATATCGGTGAGCAGCAAGCATGCGTCATGCTGATCCAGCCACAAGAGCGCTTCCTTGCCGCTTTGCGCCGTTGTAATCTCGTATTCTCCCGACGCCCACATTCGTAACGTTTTTGAAACCCCTTCGCGGGTTCGCGGCTCATCGTCAACAACTAGAATATGCTTCATGCTCCAGCCTCCTTCTTGATATCCGATGCTTCAGAGGTATCCTGAATTTCAAATGAGATGGTTGCGCCCTTTCCTTCCTGGCTTTGAATATTCAGCCCTTTTGATTCGCCGCCAAAATAAAGATGCAATCTGCGCTCCACATTGGCTATGCCAACCCCATTGCCCTTTGGTGAGGACATTCGGCCATTCTTCAATGCAAAATGGAGCCTCTCCAGCTTGTCGGAGGACATGCCTGGTCCATTATCGGCTATCGTAATGATAACGCAGCCGGGGCTGGAGGAAGGGCGGGCCTCCAGCCTCACCATTCCGTCCCCATGCCGCTGCTCCACGCCGTGCAAAATGGCATTTTCGACTAAAGGCTGAACCAGCAGCTTTGGAAGCGGAACATGGCGGCAGGTTTCATCAAGCTGAATGCTCCATAGCAAACGGTCCAGCAAGCGCATTTTCATTATTTTTAAGTAGCGGGCGGCATGCTCGAACTCATCTTCAATCGTAACCCATTCATCGCCTTCGCTTTTATGGATCACATAGCGGAATAAATCCGACATGGCAATGACTGTTTGCGCCAATTCCTCCTCGCCCTTCTCCTCCAATGCCCAATAAAAGGCTTCCAGCGTATTAAAAAGAAAGTGGGGGTTGATCTGCGCCTGCAGTGCTTTCAGCTCTGTTCGGCTTTGAATAATTTCCTTCTGGTATACCACCTCGATCAGCTCATTCAAATAATCGATGAGTCCGTTGTAGGTATAATGGAGCTCCTGCAGCTCAACAGTGGCAGGTTTTACATCATTGTGCTTCAGATTTCCTAATTTCGCTCCCCGCATCACCCGAATCAGGTTCAGGACAGGGCGCGTAATCATGGTAGACAACGCAAAGCTCAATACAAGCGCAAGAAGGCCGCCCGCCAGCCCTGCCGCAACAATAATAGTGCGCAATACAGGAATGCCTTCCTTTGCATAATTTACAGGCGTCAACATAACGAGGGACCAGCCTGTTAATGCGGAACGGTTTTTGATCACAATATATTGCTCTCCGTTAAGCTCGATGCCTTCCCCTTCATGGTTAAGCACCCGCTGAGGCTGGATGGAGGCATCAAACGTGGAAAAAATGCTTTGATTGGCCTGATCAAACAGTCCCATTTTTTCCTGAGGGCCGCCTTCGGCATTTATTGCCTGCTCCGATAGCGAAAAATAGCTTCGTTCCATTCGTACAAACACATAGCCGCCGTGGGCAAAGGAGTGATCCATAAGCCTGACCTGTCTCATGGCAATGACCGTATCCGCATCGAGAGGGTCAATGCCAAGCCAGACGAGCCGGCCTTGCGCCTGATTCACTTTTCCGATCCAGCCGCCGGATACACGCTCGGTCGAGTCTACGTCAAACAACGGAACCAGGCTCCGGTAATCTGCCGTATAAAGCTCCATTGAACGGACCCCCGTTATGTAGGCTTCATATTTGCGCACTACCTGCTGGAGGGACTGCCTGGTATTAAAGCTGATTCGTTCGCCCTGCACCTCGCTGTACAGCAAGGACTGTACGGTTGCGTCAGTCGCAACCTGCGTTGTCAGCATATCCACCTGCTTGAGCAGGACGGCTAGCTGCCCGGAGGCTTGGGCGGCTGTTTGCTGGATATGTTTTTCCGCATTGCGCTGGAGCATGATGGATACCCGGTCAAACATGAAAATGCTGATTAACGCCAAAATAATATACATAACAAGCACTAGGCCCAAAAAAATTTGATTGCGCAGCGTGTTCCATTTTCCCCAGCGAACCACTTGCCTTCCTCCTTGCACGGCTCGACGCGAGATGCCCTCCGCCATCCCAGGTAATGCCCCGTATTTTGACATTTTTGTTTAACGCAATAACCGCAAGCCGTTTAAAATGACCAGTATCGTACTTCCTTCATGTCCTAACACTCCCAGCGGCAGCGGAATACCGGAAATAAAGTTCGAGGCAATTAAGAACAGGATGACTACTGCCGCAAAAATGATATTTTGCTTAATAACTTTCTTCATGCGCCTGCCCAATTCAATCGCAAAGCTTATCTTCAGTAAATCATCGTTCATTAAAACAAGATCCGCTGTCTCAAGCGCAGCGTCAGACCCCGCGCCTCCCATTGCAATCCCTACAGTGGCAGTTGCCAATGCTGGAGCATCATTCACTCCATCTCCGATCATTGCTACGCTTCCGTAATCGTTTTTAAGCTGCTTTACAATTCTTAATTTTTCCTCGGGTAGCAATTCTGCGTAAATCCTTCCAATTCCTGCTTGAGAAGCTATTAAGTCTGCCGTCAGCTTCTGATCTCCAGTCAGCATTACAACAGAAACTCCCAGTGTTTTTAGCTTTTCAACCATAGGAGCTGCCTCAGGCCGTATCCGGTCTTGCAGAGCAATAGCGCCAATCACTGTTCCGGCCTGCCCAATAACAACAACCGTATTGCCTTGCTGAAGCTTCTCAATTTCTTCAAATATGCCTTGCTGTCTGGCTTCTTTTTCGAATAAAGACGGTTTGCCAATCGTCCAAGTTTGTTCCAGAACATTTCCTTGGACGCCTCGCCCTGTCATGGCCTGAAAGTCCAAGCAGCGCTCCAGCCTAATCCCTTTGCTTTCCGCTTCATCTACAATAGCGCGCGCCAGCGGATGTGTAGACATCGTTTCAATAGAAGCCGCTATTTTCAAAAGCTCATCCTTGTTAAGCGGTGCAAACGCTATAATGTCAGTGACTGCCGGTTTTCCTATTGTCAACGTGCCTGTCTTGTCGAGTGCAATGGCCTTGACCGAGCTTATGCTTTCGAGATGCGCTCCTCCTTTGAATAAAAGCCCTTTACGCGCTCCATTGGATATTGCGGAAAGCATAACGGGCATAATGGATGCGACTAATGCACAGGGAGATGCCACCACAAGAAATACCATCGCCTTGTACAAGGCATCTGTCCAGCTCCAGCCGAGAAGCCAGGGGGGGAGTACAATTAAGGAAGAGGTTATCCCTATAACCGCACGGGCATATATACGTTCAAAGCGCTGCATAAAGCGCTCTGCCTTCGGCATTTCGCTTTGCGCATCCTGTACCAGCCGAATAATTTTGGCAAATAAAGTAGACTCGCTTGAGGCCGTTACTTTAACATACAAAGCGCCTTCACCGTTTAAAGTGCCCGCAAAAACAGGATCGCCGGCAGCCTTATCGACGGGGATGCTTTCTCCTGTAATGGAGGCTTGATTCACTGAAGACGTCCCTTCCATTACTATTCCATCGGCGGGAATCCGCTCGCCATTTTTGATGATTATGATATCGTCAATACGCAATTCCTGAATGGGCACGGTCTCTTGGGCGCCCTCCAGGCAGCGGATAGCCTTCTCCGGCTTCATATCCATCAATGCCGAGATATCTCTCGAGCTCCGTTCAATAGTCAACGTTTCTAATGCGCCGCTAAGCGAAAAGATAAAAATGAGTATGGCTCCTTCCGTCCAATATCCTATGGCCGCGGCTCCGATGGCTGCTGCAAACATCAGCAGATTGACATCCAAGTCCCTTTCATGAACGAGGGTATTCAGGCCTTCCTTGGCTTTAGCGTATCCGCCAACCGCATAAGAGAGGATGAAGAAGCTGACGGCCACGCTATACAGCCGTTGCTCCAACAGCCACCCTATAGCCGTTAACCCGCCTCCAATCAGTGCTGCGGCGAGCTCGCCGTAGCGTGCTTTCCAGCTATGAAAGGTTGTTTCTAAGCTGGCTTTGTCATTCGAAGACGACACATCCTGATGACTGGTGAACATGATCATGCACTTCCTTCTGAATGAGAATGACTTTTACTATTACGGCCCTTAAAATGCAACATGCTGCTTCCTGGATTCAGGAAACAGCATGTTAAACCGCAATAATTAAGTTTTAAATTGATTTTGATATCAGTATATCACAAAGGGGATAATTTTGGAATAATTTCTATTTGATACAAATTATCATTTGCATCGGCTTTTTGACCGATGCGCTATTCATAACTGTGCTGGCTTTTTTTTGTTTTATCCTTTATATAATAGAAGGAGTAAATATTGTCTTAACACTATTTTCCTTAGCTCTTTGAATCTTTTTATGACTGTTGAAAGGTCTGATTGATATGCCCGGGACATCTCGAAAAAAAACGTGGACGGTGCTGGCGGCCGTTGTTATTTTTAGCGCGCTTCTTATTGCCTTGCGCCTTCTTTGGATTGCCGCTTTTTCCAGCACGGAGCAGCCATTGGCGATAAACGGCGTGCTGGATTTGCGCGATGAGGAAATTACCTCTTTCCACACAGTGTCGTTGGACGGCGAATGGGAATTTTATCCGCAATCCTTCAAGTATGGCGAATATAAAGATGTCCCGAATACCGGACCGCATCTGCTCCAGGTACCTGGCGGGTGGAACGATGTGATGAATGAGGAGGCTAAAAAAGCTAACCAAGCGTATGGATACGGAACCTATCGCTTGCGTGTGCTGTTGAACGAAGAAAATCCTATGAATTACAGCTTGCTCGTTCCCAGCGTGCGCAGCTCCTCCGAGCTCTATGTCAACGGTCAGATGCTCATGCAATCCGGAAAACCCGCAACGGATGAACAATTGTATCATCCATGGAATATTCCATATACCGCTTCTTTTACGGCTGAGGGAAAAAGCGAAATCGAAATCGTCATTCAAGCGGCGAATTATCGCGATCCCCGCTCGAGCGGCATTATTCGCTCTATCAAGTTTGGATTGGAGCCGGCGATTGCAAGAGAGGTTCAGCTGTCTGTATCCATGCAGCTGATCGTTTCTTTTGCGCTGCTAATGCATGGCGCCTATGCCTTTTTGCTTTATCTGTTAGGCAATCGGGAAAAACGACTGCTCTATTATTCTATGCTTTCCCTGCTTTTAATGGCGATACTTGTACTCTCCAGTGAAGAAAAGCTGGCGCAGGCATGGTTTCTTGTTCCCTATGATTTGAGCTTTAAGCTGCTTCTCCTCTTTACTTTTGCGGCTGTTGCCTTATCCTTTGTCTGCTTTGCCGACCAGTTGGCCCCGCCATTGCGAAAGCGGCTGCCGATTCTGTACGGCTTATGCATAGCTGGTGCCGGACTGAGTCTTTTTGCATCGGTCCGCGAAAACATACTGCTGCAGGCAATAAGCTCTCCATTGGTGATTTTATCTTTTGCTCTGATTATAAAAACGATTTTTAAAAGCGCTAAGCGGGAAATGATGGATAATCTTCCTGTATTGTTTTCCGTGCTTGCCGTAGCCAGCCATTTGATTTGGTGGACGATTATGCTGCTGACGGGCATCAAGGTGATCTATTATCCGTTTGACCTCATTTTTGCGATAGGCGGGTTTGTTACGGTCTGGTTCAAAAAATATTTGAACATTCACTTCGAAACACGCCGGCTGGCCGTCAAGCTGCAGCGAGCCGACAAACAAAAGGACGAGTTCCTGGCTAATACGTCGCATGAGCTTCGCAATCCGCTGCATGGTATTTTGAATATATCCCAAGCGGTTTTGGAGCGGGAAAGGGGGAAGCTTGGCGATAAAAGCGTCAAGGATCTGGGTACTGTTCTGACCGTTGGACGCCGCATGTCCTTTATGCTGAATGATCTGCTGGACGCTATGCAACTGAAGGAAGGCATGCCCAAGCTGCATATGAAGGCCTTTTATATTCAATCTCTCGCCGCAGGTATTTTTGATATGGTCCGGTATATGACAGAAAGCAAGGAGGTTCGTCTTGAAAATCGTATACCTGATCATATGCCGCAGGTCTGGGGGGATGAAAACCGTGTTGTTCAGATTATTTTTAATCTCGTACATAATGCAGCCAAATTTACAGGTGCTGGTGAAATAGCGATACAAGCCGATTTGCGCCAGGGCCGTGTATATATTGAAGTCACGGATACCGGTATCGGCATGAATGAAGAAACGGTTCGACGGATTTTTGAGCCCTACGAGCAAGGGGCTTCCGGTCAATCCATGGTGGAGGGCGGATTTGGTTTGGGTTTAAGCATCAGCAAGCAGCTGGCAGAGCTGCATGGAGGCAGGCTTGAGGCGTCATCAACGGCCGGAAAAGGCTCCAACTTCCGCTTTTCCTTGCCGATGGCTAATCCGGAGAAGCGGGAAGAAGCTGACTTGTGGATGCTGGCCGCTACAGAGGCAGCTATGGCAGAGGCTGCTGTGACGTCAACGAACGAAGCCGTTCTCCCGCATGAGGCAGATGCTATGGCTCAGCCCGTAGTTTTTTCACCTGAATCGGATAAAGCTTTGCTTTTCAATCAGCCGCGGGTTCTGGTTGTTGACGATGATCCGGTTAATCGGAGCGTTTTGGAAACGCTGCTGTCAGGGGAGTGCTACGAGGTAGATTCAGTCGGGAGCGCGGATCAGGCGCTTGAGGCTTTGGAGAAGCAGGAGTGGGATTTGGTTATTTCAGATGTGATGATGCCCCAAATGTCGGGTTACGAGCTGACTCGGAAAATAAGGGAGCGTTACTCGCTGGCAGAGCTTCCCGTACTCCTGCTCACCGCAAGAACCCGGCCCGAGGATATACAGGAGGGATTCCGGTCGGGAGCCAACGATTATGTAAGCAAGCCTGTGGAGGCGACAGAGCTTCGGTCCAGAGTTCGTATGTTAACAGAGGTGAAGCAGTCTGTCAGAGAAAAGCTTGGAATGGAAGCCGCCTGGCTGCAAGCGCAAATCCAGCCTCACTTTCTGTTTAATGCCTTAAATGCAATATCCGCTCTTAGCGAAATTGATACAGAGCGCATGCGCCGTATGCTGGATGAGCTGAGTCAGGTGCTGAGGCATAAATTCAGGACGTATCATGTAAATGAGCTGGTGCCGATTGAGGAGGAGCTTGGCATAGTCCGGTCTTACCTCTATATTGAGCAGGAACGCTTTGAGGACAGGCTTTCAGTGGAGTGGGAGGTGGAGGCAGAGGATTGCCTCGGGCTGCATGTGCCGCCTCTTACTATTCAGCCGCTGGTCGAAAACGCGATTAAGCACGGAATTATGGAACGCGGAAGAGGCGGAACGGTTACGATTCGGGTTGCCGAAGAAGGGGCCGAAGAAGGGAAACTGGTTCGAATTACAGTGGAGGATGACGGCGTTGGGATGAGCAAAAGCTTATCCGGTCCGCTGCCTTCCGGCGGCTTTGGAGAAGGCTCCGGCGTGGGATTGCTCAACACGGACCTCCGTCTGAAACGCCAGTTTGGAGTCGGGCTGCTCATCAAAAGCAGCCCGGGCAATGGCACCTCGGTTTCGTTTGTCATTCACAAGGCCCAAAAGGAAACGCAATAACCCATAAGACATTTGCCGGTATAATGGGGTTGTACGATTAATCGTACAAAGCGGCATCCATGGGCGCAGTAGCCGTTGATTTTGTACGATTAATCGTACAACTTCTACATGTTGTGTATGTTTAACCCCGCCTGTGTAATCAGTGAGTTCAGCTTGTCATTTATTCCGCCTGTGTAGCCTGGTTGTGCATCTGGAAGTGCATCTGGATGCGCATCTGGTAGGGCATCTCGTTTAGCAAATTACCCGAATCGTCGGCCGCTGAAGCTTCAATTATTCAGCGGAACCGAGTATAAACGGTTGCGGTATTGGGAAGGCGTAACGCCTTCGTATTGCCTGAAGCGGCGCAGAAACAGCTTGTAGTCTGAAAAGCCGCATTCTACGGCGATTTCCTTCACGCTTCTATGCGTGTTCAGCAGCAGCTGTCTGGCGCGGTCCATACGGCCGTTTAGAATGTAGGTTTTGAGGCCAACGCCTTTTTCGCGTTTGACCATTTTGGAGATGTATTCCTTGTTGAAGTTGAATTCTTCAGCAACCTTTTGTACATTGATGTCCTGGTTCAGGTGGATATCCACCCATCTGCAAATTTGATCGACGGTGGCGCTATGGGGCCTGTAGGCTCCTCCCGCTTGGCGCTTCAGCTCGGACAGAAGTAATAGCAAAGCCGCATCCGCTTCATCTCCGGAAAAGGTTGATACATGCAGCAGCTGCTTGAACAGCTGATTAACGCTGGATGGCAGCTTCAGCGTGGCATGGGAGGGCAGGTCTATGAAGGGCCCCTCCTCCATGTTGAAGTGCACCCAAAAAAAGCTGACGCGCCTATAGCTTTTTTCATAGCCGTAATGCGTACGCCCAGAGCGCAGCAGCAGCATATCATCAGCTTTTACATGATAGCGCTCGTTGTCCTCGGCAATAAACATTTCCCCTTCAAGCATAACAATGATTTCGTAAGGCATGCCGCTGCGCCTCATATGGCTCCAGTTGCCCTCCGATATAAATTTTCCGCACAGGTAATGCTCCGGCTGCTTATTCATATAGACCGATTTATCCACCTTTTGTAGGATTATACGTCTGATTATTTTTTATCATATCTGATAGGATGAAGGTAGACAAGGGCGGGATGTGCCGATAGGACATCAACCGCTCAAAATGGTCCACAGTGAAGGGGAGCAGAGGATGGAAAACGAGCTTAGACGTTTTGTGCCGCTTGGCGATGTGAGCTTAACTGCGGGGATGTTCAAGGATTCTCAAGCAATTGGAGAGCAATATTTGCTGTCGCTCGATATCGATCGGTTTCTTGCGCCATGCTGGGAAGCCCACGGGTTATTGGGCAAAAAAGCGCGGTACGAAGGCTGGGAGGCCAGAAGCATCAGCGGCCATTCCTTGGGCCATTACATGTCGGCTCTTGCCGCGGCGTATGCGGCATCAGGCAATGAAACACTGAAAAACACACTTCAATATGCGGTTGGCGAGCTTGCAGCGATTCAGCGCAAAACCGGCAGAGGTTATATTGGCGGCTTGAAGGAAAAAGCGTTTAGTGATGCTTTTGCCGGGAAAGCGGGCATTGGCGGCTTTAATATGGGCGACTATTGGGTGCCGTGGTACAGCGTGCATAAAATATATAAAGGGCTGATCGACGCCTATCGCTTAACTGGCAATCAGGAAGCGCTGGAAACGGTGGACCGGTTTGCCGCCTGGGCAGTTGCGGGGCTGGATTCCATGACGGACGATGTGCTGCAAGCCATGCTGCAATGCGAGCATGGCGGTATGAATGAGGTTTTTGCCCAGCTCTATACGATAACAGGCAAAGCCGATTATTTGAGGACTGCGGTTCGCTTCACCCACAAGCTTGTTCTGAATCCGCTGGAGCAGGAGCGGGATGAGCTGCAAGGCTTCCATGCCAATACGCAAATCCCGAAGGTAACGGGAGCGGCTGAAATTTACAACGCAGACCCTGCCAGGAGCGAATATCAGACGGCGGCGCGTTTTTTCTGGAATACGGTCGTGGAGAAGCGCTCTTATGCTTTTGGCGGAAGCAGCATCTCGGAGCATTTCGAAGCGCCGGGCATGGAAAGTCTAGGTATCAAAACGGCGGAGGCCTGCTTTACCTACAATATGCTGGACTTGACCCAAAAGCTGTTTCTATGGAAGCCGGACAGCAAATATATGGACTATTTCGAAAATGCGCTATATAACCACATTTTGGGCACGCAAGACCCTTGTACGGGCCACAAGACGTATTTTACGTCTACGCTGCAAGGCCATTACCGGATTTACGGTACGCATGACACCGCATGGTGGTGCTGCACGGGAACGGGAATGGAAAACCCGGCTAAATACGGCGAGGGCATTTACATGGAGGATGGCAGCAGCCTTTATGTGAATTTGTATATGCCTTCGCAGGTGGAATGGAAGACGCAAGGCTTCACGCTGAAGCAGGAAACAAACTTCCCTTATTCCGCTTCTTCGACACTAACCATTGTCAGCGGAGAGGGCAAAGCTGTGCTTAAGCTGCGTGTACCGTCCTGGCTGGCGGGAGAAATGACGGTAGAAGCAAGCGACGGAAGCCGGTATGCGTCGGCGGAGCCGGGTTATTTGACCATCGAGCGGGAATGGAAGGCAGGAGACCGGCTCGACATCACGCTTCCGATGAAGCTCCGTAAATATACGGCGCGGGATAACGCAAGCAACATCGCCTTTTTCTATGGCCCCGTCCTGCTGGCGGGCCGCTTCGGCAAGGAGGGACTGCCGGAGGATACCATCGTCGATGAAACGAAGCTGAATCCGGCAACGGCTGATGTGCCGGTATTGTGGACGGACATTGAGGACATCCAAAGCTGGATTTCCGCCAAGGACGAAGCAACGCTTACGTTTGAAATAGCGAAAGAAGTGGCTTCGCATGGGCAGGCAGTGGAGCTTGTTCCGTTTTATGCCATTCACCACGAATTCTACAACATCTATTGGAAGCTGAACGACGAAGGAGATCCCTTCCTCAAGCTGCTCAACGATATAACGATCGACAGCGTGGAGCCGGACGGCCAGCAGGACGAAATCGGGCATGAACTTCAAGGCAATTGTTTGGAGGAAATGTACAACGGACACTTTGCCGACAGCAGCAACCGGATGGTCATGTGGCGGCAAGCCTTTGGCGTGGAGGATGCGTATTTCAGCTATCGGATGGCGGTGAACAAAGCAGGAAGCAACTACTTGTGTGTTGCCTATTGGGGCGGAGACCATTCCGGCTTCTGGCATGACCATAAGCACTATAACCGCAGGTTTGGCATCTCGGTAGACGGTGTGGAGATTGCGGAGCAAACGATTCATTTTAACAAAAGCGGCGGGGTTTTCTACGTTGCTTACGCCATTCCGCTTGAGTTGACGGAAGGCAAGGGGAAAGTAACGGTTGCTTTCCAGGCCAAAGGCGAGATGGGCTGCGCCGGCCGGGTTGCAGGCATTCGTGTGACAAGCGAGTTGCCGGAGCTTTAACCAATAACATGATAGTCATAAAAAACGGCGGGGCTGTCCGAAAAGTCAAGCGGAACGATTAATGATTCAATAGAGAGGATCGGATGGGAAAGGGTGTGTTGAGGGCCCTTTTTCTGAAGGTACCGGCATTTCCCAATCATTATTCACCGTAACAGACTTTTCAGGCAGTCCCATTTTTTTTTGGATGTCAAACTATTAAAATACAAAAAATGGTCACTTTTTATGAGAAAAAGGCACTGTGCGTCAAAGCTCTTGTTGCCATTACTTAGTAGAATAGGAGGCATGGAGGTGCTGACCTATGAGAGCATGGGAATCCGTACAACGTTCAATCCAGTATATGGAGGAGCATTTAACGGACAAAA
This sequence comes from Paenibacillus oryzae, assembly GCF_001675045.1. GTDB lineage: Bacteria > Bacillota > Bacilli > Paenibacillales > Paenibacillaceae > Pristimantibacillus > Pristimantibacillus oryzae. Next base: position 86,999 of record NZ_LYPA01000065.1, read on the forward strand.
TTGAAATGGAGGAATTAGCCGGAATCGCTTATTTATCGCCATTTTATTTTCAGAGATTGTTTAATCGTCTTGTCGGCAAAACCGTCATGGAATATATAAAACTAAGGCGGCTTGCCAATGCTGCCGATTACTTGATCCATAACCGGGAGAGTCGGATCAAGGATGCGGCCTATCGATTCGGATTTGAAAATCACGAAACCTTTACCCGGGCGTTTAAGTCGGTCTACGGCATGACGCCGGAGAGTTACCGCTCCAATCCGCGTCAGCTGGCTCATTTTCATAAGCCGAATCTTTCGATGACCTACCAGATTGTTGACGAAAACATGCCGTTAATAGCCGACGGAATCACATTGGAGGTAAGCCAAAATCATCTGGAAGCAGCCCGCATTTTCTGCGGTCTGAGCATTCAGCATCCGGTAGGAGACGGACAAGGCGTAGATTTGTTAGGTGAGTTATGGCAGCAATTTCATAAGCTAAAACCATCATTGACTAGTCTGGAAATGGACGGGCGGGAAGCCGGAGTGTCTTTGCCGGGGAAAACGGACGGTTGTTTTACCTATTTTGTCGGGGCTGAAATGCTAATTCAAAGCGCAGCGGGAATAGTTGAGCCATTGGAAAAATGGGAGATGCCGAGCGGCCGTTATATCATTTGCAGCTTCGAGGCCGAAAATTTTCATCAATTGGCGACAAGCGCATTGATGAAGGCTCGCGATTACATGTTTGGCGTATGGCTCCAAAGCCACGGCATTGCTACAGAGCCAATGATGATCGAATTGTATGCAGAGACAACTCCTGAGGCATCCAGCATGGAAATTTGGCTCAAAATCAAAGAATAGAGCAATACAGGACAGATAAAATACTCCCGCCGGGAGGACGCCTGTCAGAAAAATTGAAGAATAGCTAGCAAACTGGATGACTCTCGATGAGGGGGTCATCTTTTTTTTGGATCAGGGCCGTAATATTTCTTCTGTTTCCTGTTCATGCTAAACTACGGTCTGATTAGCGCTATGCTAGTGTTTAGAGGCCGAAAGCTAACCTATGAAACAGCAAAGGCGGCCTTCACATGATTAACATCTGGAACATTTATAAAGCGGATTGGTTCCATATTTTACGAGTGCCTACCGGCATTTTTCTTATAGCAGCGATCATTTTGCTTCCGGGCGTGTACGATTGGGTCAATATTAAGTCGGTATGGGACCCTTACAAAAACACGCAAGGAATTAAAATTGCGGTCACGAGTCTTGATACAGGAGCGGCCGTTCAGGACAAAACAATTAACATCGGTGAGGAATTGGAAGTAAGCCTTCATAAAAACAATAAGCTGGGCTGGACGTTTGTAAGTGAAGAAAAAGCGCGGGAGGGTGTTCAAAAAGGGAGCTATTATGCCAGCTTGCTTATACCAGCCGACTTCTCCGTCAAAATAGCCGGAATTATCGAAGGTAAAATCGAGCGGCCGGAGGTCATCTATACCGTTAATGAAAAGGTGAATGCCATAGCGCCCAAAATTACCGGCTCGGGCGTTTCTGCGATCACGAAGCAAATTAATGAAGGCTTCATAGAAGCGGTCAGCGAAGCCGTGTTGACCAAGCTGAAAGAAGCGGACATAGCCATTGAAGCAGAGCTGCCGACCATCCGCAAGGTAGAAAACGGTATTTTTAGTCTGGAGGGCCATCTGCCCCAAATCGAAGCGGCTGGACAAAAGGTGCTTGAAATACAAAGCAAGCTGCCGGAAATAAACGAGAAGGCGCAAAAAATACTACAGCTCCAGCAGAAGCTTTCAGAAATTAATAATGCTGCGGGATATGTATTAAAGCTGCAGCAACATTGGCCGAAAATTAGCGATGTTGCGATGGAAATAATAGTCATTCAGGAGAAGCTTCCCGAAATCCAAAAGGCAGCACAGCTCATTCAAGAGGTCGATGCCAATTTTGACCATGTTGGAGAGATAATCGACGACGCGCTAGAGAAAAGTAATACGGCTCTTGGCATTGTGGCGACGGCTGAGGAGCAGCTGCCTAAACTTGATGCCTTGGGCAAAGGCGCAATTGAATTTGCGGATGGGCTAAACGATTTTTTAGCGTCGAGTCAGGATGCATTCTACAATATTAGCCCGACATTGAAGCAAAACCTGCTTCTGGTCAAGCAAATGGTTGATGCTGTCAAACTGGTGACAGCAAGGCTGCAGGAAACGGACCTTAGCAAACTTCCGACGGTGGCGGAAATTCAAGCGCTCTCCGAGCGGCTTGGCACGGCAGCGGGAATTCTGGGCAATACGTCGAATGTGCTGCAGACGATCAATAAGCATGTGCAGGACGAGTGGCTGGCCAAAATGATTCAACGGCTAAATGGACTTTCCGAAGCGGTGAATGATCAAATTCAATTGCTTGGCATCGTTAAGGAGACAAGAAGTCGTGAAACTGCTCCGCCAGAAGAAATTGCAGCGCGGCTCCATTCTTTAACCATGCGGGTAAGCAGCGAGCTTGGTTACGTTCTGGAGCATTACGATAGCGATTTTGCCCCTGCAATCACTGAAGGCTTGGGCAAGCTGCTGCAGCTTGGAGCGGCTTCCTCCGATGCTCTGCAGTCAGCCAAGAGCAAGCTTCCGGATATAGCAGAGCTGCTAAAGGGCGCACAAGAAGGGCTGGCCTTTGGGCAGCAGGAACTGATACGCATTCAGTCAGAGCTGCCAGGCATTCGCACTAACGTGCATGAAATAGCGACTGTTTTGCAAAGCAAAACGGAATCATTCGTAAATGCCATTAACAGGGCGGCGCCATTTGTTCGCAATGAACTGCCGGATATCGGCAAAAAAATCGATGCGGCGGCAGCTTATATTCGAAACGATTGGCCAGAAGCGGAAAAAGAGCTGGGGAAGCTTGCGGATTTCATCCAGTATCACCTCCCGGAACTTATGGACAACGTGCAGCATGTGGCAGGACTTGTCCGCAATGACCTGCCGCAGCTGGAAGCAGCCATTCATAAAGCGGCGGATAAGCTGCGCGAGGTGAAGGCTGACAACACCTTTGCCGAGCTCGGCAAGCTGCTGCGCAGCGATATTGAGAAGGAAAGTCAGTTTTTAGCCAGCCCCGTGCTTATTAAAGAAAATCAACTGTATCCCATACCAAACTATGGCTCGGCGATGTCGCCATTTTACGGCGTGTTGTCGCTTTGGGTTGGGGCAACTCTGCTTATTTCAATGCTGCGTTCAGAAGTGGACAATTCAGATGAAAGGTATCGAGGCTATCAGATGTATTTGGGGCGTCTTGCCACCTTTATAACAATTGGCCTGTTGCAGGCATTATGTGTAACGCTGGGTGATTTTTTTATAGTAGGAACCTATGTTGCGGACAAGCTGTGGTTTGTAGGGTTTGCGATGCTCGTCAGCATCGTATTTGTTTCCCTGATGTACATGCTGCTTTCCGTATTTGGCAACGCCGGCAAGGGGATAGCGATTATTTTTATGGTGTTTCAATTTTCCAGCTCGGGAGGCACCTTTCCAATCAGCATGACTTCGCCGTTTTTCCAGGCGCTGAATCCGTTTATGCCCTTTACGTATGCAATCAGCTTGCTGCGCGAAGCAGTCGGCGGCATTTTGTGGACAACAGCGCTTAAGGATGTGCTGGTTCTGCTCGGCTTTATCGCCATCAGTTTTTTTATTTCCCTCGTGCTCAAGCGGCCGCTTAGCGGCATCATCAAGCGCTCGTCCGAAAATGCAAAAAAGACGAAAATTATCGTATAGAGAGTGCAGATTGACTATTGGGCGGCCCCTTCTTTTTATCTCGAAGTCGTTCGAGCACGTCTTACAGCCGGCTGCCCTTCCGGTATGCTCTGGGCGTGCAGCCGATCTCGCGCTTGAAGATGCTGCAGAACTGGGCATCGGTTGCAAAGCCCGAGCTGGCTGCGATTTCAGAGATATGCATTTGCGTGTTGGCAAGCAGCAGCTTTGCATATTTTAACCTTTTTAGCAAAATATACTGAAGAGGAGCAATATCGTAGCGCTCCTTAAACAAGTGGCGAAAACGGTCATAGCTGTAACCTGACATGCCTGCCAGCATGTCTACGGTCAGCTTTTGCCTGTAGTGATCGTCCATATATTGCCGCACGTAGCTGATGCGATCCTCCGAAGGATGCGGAGTCTTGCGTCTTCCAACCAACTCCTGAACGCAAGGGAGCAGCTCGCCCAGCGAAGCATCCAGCAGGGAAGGCTCGATATTCCGCCGCAGGTAAAAAAGCTCCTTGATCCGCAGCAGCTGCTTCAGAATTGTTTTGTCTTCATCGTCGTTGTAGACGCCTCCGAGACCGTTTAAGGAAACCTCATGGGTCAAAAAACCGATGAACAATACTTCGCTTTCGAGCTGGTGAATCTCACTATGAATATGCCGTGATGGAATAACGGCGAAGGTGCGTTCGCTAAATAGATATTTGCGGCCGGCAATGACGGTTGAGCCGCCGCCCCGGACATAATAGACCAGCTCGTAACACTCGTGCTGATGAGGGGGGATGTTCGTATGGATCTCATGTATGTCATTAGACAGATACAGTAACCGGTTCACGTTAATCCTCCTGTAGCCGAATCGTATAAAAAGATGGCCGAATTGAGATAATTTTTTGATAGGTTATTTGATATGATCGTATCATCTCAAGTAACGGTATGGAAGTGCCTCTGGTCAGATATCCAAAAATTCCAATAATCTGGACAACAGGACATACCGGACAAGGGACGTAATCCATCAACGAAGCGGCAACGGGCGCACAAGCAGAAAAACATCAAACGAACGGGGGATTCACACAATGAAAAAAAGCATGTTGGCTGTCCTTATGACGGCAATGCTGCTGGTACTGGCAGCTTGCGGAAGCAACTCCGGCACGGGTACTAAAAACGAAAACACGGGCGGCGGTACTGACGGCGGGGACAAGCTTAAGGTTGTTCTTCTGATCGCGGGAACGCTTGGCGACAAGTCCTTTTTCGACGCGGCAAACAAAGGCCTGAACCTGGTGAAAACGGAACTGAATGCAGAAACAAAAGTTATCGAGATGGGAACCGACAAAACCAAATGGGAGCCAACCTACCAGGATATCGCGGCTCAGGATTGGGACATCATTATTTCCGGCGGTTCGGAAATTACGGAAATTTTCAACGCAACGGCTGAAATGTACCCGGACAAAAAGTTCATCAACTACGATACCGATATCGAGGAAGCGCCTGCCAATGTTTACGCAATGACGTATTCCACTAACGAGGTTTCCTTCCTTGCAGGCGCGGTAGCGGCGCTGGCGACCCAATCGGATCTGCCTAACGCAAATCCGGAAAACGTCATCGGCTTTGTGGGCGGCATGGACATTCCCGGCATTAACGCGTTCCTCGTAGGCTACATCCAAGGCGCGCAATATGTTGATCCTAATATCAAGGTAGCTGTTTCGTATGCGGGCGACTTTGTGAACCCGGCTAAAGGCAAGGAGCTGTCCCTTATTCAATACAACTCTGGCGTAGACGTTATTTTTAACGTAGCTGGCGCAACCGGACTTGGCATCTTTGAAGCGGCGAAGGAAAAAACGCGTTATGCAATCGGCGTTGACTCCGACCAAGGCGCTCTCATTCAGGAAACGGATAAAGACAAAGCTAATCTGATCATCACATCCGCCATTAAAAAGATCGACACGGCCATTCTTGGCGCTGTCAAAAAAACACAAGAAGGCACGCTTCAGTTCGGAACTCGCCAAGTCATGAGCTTCGATCAAGACGGCGTGGGCATTGCTGAAAATGATATCTACAAATCCACCTTCTCCGAAGATATGCAGAAGCAAATCGAGGATATCAAGCAAAAGCTTGCCAAAAAAGAAATCAAAGTAGATAACGCTATGGGCATGGAAACGTCGCAGGTTGAAGCGATCCGCAACGCGGTTAAGCCTTAAGCTGCCATTAAGACTCACATTAAAAGCAGACTTTTTGAACAACCACTTACAGTTGGCTCCTTCCCCCCGGCTCTCCGGGGGGAGTGCCAACTGTCTCTGTCTTGAGGCTGCTGCAGGCGATAAAAGGTAAGGAGCTGGAATGAGATGACCAGTCAGCTGCTCGAAATGAAAAATATAACGAAGGTGTATCCTAACGGGGTTGTGGCCAATCAAAAGGTGCAATTTTCACTTTCGGAGGGTGAAATTCATGCTATCGTAGGCGAAAACGGGGCTGGAAAATCAACGCTGATGAAAATGATGTTTGGCATGGAAGCGCCAAGCGAAGGCGAGATTTTTTTGCGAGGCGAACCTCTGAAGCTGACGTCGCCGCAGGATGCGATTGACAAGGGCATCGGGATGGTCCATCAGCACTTTATGCTGGTGCCCTCTTTTACGGTTGCTGAAAATATGGTGCTTGGCATGGAGCCGAAAAAAGGTGTTGGCATCAATTATAGCGAAGCGGTGCGCATGACCGAGGAAATGAGCAAAAAATACAACCTCCATGTGAATCCAAAAGCCAAGGTTGAGGACCTTAGCGTCGGCATGAAGCAAAAAATCGAAATTTTGAAGGCATTGCTTCGCGGCGCCAAAATTCTTATTTTGGACGAGCCAACCGCTGTTTTGACGCCGCAGGAAACCGAAGAGCTGTTCCGGGAGCTGAAGCAGCTGAAGGAGCAGGGGCATACCATCGTATTTATTTCCCATAAGCTCAAGGAAGTCAAAGCCATTTGCGACCGGATCACGATTATGCGCGCAGGCAAAAGCGAAGGCGTTTTCTTGACCAGGGATGTGTCGGAGCAGGACATTTCCAAGCTGATGGTGGGCCGCGACGTTGTGCTCAAATACGATAAAATAAGCAAGCCGTACGGATCTGATATTTTGTCCGTCAACGAACTTTCACTGTCGGATGAAACGGGCAAGGCGCTGCTGGAAAACGTGGCCTTCAAGGTGCGGAGCGGAGAAATCGTAGGGATCGCCGGCGTAGAGGGGAACGGACAAACCCAGCTTGTTGAAGCCTTGACGGGCCGTCTGTCTGTACGCAGGGGAAGCATCGCGGTTAAAGGAACAGTTATTCAAGGGTATGATATCGGGAGGATTCGATCACTTGGCGTTTCCTATATACCGGAGGACCGGATGCGCCAGGGAGCTGCCAAGGAAGCCAGCATTTCCGACAATCTGATTTCGACGCAATACCGTTCAAAGGAAATGAACAGCGGCCTCTTCCTTAAAGGAAAAACCATCGGCAAGCTGGCGGCAAAGCTGATTGAGGATTTCCGCGTTCGCTGCTCCGGTCCGGCCCAGCCGATCGGCATGCTGTCGGGCGGCAATATGCAGAAGGTTGTTGTAGCCCGGGAGTGCTCAACCTCGCCGGACCTGCTTATCGCTGAGCAGCCGACGCGCGGCGTTGATGTTGGCGCTGCCCAATTCATCCACCAGAAGCTTATTGAGCTGCGCGATAACGGAAGCGGCGTTTTGCTGATTTCGGCGGATTTAAACGAGATTCTGGAGTTAAGCGACAGCTTGCTCGTTATGTATGAAGGCCAAATCGTTGCATATCTGGAGGAGCCGTCGAAGGTTACCGAGGAAGAGCTCGGTTTGTACATGCTGGGGCTTCAGCGTCAGGACGACGGACAGATCAGGAGGGCCGTAGAGTCATGAAGGTAAAATATTTTGAAGTTGTGCGAACGGCAGCGGTCATTTTGATTGCCCTGTTTCTAGCCTTTATTATTATTTCCCTGGTCAGCGAGCAGCCGCTGGAAAGCATCCGCATTTTTTTGTGGGAGCCGCTTAACACCAAAGGCCATATCGGCAATGTGATCGAAATGGCGATTCCGCTTATGTTTACCGGTCTGGCCGTTTCTCTTTTGTTTAAGGCGAATTTGTTTAACCTGGGCGCGGAAGGGTTGTTTTATTTCTCGGGCGTTATAGCGGCAACGCTGGCTATCCACCTGACGCTGAACAGCTTTATGCATCCCTTTGTCGCTATTTTGGCCGGCTCGCTGGTCGGGGCCTTGCTCTCCGCCATACCCGGCATATTGAAGGCGAAGTGGAATGTCAACGAGCTGGTCAGCTCGCTTATGTTCAACAATATTTTGTTCGGCATCGGATTGTATATTCTCAATTACAAGCTTCGCGACGCTCAGGCGTTTGCGGCCGTTTCCTTCAAGTTCGAGCAGACGGCGATGCTGACCAAGCTGCTTCCCGGCACCCGGATTCATACGGGGCTGATTATCGTGCTGGTCCTTATTGTGGCCGCCCATTTCTTTTTGTACAAGACAAAATGGGGTTATGAAATCCGCATGACGGGAGCCAATCGGGAGTTTGCCCAATATTCCGGCATGAAAACGGCCAAGGTCATTATCCTCGTTCATTTGATCGCCGGCTTTATCGCAGGCATGGGCGGCTCTGTTGAGGTGCTTGGCATGTACAGCCGCTTTCAATGGTCTGCGCTTCCCGGCTACGGCCTGGACGGCGCTTTAGTGGCGATGCTGGCCAAAAATAATCCCTTCTCCGTCATCGGAGCCGCTTTATTCCTGGCTTACATCCGGATCGGAGCCGACCAGATGGCTCGTTTCTCCGATGTGCCTGCCGAAATGATTTCGATCGTTCAGGCCATCATCATTTTGCTCATTTCGGCGGAGCAGTTCCTGAAGTTCTGGAAAAACCGGATGCTGCTGAAGGAGGCACAGCGCAATGTCTAGCTTATTCGATGTTATTTTTACAACGGAGTTTGCTTTTTCGGTGCTACGGGTTACGACACCGATTCTGTTCGCTGCATTGGGCGCGCTCATCTCCAACCGGGCGGGCATTATCAACATCGGCCTGGAGGGCATCATGCTGGTAGCCGCGCTTACGGGCGTTATCGCCAGCGCCTATACGGGCAGCGCGTGGCTCGGTTTGACCGGTGCGGTTATGGCTGGCACGCTGATAGCGGGCGTCCTCGCTTTTTTTACGCTGAAATTCAAAACCCATATCATTCTCGGCGGCGTGGCCATCAATATGTTCGCCTCCGGCGGAACGGTATTTATCCTTTATTTGCTGTCAGGAGACAAAGGTTCCTCAACCTCTCTCCCCAGCAAGGTTTTGCCGACGCTCGATATCCCGCTGCTTAAGGATATCCCGGTGCTGGGTCCTATTTTGTCCGGCCATAACGTTTTGACCTATATGTCCATCCTGGCCGTGTTTGTTGTTTATTATCTTCTAAAAAGAACGCCGCTTGGCCTGCGCATCCGCTCGGTCGGAGAAAATCCGCAAGCTGCCCAGTCCGTTGGCGTAAGCGTTGTGAAGGTGCAGTATACGGCGCTCCTGCTGAGCGGCTTTTTTGCAGGGCTTGGCGGAGCTTATATGTCGATGGGATACCTGTCGCTCTTTACGCGGGACATGATTGCGGGACGGGGCTGGATCGCCATAGCCGCGGAATCCATGGGACGAAGCACAACGGTTGGCACAACGCTCACCTCGCTTTTATTCGGCACGGCGGATGCCTTGGCCAATGCGCTGCAAGTGCTCAAAATTCCGGCTGAGCTGATCGGCACCTTGCCATATGTAACGACCGTCATTGGTCTTGTTATCTATGCGGTAAGCGAATCACGCATGCGGGGCAAAAAGCTCAAGGAGAAGGGATGATAGAGGGATATGACTAAACCAATTATTATAGACTGCGATCCCGGACATGACGACGCCATTGCCATTTTGCTGGCGCTGGCCAATCCTCAGCATTTGGAGGTTAAAGCCATCACGACGGTTGGCGGCAACCAGGTGCTGGACAAAATTACGGACAATGCGCTGAAGCTGCTTAGCTTTATCGATGCCGACATTCCGGTCGCCAAAGGCGCCGCCGGTCCGCTTCTGGGACAGCTTGTTACAGGTGAGGAAGCACATGGCGATTCCGGCATGGACGGCCCGGACCTCCCGCCTTCACGGTTTAAGCCGGTGGAAAAACATGCGATTGAATTAATGGCGGACATTATCCGGTCGTCGGACAAAAAAATTACGCTTGTGCCGATTGGCCCCCTGACTAATATCGCATTGCTGCTTAGAGCTTTTCCGGATGTTGCAGCCAATATTGAGGAGATATCGCTGATGGGCGGAGGAATCGGCTATGGAAATGTAACGTCCACAGCCGAATTTAACATTTATGTCGATCCCGAGGCGGCGCGCATCGTTTATGAATCCGGTATTCCCATTACGATGAGCGGACTGGACGTAACGGATAAAGCGCCTATTTTCCAGGATGAAATCAAGGCGCTAAAGGAGCGCGGCGAGGTATCGCATATGGTGGGCGAGCTGCTGGACTTCTATTCCATTTACAGCCGCAAGCTGGGCTACGAGGGAAGCTCCCTGCACGACCCTTGCGCGATCGGCTGGCTGCTGCGCCCGGATTTGTTCACGGGTCAATGCTATCATGTCGAGATTGAAACAAGCGGCAGAGCAACAAGAGGCATGACGGTAGCCGACCGCCGCAAGGTAACGGAAGGGGTTAACAATGTAAGGGTGCTGACGGACGTTAATCGGGATGCTTTTATGGAGCTGATCTTCGACGCGCTCGACTTCCACGACCGTAATGCGGCGGCCCGGAAAGCGAAGGTTTGACAATGGCGGGTTGGGACAAGCTATCTGAAATTATCCGTTTTGAAATCATTCAACGGGGCGAAGAGGGCTGCAATACAGAAGGTTTTTCACAAAAGCTGGCGGCGGCAGGGGACGATGAGACTGCGCTGCTGGATATCTATAACGAATTGTGTTCGCTGGAGGTTAGAGCAGACTTCCCTTATCGGGAGCCTTCTGATTTGGAAGCTATTCGGGAGCTGCGTCCCGAGGGCCCGAGAACGCTGGCGGCAGATTGGACCGACGAGCAGTGGAAGGATAAGTTTTACGGCGCTTGGCTTGGCCGCTCCGTGGGCTGCGCGCTTGGCAAGCCGCTGGAGTTCCAGCCTTATCTGTACGGGCAGGACGGCCGCCCTGGCTGGGAAAACATCGAGCTTTGGTTTCGCGGCGCGGGAGCATGGCCGATCAAGGGCTATACGCCTGGCGAATCCACGGCAAGAGAGCAATATGGTCTTGGACTGAATGATTGGTCCCCTATGAGCACAAGCGAAACCATCCAGTACATGGAAAGCGATGACGATATCCGCTATACCGTGCTGGGTCTGCTTCTGCTGGAGCAGAAGGGGCTGAATTTTGATTCCTGGGATATTGGCAAGCTGTGGCATAAGCATCTGACTTACAGCCAGGTGTGTACCGCTGAAACGCAATCCTATCTCAATTTTGCTCATGAAACCTCCCATCTGAACGGAGAAAAGCCTGCTGATTGGCCAACCCGCCAGGAACGTGTGCGTATGCATATGAACCCGTATCGCGAGTGGATCGGCGCACAAATCCGGGCGGACGGTCTGGCGTATGGCGTTGCTGGCCGGCCGGAACTTGCGGCAGAGCTTGGCTGGCGGGACGCCTCCTTCTCCCATGTCAAAAACGGCATTTATGGAGAAATGTTTGTTGCGGCAATGATTGCAGCTGCCTTCGTTGAGACTGACACTCGCAAAATCGTAGAAATAGGGCTCAGCGAAATTCCGTCCACCAGCCGCCTAGCTGCTGATGTTCGCAGGGCCGTGGACATTGCGGAAAAGGCCGGAAGCCAGCGCGAGCTGGTGAGTGCGATTTGGGATACGTACAAGCATTATGATGCTGTGCATACCAACAACAACGCAGCTTTGGTTGCCGCATCCCTCATTTACGGCGGCGACGATTTTGAAAAAGCGGTCGTTACATCCGTCTACGGCGGCATGGATACCGACTGCAACGGCGCGACAGTAGGCTCTATTATGGGCGCCAAGCTAGGCGCGGCGGCGCTGCCGAAATCCTGGACGGAGCCGCTGCACGACACGCTGTATGCCGAGGTGCACGGCTTCCATCCGATGGCGATATCGGAGGCGGCGCGCCGCAGCTACGAGGTATTCCGCAAGATCGAGCGCGAGTTGAAGCAATAAACCATTGCTTCTTTCAATAACTAAAACCACAAAGCTTGAAGTCCGTAAAGCTTGAAGCTTGAAGCCCGTCTTCAAAATAACACCCCGTATTTGCAATAATCGGTTGATGAAACTGATTATTGCAAGTGCGGGGTTTTTGTATTTAACAGCAGCAGTTACTATTTTCATTCTATTTTATTCGCGGGTATAAAAAAGAGGATTCATAGACAAGCTGTATTATAACTGCACTCTGGGATGCTCAGTTGCTATACAAATAGGCTGGAGGCAGAAAAAGAACCATTCCCACGGCGGACTCCTGCCTATAATCATTAGTTGAGCTTATATAGCTATGAAAATTTCCATTTTTTAAAAGGCGGTGTAAAGCTTGCGAACTACTAAACGTGTCATTGTCATTGGAGGCGGATTGGGAGGATTGTCGGCGGCGATCTCTCTGGCTCAAAGCGGATACAGCGTTTCCTTGTATGAAAGGAACCAGCATTTGGGAGGAAAGCTTAATCGGCTGGAGGAGAACGGATTCGGCTTTGACCTGGGCCCGTCCATTCTGACGATGCCTTTCCTGTTCGAAAAATTATTTGCCGGCAGCGGCAAAAATATGGCGGATTACGTATCCATCCAAAGGCTGTCGCATCAATGGCGTTCTTTCTTTCCCTGCGGTACACATATTGATCTGTATGAGAACCTGACAGATATGCAAGCGCGCAATTCTTCTTTGAATGAGCGCGATATTCAACAATACAAAAGCCTGCTGCAATATGCCAGAAGGCAATATGAGGCGACAGAGATAGGCTACTTTCGGCATGGAGCTGACAATACGAGAGAGATAACCAGATATAATGGGCTGTTAGGCGTTATCAGAGGTTTCGACTTGTTTTCGACCGTACATCGCGCCATCGAAAAGCGGATCAGCGACCCGCAGTTTCGTGACATGTTGTCCTATTTTGTCAAATACGTCGGTTCTTCGCCGTATGATGCTCCTGCGTTGCTAAATATGCTTGTTTATATGCAGCACGACCAGGGCTTATGGTACGTGCCCGGAGGTTTGCATCGCCTTGCGCTGGCGCTGGAGCGGCTTGCGCGCGAAGCGGGCGTCTCCATCCATAAAGGGCAGCGCATTGTATGTATACGCAAGGAGAATCGCGTTATCAAGGAGGCTGTGCTAGAGGACGGAACCATCTTGTCTGCCGATTATTACGTCTCCAATATGGAGGTCATTCCGTTCTATGAGCAATTGCTAGGGGAGGAAGAAGCATATATTCGCAAATTAAAGCGCCGGTACGAGCCTGCAAGCTCCGGCCTGGTCATGCATTTGGGCGTAAAAAAGAGCTATCCGCAGCTGGCGCATCATAATTTTTTCTTTGGCGCTCAGTTGAAGCAGTCGATGGACAGCATCTTTCACCGCTACGAGCTTCCGGAGGACCCGGTCATTTATCTGGTGAATGTGAATAAGACAGATCCGGAGCAAGCGCCTCCGGGCTGCGAAAATATAAAAGTGCTACCACATATTCCTTATATTCAGGATACGCCTCTGGAGGAGCGGGACTATGCGGCATTTGCTGAACGCGTCCTCGTAAAGCTGGAGAGGATGGGGATGAAGGATTTGCGCGCCAATCTGGTCTACAAGGACGTATGGACGCCTGAGGATATTAGACGCGTTTATGGCTCGGATCGTGGCGCAATCTACGGAACCTTGTCCGACCGCAAGAAAAACAAGGGCTTCAAGCATCCGAAGCAAAGCGAGCGGTACGATAATTTGTATTTTGTCGGGGGGACGGTTAATCCGGGTGCAGGCATGCCTATGGTTGTTCTGAGCGGCCAACTGGTACGTGACAAAATTGTGCAAAGGGATCAAGCCCGTGAACGCGCATGACGGCTTCATATCAGTTGCGATTCTGAAGTCTGTAATAGAGCCCGTTTTATTGAATATTGCAGCCTGGGCTTTTTTTCATGTATTAATTGCGCTGCTTTGTTTTGCCATTCCATTGGCTTTTTTTGTTAAGACCTACTCATGGTTCCGTATCTGGGGCTGGGAGCGGCAGGGAGAACTATGGAGCCGGTGGTTTCTCGTCAAGGGATGGAAGGGGCGGCTGCTTGATGGAAGCCTGATTCTGAAGAGAGGTTATGCCAAGCGGACGCTGCCTGGTACAAGCATGGAGGAATTGGGGATTTTTGCTGCGGAGACCAAGCGTGCAGAGCTGACGCATTGGCTTTCTATCCTGCCAGCGCCGCTGTTTTTTCTGTGGAACCCGGCATGGGCTGGCTGGGTAATGGTGCTGTATGCTGTGCTGTTTAACCTGCCCTTCATCGTAGCGCAACGCTATAATCGCGCGCGTATTGAACGAATTCTGAAACGGACAATAAAGGCTAAAGGGGAGCTAACTGCCATGAAGAATAAGCTTATTTACCCATGATACAGGTTATTGTTGGCCTTATCGGTCTGGCTGCAGGCACGATGATGTTCTGGTCCTTGCCCGTGCCTTCGCGGCTGTCGCACAGGGGCGAGGAGTTGCCATTGCTATCAATCGTTATTCCGGCGCGCAACGAGGAAGGGAGAATCAAGCCGCTGCTGGATTCCTTGCAGCTGCAGTATCGGCATGTACGCGATTTCGAGGTTATTGTCGTAGACGACCATTCCACCGATCGGACAGCAGACATCGCCCGAGCGTATGGCGCGGAGGTCCTCTCCCCCATGCCTGGCCGCAACGGCTTCGGAAAATCCGCAGCATGCTGGCAAGGCGCCCAGCATGCAAAGGGGGAGTGGCTGCTCTTCCTGGATGCTGATACCTTTTTTGTCGAGCCTGACAGTTTGCTGCGTCTGCTTAATGCTTATCAAAAGGAAGGGGCCCGCGGTATTTTTTCCCTGCAGCCCTACCATATCGTCGGACAGGCATATGAGCAGCTGTCAGCCATTTTCAACATTATTGTTATTGCGGGGATGAACGTATTTACGCCCGCTGGCCAACGCTTGAGGCCTGCCGGTTCATTCGGTCCTTGCCTGTTATGCAATCGGGATGACTATATGCTCGCGGGCGGGCATGGCTTGATTCAGGAGGCTATTATGGACGATTTGGCTCTTGGGCAAGCCTTTTTGGCCGAGGGCCTGCCGGTTCGCTGTTTTGGCGGGAAGTCCATTATTTGCTTTCGTATGTATCCGGAGGGACTGCGCACTCTTGTTCAGGGCTGGTGCAAAAGCTTTGCGCTTGGCTCCAAGGCAACTCATCCTCTAGTCATGCTAATGAGCATCCTGTGGATTTCCGGCAGCTTCGCCAGCTTAAACTCATTGGTCGCTGCCAGCATTGGCGGGGCTATTTTTCCCATTCTTGTAAGTTCGGCATTGTACGGGCTCTACACGGTGCAAACGCTGCGGTTTGCCAGCCGCTGCGGCAATTTCAACGGGTGCATTTTTGCGGTTCATCCGCTGTTGTTTTTGTTTTTTATCGTTCTGTTCGCCTATTCCCTATTCCGGATACACATCATGCGATCTGTATACTGGAGGGGAAGGAGAATTAAAAGTGACGCCTGATACGTACAGCTTCTACAACTCAGAAAGGTAGCAGCTCTATTAAATGCTTAAGCTATCTGGTACCATATTCCAGAGAGGACTAAACAAGTATGGAAAAAGGATATCTTTTGATCTCTAAAATTTAGGAGCACATTTATGAAAAAATACGTTGAAATTGCTTATCCGATTTATGAAGGAATGCCTGTGTATCCAGGATTGCCAGAAGTGAAGCTGGAGCCAAGAGAGAGATTGGACAAGGGAGATGACTGGAACGGAAGCGTATTGAGCATCTATCTCCATGCCGGCACTCATGTTGATGCTCCATGGCATCATATGAACAATGGTAAAGGAATCGATGCCATCCCGATTGAGGATTTTATCTATAAAAGGCCATTATTAATTGATTGTCCGCTTGGCCCAAACGGCTTCATCACGGTTGAAAAACTGATGGAATATAAGGACTTGCATGATGCGGATATTTTGATATTCAATACAGGTTATTGGCAATACCGGGAAACGGATTTCGAAAAATACGGAAATCATTTTCCAGCCGTTTCACCAGAAGCTGCAGAATTTATCCGTAAAAAGCTGCCCAAATGCAAAGCAGTAGCCATCGACACGTTAAGCATAGAAAATTTGACTGAAGCCAAAAGCAATGGATATTTTGTCCATCATGCATTTTTGGATCATGAAAGGTACGAAGAACCGACAATGCTCATATATGAGGATATAAACCCGGCTCCATTGATTGGGAAAAAGCTTATTTCTGCTTTTACAGCACCGCTTCGCATTAAAAATCACGATGCTTCTATTGTTAATATCATTGTTGAAATTGAAGAATAGGCTCGTATATGAATCTATTGATCTATCGGACTAATTAGGAAAACCCTTCAGAAAAACATGCTAGGAAAGGTTGAACTTCATGTACAGAAAAATTACGATTATGCTCGTTGCAGCTTTATGTTTAATGATCGCAGTTCCTTTTCAGACCTTGCAGGCAAAGCAGCAAAATAAAATTTCCTTCCAAAGTAAATCCACATTTTTCGGAAGTCATTTGCAGGATGTTATTTACGCCAATGGCCAATATGTTGCGGTCGGCGAAGACGGGACTATTCTTCATTCAAAAAATGGCATGGATTGGGCATTCGCAAAAAGCGGGGTAAAAGGGATGCTGCAAGCTATTGCCTATGGCAATGGCCTTTTTGTTGCAGTTGGCGATGATCAGACGGTTCTAACCTCGAAGGACGGAGTGGCCTGGAAAAAGCAGAAGTTTACGCTAAGCAGCAAAACGGTATCTATTTTAAAAGGCAGCAGCTATGTTCCGGAATTTGACCAGGATTATATAACAACCAGCACAAGCATCATCTGGGATGGCAAACAATTTGTGATGCATACGGAATTTTCTAATTATTACCTGGAGGATTCTAATAGAATTTCTCAAACAAAGCTTCCTCTCATTTCGACCTCTCTCGATGGCGTCACTTGGTCGACTGCTCAAATCAGCGATTACTTGTTTGACTCCGCAAGAAAATTGAAATACATAAAGGGAGTATATTATTTATTTTCGGATGAGACGATTTTTACTAGCAAAAATCTGAAAAGTTGGACTGAACTGCCGCTAGAAAGCGTTCAGGACGCAGCAATTGGGCCCAAAGGATACGTGCTTGGCATCGCAATGCGCGAAGGCCCATATCCTCATGCAGGCAGCATGCTTGTTACGGGAATTCAGTCCAACGTCGACATTGGCAAAGCGAAAAAAGTGATAGATTTTGGCATAGATGGAGTTCGCTCCGTTGATTATATGAATGGCTCCTATGTGATGTCGATGTTTGATGGAGCCATTGCTGTATCGTCTAATGGCACGGCCTGGACGCTTTCATATCCTTTTGCAGGCTCGGGAGATTCAGACTCTCAACTAGCTCTTTCTCAAACCTCCAATCGAACGAAGCTGAACAAAACGATTTGGGATGGAAAGCAGTACATCACGGTCGGGGATTATGGCACTATCCTGTATTCATCGGACCTGAAGGATTTTGATAAGGCCAGCATTAAAGATGTGGCTATGATTGCGGGAGGCAATCTGAAGGGCATCAAGTATGAAAAGGGTCTTTATTTTACTTATGGAACCAATGGGAATTTGTTTGTGTCGAGTGATGGAACCAAATGGAGTTCTTTTCAATCTACAGATACAGACGGAGCAGTCAACCGGATTTCAAGCAGTGATACGATTGAAGATGCCGCTTTTAACGGCAAGGATTTTGCGCTGATTACCTTCTATAAGTACAATGCCATCAATTTTTCGGCAGAAGCCGTTTATTATCCGGAGTCGGGCAGCCTCCAACATTCTCCACTGGAGGCGTTTAACGTCCCGTATGATGTCAAATGGAAGGGGGGCAGCATAGTTGCCCGATTCAAGGATGGGAATGTCCATACTTTTGATACGGCAACCGGCAAATGGAGCACATCCGGCACAAGCAAAGGCCAACGGCTGGATAACTCTGTTTTAAAGGCAAGCGGAAACGGAATTACCGTCAAATCGAAAGAATTAAGCGGCAGCAATACAGCCAGCTCAACCGATTTAAGCAAGGAGGAACTCGTGAAGTCGAATTGGTTAATCGGCTTGAGCTATCTGGATGGGAAAAACAAGTGGAAGGAAGCCCAATATACGCTGTATTCCGCTTATGAGCTGGCCCGGGGCAAATACGTCTTGCAGATGGATCACGTACACTCCGGCAACTTTAGAATCAATGCCTTGATATATGGCAACAAGGAGTTTGTGGCTGTAGGCTCGGGCGGCTTAATCATACAGTCCAAGGACGGCAAAAGCTGGACACGGCTAGAGTCCGGAACTTACCAGAACTTAAACGGCGTTTTGTGGGACGGAAAACAATATTACATTGTTGGCGACCGAGGTGTCTTCCTGACCTACACCCCATAACAAAGGCTTACAATGAAGCGTGCATAGCAGGCTGACAGCGGTTCATTACTTGGTATCAATTACTTGGTATCAATATGAAAGATGCCAATTTCATTGTAATGCTCCAGCTTGTAGTTGATGGTGCCTAGACTGCAATTCAGTACTTCAATTTGCTTCAGAATGCTGCTGCGGTGCTGCTCAAGCATCTCTCTTCGCTGCTCGCTGGTTGACGAGCCTTCCAGGCATAACAGCATAAAGGCTTTAATGTCATCCAGCGACATGCCGCTGTCCTTGAGGCAACAGACCAGCTCCAGCCAGCAGATGTCCATTTCCGAATATTTGCGCGTGCCGTATTCCGTTTTTTTCAAGAGAGGCATTAAACCGCTTTTATCATAATAGCGCAGCGTGGAAGCCGGCAAATTCGTCCGTGCCGCAACTTGCTTGATTGAATAGTCCATGAGTAACTCCCTTTCTTAATGAAAAGCGCTGCTTTAAAAATAATTGGCCCCTGAAGCTTGACTTAAAGTTAACTTTAACAATTATGCTTAAAGGGAGCAATAGAGCGTTTTCACTTTTTGAACCACCACATCAAAATGAAGTTCAAAAAGTTCGCTTTCCAGTACCAAGAAAATGGCATGAAGCTAGAAATCGAGGACCGGAGCGTAGTGGAAGCTACGAGAGGACCGGAGATTTCGGCTGAATGCCATATTCGCCGCCGGCCAAGACGCTAGTCATGCTCCGTAATGGGAAGCGTACTTTTTGAACAACCTCATCAAAATGAAGTTCAAAAAGTTCGCTTTCCAGTACCAAGAAGATGGGATGAAGCTAGAAACTGAGTAGCGGAGCTTAGTGGGAGCTAAGTGAGCAACGGAAGTTTCGGCTGAATGCCATATTCGCCGCCGGCCATGCCGCTAGGCATGTTCCGTAATGGGAAGTGGACTTTTTGAACAACCTCTAAAGGAGTGAAGGATTTGAAATACAGAAAATTGGGCAAAAGCGGACTTAAGGTGAGCGAAATTGGATTGGGGAGCTGGCTGACCTACGGCTCGGCAACGTCCGAGGAGGATGCGAAGGCTTGCATCGTCAAGGCGTATGATTTGGGCATAAATTTTTTTGATACGTCCAACTCCTATCCAGGAGCCGAAGCGGTGATGGGGGGCGCGCTCAAAGAATACCCACGCAGCAGCTATGTGCTGGCAACAAAGCTGTTTTTCCCGCAGGGACCAGGGCCTAATGATCGCGGGCTGTCGCGCAAGCACATTATGGAGCAATGCGAAGCCAGCTTGAAGCGGCTTGGCACGGATTATATCGACCTTTACCAATGCCACCGGTTTGATAACGAAACGCCAATCGACGAAACCTTGCGGGCGTTGGATGATTTGCAGGCGCAAGGTAAAATTTTGTATAGCGGCGTCAGCGAGTGGTCCGCGGCGCAAATTGCAGAAGCATCGGGAATCAGCCAACGCTTGAATTTGCGTCCGCTTGTTTCCAATCAGCCGATTTACAATATGTTTGAGCGTTACATTGAAAAAGAAGGCGTTATTGGACAATGCCAGCAGGAGGGGCTAGGGCTGGTTGTATTTTCTCCGTTGGCTCAGGGGGTATTGACCGGGAAATATAAGCCGGGTCAAGGCATTCCGGCAGGCACGCGGGCAGCCAATGACCAAACCAATTGGGTCATTAACAGCTATTTGCGCGAGGATGTGCTGAACTGCACGGCGGAGCTGTCGGAGCTGGCGGCGGAGCTTGGAACAACCTTGTCCCAGTTTGCGCTGGCCTGGATCCTGCGTCAGCCTGCTGTAAGCTCTGCCATTATCGGGTCCAGCCGTCCGGCTCAAGTTGAAGAAAACAGCAAAGCCATTGATTTGGTTCTCTCGCCAGAGACACTGGAGCGGACGGAGGCTATTCTCTCCAAAATTAGCCACTTTGCGCCGATGAGGTAAACAGTACCAATGAGGTAACAGTTCCAATGAGGTAAACTCTACCAAAGAGATAAATTTCGCAAATAAAGTTGCTTGTGCGAACGGGATAATTCCCGTCAAGGAGCAAATAAAAGCAGCCGCGTTCTGATTGTAAGTCAGATTTTGCGGCTGTTTTTTTGTTCTTTCGTATAAAATTTTACATGTTCTGTTATAGAAGCGCTTCGATACCGGACTGAATTTCGTCTATTGATGCAATCGGCTCAAAGCGTTGGACAACACGTCCTTCGCCATCAATAAGAAATTTGGTGAAATTCCATTTAATCGCATCGCCATGCAGCCATTCCGGCGTGTTATCGGAGATCATCAGCTTGAGCAGCTTGGCCTGTACATCGGATTCATCGAAACCGGCAAAGGGGCCGGCCTGCTTCAGAAAATCAAACAACGGATGTGCGGTATTGCCGTTTACATCAATTTTGGCAAACATCGGGAACTTGACGCCGTAATTGAGCTGGCAAAAGGCAGCGGCTTCTTCGCTGCTTCCAGGCTCCTGCTTTGCAAATTGGTTGCAAGGAAATCCGATAACGTGCAATCCTTGCTCCTTGTAGCGATCATACAGCTTTTGCAGATCATCAAATTGATGGGTATATTTGCATTTGCTTGCCGTATTGACGATCAGGACGGGTTTTCCTTCAAATTGATAGAGAGGAAAACGCTCCCCTCCGGGTTTGGTCACTGTAAAATCGTAGATGGTTGCCATAATAATGTGTGCACCTCGCATGTGTAAGTGGGTTGGGCATGTCCAAAGTTTTGGTCTTTGGTAATTTATTATATATGAAATGAAGTAAGATTGTCTTGTTTAGCTCACTTCTTCTTATTAGTGCTTGCGCCTCACGCAGCGTTAGGCAATAAAATAGAAAAAGGAAACCATTTCCTTAATTTTTTCGCTTGGGAGGATGTTATTCGTGAACAATGAAGAAAAATTGTCAGTAGGACAATTATCGCAGAAAACGGGACTATCCATTCGAACTTTGCATTATTATGAGGAGCAAGGATTTGCAGAGGCATCTCCTTTCACACCGGAAGAAGAGGAATGGTTAAACGCAGCCATAGAGCATGTCATGTCAAAACGTATTGCGGAAGAAACGCGGTGAGAATAGCATAACTCAGTAGTTCATGATAGACAAGATGATGTGTTAAGGCAGTCATCCGTTAAGCAAGTAGGGGCTCTCTTTTCGGATAGCCCCTTTTTACGGATGCATTCCCTTTTATCGTATACTACACTACAGTGTGATCTTAACCGTTACCATTTCATCATTGTAGCTGAAATGGATTTCGCCCCGGTATTTTTCCACCGTTCTGGTGACGATGGTTAAGCCGTTGCCGCGCAGCGCGTGTTGGTTTTCCTTCGTCGTATATCCCTGCTGGAAAATACTTTTTTGGTCCTTTGCCGAAATAAAAGCCGGATTTTCAACAGCAAGCCTGTATTTGGAGCCTAGCTTTTTACAAATCACTTTGATTTGCTTGGGTTGATCACCCATATAATGCTCCGTAGCTTCAATTGCGTTATCCAGCAAATTGGAAAATATTTTGACCAAATCCATCGTTTCAATCCGGTTATAATCATTAGGCTCCGTTTCGAATAAGAGCTCGATATTTTTGGATTGGGCCAGCTGCCACTTGCTGTTGAAGAGAATAAGCAAAACAGGATTTCCAACGCGCAAGGAAAGGTCCAGCGTTTTCGCGTCATATTTCAGCTGCGACATATAATCGGCTGCTTTGTCATACATTTTCAGGCTAATTAACCCGTTTACGACTTGAAAATGGTTCATCAAATCATGCCGGCCGGACTTGATGGCGGAGATCACCTTTTCCAGCTCGGATATATACATCGTTTCGGATTCCTTCAGGTCTCGCTTGAGGCTGGATTTATACCATCTGTGAAGCATGAAAATAATGAGCAATAGGAGGATAATAAAGATGACGTCCAGGAAAAATACCTCTTTATTGCTTTTTACAACTTGCTTGGAAATATTGTCTAATTCACTGACATCAATGTCGATTCCCAAAACGCCCATCGGCTGCCCGGTGTTATCGGAAAAGGGCACGCCTACCGACATATAAATGCCATGCGTCTCGTCGACCAGCACTTCCGTATAATAAGAGCCGCCTTTTTTGGCTTGAATCACTTGCTTGCCTGGCACCGTGCAGGGGTAGCCATAGGGGAGATCGGCTACGCCTTCCGGCAAGGAGGCTATAGTAATTTTGGCTACGTCGGTTTCATCCAGCTCTAGCGTATAGACGTACAGGGCGTTGATGGAATGACGATAGGTTTCCAAATATCGCTTGATTTCTTCCCGGTTTTGACCTGAGTCGGGGTCTTGCATAAACTGCGCGTAGGCTTCCTTGTCCAGTTCCTTGGCGATATTTTCGGCAATAGCGGTATATTGCTTTGCAATTGTAATTTGCGTGGCTTGCTGAGTAGAGATATAGGTCAGAAAAAGCTTGATAAACGTAAGCGCCAAAAGCGCCAAACAAGCAACGATTAAAAATAATGCAATTTTTCTTTTGTAACGATCATGCTGTATTTTCATTGCACATATCCCTTTTCATAGACTGCTAAATTATATAACATATGATACATGCAAAATAGTTGGATGAATAGCTTTCGTTTTTCTTAAAATGTTATCGACCAGGAGGGCGATAAGGATGGCGTTTAATCTGTTGGTCGTTGAAGACGACCAGGACATTAGCAGGCTGTTGTGCAAGCTGCTCCACAAACAAGGCTATGAGGCTGAACCAGCGTATTCCGGCAGCGAGGCCCGCTTGCTTTTGAACATGAAAGCTTATGATTTGGTTCTTCTGGATTTGATGCTGCCCGGAATGTCGGGTGAGCAATTAATCAAGGAGATTCGCGAGCGCTCCTTTGTGCCTGTTATCGTTATTTCTGCCAAAACGGCTGTGAAGGAAAAAGTTGATATCATCAAAAGCGGGGCCGATGATTACATAACGAAGCCTTTTGATAAAGAAGAAGTGCTGGCACGTGTTGAGGCTCAGCTTAGACGGCGCAATAACGGCGGCTTTTCCAATGCCGGAGAACAGCTAAGCTATCATCATTTATCCCTCGACCTCGCTGCCCGCAGCGCCGCCGTTAATGGGAAGCCGCTGCAATTAACGGCCAAGGAGTTTGAGCTGCTTGCTATTCTGGTACGCTCGCCGGGAAAAGTGTTTACACGCGAGGATTTATATCAGGCAGTCTGGAACGAAAGATATGCGGTGGAGGACAACACCATTAATGTACATATTAGCAATCTGAGAAACAAGCTTTCCAGATTGGAGCCGGAGCGAGCCTATATTGATACAGTATGGGGAATCGGTTTTAAAATGGCATAGCTTTTAAAATGACGTAGCTTAAAAAGCTGGTTTTGCATACGCACTTTACACTTTCTTTAAGTTTCCTTACGCTTTGTTAAAGACTTCCTGCCGGCCGATCCGATAAAGTGAAGGCAAGAGGTGATTCTATTATGTCAACTATTGAAATTATGGCTGCAAAAGCATTGTCCAAATCGTATCGCTCCTTTACCGCGCTTCATCCAGCCGACCTGTCCATCGCCAGAGGCGAAATTTTGGGTCTTGTCGGAAAAAACGGCGCAGGTAAAACGACATTGCTGAAATTAATTACCGGGCAAGCTTTGACTGATGCGGGGGAATTAAAGCTGTTTTCGGCAACAACGGCGCAGGGATTGCGTCAGGCCAGGCAGCGAATCGGCGCAATCGTGGAAACGCCTTGTTTTTATCGGGATATGACCGCATTGCAAAATCTGGAATATTACCGGATTCAGCGAGGCATTCCCGGCAAGGAAGCGCCTCAAAACGCTTTGCTGGAGGTTGGTTTGGAGCAAACCGGCGCAAAAAAATTTAAGGACTTTTCGTTAGGGATGAAGCAGCGGCTTGGCCTTGCTCTTGCTTTAATGAATCATCCCGATTTTCTGGTGCTGGATGAGCCGCTTAACGGTCTCGACCCTGTGGGAATAGTGGAAATTCGGGAGCTGCTATTGAAATTAAACCGGGAGAAACACATCACTATGTTAATATCCTGCCACGTGCTGGCGGAGCTTCAGCATCTGGCGACAACGTATGCCTTTATCGATGAGGGGAAAATTGTAAAAAAAATGACGGCCAAGCAGCTTGAGGAGGCCTGTAGTCCGTTTCTGCGTCTTGTGGCTGATGAGGAAGCGCGTGCGGTTGTTGTACTAGAGCGGCAAATCAAAGGGATTTCCTTCAGTGTCCAGCCCGATAAATCTATTCATATTTTCAATATGCACGGCAGAGCGGATGAAATTGTGCGAGTGCTTGCCGACCATTCAATTTCTGTTCATGGCTTAGAATCTAAGCGATCCAGTCTGGAGGATTATTTTTTAACTCTGATTGGAGGGAGCTCAAAATGATGAATTATTTGAAAAGCGAATTGTACCGTCTATCGCGAAAAAAATCAATGTATCTCTTTTTAAGCCTTTGTCTGCTCGTGCCATTAATGATGACCATTATGACCTTGTCAGCTAACTCGGAGAATTATACAAATACTCAATTTGTATTCAGATTTGCGCAAAACGCCTGGAGCATCCTCATTTTTATTACTCCCATCATGGTAAGTTTAATTCAAATGGACGATTTTTCAGACGGTACTTTTAAAAATATGATTTCATTTGGATTATCGCGTAAAACTATTTTTA
This sequence comes from Paenibacillus oryzae, assembly GCF_001675045.1. GTDB lineage: Bacteria > Bacillota > Bacilli > Paenibacillales > Paenibacillaceae > Pristimantibacillus > Pristimantibacillus oryzae. The sequence goes on from NZ_LYPA01000065.1 coordinate 112,006, forward strand.
TAAGCAAATGGCTATTGTCGGTGTTGTTTTTAATTGTAGCCGGGTTATTGACTTATCTTACACTGACGATTAGCGTATTTACGTTGCTGCCTAATACCGGAAGCGGCAGCTACGCGTCGTTTAATGCTTCAATGCTCGGTGTGCTGCCGCTTGTGCTGGCAGCTGTAACGGTATCACATTGTATTTGCTTCTTGTCAGGGAAAATCATGATGCATGCCCTCGTTTATATTTTTCTTATGGTGCTATTGCCCGAATTTTATTATATGTATGCCAATATCGAGCCCGTTTTAATAGCTTTTGTTAACAAAGTCCCGTTGTTTCCTTTTGCCGCTCTTAATGATAAGCTTTGGCAGCAGCAGAACGGATACCTCCTCTGCTGGGCGTTAGGGCTTGTGTATATGTTTGCAGCGTTTTTGCTCAGCTATAGACAGGTAGAGGTTAAAGAATTCAAATGATTCCAGAAAGGGGCGTGACAGGAATGGCTGCCGCCTTATTCGCCGGAGCGGCGCTCCTGTTCGCCGCTTTATACTTCATGCTCCGAAGATCGCTTAAGCATGCAGTCAAGCAGCTTCGCGAGCTTCAGCCTGATCCTCAGACCAATCGACAGCTTCGTTTCCATTACCCGGACAAACATCTGGAGGAATTGCTGGAGGAAGTGAACCGACTGCTTGCTTCCAGACAATCGGAACGGATCTTGCACGAACGGAAGGAAGAGCAAATTCGCAAGCAAATCGCCGACATTACGCATGACTTGAGAACGCCGCTGACATCGATGCTGGGCTATATCGAGCTTCTGCGTGAGGAAGGGATACATGCCGAGGAGTCTGCTGATTATTTGAACGTGGTGAAAAAACGCTGCGAGGCTTTGCGCGCGTTGATTGCCGGCTTCTATGATTTGTCGCGGATTGAAACGGGAGATTATCCCGTGCTGATGCAGCGAGTAGACCTGCAGCTTTTGCTGAAGCGCGTTTTGGCTGATTTTTATACCGATTTTGTAGCCGGGGGGTTTAATGTCAAGGTTGACCTTCAGGAAACCAGTCATTATATAATGGCGGATGAAGAAGTCGTAACGCGTATCTATATGAACCTTCTGCAAAATGTAGTGAAGCACGGTCAAAATAAATTGCATGTGTTTCAGGGGATGAAGGACGGCGTTTGGGTGACGGTGATTTCTAACGAAACCGCCGTCCTTCAGCCGGAGGACGTTCCTTATTTGTTTGAGCGCGCCTACACATCCAACAGGGAACGCAGCGGCCAGAATACAGGACTAGGCCTTGCCGTAGTCAAAGGCTTGGTACAGCAGATGGGCTATGACGTCTCTGCCCAATACACCGCTCCCCTGTTTACGATTTGTTTGCATTGGCAAAACCGCTTAAGCTAGGACGTGTCTCAAAAGCCGTTCGTGGTCAACTCGTACCGACTCTCAGAGGATTCAGACACGCCCTAAAGGCTGTAAATGGACATGGCCGCCGCGAATTCCTATACGGATCGGGCTGCCTCCGCTTTGATAAAGCACACGTTTTTTGTCCTGTTTGATCCCATCAGAAGCATAAGCATGCGTAAATCTCCCCGAATAGGCAGCAATCAGCGCTTCAAAACCAGCATCGTCTGGTAATGCAATCACCGATTTGGCGGCGGTCGAATGTAGCTTGGCGCTTTCCGGCATTGTCAGGCATGTCAGGTGCAGGCTTCTTCCCGTTACGCCTGCATCGAAATGGCGGAACTGCCCCGACAGATCTGTTTTGGTTGAAACTGAACGGTAGTTTAGCTTAGTTGCCTCCAGTTGGCTGCCGCTAATAGTGGAGCCTGTAGCAGAAAGCTCCAGCTCATCAGCCTTACCGGATAATACCGCGCTTCCAGTTGTGAGGGTGCATTGGCAATGAAGGACGTTTAGATGCTCCGCAAGCAGCTTGCTTCCTGTCAACACAATCGTTATTGAATGGAGCTGCCTGGCGGGCAGCGTGATTTCCAATCGGGTGCGGCCCACATTAAAACCAAGCGGGAAGCCCTTTTTCCTTCCGTCTGCAATAGTCAAGCGGTTACCGGCTACAGACAGCCTCATAAGCTTTTGCTCTCCCAAAAGAGTATCCGCCCACTGGCGCACGCAGATGTTTTCATCCTCGCTTGGCAGCAACGCCACATTTCCCGTCAACCAGTTCAGATTGAGGTCTGTTACAGGCTCTTTAATTACCATTTCCTTGAAAAGTCCATTCCGGGCTGTTGTTGTCATTCCATCTCGCTCCCGTCATTTTGAATTGTTTATGTTTCAATTTCACAGATTTATTTGCTGATTAGTGTTCCGGTAGCTGTCGGCCTGCGCATGCCGCTCTGTAATGCTTTGGATCAGAAGATCGCTAACAATGTCCGCTCCCAGTCCCTTCATCATGTGCTGTACAAAATGAAGACGGCTGACCGTTTCCTCTCGATTTCGCTCAAAAAGCAACGGGTTGATCCAGATGTTGGTCAACAGAAGAAAAACCTCGGCGCATTCCAGAGGCTGCTCAACCTGGAGCGAGCCGTCCTGTTTTCCTTGCAGCATCAGCTCGGCAATAATTATGGCGTCCCTCTGCACTCCTTTTTTTAACCCCTCCAGCACAAACTGCGGGTTTTTGATTTGTGCGCTTAAAATATGGTCCATAGATTGCTGCTGCAAGCCGGAATCGAGAATCATCTGCTCCAGAATCCGAATCAGCTTCTCCCGGGCGTTAGGGGCTTCCGTCTCTGCAATGAGTCTGGCAAGCAACTGCTCCGCACGGCCCAGCTCCTTGTCCATGACAGCCTTCAGGATATCCTCCTTTGACCGGAAGTGATGGTAAACAGCCCCCTTGGACATGCCCAATGCATCTATAATGTCTTGAATGCTTGTTTTCTCATAGCCTTTTTCCGTAAAAATCAAGGTTGAAACCTTCAGGATTTGCTCCAGCGTTTGCTCGGGATATTTATTTCGGGCCATAATATCTCCATCCTTTTTTAAATATATACCGACGGTTGGTATGTAAATTATAAAATAGCTTTAGCTATGATGTCAATCTTTACCGGATGGCAGGCAGTGCGCCATAAAGCGACAAAGAGGCTGTCCTAAACTTGTAATGAAGCATTGGCCGGAAAGCTCAAGACGCCTGTCAGGCCCTCAGATGGAGAAGGCAGACAGGCGCCGCTGAACGATTGGTTATGAGATGAGTCCTAGCCATTTCCAATAAGGCACGCAGGCGGCGGTCAATAGAAGAACAACAACTCCGTAGCCTAGCGCGGTCAGCTGACCCTGCCGGTGAGTAAAGGATTTGCCTTCGGCGCTGTAATAAGCGGTCAAATAAGTAGGCGATTGGTACGCGAAAAAAAACGGGTCAGTTGACAGCAGAATAACAAAAACAGTCACCCAGGGGTGAATTCCTGCGTTGGCTGCCAGATGAACGGTGGACACAACAAGCAAAATCAAGGCGGCGTCATCTCGAACAACCAGCGTCACCACAAATGAAAGCAACACGATAGCGAGCAGAAACAGGACGGGGGAAGCGGTAAAAATAGCGAGCCGATCACCCAGCAGCGCGGTCAAGCCATCCACTGCTCCAACCTGCTGGGCAACCTCGCCAAAGCTGAAGGCAATGCCGATAAAAAGCAGAAACGGCCAGTCGATGCCGGACTTGAGCGTTTGCTCATCCAGAACGCCGGTGACCGCAAGCATGACAAAACCAAGCAGCATGATCCAAACGTAGTCTATGCCATGAAGCGGCTCCAGCATCATGAGGAGGATGGAGCCTGCCGCTGCGGCTGCCGTTATTTTTTCAACTCTGGTAAAGCCGCCAAGCAGCTTCAGCTGTTCCTGGAGCACTTCCGCGGAAATCGGCTTGCCTGCTTCCTTGCGCCTGAACATCCAGCCCAAATAGATGGTCATGCCGATACTGAACAAAACAAATGCTGGCAGCGCGTATAGAAACCATTGGAACCAGGAGATGGCTGACGAGCTCCCCGTCAGGCCAAGCGCGAGGACATTGCTGTAGGAGCCGGTCAGCACAAACGGCGCCGTAAAGCCGTAGAACACCATGGCTGTCAAGGAAAGTCCCGCCATGGCCCGTGACCGGTCGGCGTATCCCATCGCCTCCGACAAGGTGCGGGCAACGGGAACGCCAAGCCCCACCTTCGCGGAAGAGGAAGGCAGCAGCGGATTAAGCAATATGCCGCTTGCGATCAATCCCCAGAATTGTCCCCGATAGCTGGAGGGGAACAGCTTGAGCGCCAGCAAGGAGAAACGGTACAGCAAACCCGATTTGGCAATGGCAGCACCAAGCGCCAGCACAAACAGCATGTAGAGCCAGCTAGGCGACGCAAAACCCGACAGAGCTTCCGCCGGCTCCGCTATCCCGGCTGCCACCCACAGCAGAGCCATCAGCAATGCGACTACATAGTCGGGTATAATCCGTATGATCCACAGCAGAACGGCCGCGATGCCTATGCCCGCAAAATCCATGCCTTGACGGGTAAAGCCTGCAATCGGAGGCGCAAAATGAAAATAAAGCAAGCTTAACAAAGCCAGCAAGACAGCAACGATAAGCTGAATGGTCCGTCCGCCAGGCAACGCGCCGGCATTAAACGCCAGCCGTCGTGTAACCCCGCTTCGCCATCTGCTTCCTGCGGCTGTAAGGCTTCCTGCTGGCCAGGTATCCTCAGAGTCGGGCGGCGACTCCGCCAAGGCGGCGTATTCCAGCGCCTTCTGATGCCTTCCGGCGCGCCGGCACCATTCTGCCGCCCATTCATACATGGCGATAGTTTGTTCTTTGGTAAAGCTTCCCGGATATTGCTCCAGAATAGCTTGCAGCCGGATAAAGCCTTCCTCTCTTTGCCGGGACAAGCAGCTATCCAGATAGGCGAGCAGCAGCTCCGGCCATTGGCGCAAAAACTTATCCGGACAGGCCTCCAGCAGCTCCGCAAACGGTGGAAGCGAGGAAACGGGAGTCGTTGAGTTGTTTGTTCGCTGCTTTTTTCCCTTTTTGCTGGTATTTTGGGGAGCTTCTTCTGAATGGCTGGAGCTGGAGCGGCGATTCAGAGCAAAGCAGCGGTGGAGGTCGGCCAGCAGCATTTCCCATCCGCTCCCGTCCCCGCCTGCCAGCATCGCCGCCGCCGCGCTCCAATCCCCAAGCTCCCTGTAATAGCGGCTTGCCTCCTCAAGCCAGGCCGCTTTTGCGGCTGGGCCATATTTATCCGCAAAGGCTTTTTCCAGCTCCTGTCTGGCTCCAGCTAATACACTGAAGCGAAACGGGTATTTTTCGTCCCGTTTTATGTAGTTGAAGACAGTAGCATGAGCGGAAACCGCGGTGTCCAGTCCTTGCGTGTTCAACCTGCGCTCCAGCAGGGCGTAATCGGCAAACGGGAGGACGGCGGCGGCGGTCAATGCCTCCGCCACCATTTGCGGCCACGCTGCTTTCGCCTGGCGAAGCCGTGCCGCCTCGGACTCCAGAGATTGAGCGAGCCGGGAATTGGTGGCGGTCAGCCTGCCGGACAACAAGGCGATAAAGTAGGCGGACATGGAGGGATGTTGTCCTATCAGCTGCTGAAAGGTTTCGCCGTTTATTTCATAAAGCTCTGTTGCTTCCGTGGAGCGCGCGGTGGCGCTGCGGGGTTCGCCCGTCAGCAATGCCATCTCCCCGAATACGGCTCCGGCGCCAAGCGAGGTCAATGCCCGCTGTGTTCCATCGGGATTTTGTATAAAAAGGCCGATTTCGCCGCTCAATACGATGTACATCTTGTCGCCCGGCTCCCCGAAGCGAAACAACACCTCATCCTGCGGAACAGATTTTCGTTCCAGCTTGCCAAGCACTTTGGCGAGGTCTACGCTCGACAGTCCTCGAAAAAGAGCGATGTCCCCTATCTTCATAATGCCCTCCCGATTTAAAATAATTTGAACTCACATTTTATGACATTACTCTCCAGTATAAGGGCAATCTCTATGAAACAAAATAACCCGTTTTACATATATATTCCGCTCAAAACGTAACTTTTTCGCGCTACAATCTCTTGCCAATACCGGGTTATACTAGAAGTAATTTGAGCGAGGAAAGAGAGGAATAACGATGATTAGACCAAGCGAGGATAATCAGTATTACGAGCTGCACAGTCCAACCGCAATGCCCAAAGCATCGGGGTTTCTTTGGAATGAAAACATGATGATTCATATGAATTGCAGAGGTTATGCCGTTTCCCAGTTCATGCAGCCGGAGCCCTCCAAATATAGTCATGCGCCCAATCTGGAAGCCAAAACCTTTATGCAGCCGGAGCAGCCTTATTACGCTCATCATCCCGGCCGCTTCGTTTATATCAAGGATGAGGAAAGCGGAGGGCTATTTTCCGCACCGTACGAGCCGGTCCGGGTTTTGCCGGAGCGTTATACGTTTTTTGCAGGCAAACACGATATTAAATGGCTGGTTCAACACGACGGCATCGCCGTTGAAATGAAGCTTGGCTTGTCCAAAAACGATCCCTTCGAGCTATGGACGGTCAAGGTGGCCAATCAGGGACGAGCAAAGCGGAAAATAAGCGTTTATCCGTATTATACGGTGGGATATATGTCTTGGATGAATCAGTCCGGACAATATCATGAGGAGCTGCAAAGCATTGTCTGCTCCTCCATAACGCCTTATCAGAAGTATAAGGAATATGACAAAATCAAGCATTTGAACGATAAAACCTTCCTGCTTGCAGATAAGGCCCCGACCGCCTGGGAGGTTAACCAGGAGGTGTTCGAGGGAGAAGGGGGGATCGGCAACCCCTCCGCACTGGAAGGAGATACGCTGAGCGGCAGCGATGCCCGCTACGAGATGCCTGTATGCGTTATGCAATATAAGCTTGAGCTTGAGCCGGGAGATGAAACCGAGCTTCGTTTTATTTTTGGAGCCGCGCGAACAGAGGAGGACATCGCCGCTATTCGCCGCAAATACTTCCAGCCGGGAACCGGGGGAAGCGACGGATTTGCTGAAGCGGAGGCGGAATATGCCGCTTATGTGAGGGAAGGCGAGGGCTGTCTGGAAATCGATACGCCGGACAAGGCATTGGATAATTTTGCGAATCATTGGCTGCCAAGGCAGATGTATTATCACGGCAGGACCAACCGGCTGACGACAGATCCTCAGACGCGCAATTATTTGCAGGATAACATGGGGATGAGCTATATGGCGCCCGAGCTTGCCAGAGAGGCGTTCCTGACGGCGCTGAGCCAGCAGAATGCCAGCGGAGCTATGCCGGACGGCATTATTTTGCACAAGGACGCGGAGCTTAAATATATTAATCAGGTCCCTCATACCGATCATTGCGTATGGCTGCCGGTTTGTCTAGTTACCTATCTGGACGAAACGGACGACTATTCCCTATTGGAGGAGAAGGTGGCCTTTGCCGACAGCCCGGAGCTGGCCACTGTCAGCCGTCATATTGATCTGGCCATGGAGTGGCTGCTGAAAACGAGGGACGAGCGCGGCTTGAACTATATCGAGCAAGGCGACTGGTGCGATCCCATGAACATGGTTGGATATAAAGGAAAAGGCGTTTCGGGCTGGCTGACTATGGCGTCCGGCTACGCGTTTCGCGTTTGGGGAGATATTTGCCAGAACTGCGGCCGGATGGAGGAAGCTGCGCTTTATCGTCAAAGGGCGGAGGAAACCAATGAGATTGTCAACCGCTATTTGTGGGACGGCAACTGGTATGCGCGCGGCATAACGGACGACAATGTGCCTTTTGGCATTAGCTCCGATAAGGAAGGCAAGGTGTTTATTAACCCGCAGGGGTGGTCGCTTATGTGCGGAGCGGCGGATGAGCAGAAAAAGGCAAAGCTTATGCAGGCGGTAACGGAGCATCTGGAGTCGCCATACGGGGTTGAAAAGCTGGGCCCCCCTTATACGGCGATGCGCGAGGACGTTGGCAGGGTGACGCAGAAGCATCCCGGAACGGCGGAAAACGGCGCGGTCTATAATCATGCCGCCGCTTTCTATATTTATGCCTTGTATTTGGCGGATGAGAAGGATCATGCTTTTGATCTCTTGAGAAGAATGATTCCCGGACCGGATCAGGAGGATCTGGAGAGAAGGGGACAGCTTCCGGTATTTATTCCCAATTATTACCGTGGGGCTTACCGTCAAATTCCGAGGACGGCGGGCCGCTCCAGCCACTTATTTAACACCGGAACGGTGCCTTGGGTGTACCGGATTTTGGTGGACGGCCTGTTCGGCCTAAAGGGAGAACGCAACGGTTTGCGCGTTGCGCCGCGGCTGCCTTCGGATTGGAGCGGGGTTTCCGTTAAACGAAGCTTCAGGGGAGCGGAGCTAAATGTATCCATCAAGCGGTACAAAGGTATTGCAGCGCAAGAGGTTTACGTGGACGGTGAGCTGGCGGAAGACGGCTTGCTCGCCCATCTGGAAACCGGGAAGCATTATGAGGTGCTGGTAAAAATCCCAGGATGAAAACCAGAGTTAAAACGGTTGCAGCAAGAATATAAGTTGGGAAAACGAAGAAGCGCCCTTGGACAAGCGGGTTGAGCTATTGAATTCGCCGCCGAAGGGCTTTTCCTGTTTCTGCCGCCGTTTTATCGTCTCTGCTCGGCACTCCGCGTTTGTGATAAGCATCCAAATATTTACCTTTACACTAACTCTAATTGATGTTAGATTTTATAACATGAGATAAAAGGGGTCTCCTTTAGTTAACGGAGGTGAATCGGCAGATGGATATGGAAAGGCAATTTCGCTATAAGAATGATTATTTTTCGGAATTGATCGAAGGGTATGCCGGAACGGAGGAGGAGGCGCTGCGGCGCGGTGCGCAATATGGGCTGGCTTCAGACAAACATGCTTTGCTGATTGCAGCAAGGCAGGATGCGAGGCCGTCCTCCGGGAAATCCTTGGCGACCGAAGGGCTGACGGATTATCAGGCCGGAATCGAACGAGACCGCCATTACGGGCTGCTGGAGCAGGCATTTGCACGCACGGGATATGTTTGCGTTATGTTTGTTAAGCATGGAGGCTTTGGCATTCTTCTGTATTGTGAAGAATCTGCCCTTAATGAAGGCGCCCTGCTCGCGCAGTTGAAGGATATTTCCGAAATGCTTTACCGGGAGCAGCGACTGAGCTATTCCTTCGGAGTAGGAAACCCCTTTACAGGCGCGCTGAATGTGGGGGCCTCCTATCGGGAGGCGTTACACGCCTTGCAGGATGGCGATAGAATGGGGAAAAAGCGCTTTGCGCTGCTATACCGGAGCATGGATGTGGGCAGGCTGTTTCGTTTGCTGCCTCCCGAAGAAGCAGAGCGTTATTATCGCGAGTCGCTTAAGGAGTTGCTTGGTTCGGGCGAACAGGAGCATGGCGAAATGCTGCGTACGCTGAAGGCCTATTATGAAAATCACTGCAACTTGATTGAGACGGCCAAAGCCCTTCACGTACATCGCAATACGGTTGTATACCGGGTGGAGAAAGCGGAGAAGCTGCTGGGCCGCAAGCTGAAGGATGCGCGCACCGCCTTTGGCTTCCGCGTAGCCTTTGCTATGGAGGAGATGCTGGGCAGCGAGAACCTTGCCATTAGAAATGAGTAACAAAGCCGTCTGTATTCAGACCCCGGGAGGTTACGGGAATTGTTTGCAGCCAGGCTCTCAGGCTCGGGCAAACGATGCTTTCGCCGCTTGTTCAAGCTCCAATCAGAGGGTTGTCCGACGTCTTATACAGCGTAACCAGATTGCGGCCGCTATGCTTGGAGGTGTAAAGCGCAGAGTCGGCATGGCGAAGCAATTCCTCAAGCGTCGGCCATGAAATGCCGTTTTTTGCTACCCCAACCCCAAAGCTTGCTGTAATATGCAAGTCGCCGTTATATCCTCGATAAGGCGTGTTAAAGATCGCCTGCCGCAGCGTTTCAGCCAGCCTGACGGCCTCCTCCCCATCGGATACAGGGGCCGCCACAACAAATTCCTCTCCTCCATACCGGGCGAACAACGCGCCTTCCGGCATCCTGTCCCTGCATATGTTGACGGTGTGAATCAGTACGGTATCGCCAACCTCATGACCATATTCATCGTTAAAATGTTTAAAATGATCAATGTCAAACAAAATGACCGCAACAGCTGCCCCTTCATCAGCCGTTTTTTCCAGCAGCATTTTTCCCCGCTGAATAAACTGAGTCCGGTTAAATACTCCCGTCATTCCATCGTAATACGCCATTTGCTTTAATTGAGCCTGCAGTCTGCTCTGCTCCGTTATATCGATCAAAATTAGCAAATATCCGATTTGTTCGTTGTATCTGTCATTAACCGTTGAAATCCTGACCTGGTAAGTGGCGGGTTCATTTTTGAGCTGGACCCGAATTTCCTGCTGGCCCGGGTTATCGCCGGAGGTATCGGGGAATGGAGCCCCGGTAAGATCAGGCCAGGCTTCGTCAAGCCGTCTGCCAAGCGGCAAATGCCGCAGGCCCGGAAGCATGCGGCGCGCCGAGGCGTTGTAGTCAATAAAGCGGCGCTTCACGTCTAATACAATTGCCCCTTCATGCATGCTTTCAAAAAGAGCTTCCTTGGCGATGGGCACAATCATGAGCATACGGGTCGACATAAACGCCCACAAATACATGGCGGAGGTTAGAAAAAGCACAAACGGGACGGGATCAATGCCCCAGGGAGTAAGGCCTAGCAAATAAATGAACGCGGAAACCATCGGCAGAAATTGCCCGCAAATCAGAGTTAACAGCGGCCGCTTGTATGCTTTTTTTGTTGTGCTCCACTTGCGGAGCAGCACTACGGCACCTGCCAGCAGGCACCCGAAGGTAAATGAGCCGTGCACAATATACCAATAGCCAACCTCGATATCGGCGGTAGCCGAAGATACGTCGGGGCGCAAATAAATGGATTTATAGAATAAATGATGTAAATCATTGGTAGATACTAAGAGGAGGGTAATGACCGGGATGACGTACAACGCCTGCATGGCGCGGCGGGATAGCTTTTTGCCAGTATAGTCAAGACATAGCTTAAGCCCTATAACCGGCGCAAACGCAATACCGATATATTCGATAACCGTCCAGAACTTGATTTCGGCAAGCGAGCCGCTGGACAGCTCAAAGGCGTTTGCAAATATATAGATGCTTTGAAGCAAGGTTAATACAATAAGGGATTGAAACCCTCTTATTTCTTTCCTTTTCAGAAAGGAATAAATACATAAAAAGACCGTTAATACGCCTGATGTCGATACCAGAGTAATATACATGGTCAAATGGGAAGCCATGACGATCCGCCCTTATAATAAAGTATGGGAATATTACTATCGTATCACAGCCTGGGCGGCAGGCAAAAGTCCCATTGCATTGCCGCGTTGCAGCAATATCGTTTTTTAGATGAATAAACAAAAAAAATCTATCGATTTTAACGATTAATATCGTTATTATTATAGCAATACGTATAAAAGGTGGGGTTAACATTGAATAATTTTCTTATCAGGCCATTCACAGCGATTATGTCCCGTCTGAAATACGCGCAAAAGTTTATTTTGCTCAGTCTGTTGCTAGTGGTGCCCTTGGCGGCTCTTTTAAACATCTGGCTGATGGAGCTTCAGAAAAATATTGATTTTGCAGAGAAAGAGGAAGCTGGCGTTACATATATTGAAGCTCTTTTTCCCGTTGTTCTGCAGGTTCAGAAGCATCGCGGTTTGGCAAACGGTTTTTTGAATGGCGGTTCTGAGGCTGGAGCCGACCTTGAGGCGGTAGGAAAGCAGCTGGATGATCTGCTGGCCAAAATTTCGGTTGAGGAAGCCGGCGCCAAATCGAAATTGGATAGCGAAGCAAGCTGGATCCAGATTGTGGAGGAATGGCAATCATTAAGATCCGGCGTGAAGGGGTTGACGCCTGATGAAAGCTTTCGCATCCATTCCGAGCTGATCCAGAAAGTGCTTGATCATATTTTACATGCCGCAGATCAATCAGGACTTACTTTGGACCCGGAAATCGACTCCTATTATGTAATGGACTTGATGGTAAACCGTTTACCGGCCTTGATTGAGCTCTCTGGACAGGTTCGCGGGTTAGGCAACGGTATTTTAACAAGCAAAAGTCTGTCAGAGGATGATAAAATCAATTTGGAAATATTAAATAAGCAAATGAACTCTACTCTTCTAAGCATGCAAAAAAGTCTTACAAAAATTGAAGATACTAACGCCACATCCTCCGCGAATATCGCGGAAGCGGGAACAACCGCCATTCAGGAGGTTCAGCAGTTCACCAGCTTGCTGGAGGAAAAGCTATTAAAGGATTCCGGCTTGTCCATGAACCCGGCGGAGTTTTTTGCAAAAGGAACACAAACCATTGATGCCTCTGCCGAGTTGTTTAATAGTACGGCTCTTGAGATGGAACGGCTGCTGGCGGAGCGTCTTGGAGAGTATAGCAGTAACCGATTGGTCATGCTGGCTATTGTTTCAGCGGCTGTGTTGCTCGTAGCCTTGTTTTATCTTGGATTTTACGGCAATGTCCGAACAACCATCCAATTGCTGCGCGACGGCGCAAATCAAATGGCGAAAGGTGATTTATCCCGGCGTTTTGAGTTAAATACAAAGGATGAGCTCCGGTATGTCGGGGAGTCCTTTAATGACATGGCGGATGCTTTGAACAAGCTGCTGTTGCGGAACCAGGAAATAGCGGAGCAGGTTGCGGCAACGTCGGAGGAGCTGTCTGCGCTTTCGGTGGAATGCAGTTCAGTGACGGGGCAAATTGCCGGAGCTGTGGGGGCGATATCCGACGGAGCCGACGCACAGCAGAAAATATCGGAAGAAAACGCGCTTGCGATGAGCGAGGTGGCTGCGGCTATTAACCGTATAGCGGAAACAGCCTCTGATGTATCGGAATCGGCGACTGACATTACGGAAGGCGCGCGCCTTGGCCAGATGAAGCTGGAGGATACCTTCCAGCAAATGAGCAGCATTCAGACGGCGGTCCGTCATTCCAGCGATCTTGCCCTTCAGCTTAATCAGCGTTCGGAAGAGATTAATTCCATTGTTTCACTCATTATGGAGATTTCCTCGCAAACTCAATTGCTTGCGCTGAATGCCAACATCGAAGCCGCCCGTGCGGGTGAACACGGCAGAGGTTTTGCAGTGGTGGCGAGCGAGGTGAAAAAGCTGGCGGAGCAGGCTTCGCAATCGGCGCAGTCCATTACCACGCTAATCGGAGATGTTCGGGTTCTGCTTGGACAGGTAACACTTTCCATGAAGGAATCTACTGCAGTGACCGAGCAAGGAATGGCAGCCAATCATGAAGCGGTTGACGCGATCGGAAAAATACTGCATTCCATTGGGCAAGTCGCCCAGCATATTCAGGAAGTGTCTGCCGCTACGGAGGAAGTATCGGCAAGCTCGCAGCAAGTAACGGCCTCTATTGGCGAGATGGCAGGCGTCGCACGAGGCACGGCGGAGGAGACGCGTAATGTAGCGGCCGCAACCCAGCAGCAATTGTCCTCGATGGAAGAGGTGCAGGCTTCCTCTGAGGTTCTTAGCGCCAGCGCCACTCAACTGCAGGATGAGCTTAATAAGTTTGTGTTAAAAAAATAATATCCGATATGGACTGATGCCGCCATAAACGATGTCCGTTTTTCATGGAACACTTTTTCATAGAACACTTGATGGAGCCGTACTGCGGTTGACATTAAAATTGGTAATATGGTATATAAAAGGTAGGATTAGCACTCAGGAGGACTGAGTGCTAACGAATTGTTCTATGAGGCATTGAAAGGAAGGGGAACAACAAATGGCAAAAAAGCAGTTTAAGGCGGAATCCAAGCGTTTGCTGGAGATGATGATCAACTCCATTTACACTCAAAAGGAAATTTTTCTGAGGGAGCTTGTATCCAACGCCAGCGATGCGATCGACAAAATTTATTACAAAGCGCTGACGGACGACAGCCTTGTGTTTAATAAAGAGGACTTTTACATCAAGCTTTCTGTCGATAAGGCCAACCGTACGCTTACGCTTACCGATACAGGCATAGGCATGACGCAGGAAGAGCTGGAAAATAACCTGGGCATCATTGCAAAAAGCGGCTCGCTGGCGTTCAAGCAAGAAAATGAAGCCAAGGAGGGCCATAACATCATCGGCCAGTTTGGCGTGGGCTTTTATTCCGCATTCATGGTGGCGGACGAGGTTAAGGTTACGACAAAAGCGCTTGGCAGCGACCAGGCTTACGTCTGGGTATCCAAAGGCGCGGACGGCTATACCATCACTCCGGGCGAAAAGGAGTCCGTTGGTACGGAAATTGTATTGAAGATCAAGGAAAACACCGAAGACGAGCAATATGATGAATATCTTGAGCAATACCGTCTGCGGGCTATTGTCAAAAAATATTCCGATTTTATTCGTTACCCGATCAAAATGGACATGACCAGCCAACGACCGGTTGAGGGCAGCGAGGAAGAGCTGGAGGAAGTGGTTGAGGAGCAAACCATCAACAGCATGATTCCAATCTGGCGCCGCAACAAAAGCGAGCTGACGGACGAGGATTATGCAGCCTTCTACGCAGAGAAGCGTTACGGCTTCGACCAGCCGCTGAAGCATCTTCATATCAGCGCGGATGGCGCTGTTGTGTATAATGCCATCCTGTACATCCCGGAAAATACGCCATTTGATTATTACACGAAGGAATATGCCAAAGGTCTGGAGCTATATTCCAACGGCGTTTTGATCATGGATAAATGCTCCGATTTGGTGCCGGATTATTTCAGCTTTGTCAAAGGCATGGTGGATTCCGAGGATTTGTCTCTGAACATTTCCCGGGAATTGCTGCAGCATGACCGCCAGCTTAAGCTGATCGCCAAAAATATTAAAAATAAAATCAAAGGGCTGCTGCAAAGCATGCTCAAGGACGAGCGCGAGAAGTATGAAACCTTCTATAAAGCGTTTGGCCGTCAATTGAAATTTGGCGTATACAATGACTATGGCATGAACAAAGCCGATCTTCAGGACCTTCTGCTGTTCCATTCCTCCAAGGAGGACAAGCTGGCAAGCCTGGATGAATACGTGTCCCGCATGCCGGAGGATCAGAAGTATATTTATTATGCAGCTGGTGATTCCGTGGCGCGTATCCAGAAGCTGCCGCAAATCGAGCTGGTTCAGGACAAGGGCTACGAAATTTTGTACCTGACGGATGATATTGATGAATTTGCGGTCAAAATGATCCAGAGCTACAAGGAAAAAGAGTTCAGAAACGTATCCAGCGGCGATTTAGGCTTTGAGCCTGACGAAAAGGACAAGCCGACAGAAGAAGAAGAAAACAGCAACAAGGCGTTGTTCGAGGCTATGGAAGAGCTGCTTGCCGGCAAGGTTAAATCGGTTAAAGCGTCCAAACGTCTCAGAAGCCACCCGGTATGCCTCTCCGCCGAAGGCGACCTGTCGATTGAGATGGAAAAAATCCTTCAGGCGATGCCTGACAGCGGCGGCGTTAAAGCGGATAAGGTGCTTGAAATCAACGTCAACCATGAGGTGTTCAAGTCTCTGAAAGCCGCTCATGGCTCCGATAACGAAAAGTTTGGCCTGTATACGGCCCTTCTGTACAACCAGGCGTTGCTCATTGAAGGCCTTCCAATTCAGGACCCTGTGGAATTTACTAACGATATTTGCAAGGTGATGGTGTAGGGGAAGGCCCTGACCTGCGCTTGAACGGTCCAGCCTTCATCTCTGGCTGTGGAAAACTCAATAGGGAGCTGTGAAAGCAGGGAGCAGGATACGAATCAGGAGCTCAATTCACAGCTATTACAGTAAAAGCTGGCGCCGATTTCAATTGGCGCCAGCTTTTTTGCCATGCTATCACATCTGCCAAGCTGTTATTTCTGCGGAGCCGTTCGGAACCTCCACAATCGGTAAAGCCCAACAACTAAAATGGAAAAAGCAATAATCTCTATCATTTTGGGAATAAATGAGAACCATGCAACTGCTTCTCCTAAAGACATCCCGAAGGGAAGGCTCCTGCTGTCCATATAGGAGTTAATGAATTGAGCGAAGGTTGGTGAGAAGAAACTATTGAAACTATATGGAATGATAAGAAGAAGGAAAAAGTAAAAGCCTGCTTTAAACTGATATTTCCGGCATACTAGCATGCCTGTCAACAATAAGCCGATAAACAGCACCAGAACCAGAATGCCTGTTATTTGTGTAATAATGGCCACTTTAAACCACCCCTTTACAAAGTATACCACATCCTTCCATACCGTTTCGGATTTTTGCTCCTGCCAGTGTCAATCAAATTCAGTTGCGGGATAAGCTAACGTGGTTTAAAATAGTTGTTGTATTAATGATTAATAATATTATTAACAATATGGAGGGATTTTAAATGACTGTAAAGGATAGTTCACGGCAGGTCCAATACCGCAATCCGCTTGTTTTGCAAAGAGCGGACCCTTGGGTTTACAAGCACAGCGACGGCTATTATTACTTTACGGGTTCCGTTCCGGAATACGATTTGATCGAATTGCGCCGTTCTCGCACGCTTGACGGTTTGGCGGAGGCCAAAACATCGGTATGCTGGAGAAAACATGAGACGGGCAAGATGAGCGCGAACATCTGGGCTCCTGAAATCCACTTTATCGGGGGGAAATGGTATATCTACTTTGCAGCGGCATGGACAAGCGAAACAAGGGATGGTTTGTTCGACCATCGTATGTATGTGCTGGAAAACGAATCGCCAAACCCGATGGAAGGGGAATGGATCGAGAAGGGACAAATTGTTACGGCATGGGAAAGCTTTGCGCTGGATGCAACAAGCTTTGTTCAACACGATGTTCAATATCTTGTTTGGGCTCAGAAGGACCCTGCCATCGAGGGCAATTCAAATTTGTACATTGCGCCGATGAGCAATCCATGGACGCTTGGCGGTCCGCAGGTTATGCTGAGCAAGCCGGAATATGAGTGGGAAAAAATCGGCTTTTTGGTTAATGAGGGCGCGGCAGTTATCAAACACGGAGGAAAAATATTCATCAGCTACTCCGCAAGCGCGACCGACCATAACTACTGCTTAGGGCTGTTATGGGCGGACGGAAGCGCCGATCTTCTGAACCCGTTGTCCTGGAGCAAATCCCCTGTTCCCGTTTTTGTAACCGACGAGGAGCACGGCCAATACGGTCCCGGTCATAATTCCTTTACTGTCGCGGAGGATGGAAAAACCGATATTATGGTTTATCACGCCAGAAGCTACAAGGAAATTGTTGGCGATCCGCTGTATGATCCCAACCGGCATGCCAGAGCAAAGGCCATAACATGGGATAAGCAAGGAATGCCTGTGTTCGGCCGGCCGCTGCCTGATACCCATTAAATAGGGTCCAGACGCAGGTTTCTTTTCCTCATCGTTTCAGCGGTCCATTTAAAAATGGCTTTGTTTACGCCGGTTGTGCATGGATTAACATTCGGGTATATTTATTTACATAACTATTACCTATGAGGGACGGGATAATGATGAAAATTGATATTTCCCAACATTCGCTCCCGGTTTATGAGGCGTTATCGAGCAGCGTCCGGATTGAAATGATTCGGCTGCTTGCGCAAAAATCGATGAATGTAAAAGAGCTTGCGGAGGCGCTAGGCCTGAGCAGCGCCATTATGACTATGCATGTCAAAAAGCTGGAGCGGGCGAGCATTATTAAAACCTCTATGCAGCCAGGCAAAGGCGGGGCAAAAAAAATGTGCACGCTGGTGACGGAATCAATTGAAATCGTGTTTCCGTCCAAAATTACGTCGGTCATGCGAGAGTGCCACGTAACGGAGGTTTCGGTAGGACATTATACTGATTTTGAGGTGAATCCCACTTGCGGCCTTGCCACGACAGTCAAGGTGATCGGAATGTTTGACGAGCCGCGCGCGTTTCTGGAGCCGGAACGGGTCAACGCCAAGGTGCTGTGGTTTGGCCAAGGCTTTGTCGAATATCGGCTGGCTAATTATTTGATGAAAAACGAAGAGCCGGTAGAGCTTGAGATATCCATGGAAATTTCGTCAGAAGCTCCGTTTGCCAACGAAAACTGGCCGTCCGACATCGATTTTACGCTTAACGGCGTCCATCTTGGCCAGTGGACCAGCCCGGGAGATTTCGGAGGAAGCAAGCGCGGGCGCTACACACCGGACTGGTGGTGGGACGAAATCAATCAATACGGCATACTCAAAATGCTCAAAATAACGAAGGAAGGCACCTTCATCGACGGCAATAAAATATCGGATGTCAGACTTGACGACATTCATGTCGATTTAAAGCAATGGACTTTTCGTATAGCGGTCCATGAAGATGCCGAAAATGTTGGCGGCGTAACTCTCTTTGGCACCGGCTTCGGAAATTACAATCAGGACCTCGTATTCAAGCTGTATTATGAGAGGAAAGCCGTTGTCCCTGAAGAATCCGATTCCACCGTTTCATAAATCTCTGGAACCTTCAAAACCGCCCTGCAGAGCGGGTTTTGAAGGTTTTTTGCTATATAGAAACAATAAAACTTCAGCAGTATGAGCCGACGTGTGGCCTTTTGCTTGTTTATAGTGTTCAACATAGTCCTGTTAAAAGTTTTTTATCGTTAATGAATTGATTAATAAGGTCATATAGATTTAATGATGGTTAGCGGCTTCCTTACGAGCTTTTCCTACAAGCAGAGGGGCGTTATTGCTGGTTTTTTCCTTCTTCCATGCATGTTTTGTTTAATCTTTACAAAAAAGTTATTGACGTAACTGAAAAATGAAAATAATATATTAATATCAAGACGAATGATAAGCAAAATAATTAATGATGTTCATCCTAGAGGCTTTGCGCATCAAGTGAGAAGTTTCTTTTTTAAGCCGCATATGAAAGCGATTTCAAATTAGCGGAAGATAAGCTGATAAGATAATCGCATGGAATTTACGGAGGGGGGCGGTAAATCCGTTTGGCGTTTGCTTTAGTGATGATTCCAGATGAAAACGAAACAGGGAGGTTGCATAGATGAAAACAATGCACAAAAAAGCATGGCTGATGATAATGGTGTTTGTTCTGCTATTAACGGCTTGCTCCAACGGCGGGACAAATCCAACAAATACAGAAAGCCCGTCTAATACAGGGACTAACGCCGAGGGACAATCCGGAAATGACGAAAACGGCAAAGAAGCGGAGCCGGAGCAGAATTTTGGCAAGGATGTAAAGGGCGAAATTACGATTTGGGCGTTTAATGAAAATGTTTTTGAAGAAGTGGCGGAGGCGTTTATGGCGGAATATCCCTCCATCAAGGTAAATACGGTGTTTGTTCCGTTTGACGAGCTGCATGACAAGCTGCAGACCACGCTGGCAAGCGGATCGGGAGCGCCGGATATAGCCGAAGTGGAGCAAGGCCAGTTTACCCGTTATGGTACAGGAGGCGTACTGGAGAATTTGTTGGCTGAGCCCTACAACGCAGGCAAATTCAAGGATTTGGTGCCGGAATACAATTGGGAGCGCTGGATGTCTCCCGACGGCAAGCAGCTTCTTGGCATGCCTTGGGATTCCACTCCCGGCGTTTATTATTACAGAGCGGATATTTTTGAGGAGCTGGGTCTTCCAAGCGATCCCGAGGAGCTGGGAGAATACATCACGGACGGTGAAAATTATCTGAATCTCGTTCAAATATTGTCCGCCAACGGCAAATATGCCTTTGAATGGCGGGATGGCCCCGTACATTGGGCCGGCGATGAAATCGGTTATTTTGACAGCGAGTTAAACTGGATTCGCGATAATGACAGACTGATTCAAATTTTGGATTATACGAAACGCGGCAATCAGCTAAACTGGGCGCCTCATATGGCGCATGGTTCGGATGAAGGAAAACAGCTGGTGCTGTCCGGACAGCTAGTCGGCATAGCGCTTGGCTCGTGGGGCGCGCGCGGTCTGGCGCTCGACTTCCCTGAGCTTGCAGGAAAATGGAGGGTGACGAATCTTCCGTTCGGCATTAATTTCCCGATTGGCGGATCAAGCTTTGTTATTCCGTCGCAAAGTCAGAACAAGGAAGCGGCATGGGTATACATGCAGTGGGTTATGCGCTCTGAGGCGGCCTGGAAAATTTGGACCAAGCACTCCATTCAGCCTGGCTACTCCGACATCGCCCAGCTTCCATGGTACGCCGAGCAAGCCAATGAATATTTGGGCGGCCAGCTGGACTACAAGCTGTATGAGCAGCTTGCCCAGCTCATTCCGACCAAACGCCTGAACCCGCTAGATGGCCAGGGCTGGGGGCTGTGGGTGCCGCGTATTCTGGATGCGCTGGACAAAAACGTCGATTCCCGCACAACGCTGCAGCTGGCGAAGGAGGATGCGGAAAGCATGCTGAAGGATGAGATCGAAAAGCTGAGAACCCAGCTTCAACAATAGCGGAACCCGCTTGCTCCAATCCGAATCAGGTCTCCCCGGCTTGATTCGGATTGCTTGTTCGCAGGCCGAAATCACTGGATAGGGGGACATCTTTTTGCTTCGTTTTTTGAAAACATACAAAATGACGCTTTTGTTTCTCATCGCGACGACTGTCTTTATTGTAGTCTGGAACGCCAATCGGGGATTTAATGACGAGGCCATGGCGTCTGTTCCGCGCCATGACGGGCTGGATGAAAGCTCTATTTTGCAAGGAGAGGACACAAGCAGCCTGCTTGAGCCGTCCTATTACAAATACATCGGGCTTCACAAGGAAAGCGGGGCAAGCGATAGCCAGGGCTTCCAAATTGTTATTCCTTCGCTGGATTATAGCGGCTTAAGTCCTGAGGGCACAGCCGAGAAGACGGGACTGGATGGCATGGCTGCTCCTGTTGTTGCGCTTCTGGAGGAGGACAGCTGGGCCGATTATGAGGTTTCCGTGCCGGAGGATGGCTTTTACCAGATGGGCATGAGTTATTATGCGCTGCCGGGCAAACGTTCTGACGTTGTCCGAAGTGTCATGATAGATGGGAAATATCCGTTTTTCCAAGCCAAAAAGCTGGATTTTAGCCGGATGTGGCGCGAAGCCGGCGAGCCGTGGCATGACAATCAGAACAATCAATACAATCCCAAACGGGAGGAAGTATCGGGCTGGCAATACCGCGACTTTACGGATGCGGAAGCAAAGGTGGAGGAGCCGTTCCGCTTTTATTTGACAAAAGGAACGCATGTTGTACGCATACATACGGTCAGGGAGCCGGCCGCTATCGGAGAATTGCGGGTGTTTTCTCCCAAAGTGATCCCGGATTATGACGAAATCAGCGTGATGTACGACGAAAAAGGCTATAAAAAGACGGAAGGACACCTGATCAAGGTACAGGCGGAAACGTCGACCTTGCGCTCCGACCCAACGCTAAAAAGAATTGAAGACCGCGAACCGGATACAGAGCCCTTTAATAAGGATGCGGTTGTGCTCAACAGCTTTGGCGGACTGAGCTGGCGCGAGGGAGGCCAATGGGCCGAATGGGAGTTCGAGGTTCCGGAAAGCGGTTTGTACCATATAGGAGCCAGATACGGCCAATGGTTTTTGAACGGCATTCCTGTACAGCGGAAGATGACGATTAATGGAGAGCTGCCCTTCAAGGAAATGAATGCGGTGTCATTTCCCTATAAGGCGGAATGGCAAATCAGCACCTTCAGTCCCGGGGACGACAGCTATCTGTTTTATCTGGAAAAGGGCAAAAACATCATTCGGATGGAGGTCCAGATCGGCGGCTTGGGCGAAATACTGGAAAACGTGACGGATACGATTCAGAAGATGTCGCTGCTGACACGCGAGGTTATCCGCGTTACCGGCACAAACCCCGATCCCAACGCAGACTGGAAGCTGGATCGCAATATTCCCGATTTGGAGCCAAGACTGCAAAATATGGCCTGGAGTCTGGAGGACGGCATCCAGAGCCTGTACGATTTCGGGGTCAAAAGAGGAAGCTCGGAGGTCAGCACGCTTTATGAGGCGCGGGACGTGCTGCTTAGCATGGCGGACCAGCCTTCGACCATACCGGCGCGTCTGACTCAGTTTACAGAGCTGCAATCGTCGCTGGGCTTATGGGTGAACGGTCTTAGCAGGCATAGCCTGGTGCTGGATTATTTGATCGTCAAATCGCCTGAGCAGGAATGGCCGCGTCCCGCCGCTCCATGGTACGTTCGGGCGGGAACAAGCGTAGGCGATTTGTTTCGTTCCTTTACGAAGGAATATGGCGGCGTAGGCACGGTATATGCCGAGGATGAAGAGGTACTGGATGTCTGGATTGCGCGCGGTCGCGATTGGGTCGAAATCATCAAGCAAATGATTGATGAGGACTTTACGCCGGAGACGGGCATCAAGGTGAATGTAAACGTCATTCCCGCACAGCAAATGCAATTGCTGATGCTGGCCAATACGTCGGGGATGGCGCCGGATGTTGCGCTTGGCGTGGAGGGCGAGGTTCCGATAGATTTTGCCGTTCGGAACGCGCTGGTTAATCTGAATGAATTCGAGGATTATGAAGCCGTAGCGGACCGTTTCCGGCCCGGCGCGCTGATTCCTTACAAATATGACGGCGGCGACTATGCCTTGCCGGAAAATCAAAATTTCTACATGCTGTTTTACCGCAAGGACATTATGAGCGAGCTGGGTATTTCGGAGGCGGATATTCCGCAAACATGGCAGGAGGTTATGGATTTGATTCCGCTGCTTCAGCAAAACGGAATGGATTTCTTTTATCCCCATGCCCCTAATATGCCGCAGCTGGCGATTAATGAGTTTGCCCCGTTTCTGTTTCAGAATGGCGGCGACTTTTATACGGAAAACGGGGCCCGCTCCGCGCTGGATTCGCCGGAGGCGATGCAGGCCATGCGGATGTGGACCGGCTTGTTCACCAATTACCGGATCGCCAAGCAAGCGGATTTCTACAACCGCTTCCGCTCCGGAGAGATGCCGATTGGGGTGGCCGATTACTCCACTTATATTTTGCTGTCCACCGCGGCGCCCGAGCTGACGGGCTGGTGGAGCATGAAGCCAATGCCGGGAATAAAGCAGGAAAACGGGCAAATTAACCGTTCGACGGGCGGTCTGGCCCAAACCGGAATTATTTTCAAGTCCTCCAAGAGTCAGGAGGAGGCATGGGAATTTCTGAAATGGTGGACGGGCGCAGATGCTCAAGAAAGGTTTGGCTCCGAGCTTGAGGCGCTGCTTGGCGTAGAGGCGCGCTGGAATACGGCGAATGTCGAGGCGCTGCAAAGATTGCCGTGGCAGCAATCCGATATCGAAGCCATATTGGAGCAGTGGGAATGGTTCCGCGAGCGCGAGGTTGTGCTGGGCGGCTATTTCACCACCCGCCACGTAGCGAATATGTGGAATGAAATCGTATTGAACGGCCGCATTCACCGCGAGGCGGTTGAGGCGGGCGTGAAGGAAATCAACAAGGAGCTGCGCAAGAAACGGGAGGAGTTTGGCTTAGACCGGCAATCGGGACAGGGAGAGGAGAGAGAGCAGCCATGAGCGCCAAACCGATAGAGGCGGGAACCGGGGGAGGAACGGGAACGCTGCCCGTTTCCTCCCGCTCACGCCTGGCCCAGCTATGGTCCGAAATGAAGCGGCACAAGGTTTCGTATCTGTTTCTAGCGCCGTTTCTGCTGTTGTTTTTCATTTTTATCATCGTTCCGATTTTGACATCCATTACGTTGAGTTTTTCCTACTATAACATTTTGGAAGCGCCGCGTTTTATCGGCTTTTCCAACTACAAGCTGTTGTTTGTGGATGACGATATCTTTATGCAGGCCGTCGGCATTACGCTGAAATTTGCGTTTATAACGGGACCGGTCGGGTATGTGATGGCCTTTTTGCTGGCCTGGCTCATTAGCCAGATTCCGATAAAATACCGCTTTTTTTATACGTTATGCTTTTATACGCCGTCCATTACAAGCGCTACCGCAATGTCGGTCGTGTGGCTGTATATGTTCGCAGGCGACCGGAAGGGAATGCTGAATCATTGGCTGATCCGCATTGGCTTGCTGGATGAACCGTTTCTTTATTTGCAGGACATCCGCACCATTGTGCCGGTCATTATTATTGTTTCTCTCTGGATGAGCATGGGCGTTGGGTTTTTGGCCTTTTTGGCGGGCTTGCAAAATGTGCCCAAGGATTTGTACGAGGCGGGGGAAATCGACGGTATCCGAAACCGCTGGCAGCAGCTGTTTTATATTACAGTGCCTTCGGTAAAGCCTCAGCTTCTGTTCGGCGCTATTATGCAGGTTGTGTCGTCGCTGCAAGTATTCGATGTCAGCGTGCAGCTAGTCGGGCTGCCCAGTCCGCTGTATGCAGGGCATACCATATTGACGCATTTGTTTGATTATGCATTTATCCGGTTTGAAATGGGGTACGCTTCTGCCATTGCAGTGGTATTGTTCCTTCTCATGATGGGACTTAATCGCCTGATATTCAACCTGCTGGGGAGGGATTGACCGATGACCCGCTTATTTGCAGTACGAAAAAAAATCGACTGGGGCGGCATGTCGCTGTACGCTTTCCTGACCGTTTTTGGCCTGCTGATGCTTATGCCGCTCGTTTATATGGCATCAACGGCCCTAAAACCGATTAGTGAGCTGTTTCTGTTCCCGCCGCGATTTTTTGTGCAAAATCCAACCTTGCTCAACTTTCGCGATTTGCTGCTTATAACCGGCACGTCCAATGTTCCTTTTCTTAGGTTCATTCTGAACAGTGTCATCGTTACCGGCGGCATCGTTATTGGCGGGGTGTTCATATCGGCGATGGCCGCCTATCCGCTGGCAAAGCATAATATGCCGTTCAAAAAAATTATTTTTGACATGATTGTAGCCGCGCTGATGTTTTCGCCCATGGTGCTGCAAATTCCGCAATATTTGCTCATGAGCAAAAGCGGATTGATGAATACGTATTGGGCGATGATTCTGCCTTACCTTGCGGCTCCGGTCGGCATGTTTCTGATGACACAGTTTCTGCGGCAAATTCCGGACGCGCTGCTGGAGGCGGCCCGGATTGACGGAGCGTCGGAGTGGAAGGTGTTTTGGGTCATCATCTTGCCGATGCTGAAGCCCGCCATTGCTACCTTTGCTCTGTTCAGCTTCATTACGGCATGGAATGATCCCTATCCGTCTATGGTTTATACAACAAGCGAAAATATGAAGTCGCTGCCGCTTGCCATACAGACCATTCAAGGGGGAGCGGGCGTTATTGCCCGGGTGGGCACCTTTGCCGCCGCCAGCTTCCTGATGATTATTCCAACGCTGCTTGTTTTTATCACATCTCAGCGAATGGTGCTGCAGACGATGGCGCATTCGGGACTGAAAGAATAGGGGGAGCGCAGAATGACGATATCCGGGAAAGCCCGTTTCACTATAGCGGCAGTGCTTGCGCTGTCTTTGCTTGTACCGGCAAGCGTATCCGCATCGGCCCCGTACGACAGCTACACCTACAACTCATCGCAGCGGGACGTGCGCTCCATTGCAGGTTATATGTATGACGGCTCTATCGACGGCATCAATTGGCCAAGCGGGCCCCTGAACCGCCCGGAGTCGATGTTTATTTCGGAGGAGGGCAATCTTTATATTGCCGATTCCGGCAACAACCGGATCGTGGAGCTGGACGCCGGCCATCAATACCTGCGAACCTACGGCGATACGGAGGGAGAAGGCGCCCTCAGCGAGCCGAAGGGCGTTTATGTGAAGGAAGACGGCACCGTTTATGTGGCCGATACGAAAAATTCCAGAATTGCCGTCTTCGATAAGGACGGCCGATTTATTCGGGACTATCCCAAGCCGGAAAGCCCGCTTATCGGAGCGACCTTTTCCTATTCGCCGTCCAAAATCGTGCTGGATAAACGCGACTATATGTTTGTGGTCAGCGACGGCAATACGCAAGGACTGCTGCAAATTGACCCGAAGGGTGAATTTAGAGGGTTCTATGGAGCCAACCATGTCGGATTCAGCTGGAGCAGGCTTTTTGTCAAGCTGATCGCCACGGAGGAGCAGCGCCGCAAGCTCGCGGCAATCGTGCCGGCGGAATTTTCGGATCTGGATATGGATGAAGAAGGCTTTATGTATACAACAACGATTGGCGAAGAGGCCAATCAGCTTAAACGGTTGTCTCCGGTTGGCGTGGACACGCTGAACTTTGGCGTTTCGCGGCAATACGGCGACTACTTCAGCGTCGGGCCGTTTACAATGGCTTCTTTTATCGGGGTGACGGTTGATGACGACGGGATTATTACGGCGCTTGATCTTCAGACCAGCAAGCTGTTTCAGTACGACAAGCTGGGCAACTTCCTGTTTTCGTTCGGTGGCGTCGGCGAGCAAAACGGCTTATTCGCAACCCCTTCCGGCGTAAGCCAAAATAAAGACGGCACTATCTATGTGGTGGATCGGGGGCGCAACCGGATTGACTGGTTCCGCACAACGCCGTTTGCTGATCTGGTGCACCAGGCATCGGTTTTGTATGTGGATGGCCGCTATAGCGAGGCGGAGTCGCTGTGGCAGGAGGTGCTGAAGCAAAACGCCAACTTCGAGATGGCTTACCAGGCGATCGGCAAATCTATGTACAAGGCGGAGAGATATAAGGAAGCGATGGATTATTTCAAGCTGGCCCGGGCGAGACATGACTATTCCTTGGCCTTTAAGGAATACCGCAAGGAATATGTCCGGGAAAACTTTACGATGCTTGCGGCTGGCGCCATGCTGCTGTTTGCCGCTCTGCGGTGGGGCGTTCCCGGTGCTATTCGCTTCGCGAGGCGCAAAAAAACGGCGAATGCCGCACGGACTGCTCCTGTCGCGCTATCCCCACATGCAAAGGAAGGTGAGTCGATATGAGCGCCGTGGCGATGATGCGCCGTATTTTGTTTAAGCCAATCGACTTTTTTGAAGATATTCAGCAGCCGGGCGTTATACGGATACGGCAGGCGCTGCTGCTTGTGGTTAGCGCATATGCCGTGCGAATGATCTCTCTGTATGCTGCGGGTTTTGCGTATCAAGACCGCGAGCCTTACCAAATATCGGCGCTCCAGGAATTAATATGGCTGATAGCGCCATGGGCGACCTGGTGTGTTGCGCATTGGGCGGTAAGCGCTATTTTGGATGGCGAAGGAAAGTTTAAGGAAATTGTGTACGGCAGCGCGTTTGTACTGGCTCCGTTTATCGTGTTTATGATTCCCGTCACGCTGCTCACGCGCGTACTGTCGCTCGACGAATCCGGCACGGTCAATGTTTTAATGTACGCGATTAATGGCTGGATGGTCTGGCTGCTGCTGCTGATGGTCAAAATCCTGCATAATTTTGATTTGAAAAAAACATTGTTTATTACCGTGCTTAGCATCATTGGCATGTTAATTGTCTGGTTTGTCGGCATTTTGCTGTTTGGGTTGTCCAATCAGTTTATGAGCTTTGTTTACGATATGGTCAAGGAAATAAGACTGCGTGCTTAGGGGGGAAGCCAGATGAAAAAACGGCGTACACGCAAATGGATAATCGGGGGGATAGCCTTGACGCTGCTGGCTGCCGGGGCATTCCAGCAATTTCTGCCGCCATCCGGGGCCCGCGCTGCAGAAGCCGTAGCTCAGTCGGAAGCAAGCGGCCCGGAGCCGGAATCGGCAGGGTCGCAGTCCGCAGCAAGCGGCTCGGAGCCGGAAGCATCTGGATCGCAATCCCAAGCTGGCGCAGGAGAAGCGTCCTCCGATGTTGCTGAGGCAGCATCTAAAGAGGCAACGGTCTTGGCGGCGGACGACGAAAAAAAGGATAGCGGCAATATGGCTCAAGCCCAGCCGGGAGAAGTATCCATGTATCCGGTAACGGCTGTAACCAAAATGCTGGAGAATGGCACTTATACTCTTTATCTGGACGAAAAAACCGGAAACGTCAGGGTGACGAGCCAAAAAAGCGGCACGGAGTGGCTGGGAGCGCCGATTGTTCCGCGCAGCACAATGCCAAACAACAAAAAATTTATGGATTCCGCCGTACACCTGAAATATACGGAAGGCGCGGATATTACATCCACTTATTCGCTAAAGGATAAGGAAACGGCAGTTTCCATAGCCGCCGGAAGCGACTCCGTTACCGTGAGTTTTGCTTTTGAGGTGGAGAAGCTTTATTTTGATGTCGTATACCGGCTGACCGAAACGGGCCTGGAGGTGACGATTCCATACTCATCCATCCGGGAGGAAGGCAAGGCCAAGCTGATCAGCATCGAGCCGCTGCCGTTTATGAATGCGGCCGCCGAAAGCGAGGAGGGCGCAATGCTGCTTCCCGACGGCTCGGGGGCGCTGCTGCATTTCCGCCCCAATCATCCCGCTTATCTCAAGGGATATTCGGAGATGATTTATGGCCCTGACCCCACCTTTATTACGCAAACGCATGATATGGTCTCGCTTGGCGGCATGAGAGCCAATACGCCAAGGAAATTTGCCGCATTGCCAGTATTCGGCATGTACCGGGACGGCATCGGCACACTCGGCATCGTGACACAGGGCGATTATGACGCCCGGATTAACGGTACGCCGGCAGGCATTCGCAGCATCCCGTTGTACCGCAGCTCCGCCGAGTTTATTTATCGTAAAAATGATGTCATTTTTATCGGCTCATCCGGTCAAATTCCTTATTATCAAGGCCAAAAGATCAAAGGAGACCGCAGCCTGAGTTATGTGCTGCTGGAGAAGGAGCAGGCGGGGTATGTCGGAATGGCCGCCGCTTATCGCAGCTACCTGATCAACGAACGCGGCATCGAGGCTGTAGCCGACAGCTCGGCGCCGCTATCGCTGACCTTGCTAGGCGGAATAAAGCGGGATGAAATTTTAGGCAGTACCTTTATTCGGATGACCACCTTCGAGCAGGCGCAAGCCATTATTGCGGAGCTTAAGGAGAGAGGCATTGAAGAGCTTGAGGTTACGCTGGACGGCTGGTCGAAAAACGGCCTGTACGGCGAGCAGCCTGATCATTTCCCCGCAGCCTCGCAGCTTGGCGGAAAGTCGGGTCTCAAGAAGCTGGCTGACTTTGCCGCGCAGCAGGATACGCCGCTCTATTTGCGGACGAACTATGTCAAGCCGTTTGGCGAAAGCGGCGGCTTCAGCAAGCGCAAGGATGCGGTGCGGGGAATGGACCGCGAAATGCTGAAATTGACAAGCTATTATTTAGCGACCCGCTGGACCAATGGCAATGCCTCCTTCTATTTAATGAAGCCGGAGCAGACTTACCGGAAGCATATTGCCAAGGAGCTGGATACGGCAGCCGAAATCGGGGCAAAAGGCATTCAATTTCAGTATATGGGGGAGCTGCTTTATTCCGATGAGGATTCCAATGATTATACAAGCCGGGCCGAAACGGCAGCGGTATGGATTCAGGCATTGGAGGACGCCCGCCAGAAGACGGGAAGAACAGCTGTCGATTACGGCTTTGGCTATACGCTTGGAGCTGTGGACCGAATTGATAATGCGCCGCTTTTTAGCAGCGGCTACATTTTTACCGACGAAGCGGTTCCCTTCTACCAGCTTGCGCTGCATGGACTGGTGCCTTATTATGCAGCGCCGGCCAATCTCCGTGAGGATTCCGCCATCGAGTTTCTAAAAGCAGTGGAATATGGCGCGCTGCCAAGCTACGAGCTGACGCATGCGCCAACAAGCAAGCTTCAGCGAACGCTGGAGGACAGGTTGTTCAGCTCGGAGGCCTCCCAATGGCTGGATACGGCTGTAGAGGAATACAACCGGCTTAAGCCCTATTACGAAGCAATAGCCGGAAAACGAATGACCAGCCATCGCCAGCTTCAAGCCGGCGTTTACTTGACGGAATACGAAAACGGGGTTAAGGCCGTTGTCAATTATAGCGACCGGGACGTGGAAGTGGAAGGCATGCGGGTTGGTTCAATGGATTTTGCAGTGACGGGAGTGTGAAAAGGCCATCATGAAATGGAAATTAAACATGCGTTGGCGTCATTTTTTGGAGGGATATTCCTTTGTAGGGCTGTGGATTGCCGGTTTTTTTCTGTTTATGGCGATCCCTCTTGGACGCTCGCTTTATTATTCCTTCCAGGAGCTGAAAACAAGCCGCGAGGGGCTTATCGCTGAATATGTAGGCACCCTTCACTTCAGGGCGGCCTTTACCGTCGATGTTAACTTTTTGCCGTTGCTTCGGGAAACGATGACAACGATGCTGTCCCATGTCCCGCTGGTGCTTGTGTTTGCAATGATTTGCGCGCTTTTGCTAAACCGCCATGCCAGAGGAAGAATGTTTTTCCGGGGTATTTTTTTCCTGCCGGTTATTATTGCTTCGGGCACAATTCTGAAAAAGCTGATGGAGCAAGGCGCAGCACAGCTTCCTATCTTTATGCAATATGATTTGTACAGCAAGCTCAGACTGTTTATTCCCGGCGACGGGCTGGTTACACTTCTTGAGTATTCGGATTCGCTGACGCTTGTTATGTGGGATTCCGGCGTGCAAATTCTTATTTTTCTGGCGGGCCTGCAAACGATCTCGCCTCAGCTCTATGAAGCCGCCAAATGCGACGGAGCAACCAAATGGGAAAGCTTCTGGAAAATAACATTTCCAATGATTTTGCCGATGGTATTCGTCAACACGCTGTTTACGATGGTCAATTCGTTTACAAAGGCCGACAACGGCGTTATGAACCATCTCCGCACCGTGGTGTTCAGCAATAACAATTACGGCTACGGCTCTGCGCTGGGCTGGATTTATTTTATGATGATTTTTATGCTGCTGGGCATTGTGTTTCTGCTGTTTCGCAAAAGCCTGACATCGATGGAAGGGAGAGGGTGACGGCATGAAGGAGGCTCCGCTGGATTATGTAAAACGCAATATTAGCGGCCGGCTGGAGGCGGGCCTAAGGCATTCGGCGGCGAAACGAAGCAAGGCTATTGTCTCCAGCCTCGTTTATTATTTTGTGCTGCTCAGCCTGTCGTTTGTATTTGTTTATCCGCTGCTCTATATGGTTTCCAAATCGCTGATGCAAAGCTGGGATGTGGCGGATGCAACGGTGCGCTGGATTCCGACGCGGTTTAGCCTCTATAATTACCAGGTTGCTTTTGCGGAGATGAAATATTGGCAGGGCTTTCTGAACAGCGTCGTTACATCGTTTGGAAGCGCGGCGCTGCAAATTGTCAGCTGCTCGCTGATCGGCTACGGCTTTGCCCGATACCGCTTCCCGGGCTACGGCCTTTGGCTGGGGCTGCTTGTATTCACCTTTCTGGTTCCGCCGCAAACCATCGTTGTCCCGCTGTATATGTTTTTTAGCGATTTGGGCTGGATTAACACCCATTTGCCGTTTGTTGTTCCGGCGGCTTTTGGACATGGCTTGCAGGGCGCGCTGTTTGTGCTCATTTTTATCCAGTTTTACAGACGTTTGCCCGGCGTGCTGGAGGAAGCTGCGCGGATAGACGGAGCGGGGCATATGCGAACCTATTGGCAAATCATGTTCCCGTTGGGACGGCCGGCCATGCTTGTCGTATTCCTGTTCTCCAGCGTGTGGCACTGGAATGACAACTTCCAGCCAAGCACTTATTTGCAGCTGCCGCCGTTTTATAATCTGGCGCAGCGAATGAGCGGGTTTTACGGGAAAGCCAATATGTCGGCGGAGCAGATGTCGCAGTCGATATCGGCGGAAGCGATCGGCATGGCGCCTACGCTGATTAATCAGATTATGGCAGGCGTCATTTTGTCCATCCTCCCTATTTTGCTGATGTATTTGTTTGTTCAGCGCTACTTTGTTGAAAGCGTAGAGCGCTCCGGCATTGCAGGGGAATAACAGAGCTAATAAGGAGGGCGGAGCTTTTATGAAGCAAACAAAACGGCTTGTGCTTGCTTTGCTGCTGACGGCGGCTATCGCGGGAGGCTGCAGCAAGGGAGCATCTTCCGAAACGGAGCCGGTTGCCGGGAAAGCCTCCAATGCGGAGAGCGGATTGCTGCCAAGCGATAGCAATGCCGGGACAACGGCGGAAAATGGTGAGCAGATGACAGCCAGCAAAAACCAGCCTACGGCAGACAGCGGCTCCGCTATGGAAGCAGAAAACGCGGGGCCAGCCTTTGCAGAGGTGTCCGTGCATGATCCTTCCATTATAAAAACGGATGGTATCTACTATATTTACGGCTCTCATCTTCAATCGGCCAAATCAGCCGATCTGGTGCAGTGGACATCCATTTCCTCTGGCGTGAAGGACGGAAACCCGCTAATTCCCAATGTGACGACTGAAATGGCGGACGCGCTGGAATGGGGGCAGACGGATACCTTTTGGGCGGGCGATGTTATTGAGTTAGCCGATGGGAAATTTTATATGTATTACAGCGTCTGCAAGGGGGATTCGCCGCGCGCGGCAATTGGCCTTGCCGTGTCGGATTCGCCAGTGGGACCGTTTTCCAATGTCGGCATCCTTCTGAAATCCGGCATGTGGGGCGAAAAAAGCGAGGACGGCATCGTTTACGATCCTACTATTCATCCCAATACGATTGACCCTCACACCTTTTTTGATCATGAAGGACTGCTCTGGATGGTGTACGGCTCCTATTCCGGCGGTATTTTTATTCTGAAAATGGACCCTGCAACCGGGCTGCCCCTGCCGGATCAAGGCTACGGGAAAAAGCTGCTTGGCGCCAATCACAGCCGGATTGAAGCGCCCTACATTTTGTACAGCCCGGAAGCCGGCTATTATTATTTGTTTCTGTCATATGGCGGTTTGGATGCCTCCGGCGGCTACAACATCCGTGTAGCTCGCTCCAGCCAGCCGGATGGTCCCTATGTGGACTCGGAGGACCAGGACATGATCAAGGCCGGAGGAGCGGCGGGTTCATTCTTTGATGACCGGGCCATAGAGCCATATGGCGTCAAGCTGATGGGCAATTATTTGCTGCGCCGGCAGCCGGGCGAGGCAGGCGGAGGAATTGGCGCCGGCTATGTATCTCCCGGCCATAATTCAGCCTTTTATGATGAAGAGCAACGAAGCTATTATTTAATCTTCCATACTCGTTTTCCATATAGAGGAGAGGAATACGAGGTTCGTGTGCACCGAATGTAT
The DNA here is from genome assembly GCF_001675045.1 of Paenibacillus oryzae. Lineage (GTDB taxonomy): Bacteria > Bacillota > Bacilli > Paenibacillales > Paenibacillaceae > Pristimantibacillus > Pristimantibacillus oryzae. The sequence continues at coordinate 144,952 of NZ_LYPA01000065.1, forward strand.
ATCAATGCAGACGGATGGCCGGTTGTGTCGCCGCAGCGATATTCGGGGGAGCCGGACGGGACGTTTGCGGAAGCCGATATTCCGGGGAGCTACAAGGCGGTTAATCATGGAAAGGATATTTCAAACGAGGTGAAGGAATCCGTCCTGCTGGAGCTGAAGGAGGACGGGAGTATTTCCGGGGATTGGAGCGGTACGTGGACGCTGACCGGGGATGGCAAATGCGAGATAACGCTAAATGGCACGCTTTTTAAAGGGGTGTTTGTCAAGCAATGGGATGCCGTGGCCAGGCAGGAAACGATGTCCTTTACCGCGTTATCCCATAACGGGGAAGCGGTATGGGGGAGTGCAATCGTGGAGCGCGAAGTGAACTAGAGCAAAAGCAAAAGCAAAAGCAAAAGCAAGAGCAAGAGCAAGAGCATATGCTTGGTCCAGCCGCAAACGAAAATACGAAATAAAAAAAGAGCCTTGCCGCCGTCATCCTCGGGATGGCGGAGCAAGGCTCTTCGAACTGACTACTCACTAATTAGCCGTTTCTGTTACTTGTGGCCAAACACGGCAACGTCAATTGTGTCCAAACCTCTGTAGCAGGAGCGTTTGCTGCGGGCAGCATAAGCAACGATGCTTAATACTTCACCCGGCACCCGATAAGATTGGGAGAAGGATTGACCTGGAACCAATCTGATTTTGGCAAGACGGAATTCCTGAACGTGACGACTTCTGCATTCCTTTCCTTCCCGCTCGCCGCGACCGGAAACAAGCAGCACCAGATAAACAGGAGAAACTGATGTTCTCCGATTTTCGGCCACTACACGGATTGTTTCGAATTCGCGCACATCAATTCCGCCTCCGCGGTGGTGGTCATGATGATGCTTCCGATGGTGATGGTGGTGACCATGATGATCGCCGCCTCCATGATGCCTGCCAGTGATCAGCTCGCTTGTGCCTGGGCGCAGGGATACGCCATTAACTGGGGTGCTGAACAATAATCTGTTTTTAGCCATATTTTCACCTTCCTCTTTCGAAGTACTATATGCTATGAGTTAGCTCTAGCAATTGCTTGTACTTTTGTCCGGAGGTGAAATATCACGAGTTTACTTTTTTAAATCTACCGTGTTGAACGTAATTGCCATAAAGCAAGAAGCTGTTGTTCGCGCTCTGCCTTCAGGCTGCCCAATGCTTCTGGCCGGGCTTCAAGCAGCCAGTGCATTGTATCTTCCACCGTCTCATGGAGCGGCCGGAAATTCAATCCCATATCTATGGCTCGTTTGACCGACAAAGAAAAAATACCGCCAACATCTCCCGGAGTACCCGTCTCTGTATCGGGAAGCCAAAACGGCAGCTCGGTCCAGGGCTGTATTTTCTGCTCTTGAAGGAAGTCATCGCTCACCCATGTAAACTCTGCTTCATTGCTGCATGTATCCCGGCAAACCTGAAGCAATTCCCCCATTGTCAGCACGTTTTTTGGCCCGGTCGCGTTAAAAGTGCCGGTTACCGACGCCGAGCCGAGAGATACCGCCCACTCCGCCAAGTCGCGGGCATCGATAAGCTGAACGGGACGGCTTCTGCTGCCTGGCGCGAGCACATTCCCCCCGCGCATCAGGCGCTTGACCCAGTAGGAAAAACGGTCGCTGACGTCATAAGGGCCAACAATCAAACCGGGCCTTATGATAAGGGAACGGGTTGGCATTGCTTGCCGCAGGACTTCTTCGCAATGAGTTTTTAATGCACCGTAATGCTCTAACTGAAGGCTTTTTTCAGCATGCTCTGCATCAAGGACTGACAACTGTTCCTGCTCAAGCGTTAATAGGCCGTCCGTTTCGGAGATATTGCGCGCAGTGAAGTCGCTATAGACGCTGCAAGTGGAAATGAAGGTGTAGTGTCCGATATTGTCCGACAAAATTTTGGCGGCTGAGCGCATCTGCGACGGCCAATAGCCCGATGTGTCGATGACGCAATCCCATTGTCTGCCGCGGAGGATATTCATATCTGCATTGCGGTCGCCATGCAAGATTTCTACATCGGGATCAGGCTGTCCCCCGGATATGCCCCGATTAAAAAGCGTAACCTCAATGTTGCGGGCTAGCGCCGCTTTGAGCATATGCTTGCCGAGAAAACGGCTCCCTCCCAAAATAAGCAGCTTCATCATGACGCTCCTTTACACAGGTTATTTTGTTATTGCGACGAGATCACCTTATCTACTATTCCATATGCTACGGCTTCCTCCGCTGACATAAAGTAGTCGCGGTCCATATCCCGTTCCACCCTCTCTAGCGGCTGGCCGGTTCGCTCGGCTGTAATCCGGTTAAGCTTTTCCCGCGTATTTAATATGTGCTTGGCGGTGATGGCGATATCGCTGGCTTGCCCTCTGGCGCCTCCATGCGGCTGATGAATCATAATTTCACTGTTCGGCAAGGCGAAACGTTTGCCTTTCTCACCGGCCAATAGCAAAATAGCGGCGAACGAAGCGGCAAAGCCAGTGCAGATCGTTTGCACCTGCGGCTTGATATATTGCATTGTATCAAAAATGGCAAAGCCGGCAGTAACAGAGCCCCCGGGACTATTAATGTACATATGGATATCCTTTTCGGGGTCGTCTGCGGTCAGGAAGAGCAGCTGGGCGATGACGGTATTGGCCAGCGCATCATTAATTTCGGAGCCGATAAACACGATTCGATCCTTAAGCAGTCTGGAATAAATATCATAGGACCTTTCGCCGCGGCTTGTTTGCTCCAGTACATAAGGAACAGGTATGCTCATTTTGTATAACCTCCATATCGCTTTTGGTTTCACTATGCAAACGGCTGGCGGCAGCAAAAAGATACGGGTGCAGCGTAATGTGGTAAAATAGGGCGAGAGCGTATCCTTTTGAACCCGTTATTCGTTTTCCTCTTAAGCAGGCGCATGTCGCATTTGATGTTGAGGAGGTACATGTAGATGGAAAAAGCAGGCTTCGAAAAGGAAAAAGAGCATAAAGAGCCGGACTGGTCCGGCTTGCATCTGACCTTGTTCCGTTATTGTTTCTCTATAGCCCGAGTAAAGGAAAAAGCAGAGGATTTGGCGCAAAGCACTTGGCTTAAAGCGATTCCTGTTCTTATGGAGAAGGGGCATGCCAATCCCGAGGCTTTTTTGCTTCGAGTCGCCAAAAATAAATGGATAGACCAATGCCGCAAACAACGTTTAATGCTGGACAAAAGCGTTGGCCTTGCCCATGAAACGGCAAGCGATGTAATTACGGCGGTGGAAATTGAACCGTTGCTGCAAGCGATGAGCGACAGGATGTCCCCAATGCAGCTTGGCGTGTTTCTGCTGCGCGAGGTGCTGTCGTATTCCATTAGCGATACAGCCTTAATATTGGAAACGACAGAGGGTGCGGTGAAATCGGCGCATTTTCGGGCCAGAAATGCGGTTAGTCATATTAGGGAAGATTTGCTTCGCGATGAAAAGGAATTAGAGGCGCAAGAGGAGCGCAAGCAAAGCAGAATGGATTATAAGCAAGATTTTGCAGAACAAGAGAGCCTTTTGGGTAATAGCCGATACAGCAGGGCCGACAAGGATTGGCTTAATCGGCTGGCCTGGGCTTGCCTGGAGGGCGATGGTCCCGCATTGGTTGATCTCGTTGTTGGCCTCGGCACGGATACCCGGCAGCCATCGACTTCTTCATTTGGAGGTATAACGATGATGATGGCCGCTTAAGTATAGGCATTCAGGAGAGGAACAGAAATAAAGATGAAAAAAGCCGTTTTTTTTGATGTTGACGATACCTTATATGATCATTTATTGCCGTTTCGCAAAGCGATTGGGAAATGGCTTCCGGACCCAGAAAACTTTCCTTTTGGCGAGGCGTATTACTATTTTCGTTATTACAGCGACAAGCTGTCCCATGAGTTAGGCGGAGCTGGAGCAATGGGAGACGGCGAGCTGGTGGAAGGTATGCGCAGCCGCCGTTTTGTGCTGACCTTGGCGGAATATGGCATTACGCTTACGGAAGGCGAAGGAGCAGAGGCGCAGCGACTTTACATGGGCTGCCAATACGATATCGAGATGTTTCCCGGAGCGCGGGAGCTATTGAGGGAGCTGCAACAGGCCGGCTATGTGACGGGGCTGATAACAAACGGCGAAGGCGGCCACCAGCGCAAAAAAATTGCAGCTATGGAGCTGGAGAGGCTTGTCAAGCCGGATCATATTTTTATATCGGGAGAACATGGCTGGGATAAGCCGGATATCCGATTATTCCGTCATGTGAATGCTCAAACAGGTACTTCTCCAGAGCATTGTCTCTATATTGGCGATTCCTGGCGGAATGATATGGTGGGCGCTCTTGATGCGGGCTGGAGAGCCATTTGGTTCAATCACAGGGGAGCAAGGCCGGAGTCGGAGCATCAGCCGCATTGCGAGATTCGGAATTTCTCCGAGCTTAAAGCGGCTATTGAAGCCCAGATTGGCGTAGGAGGGCTTCACACTATAGGGCTCCAACCAGGCAGATAGGCGTATAAACTGATTTTAAAATAAGGCGGATGGAAACCACAAACGTTTCTGTCCGCCTTTTGATATCTACCTTTAGCTAGTGGCGCTGGTGTATCGTCTCAAAGCGCGCCGCCAAACGATTGACACGAGAATGAGAAAAATTGACCCTCCAATCAAGCTTCCAATAAACAAAGCTTTAGTTGGCCCCTGTACCAGAACCAGAGCCGGGAATGTTGATATAAAGGCGATGGGAATAACATGGGTCAGGAGCTTCTGCAAAAAGGGATGATAGACAGCAAGAGGATATCGTCCCAGCTCCCAGCATGCATCATAAATAATGGATGGCTCCATGCCCGGCGCCCAGAATGCCAGACAAGCCAGCAGCGCTCTTGATGCCCATGCTGTAAGCACCCCAATAAATAGAAGCAAGCCATAGAGCAGGAGGCTTAGGGCTGTCAGCTTAATCGAGCCGATGGCGATTCCAAAGCCAACGGTAGCCAGACCAAGCAGGCTTTGTGTAATTGCCCATGGCTGGCAGGTTCCCAAGCTCATCAGAAACAGGTTTGATGCCGGCTTGAGCAGTGCCTCATCTATTTCGCCGTTCGTAACCTTCGGCTGAAAAAATGCAAGATTTGGAGTGACAAATGCGGCGATTATTCCACTTACGAACTGATAGCTGCCAAGCAAAACAATCGTTCCTCCGAGGGACCATCCTGCGAGTGAACTGGTACGAGAAAAAATAGCGGCTACCGCAAAAATGCCAGATAACAATCCAATGGCTGTCATCAGGATTTCAAAGAAAAGATTGGCGCGATGCGCGAGCTGTCTTTGAAGACTGATGGTAAATATGCAATGAAATAATTGCAGGTGCTTTATCATAGTTTAACCTCCTACGACCGTATATCGTCTAACCCCTTTTTTCCAAAGCAATAAGCTCGTCATAGCAAAAACCAACAACCAGAAAAGCTGGAGCAGATAGCTGTTTATGATGTCCATGGATGTTGTGGAGCTGGTGATGATTTCAGCCGGAAGAGCCATCATTAGTCGGAAGGGTAAAAACTCAACAACGGACTGAAGCATCTCCGGCATCAGTCCAACCGGTACAGCGACGCCTCCCAACAGGAAAACCAGCGTGCCGCCCAGGCTTACGACGGCATGGGCTCTTTCTGTCCAGAAGGCTGTTAAAGCCAAAGAGAATGTAAATACAAATTGCAGGCAAGCTGCAAGAAACAAGGCGGGAAGAGCTGCAACAATAAGTGAAGCCCGAATACCGGTCATTGGAAAAACTAGGGGTACGATTACCAGCACAGGCGTGCCAATAATTATATGCCAGATGCGTATGGACAAATTATCACCGATGGGCTGTAAAATAATGGAGTGCGGACGCAATAATTCTTCTGCTAATTCCCCGGAATATATTTTTCCTGAAAAGGTATGGTTTTCATAGGATACAGTCATGAGACGGACAATAAGGAGTACGAAGTAATATAGCGGCAGGGTGTTGTTGCCAGGCAGTGCAGTACTCCACACGGCAAGTCCGATCAAGGGCGTAACGGCCTGATTAGCAACCAGCGTAAAAGCAAAGCTTCTCCAGGCCAGCCATTGAAGGAAGGCGTTTTTAACATAAACTTGCAGTATGCGAAGCAGCCGTCTCATTTATGAATACTCCCTTCACTGAAAATCTGCTCCATTACATCCTCAAGCGGCGGCTCCACAACCAGAAGATCGTGTACGCTGAAGGAGGAGAGAATTCGGTTTGTCACTGCTGTAATCCTCTCCTTAGGTATGCGTAGTGTGATAGAGTGATCCTCCGAATGAATGACATCGCCGATATCCTCCCATAAAAAGCCATTTGTATCCGTAAATGAAATATGAAGGTGCTTATATGGCGTCATCGCGTCATACAAGGCCGAGAGTCGGCCATCATAATGGAGCTCCCCCTTATTAATCAGAATGATTCGTCCACAAAGAGCCTCTACATCGGCCATATAATGGCTTGTGAGCAGAATGGTTGCCCGAGTATGGCTGCTGTATAGCTTTAAAAATTTGCGTATGGCATTTACAGCAGTTACGTCCAGCCCAAGGGTTGGCTCGTCAAGGAACAAAACCTTTGGACGATACAGCAGCGAGCAGGCAAGACCGGAGCGCATCTTCTCCCCAAGCGACAATGCACGTACTTGCCTGGGGAGCAAAGACTCCAGATCCAGCATGTCAACTAGCTCGGCAGCGTTCCTGCGATAGTCGAAGTCCGTGACATCATAAAGCTTTTTTTGAAACAACAAGGCGTCCTTGACCGTTAGCTCGCCAGGAACAGACATTGGCCGACTGCCTCTGATAAAGGCGATTTGTTTGAGGTATGAGATTTCGCGCAGCCAAGGGATGTGGCCCAGCACCTTCGCTTCTCCATCAGAGGAATGAAGAATCCCGCTAAGCATCTTGAGCGTTGTTGTTTTTCCGGCTCCATTAGGCCCAAGAAAACCAACCACCTCACCTTCCCCAATAGTAAAGCTGATGTGCTCAACTGCTTTTACATATCGGTATTGACGCTTGAATAGAGATTGAAGTGAAGCTTTGAGACCTGCAGGGCGAACGGGTACCTTATACGTCATCGTTAAATTCTTTACGGTCATTACAGACATGCTTACGACCTCCCGGATATCGTTTTCATTCACATCTTACAACAATAAAGCAAGAGATAATCTTTTATGGAATTTCGTGTATAATAGTTCCAGTAAACCTTATCATTAAACTTTAATGTTAGTGAGGTGTGGAAATGAAAGAAGGAGAAGGCTTGAGGCCCATTGATATTGCCCGGAGAATTGGTATGAGCACAAGCGCTTTGAGGCATTACGAAAGTTGGGGATTAATTCCGCCTGTTCCCAGGTCCCCCTCCGGATATCGGATATATACATTAGAGCATTTGGCATTTTTTGAGTGTATACGAAACATGGGGGAGGGCTTCGGGATCAAGCTGACAGGAGCGGTACTGCGTCATGTCAAAAGAGGTAATATTGATTCGGCATTGTGGGTAATTAACGATGCCCAAACGTTGAAAAACCGCGATAAGCAAATCGCTCTTCGTGCGGTGAGCCTGCTGGAGGAGCCGGATAAACCGCAGGCTGGCGGAGCTTTGCGTGAGTGTATGACGATTAATGAGGTTGTGCAGCAGACAGGTATTGCCGCCTCTGCTATACGTTATTGGAATCAAATTGGATTGCTTCAGGTAGAAAGAGATGGCATGAATGGATATCGTTTGTTTAGTCCGGATTCGTTAAAGCAAATGATCCTCATAAAAACGCTCAGGAATGCAGGTTATGATCTCTCAACTATTAAAGAGCTGCTGTATGAGGTAGGTGAACAAAATATAGTCCGTGCAATCCAGATTGCCAGATCGGCACTGGAGGAAATGGACAAGGCTCTGCAGAAGCAACTAGTGGGTCTGCATTATCTGTACAAGCTTTTAAGAGAACTGGGAAAAATGTAGCTTGAAATTGCAAGGAGCGCTCGCTACACCTTGATGAAATAAGAGGAACCAACAAAAGTGGAGCCGCTTCCGAGGAACTGCTGCAGGAAGCGGCGGGCTACAACGCTGATGGTTATCGGTCATTTTAACAGGGGAGCTGAATGATGAAGAAGACACCTCGGCGTTCTGCCCCACATGAGGGAGCAGATACTATACAAACGCCCTTTTTACAGAGACAGCAGCTCGCGCACATCCTGCTCCGTTAAGGATGACAAAGCCTCATAGCCGGGTTCAATAACCTCGTCGATCAAGGTGCGCTTGCGCTCCTGAAGCTCCATCATTTTGTCCTCGATGGTTCCCTCTGCAACCATTCTTATAATTTGCACAACCTTTCGCTGACCGATCCGGTGAGCGCGGTCGGCGGCCTGCTGCTCTACGGCAGGATTCCACCAGAGATCATACAAAATAACGGTATCGGCGCCGGTTAAATTAAGTCCGGTCCCGCCAGCCTTGAGCGACAATAAAAAGAGATTGTTTTCGCCATTATTAAAACGGCTGCAAAGCTCAACCCGTTCTGCCGGAGGCGTCTCGCCATCCAGATAAAAATAAGGCTGCTCCAAATAAGCCAGCTCTTTGCCAATCAGCTTCAGCATGGAGGTAAACTGGGAAAAAATCAGCACTCTTTTTCCGGCGCTCCGGCATTCGTCCAGAAGCTCCAGCAGCTGCCGGAACTTGGCGGAATCGCCCTGATAACCTTCCACAAATAATGCAGGATGGCAGCAAATCTGGCGCAGCCGGGTAATGCCGGCGAGAAGCCTGATGCGAAGCTTGCCAAAATTGTCGCTATCCAGATGCTTTAACGTATCCTGGCGAAGCTTTGCCAAATATGCGGCATAAACCTTTTTTTGCTCCGGCAGAAGCTGGGAGGTTTGCACGCTTTCGATTTTTTCCGGAAGCTCTTTCAGCACATCGCTTTTAAGTCGGCGCAGCAAAAAGGGACGGCTCCGCTTGGCAATTTCGGCACGCGTCAATTGTCCAAACTGCTCTTTATCCGGGAACAAAACCGGAAACACGGCGCGGAAAATGGACCATAGCTCATCCAGCCTGTTTTCAATCGGCGTTCCCGTTAATGCAAAGGCATGTTTTGCAGCCAAGCCTCTTACGGCCTTTGCTGTTTGCGTATAATCATTTTTAAACATTTGCGCTTCATCCAGAATGAGCGTATGAAAGCTTTGTCCGGCATACTTGGAGCCGTCTCTCCGCAGAAGCGGGTATGAGGTAATGATGACATCGGCTGGAGCTGCCGCGGAATCATTTTTATTTCCCCCAAGCTTGTCCAGATGAAATGCCCGCTCCTTGCTTGAGCCGTCAGCAAGCGTTATTCGCAAGCCGGGGGCAAACCTGGCAAGCTCGTTGCGCCAGTTGTAGATAAGCGATGACGGCGCAACGATTAAGACCGGTTCTCCCGTTTCGCGGATTTCCGGCAGCACGGACAGGATGAAGGCAATGCTCTGTACCGTTTTGCCCAAGCCCATTTCATCCGCAAGAATACCGCCAAATCCGTAAAAGGCCAAGGTTTTCATCCATTGATATCCATATTTCTGGTAACTGCGCAATTCGGTCTGAAGCTCCTGTGGCAGCGGAAAATCCAATTGGTCGGGATGGCGCAAATGGTTCAACAGCTCGCGCAGCTGCCTGTTTATGGATACATTCCCGCTAAATTCCCCGTTATTATCGCTAAGCTCAATCAATCCTAGAGCCTTGGAAACGGGCAGCTTGATGCCATGCGTGAAGCCTTCCTGAAAAAGCGCGGGCTGGTGCAAGCCAACGCCGTTCATAACTCTGAGCAACGCCTGGAAAGCGTCGGTTTCAAGCGGCAATAACGCTCCGCCGGGAAGCTTGTAATATCGCCGCTTTTCGGCGACTGCCTTAACAACCTCCTGTATTTCCCCGTTGGATATGCCGTCAAGCTTGAAGGAAAAGTGCAGCCAGTCCGTTTTTTCCTCCCAAGCCAACTGTACCTTGGGCATGATGGTTTCCGGCGCAATGCGCAGCTTGACTGCGCTTGTGGCGTAAAGCTCAAGCTCCTGCTCCAGTCTGGGCACTATGCCGTAAAGGAAATCGAACTCGGCGTCATCGCCTTCGATAATATATCCGCCTTCCGTCCGGCCAAAGCTTTTATGCTCCAGCAGCTTTAAAATCCGGCTTTCTTTTTCGCTGTCGCGCATGATGATCAAATCGCTGCCGCGCTGTCCTCCATCATCCTGGAGCGGATTAATGACGATGCTGCCATATTGAAATTCCAGACCTGCCAGCAGCTTGCCTCTTACCCGGTCCAAATACATGCGGGCTTTTAGCGGCTGATACCATAACCTGGAGGATACCTCCTCGCTAATTTCAATTTTCCCAAGCGCTGCAAGACCAGGAACAACCTTTTGCATAAAATCGTTGCCCTGCTGCGGAGATATGCTGACGGTTTGCGCAAGGCCGTCGCTGAAATCGGCTGCTTCCATAAGCAATTTCAGCTTGTACAGCTGCTCCAGCCGCCTTCCAGACAGCCGATAAAAAGCACCGCCGCAAAAAGCAGCTCCGTAAGCATCCAGCACGATGACCTCGCGCAGTCCTTCCGCCTGAAGCTCATAATCTCCATTATTTTCGTCAGAGCGGCCCAAACGGAACAGCAGGGGCAAACGTTTAAGGTCGGTATATGCCGGATTGACAAAAAGCTTTGGTTCTTCCCGTTTGCCGGAAGAGTTGAAGGACTGCAATTGAAGTCGGCCAGTACCCTGAAGATAAGTCAAAAGCTCGTCCCATGCAAAAGGAGGAATGATCATCGTGCGTTCCCGCTCTGGAGATAAGGCGGCTTGTTCACGGTTATTCACTTGTTCACGGTTATTCAGTAGAATTGCACGGTATCTCTGCTCTGCGGCAGCTACCGTATTCAGCTTGTGCAGCAACGCTTCGTCCGAAGGAGAAAAGCGATGGAGCGAGGGGTCATAGCAAAATCGTTCCGTAAAAGAGTAGCTCTCGCCGCCAGCAATCGCCTCAAGAAACGGCAAGAGCTGCTGAACAATATAGGTGCGTTTTGCAGCTACCTTTAGCTCCAGTCTTATGCAATGGCGACCCGAGCCATGCGGAACAAGCTGAAGCAAAGGAATAATGTGCAGTTGTTCCCGATCATCGCGCACAATGCCGCTGCGCTCCTCCGGCATTGCTTCGTTTGCTTCGTCGGCGATTGGCGATTTGCCGCCGAACATCCCGATCATATCGTTAACGGCCTGACGGTCGTTGCCTCCGCGCAAATAACTTTTGCCTCTAGAAACAAAAATATTGGATGTATTGTCGTTCAAGTTCGCGGATTCATCCAGTTCTATATCATCGCTGCCAACCTCTTCGGAAAGATCGGCAAGCAGAAGCAGAGCGGCGGCGACATGCTTGCAATAGGGAGGACCGGCTGCCGATGCTAGGCAGGAGCATTCCGGTTCAAAAACTCCGTTTGCCATCCGGGTTATGGCTACCCTGTATTTACGACTGCCGCCAATCTCCACTCGATATTGCTCAGGCACAAGGCTGCGGCCCGTTAATATGGCTTTCCCTTCCGATACATAAGAGAGGCCTCGCCAATAGCCGTCTTCCCCGCACAAAGTCCGAATATCCCTTACCGACCATGGCTGCTGCATAAAGGTCTCCTTTCTTCCCATATGAATGGTGTTTGACATTAAAAACTGTATATAATAATATTACAGTATATTGACAGAAATATAACGAACGAAAAAACTGATGAAGGATGCAGGTGACTATATTGGCTATTGCTTATCCGAAAAAGGGGCAGGACAAGTCCCATGCTTCTTATCATATTCCATTTTCCGTCCTGGATGTAGCTCCAATTGTTAAAGGCGGCACTATTTCGCAATCATTGCGCAATTCGTTGGAATTAGCGCAGCATGCCGAGCGGCTGGGCTATCATCGCTATTGGCTTGCGGAGCATCACAATGCTCAAAGCATCGCAAGCTCTGCAACCTCGGTCGTTATCGGACATGTTGCAGCCGGGACAACAACGATGCGTGTCGGAGCGGGAGGCATTATGCTGCCCAACCATGCGCCGCTTGTCATTGCCGAGCAATTCGGAACGCTCGACGCGCTTTTTCCGGGCAGAATCGATCTGGGTCTTGGACGCGCCCCAGGAACAGACCAGCTAACGGCATCTGCGCTTCGCGGCGTCAGAGGAACCAATGGCGGCAATTTCCCGGAGCAGCTGGAACAGCTTCGAGCATATCTTGATCCTGCGGGAGCGGAGGTTGCCATGCCGGTACGCGCCATTCCGGGCGAAGGAGCCGCTGTGCCGATCTGGCTGCTGGGCTCCAGCGACTTTAGCGCAAGATTAGCCGGGGAGCTGGGATTGCCGTTTGCTTTTGCCGGACATTTTTCTCCTACCTTCACCGTTCCGGCCATGCAGCTTTACAGGAATAGCTTTAAGCCGTCTGCCTTTTTGGACGATCCCTATGGCATGGTTGCCGTGAATGTAGTTGCGGCAGATACGGACGAAGAGGCCGCTTATCTGGCTACCAGCATGCAGCAGCTCTTTTTGAGCTTTATTCGCAATACGCCGGGGCCGTTGCCTCCGCCAGTCCGCAATATGGATGAGCTTTGGACGGAATCGGAAAAAATAGCGCTTCAAAATCAGCTGGGCTCAGCGATTGCGGGAAGTCCAGACACGGTAAGGGAAAAACTGAGGTCATATATTGAAGCTACAGGCGCTAATGAAATTATGGTTGCCGCCCATATTTACGACCATCAGGCAAGAATGCGCTCCTATGAAATTATAGCCGGCCTGTAAGCCTACCAAATCCAGCCACCATCGTCGCCTTGTTTAAAGCCGACCGGAGGTTAACCGCCTCCGGTTTCCGGCTGAACGTCGGGCCCAGGCCGAAATCCGCGGCTAAGCTCATTTATGCTGTAGCCAAAATCCATTTGCAGATGCGGGTAATCCTTAAATCCCTTCCAATCCCCGCCCCACGAAAAGCCTATTTTTTTGGCCAGCGCAGCCACCTCATGCCAATCCGATTTTCCATTCCGATTGCCATCGTATTCCAGGTCCCATAAAGCCTTTCCTTTGGCATTAAGCAGGGCAAAATCAATTGCCAATCCGTAGTTATGGTAGGATTCTCCGCCGCGCGCATACGTTACAATTGCGCCTTGCGAGGTGCGTCCTTTATTGTATAGCTCATTTTGCTCCTCTTCGCTGCGGTGCCCTTGGGTAATGAGGACTGAAATTCCAATTGCGGCAGCTTCTTCAACAAGTTTTTCTGCATGCTCCAGCACAACGGGATGCAACTCTGCAACAGGAGGCGTGTTCTTATTTACAAAAGGCAAAAATCGCCCCGCTTCATCATTGTAAAAAAAATAAAGCAACAAGATTAGCGCCATGGCAAAAAGGAGCAGCATGATACGGCCTGTTTTTTTATTTTTACGCCTGGCATGCGGAAGCGGTACGGTAGCTCCTGGCTGAAAAACGGGATCATGCTGCGGCATTGCAATCGCTCCTTGTAAATTTGTTTCCTTGATACTTCTCTAACACTTTTATATTAAAATAGTAAAGGACTAGGATAAAAATATCAATGTACGGACGTATTCAGCGCGGGCGATATATTTTGGGAGGACTATAGCGATGGAAACGAAGGGCTACTACTTAAAAGGGATTCATCATGTGTCTGCCATTACGGGTGATGCCGCCGCCAACTATGAGTTCTATACCAGAGTTTTGGGGCTGCGTCTCGTCAAAAAAACGGTCAATCAGGACGATACGTCGGTTTATCATTTGTTTTATGGAGATGAACGAGGTAATCCTGGAACGGATTTGACCTTTTTTGAAATTCGGTCAGCGCCCCAATACCGCGAGGGAGTAGGAGGTATCTCCGCTGTATCTTTGCGGGTAGCTAGCAATAAAGCGCTTTATTATTGGAAGGAAAGATTTGCTGGAATCGGCATTGACCATGATACAATCATAAAACGTGGCGACAGACAGACGCTTGCGTTTCGCGATGGAGAGGGACAACGCCTGATTCTGGTTTCGGATGAAGGACAAAGCGGTGTTGCATGCGGCAAGCCATGGAATCGAAGTCCTGTTCCGGAGCAATACGCCATAACCGGAATTGGTCCGGTGCATCTATCGCTGCAAAACTGCGAGCCGACAGCCTTGGTGCTGACGGGCATTTTAGGTTTTCGCTATAAGGCAAAATATGCTTCTCCGATTGTTGGCCAGGCTGATATTTTAGTCTTTGAAACAGGCGAGGGCGGAAGCGGCGCCGAGGTGCATCTGGAGCAAAGAAACGATTTGCCCCGAGAGCGGCAGGGCAAAGGCGGCATCCATCATGTCGCGTTCCGCGTTGAAAATGATGAGGAATTGCGGGAGTGGGCTGCGGATATTACCCGTCTTCGCGTACCAAATTCCGGCTTTGTGGACCGTTGTTATTTTCGCTCGCTTTATTTCAGGGAGCCTAACGGCATCATGTTTGAATTAGCGACAGACGGTCCAGGGTTTGATACGGACGAAAGCTTTTTGCATCTGGGCGAAAAATTATCGCTGCCGCCTTTTCTGGAGCCCCATAGAGCACGAATTGAAGCGGGGCTGCATCCAATTTAAAGCTGTCGCGAATAGACCTTTCACCCGCTTGAATAAAACAGCCCGCCAGTTAAAGCAAGTTGCTGGCGGGCTGTTGAGTCTGGCTGTTGACTTATTTTGAATTAAACCAAATCCTCTGAAGAAAGCCCAGTGATTCGGCTTGCTTCTTCTATTGAAAAGCCGCTATCAAGCAATCTTCTACCGGTATCTATTAGCTGCTGTTTAATCAGTTCCTTCTCCAGCACTAATGATTCCGTCTCAGACTTAAGTGACTCTGCCTCAGATTTAAGTGACTCTGTCTCAGACTTAAGTGACTCTGTCTCAGACTTAAGTGACTCTGTCTCAGACTTAAGTGACTCTGCCTCAGATTTAAGTGACTCTGTCTCAGACTTAAGTGACTCTGTCTCAGACTTAAGTAATTCTGTCTCGGATTTAAGCGACTCCCTCTCCGTTTCAAGACGTTTTTTTTCTTGGTGCAGCATTTCCATCTCCGCTTTGTAGGCCGCATCGTCCATCATCGCTTTATGCCACATTTCATATTGTCCCCATACTTTGGGATCGCGGCTCATAGATTCCCAACGTTCCAGCGCTTCCTGCAGGTTTGTATCATTTTTCAATGCAATCGCCTCCAGCTCGTTTAATAATTGGGGTTGCATTTCACCGCCTTGTACTGCCGCAAGCATGAGCAGCCAGCGGATTTCCGCTTGTGTCCATGGATCGGCTTGTCCGGCATTTGCCGCCTTTAACAGCTTTTGCAGCTCAATGACGTGAATTTCCAGCTTATCCGTCAGTAAAAAATGCTGCTTTTGTTCATAGAGGCCAAAACGGCTATGATAAAATCCGGTTTGCGGCAATAAATCGGCATTGCTTATCAAAATAGAAATGGTCCGCTTCAGGTCAGCATACGGGCGGCCCTTCTCCAGTTGCTTGGTATAAATGCGGCTCCAGTAATAAAGCTGGCGGCTCGCCATATGAGGAACTCCGATGAGTTGAAGCTCGATATGAATCAATGTGCCGTCATCGGTGCGAGCAAGCAGGTCCAGCACCGCTTTTTTGTCTTCCCGGTGCTCGCGCTCAATTTCATTATTTAAAATGTCGACTGAAGCAATTTGGGCATATCCTTGTTGTTCGAAATCAAGCAGTGCATTCAAAAAAGCTAGCAAAATGGTTCGGCTTTCCTCCTGGCCGAACATTTGCTTAAAGGCAAAATCGGCTTTTAAATCGACGTAGCTCTGCGCCTTGTATGCTCTAGTTTCTTCTTTAAGTATAGCCAATGCTTCCATCTTCGTCATCTCCCGTTTTTTTGATATATCAAGAACATATGTTCTTGTTTAAAAATATACCATAAGATGAGGGAGGGAGAAACATCAGGTAATACAGAGGTATGTTTACATGTAAGCCCGTGGACCTTTCAAAGCTTGAGCCGTTCGTATAAATAACCCGCTGATTGCATTGCATATTCCTTCCATAACAACGAGCGATTTTTGACGAAGACCAGACAAGGCACGCTTTCGACTTTCCATTCATGGGCAAGCTTTGGGGCAAAATTAATATTTATTTTGACGACGGGATGCGGAATTCCCGTGGCTTCCACAATTTCCAGCATCCGCTCAGCCACCTTGCAGGTGCCGCAAAGCGGAGTCGTAAATAAAATGGCGGCTGACCCAATGTGCTGCCGGGACAACTCGATGACTTGTTTTTCGTTCCATTCCGATAAAGGCATTTTCCCGGCTCCTTTCTTTTAATCGCTATTGTTATTGCTTCTTTATGAATTAAGATACACGTAAATATCCAGTGCCTTCAACATGCAAAATAAATGTAGCCCGTTTTCTTAAAAAAATTTTTAAAAAAAGATGAAACGTCCCCCATTGATGCGACGTATCACACCCTGTACAATGAAATTTGTATACCACTCCAAAGGGGAGTAGCTGCCACAGTAAAGTCGTCATTACGAGAAAACTTTTCTCCGGCTTTATTGGCAACGCCGACATACTGGTGTTGTTTGCGAGACCTTTGCCGTTCCAAGGCAAAGGTCTCTTTGCGTATTTTGGGACGAAGTGGAGAAAAGTAAGGTAAAACGAAAGGGGAAAAGAAGATGGATTGGGGACTATTGCTGGAGTATGGCTGGGTTTTGATCGTTTTGGTGGCGCTGGAGGGACTACTCGCCGCGGATAATGCGCTCGTGTTGGCTATTATGGTTAAACACTTGCCGGATAAGGAACGGAAAAAAGCTTTATTCTACGGTTTGGCGGGAGCATTTATATTCAGGCTTGCTTCTTTGTTTATCATTTCATTTCTGGTCGATGTGTGGCAGATTCAAGCTATCGGAGCCTTATACCTGCTGTTTATAGCCGGTAACCATATATTCCGCAAGGTTATTGTGAAAAAAGGAGAAGCCAACGCCAATAAAGAAAAACCGAAGGAAAAACAAAGCGGCTTCTGGATGACTGTGTTTAAGGTAGAGGTAGCCGACATTGCGTTTGCTATCGACTCCATTCTTGCCGCTGTTGCGCTTGCGGTCGCTTTGCCTGGCACATCTCTGCCGCGAATCGGCGGGATGGACGGCGGACATTTTATCGTTATTTTCCTTGGAGGTTTTATCGGCTTGATCATTATGAGGTTTGCGGCAACGCTGTTCGTCAAGCTTCTTGAAAGCAGACCAAGCCTGGAAATTGCGGCATTTGTTATTGTGGGCTGGGTAGGCGTGAAGCTTGCCGTCCATACGCTTGCCCATCCTTCCCTGCATGTTATTCCGCATGATTTTGCTGAATCAACTGGCTGGAAGCTTTCATTCTACATCGTTCTGGTGCTGATCGCGGTTTGCGGCTGGTTTTTATCCGGCTCCAAAGGAAGCAATAAAGACAAGGAGCCGTCCAAAGCGGTATAATGAATCCACAGATGAATGTGGAGGAGATTAGAGTTGGCACAGCTTTATTACAAATACGGTACGATGAACAGCGGCAAGTCGTTTGAAATTATTAAGGTAGCGCACAATTACGAGGAACAGGGAAAACGCGTGCTGATCTACTCCCCCGTAATCGGGGCAAGGGGAAACGCGGACCGCGTTGGCTCCCGGGTCGGTTTTGAGCGCGAGGCCATTCCTGTATCGGACGACACCGACCTTTTTGAAAATGTGCAAGCCCAGATTTCTTCTGCCGGTCGCATTTATTGTGTACTTATTGACGAGGCGCAGTTTCTTAAACGCCATCACATTCTTGAGCTGACAAGAGTGGTAGATGAGCTCGACGTGCCGGTTATGGCGTTTGGACTCAAAAACGACTTTCAGAATCAGCTTTTTGAAGGCAGCTATAATTTGCTTGTCCAGGCGGATAAAATCGAAGAAATCAAAACCATCTGCTGGTATTGCGACCGCAAAGCAACGATGGTTATCCGTTTCCGCGACGGACAAGCTGTGGATTCCGGCGCGCAGATTCAAATCGGCGGCAATGAGGATTACAAGCCGGTTTGCCGGAAATGCTATTACAAGGCATTTCGCAGTTGAGACTAGGATATAGCCGCATGGCAAAAATGAATGGCTGTCTGCGGACCTTGAAGGGTCTGCTGACAGCCTTTTGTTATATTTCTGGAGACCAGGCTTTTAATGAAGAAGCCGCTTCAGCTGACCTTAATAGGTATCCAGTTTATACGAGGGAGCAGGTGCGAGATAGCTATCCTTTTTCTCCTTTTTCAGTATAAACCAGTTCCCATTTTTATCCCGGCTTAAAGTATAGACCGTATACGTTCCGTCTGGTACACGATGCGCCTGCTGGAAAGTAGCTTTTCCATTAATCATATGTCCTGCTACGCCGAAGGAACTGAAAGTTCCGGCTCCGCCTTCATTTTTCCACAGATCGCTCCAGGTCAAGCTTCTGATGGATTTTTCGTCCTTATCGTTTAGCTTGAAGAAATATTCCTTAAGCCCGTCCGGAGTTGGCCGGGGCGCATAGAAGGTATGGCTGGACGCGAAATAAACGGGATCCGGGTCGAAATACAGTTTTGTGGGTTCGGAAATTCGCACGCCTTCTGAATATTGCGCTGCATCCCAGGTTGTATCCAGCACGATCCACCGGCCATCCACATAAGCCTGATTCCATGCATGCCGGTTGCTGTTATCCTTTAAGCGCTTCAGCACTTGATCCCATGTAGAACTGTATTGCGAGACGTATCCGCTTACTACCTGAGTAGGGATTCCTGCCGCGCGTCCAAGCGCAGCAGTCAGATTGGAATATCCCTCGCAAACCGCATATTGATTGCGAAGGACGCTTAACGCATCCTGGGGCTCGGACTTTGCTCCATTATAGGTTGCGTAATCATATTCAATATGCTCCGTCACCCATGCATGAATGGCTATAAGCTTATCCATGTCAGATGAAGCATTTTTCGTAATTTCATCAGACAGAGCAACAATTTCTTTATGTCTTGCTTGAATGTCATATTCGGCTTTGAGGTTGTCAGCGGTTGATGGCTTGACGTATTTATCAACGTTGAACGTTATTGTTGAGCTTAGAAGATTCACCGAACCGCTGTATGATTTATAGCCGTAGCTAGCCATAATATAAAATTGAAGCTTGCTTTCCTCAACCTCGGTTGGGCTGATGTAGGTAAACGTGCTGTACGTAGTAGGATATTTCATAAACATATAGCTGAACATATCGTGATTGACAGCCGCATTATGAAGCTTTGGATTGTTGACCTTAATCTGCAGCTGCGAGTTGGGAGCATCGAGACCGGATTCAACAGCCTTCAACAGCTCGTTAAAGGAATTCACCGTAATCTCTTTTTTAAACGGAAGCTTGGGATCAAAATCACGGCTGCTCAAGCCCCGGATAACATCCTGTATGTCTTTGAAATTGGTTGCGGGATTTCCGCTCAGCTTTAAGGTCCGAAGCAAGGTCAAGTCCTTTAAAGGCTTAAGATCTTTAATCGAATTATTGCTTAAATCCGCTCCAACAAGCTGGGGCAAATATTGAAGGCCCTCCAGGCTTTTAATGCTTCGTCCTGCTCCGTTCAGCGTCTGTATTTTGTTTACATCGCCAATGGTCAAATGGCCTTGAGGTTTGTTTGCCGCTTCTCGTATGGCTGCCTCCAAGCCTTTGTCGGGGATTGTGAGCGCGTAGCCGAAATCTTCCTCGGCCAACTTAAAATCCTTTTTCGCAAGCTTCGCTATCATGGGATAGACGGGAAGAAAGGAGCGGACAGGATTATTCGCCACATTTAGAAAAACGAGATTCGGAAATTGCGAAAGGAAGGACAAATCCTCGATTTTATTGTTAGACAATTGAATGGCGTACAGTTCATTTTTGGTTGGAATCGATGATAGCGGCTTGAGATCAACGATTTCATTTCCTGCCATATACATTTTTCTTAACGGCAGCTTTGACAGAGGTGTCAGATCTTTAATCCGGTTATAGCCGCCGCTAAAGGTAGAGAGATTTTTCATGCCCGCTATGATGGATATATCCGTTACTTTATTGTTAGTAATATCCAGTGAATACAAATTGGTTAGCGGCTTTAAAAAGGATATGTCCGTTAGTTCAAAATTCCATAGAGACAGGGCATTAAGCTTTGTAAGCTTGGGGACCACTGTTTTCATATTGGAATTGGAAAGGTTGGACAAGGTTAATTCCAACAGATCCGGCACCTTGGTTAATGGCGAAAGATCGGTTACTTGATTATCGGTCAATGAAAGGTAGTTAAGCCCGGTTAATTGCTCGATCCCATCAATGCTTTGGATATCCGGATTTTTAATGTCCAGGTTATAGATTTTATCAAGATCGCTCTTATACAGCTGCCCCTTAGGCTTATTGATTTGATTGCGAATTTCAAACTCGAATTGGGGGTCTTTGAAGGTTACCGTTTTTTTGCTGGAAGCCGAAGCGGCGGATGCCGTTTCCGTCATTGCTCCAGGATCCGAATAAAAGGTTATCATTACGACTAAAGCTAAAATGGCGCATAGTGCTCTGGCTGTATGTTTTGCCTTCATATGGCGGGACTCCTCTCCTATAAAAACTATCTATTTTCAAAAAAAGATATAGTTCTATTATAGTAGAGTCGGAAAATAAAGGAAAGTAAGGCCCAGGACATGCAGCAATTTGGCGCATTGCAGGGAATGGAAATTCAACAGCTGCTCCCTGCTGAGTTTTCAAATTTACTCTAGTCTGCAAGCTGCTCAATGAGCTTTGTCACCTCGTGCATCGGAACGGCCAAGCCGTACTTTTCTCTTTTTCCGTCTCGTCTCACCTCCTGCGTTGCAAACACAACGGCAACCACATCGCCGTCTTCATTAATAACAGGGCTTCCGCTGTTTCCTCCAAAGATTGGAGCATCGATCAGCAGGACGGGCCGATCCCAGCCGTCGAGCTGCGTGGAGCCAACAATCGATCCTTTATTGACTATGCGGTTAAAAAAGAGCGGGTTGCCTATGACATAGACGGATTCCCCTATCGTCCAATCCTCCGCAGCCTTAAGCGAAGGGAAGTCCTCCGTTGTTGCTTCCCGCTTCAAAATGGCAATATCGATGGAGGGAGCGCTTGCAGAAAGCTCCGCGCGTACGCCGGTTTCCTCCAGTCCGGACTTGACCAGCAGCGACTCGCCGTTGCCGGCAACATGATGGTTGGTGACAATATAGCCGCCTTCCAGCTGAAAGCCGGTACCTTTACTTTTGCCAGAGCTGACGGTAACAATGGAGTCCTTATAGAGAGCGAGAGTCTCATCCTTGCTGAGCGTGTTGGATACGATCAGAAAACGGATAGCCTCCCAGCTGTATACTTTAGGCCAAAAGGCAAGCACATTGAGCCCCAAAGCTGCTACAATGAGCCAAACAATCACTTTGCGGATCCATGTTCTGGGACGGGGTTGCCCATCTTCCGCGTCCTCCTCATCCTCGTCCAGCCAGAAATCCTCATCGGGTTCAAAATCTTCTTCCTTCTCGTTTTGGTCGTTACGGCGGAGCTTATCCCTGTCTGAATCCGTCATATTATATCCCCCATTTTGTATAAAGGTATTGTCCTCTATTATAGCATTGCGGTACACTAACGAAATACAGAAGCAAAGGGCAGGATAAACATGCAGGGAAGTATAATGACGGGAGCACAAAGCTATCATAAAGCAGGATACATCCCGCTGGCTGCATCAGCGCTTTTAAAAAGGGAATTCATTTTCGAGCCAAACGATGATAAAATGCTAACAAGAGCAAATCCGCGCAACAGGCGGCGGTAAGTAGGAGGATTAATTACAAATGAGATATATCAGTACTCGTGGCAAGGTAAAACCCGTCGGATTTATAGACGCTTTTATGATGGGCCTGGGAGATGACGGCGGTTTGCTTGTGCCGGAGCAGATTCCGGCCGTTTCGCAGGAAACGTTGAAGGAATGGCAGAAGCTTTCCTATCAAGAGCTTGTACTGGCGATCTTTGATCTCTATACAAACGGCGAAATTCCGAATAAGGATCTCCGGGAGCTGGTGTTGGCAAGCTATTCCACATTCCGCCATGATGAGGTCACGCCTGTGCGGCGCATTCGCGACGATCTGTATTTGCTTGAATTATTTCACGGGCCAACGTTTGCGTTCAAGGATATTGCGCTGCAGCTTATGGGTCAGCTATACGCTTATGTGGCAAACAAGGACGGACGGAGCATTCATATTCTGGGGGCCACCTCGGGCGATACCGGCGCTTCCGCCATTGAAGGCGTAAGAGGCAAAAAAGGCATTAAAATTTGCATCCTTCATCCAAACGGAAAAGTAAGCAAGGTACAGGAGCTGCAAATGACGACTGTTCAGGACGACAACGTACTGAACTTGTCCGTAAATGGCAATTTCGATGATTGCCAAGGCATTATCAAGGAATTGTTCGGCGATCTGGCATTCAAGTCGGCCAATCAGCTGGCGGCGGTCAACTCCATCAACATTGTGCGCATTTTGGCGCAGACGGTTTATTACTTCTATGCTTACTTCCAGGCGGCCAAAGCAAGCGGCCAATGGAAGCCGGTTCATTTTAGCGTGCCTACAGGCAATTTTGGCGATATTTTTGCCGGTTATTTGGCGAAGCGGATGGGACTGCCGGTTGACAAGCTGATCCTTGCAACCAACGAAAACAACATTTTGGAGCGCTTTATTCATGAAGGCGTATATATGCCTGGCGATTTCCGGGCAACCTACAGCCCGTCCATGGATATTCAAGTAGCAAGCAACTTCGAGCGTTATTTGTATTATGTGCTGGATGAGGATTCGGAGGCGATTGACAAGCTGATGAAGGCCTTTAAATCCGAAGGGGAAATTTCCATTTCGCCGGAGTCGCTTGCCAAGGTTCAATCAGAATTTATGGCGCACGGCGTATTCGGCAAGGAATGCCTGAATACAATCTCCGATTACCAGGCCAAATACGGCTATTTGCTTGACCCGCATTCCGCTTGCGGCGTTGCAGCGGTCGACAAACACGCGGCGGATGGCGGCATTACCATATCGCTGGCTACAGCGCATCCTGCCAAGTTTAATGAAGCTATCGTTTTGTGCGGCATTCAGCAAAACTATCCGCCGGAAATCGAAGCGTTGTTCGAAAAGCCCCAGCGTCAAAAGCTGGTGGACGGCAAGCTGGAGGATGTGGCGAAGGAGCTTGTTCAGTTTTATAATGCTTGATAAAAGGCCTGCCTAAAACGGAAGGTCCATGATTTATACTATAAGCTGTCGATAAGCCGCTTCACGGATGAACGTTTTCATTCCTTGTGAAGCGGTTTTTTTCATTTTGTATGTTTCCGCAGACTGGACGGGGCGGATTTTTTTAGTTTTTTGAAGGCGCGGCTAAAATAATAAATATCGCTAAACCCCGTAAGCGCAGCTATTTCCGAAACGGTCAGCTCTGTGTGCCGCAGCAGATAGTCCGCACGGTTTAACCGGAAGGACAGGATGTAGGCCGACAACGTGCGGCCGGTCATTTCCTTGAACAGCCGGCTAAAGTGAAAGCGGCTCAGTCCGGCAATGGAAGCAAGCTCCTCGACAGTCAGCGGTTTGTTGTAATTTTCGTCAATATAACGGAGAACGGGATCAAAACGCTTCATGTTTTTTATCCGCTCCGCATGTTCGATTTTGGACAATACGGTGGGGGTATGCAAACGTATCAGCAGGGTTAGGAGCCTGTATAGCAGTGATTTTACAGCAAGCTCAAATCCAAACTCCTGCTCGTCAAGCTCCCTAACAATGGCTAGGATACATTGCGCTATCTCATCGTTGCCGGATATATGATTGCGGAGAAGAAGCCGGCTTTGCCGAATGGGCTCCAGAAACCGGGTTTCGGCCGTATCGCTGAATGAGCCTTGCAGCAAGGTAGGGTCGGCGATGAGCGCGTAGTAGAACAAATCATCGCTGCCGCCGGCGCCATGATGCAGCTCATTGCTGTTTACCACAATCAGGTCGCCCGCCCGAGCGGAATAGTAAGCAGAGCCGCATTGGATTTTGGCTTCTCCCTGAACGATATATAGAAACTCCAGATGCTCGTGCCAGTGATGGGGGAACAGCTCCGTTCCGGCATGCAGACCCTTCGTTTTATGCACCTTTACTGGAAAACGGGGATCCGGCATATCCATCGGCTCTCTCAAGCTTTCATCCTGTATGTGCAACGGCAGCTCTCCTCCTTTTTCCTTTGAGCTAGCCCATAGGGCGCTTTAGTCCACTAAGCTCTCATAGCACAATAATACAAATAAGCCGCACAGCATCCTATGGCTGTAGCTCCTGAAATCATTATAATACGAAGTATAAGGAATGGGAAAAGGCGAAGCCGGTCATGAGACTCCAATGGGCTTAACATATTCCAGAAGCTTTCAAGCTTATAAGAAGCTATGGACAGGCTTCAGCAAAATAAGGGGCGTGCGTGATGAAAAAAATCAAAGTTGGCGTTATCGGAACGGGCTCCATATCAGCCATGCATTTGAATGCGTATCAAAAAAATGAACAGGTTGTTCTTTATGGAGTGTGCGATTTAAACGAGGAACGCGCCAAGGCTGCCGCCGAGAAATACGGAGCGTCCAAGGTATACACCGATTACCGGGATTTGCTGGCGGACCCTGAGGTGGAAGCCGTAAGCATCTGCACCTGGAACAACAGCCATGCCGAAATTAGCATTGCCGCCGTGGAAGCGGGCAAACACGTCTTGGTCGAAAAGCCTCTTTGCAGAACGGTAGAGGAGGCGCTCGCCGTTCAACGCGCCGTTCAGGAAAGCGGAAAAATACTTCAGGTCGGCTTTGTACGGCGTTATGACAACAATGCCGCGCTGCTGCGCGAGCTGGTGCAGGACGGAGAGTTCGGCGACATCTATTACGCCAAGGCGTCGTCGCTGCGCAGACTAGGCAATCCCGGCGGCTGGTTTGCCGATGTTGAGCGCTCTGGAGGAGGACCGTTGATCGATATCGGCGTTCACGCCATTGATCTGTGCTGGTATTTGATGGGCAAGCCCAAGCCGGTTTCCGTCAGCGCCAATACCTATCGCAAGCTGGGGAACCGCTCCAATATTAAGCATTTGAGCTTTTACAAAGCGGCGGATTTTGATGCTGGGCTCAATACGGTTGAAGATATGGCCAACGCATTAATCCGGTTCCAAAACGGTGCCTCACTGATGGTTGACGTCAGCTTTACGCTGCACAACAAAAAGGATGAAGCCTCCATTAAGCTTTATGGCGACAAAGGCGGCTTTGAGGTAGACCCCGAGGTGCTGATTGTTGGCGAAAAAAATAATACGATTATCAACAGCGTGCCTCAGACGGACCAACCAGGCTTTCACTTTGACAGCGCGTTTCAGAATGAAATCGATCACTTTATTGAAGCCATTATGAATGGCACGCAGCCGCTAAGTCCGGTCGAGGACGGCGTCGAAATCATGAAAATATTATGCGGTATTTACGAATCCGCAGCCAGGGGTGAGGAGGTTAAGCTATGAAGCTTGGCATTAGCACATATAGTTTGCATTCCGCTTTTACATCCGGCGAGCTGACCTTGAAGGGCGTCATTGAAACGATAGCGGAGCTTGGCGCGGAGCATGCCGAAATTGTGCCGCTGGGGTACGATTTTGTGCAGAAGCCGGAATGGATTCACACGATTGTCGATACAGCAAAAAACGCTGGCATCCAGCTGTCCAATTATGCCATTGGCGCTAATTTTGCCGATCTGGACGATGATGCATGGGACCGGGAGGTGGAGCGGGTCAAAAGAGAGGTTGAGCATTGCGCGGCGCTCGGTATCAAACGGATGCGTCATGATGTCGGCTCCTCGCCCGATTTGTCTATTTCTCATTTTCTGGAGCAGCTGCCGCGTCTTGCGGAGGCTTGCCGCCGCGTGGCGGATTATGCCGCCGGCTTTGGCATTACAACTAGCGTAGAGAATCATGGTTACTTTATCCAGCATAGCGATCGGGTTCAGGCCTTGGTCAAGACGGTTGACCGGGATAACTTCAAAACAACGCTGGATATCGGCAATTTCCTTTGCGCCGATGAAAATCCGCTTGTCGCCGTTGCCAATAACATCAAGCTGGCTTCCATGGTGCATGTCAAAGACTTTTACGTACGCGATGCGCGCCGCAATCCCGGAGAAGGCTGGTTTCCGTCCTCCGGCGGCCATTGGCTGCGCGGAGCTATTGCCGGACATGGCGATATTGATATCCCGGCCGTACTGGGCATTATCAAAAACAGCGGCTACGACGGCTATGTGTCCATCGAATTTGAAGGGATGGAGGAATGCCGAAAGGGTACCAGCCTGGGCTTCCAATACGTTAAAAGGGTTTGGGAGCAAGTATAGAGGTTTACGCGATTATAGAATGGGACAGGAGAGTGGGAGGAAATGGCTAGACCGGTTATCTCCAACAAAATCGGAGTTATTGTCGACAGCTTTGGCGTTGGCGTCAAGGAAGGGCTGATTAAGGCGAAAGCCGCAGGCGCGGACGGCGTACAAATATATGCAGTCAAGGGCGAATTTGAACCAGGAGCGTTATCTCCATCCGCACGAAGGGAATGGAAGGCTTACATCGAGTCGCTGGGGCTCGACATATCCGCGCTGGTTGGCGATTTGGGCGGCCATGGCTTTCAGGACCCTGCATTAAATCCGGCCAAAATACAGAAGTCCAAAGAGATTCTGGAGCTTGCGATGGAGCTTGGCACTAACATTGTCACTACTCATATCGGAATTGTGCCGGATGATCCCAATAGCCGCATTTACGATTCCATGCATCGGGCCTGCGAGGAGCTGAGCCGCTTTGCCAGCGATATGGGCGCTTATTTCGCTATCGAGACGGGGCCGGAAACAGCGGCGCATTTGAAGGCGTTTCTGGACGGCCTAGGCACCAAAGGCGTGTCGGTAAATTTTGATCCTGCCAATATGGTGATGGTGACGGGAGATGATCCTGTTCAGGGCGTTTATACGCTTCGGGACTATATCGTGCATACGCATGCCAAAGACGGCATCAAGCGAGCGTCTATCGACCCGCGTGATGTTTATGGCGAATACGGCTACGAAAAAGAGCTTGATCATGCCAAAATCGCTGAGATGGCGGAATCAGGCGCCGCATTTCTGGAGGTGCCGCTAGGCGAAGGCGGAGTGGATTGGGACGGCTATTTGAATGCGTTAAACGAAATTGGCTATAGCGGTTATTTAACGATTGAACGGGAGGTTGGCAGCAATCCCGAGGCGGATATCCGCCTTGCTGTCCATTTCCTGAAAGGCTACAGAGCTTAGCGCTGTCTTTGATTCCGGTAATTGGTTAATTGCGTTTCCCGAAATCCTGCAGAAGGATGGGAAACGCTTTTTTTTATCACGAAAGGATGCTAAATGGCTAAATGAGTACAACTGTCTGTAAAAAATAGATGTGACAAATGTCGCAAATCCTGTAAAATAGGAACTTGAATAATAGATACTATCGTTCTACGGTACTATAAGGCAGTCTGAGTAACCGTTTACAAAATAAAATGCAACAAATAAAGGCAACAAATGTAGAAAACAATCAGCTAAGATTTAGCGACAAGGGGGATGGAATTGAATACGCTTTTGACAAGAATGGTATTGTTTTTTTCCTGTTTAATTATTGCTACAGGCGGGATTTTGGGGTATGTGATTTATCGCTCATCTATGAAGCTGGTGGAGGAATCCATTGGTGCGCAGGCTAGACTCGTGGCAGAAAACGCTGCTGCCGGCATCGATCTTTTGGCCTACAGCGGCATAAAAGTCCAGGATGGAGAAACGGAGCTGTACAAGGAACTGCGAGCAAGACTGAATGCCATTAGGGAAAGCAACGGGCTTAAATATTTGTATACGCTGGGCAGCACGACAGAAAACGGGCAAACCCGATATTTTTATGTTGTGGATGGAGCCCCTGAGAATGCTCCCGAAGGCGAATATTCGCCGCTTGGAACCCCGGAAACCAACGCTTACACCGGCATGATCCATGCCTTTGCCGAAGGAACGCCATTTGTTGGCGAGCTGACCAATGACGATTATGGGGCAACCATTACCGCTTACGTGCCTCTGTTCGGAGAGGACGGCGTCATGCTGGGCGTCATTGGCGCCGATTTTGATGCTACAAAGGTGTACGAGCTGATGAAAAAAAATACGTCAACCACAATCATTGTAGCCATTTCGGCCATCGCAGCGGGCATTGTGCTGGTTTATTTGCTTGCGCGTTATTTGACCTCCCCGCTCAAAAAGCTGACCGCGCAGGTAGCAAGGGTGAGGGAAGGAGACATGACGGTGCATATTGCAGCGGGGCGCAAGGATGAAATCGGCCATCTGGCAGAAACGTTCGCTCAGCTGGTTGACAATACGCGGACGGTCATTACAAGCATCAAGAGCAGCTCGGACAAGCTCCTGAACGCATCGGAGGAAATGGCGAGGCATGCGGGAAGCACCTCGGAGGCCAGCCGCCTCATTGCGGAAAGCATACAAGACGCCTCCAGCGGAGCGGAAATTCAGGCGACTCGCACAGTGGATATGGCCGGCGCTGTCGAAAACATGGCGGGTGGCATGGGGCGTATTACGGAATCAACTTCAATTGTTTCGGATATCGCGGAAGGGACAGCAGATCTTGGCCAACAAGGCGGGGATACTATCAGACAGGCTATCGAGGGCATGGAGCGAGCGCAGGGGATAACAATCAAAATGAGCGGGGATATGGAAGAGCTGAAGCAGAGAAGCCAGGAAATCGGCGAAATTACGACGATTATGTCGGATATAGCGTCTCAAACCGATCTGCTGGCGTTAAATGCCGCAATCGAGGCCGCGCATGCCGGCGACAACGGGCGAGGTTTTGCGGTTGTGGCGGAGCAGGTGCGTAAGCTGGCCAACCAGTCCAGAATGTTCAGCGTCCAAATAGCCGGGCTGGTTTCTCGTACGCAGGAACAGACGCTTGCAGTATCCCGTGAAATGGCAGAAAGTCTCGAAAACGTCAGCTTTGGCGTGGAAAGGGTTAAAGAAGCCGGCACGGCCTTTGAGTCCATTATCGACGGCTTGGAGCAGCTGAATGCGCAGCTTAGGGAAGTAACAGCGGCTTCCCAGAATATTTCGGCGGAATCGCAGGAGGTTGCGGCTTCCGTCGAAGAGATGGAGAAGATTGCCCGCCGCGCCGCGCAACACTTCCAGAGCATTGCGGATAATTCTGCAGTGCAGCTGGCTTCTATGAACGAAGTGGCTGCCTCCGCAGTGGGACTTAAAGAGATGTCCGGAGAATTGACCGAGCTGAACAAACGTTTTGTCGTCTAGGGCGTGTCTGAATACTCCGAGAGGAACAGATTGTGCCGAATTTTCGTCCCATGCAAGGAAGTTTTGTGAAGGCTTACCGGGGGTAAGTCAAGCAAAACTGACGCAGCAGGGGGCGAAAAGGCGGTGCAAGATGACCACAAGCGGGTTTTCAGACACGCCCTAATGATTTTCCTGTGAAAATCATGGTATGGGTATAGGAATACATTGAACTTAGAGGTATAATTCAAGTAGGAAGCTTTTTAAAGTATTTTTTCAAGCATGTACAAGCAGGATTGCTGCAAATAAAGACATAGGTCCATACCAGCAAAGAGAGCTGATACGGACCAATAATGAACAAGGAGCCTATACCATGTCCAAAACACTTATTTTCGGCCACAAAAATCCCGATACCGACACGATTACTTCCGCTATTGTTTATGCGGACCTGAAAAGCAAGCTTGGCGCCAATGTTGAAGCCGTTCGCCTGGGCGAAGTCAACGGCGAAACGCAATACGCTCTGAGCTACTTTGGCGTGGAAGCGCCTCGCTTCGTCGAAAACGTAGCTGACGAAGCCAAGGAAGTTATTCTGGTTGACCACAACGAGCGCCAGCAAAGCGCCAACGATATCGACAAAGTCCGCGTAGTGGAAGTAATCGACCACCACCGCATCGCCAACTTCGAAACGGCAGGACCACTGTATTTCCGCGCTGAGCCTGTTGGCTGTACGGCTACTATTTTGAACAAGCTGTACAAGGAAAACGGCGTTGAAATTTCGAAAAATATGGCAGGCTTGATGCTGTCCGCGATTATTTCGGACTCCCTGCTGTTCAAATCGCCAACCTGCACGGAGCAGGACGTTGCTGCGGCGCGCGAGCTTGCTGCAATCGCTGGCGTGGATGCCGAATCCTATGGATTGGACATGCTTAAAGCCGGCGCCGATCTGAGCGACAAAACCATTCAACAGCTAATTTCCCTGGATGCAAAAGAATTCTCCATGGGCAGCTACAAAGTGGAAATTGCTCAAGTTAACGCTGTTGACACTAACGACGTGCTTGGCCGCCAGGCTGAAGTAGAAGCGGCGCTTAACGGCATTATTGCCGAAAAAGGGCTGGACCTGTTCCTGCTTGTTGTGACGGATATTCTCAATAACGATTCCATCGGTCTGGCGCTTGGCGCCAAAGCTGAAGCTGTAGAAAAAGCGTACAACGTGAAGCTGCAAAACAATACGGCTCTGCTGAAAGGCGTTGTGTCTCGCAAATCGCAGATCGTGCCTGTGCTGACGGAGACGTTCAGCGCCCTGTAAGGCATGCAATATATATGTTGAGCAAAAAGGTTCAGCGGTGCGTGACGGCTTGTGAAAAGTTCTTCTGATCGCAATACTTTTCTTATGTTCAGCTTATATTACGGTTAAAAAAACAAATAACTGGTTGAAGCAGTCCGGAGCTTCGCAAGAAGGATTTCGGGCTGCTTTTGCCGTTTCTGGAGGGACAGCTCTATGTTTAACATTACGGAATACAGTGTGGAGAAAATGAAGGACCCTTTCGGCATTTTAACGGGGGAGCGGTATGAGCTTCTGCTGGGTTTGGAGGTCGAGGAGGACGACGAGCTTTATCATGAAGAAGGGGTTTCGCTGCGCGTCATATATGTCAAAGACGGGGATAGGCAGGAAATTGTAAAATATGAATTCCAAGCAACAACCTCCGGCAGCTACATTGATATGGAAATGGAAGAGGATGAGCTTGAGGCTGTTTCCCAGTTTTGCCGGTTGCATGTATCAGAGTCAGAGGGATCATCAGAGTAACTGGCGCAGCGGCATTGTCCTTCAGAAAACGCTAGAAAATGCTGAAGCAATCAATGCCGCAAGGTTATTCATAATGCCTGCTGGCTTTGTGCATTACAAATGTTCTTTATTAACCTGCTCGTTCCGAATCATTTGCTCCAGCTTTTCTACGAGGGATTCGTGCAACGGGTCCTTTTTTTTGAAGCTCCAGCGCTGCATTGCCTTCAAGGCCTTCAGCAAATATATTTTTTCTTTTAATGTAAAAATAGTTGTTCCCCCTTATCCCAGGCTGGCAATAGCCCTCCTTTATAGCTCTCCTTTATTATAGTGGAACTGTGCCCTTGAGGAAACGCTGTTTATCGGGAGCACGCCTTTTAATTTCCCGATGTTGACTTATCTTTTGGGTCCCGGCCTTTTTGAATCCGGGTAGCGGGGCTTATCCGGTAATGCTATAATGGGCATTAATAATGATGCGCCACAAAAACGGGGGGTGCCTGATGACAAACGAAACGTTATCGGCTTCATGCGATGATGCCTGTGCGGGCACAAATGCCGATGTGCTTAGCGTAAAGGAAAAGCTGGTGGATGATACAACCGCGACGGAGCTGGCGGATCTTTTCAAGGCGCTTGGCGACCCGACGCGAATTCGAATCATTCATGCTCTTTTGCAGTCGGAGCTTTGCGTGCATGACCTGACCCAAGTGCTTGGGATGGGCCAATCTGCTATTTCCCATCAGCTCAGGCTGCTGCGCAATATGAGAATCGTCAAGCGGCGCAAGGTAGGCAAAACCGTTTTTTATTCGCTGGATGACGATCATGTAGAGCAATTGATTGTACTCACGCTTCAGCATCTGAAGCATGGCTGAGGATGGCAATAGATACGGCCGGCTGAACATTAAGGGAAGCCGAATAGGCGCTTTAGCCATTCCTTGGCTATTGCAAAAACAAGCCGCGAAGGAGTCCGTTTCAGGATTGCTTCGCGGCTTGTTTCATGTCTTAGCGGACAGACGAAATAGATTTGCTTTTGTAGAGCTGGGCGGCAAGCACAAAGCTTGCAATACCCCAGATGGCCATCAGGCCGATTCCGATCCAGAAGTCGGCGGAGAAAATATCGGTGGCATAAATCATGCCGTCGCGCATGCCTTCCACAAAGTAGGTAAGCGGGAGCACTTTTGGCACGACCTGCAGCCATTCCGGCAGCGTCTCCACAGGGAAAAATACGCCGCTCAGAAACATCATCAGCATGCTTATGATGTTGGCGATGCCCATGTAAGCCTCCATTGTTTTGCTGAAGGAGGAAATGAGGTAGCCCATGGCGTTAAACACTAGCGCCCCGCCAAAAAAGGCAATGAGCAGCGTTAGCGGATTGATGTGTAAATTAGCGCCGAATCCAATGACGCCTACTAGCGTCAGCAGCACAATTTGGACGATGCCAAGCATGAGGCGGACGATCATGCCGGATAAACCAAACAGATCCATTCTGGCAGGAGTCATATGCAGCCGCTTGAGCAAGCCGCGCTTCCGCATATCCACCTGATCCACCATGCCGAACAAACCGCCTTGGGCAATGGCAAGCCCAATCATGCCCGTAAGCAGAAAGTCCTGATAGCTGATGTCGTCAGAGGCTGACGTAATGGATTTCATGGCAACGCTGTATTGAGGCTCAGCTCCCAGAACGGCAAAGTTCATCCCCTGCACCACTTGGTCCAGAATGCCGGCCACCGCCTGGGTTGTAGCCCCGCCTTCCCGCTCCATATTAATAAGAAGTCCGATTTCCGCCGCGCCTTCCTGCGCAGGAAGAACGATCAACGCATCAATATCCTTTTCCTTGACCCATTCCTCTCCTTGCTCAAGAGTTACGGGAGCTTCATCCTTCAGCGTTAAGAGCGGAACGCCTTTAAGGCTCTCCATCAGCATGGCTGAGGAAGCGTTGGGCTTCTCGTCAACAACGGCTATTTTGGCCTGGAAGCCGTCGCTTGACATGCCTCCTCCAAAAATAATCATAAACAGGACCATCAAAATAACGGGGAAAAAGATATTCCAGAACCAAACCTGCTTTTCCCGAAACATCATTTTGACCTGAGCGGAAAACATACTGGAAAATTGCTTAAACGCCATCTTGCTAATCCCTCCATTCCTTTCCTGTAAACGCAATAAACACATCCTCCAGGCTCATCTCGCGGATGGAGATTTGCTCGACGCGGTAGCCGTTTTCCTTGGTAAAGCCGAATAACGAATAAAGCGTATTCTCGGGATGCGTAGTCCAAACCTGCAAGGAGCTGCCTTCGCGGATGATTTTGGTCACGGTGTCCAATTCCGATGCAGTCTGCTCCGTCGCCAATGCGGCTGCTTCTCCGTCCGTAAGCGTCAAGCGAACCTCTCGTTCGCTGGTAAGCCGATCAATCAGCGCGGCTGGCGTATCCAGCGTTATGACGCGTCCTTGATCCACAATGCATACCCGGTCGCTGAGCTTTTCGGCCTCCTCCATATAATGTGTCGTTAAAATAGTCGTTTTGCCGATTTCCTTCAGCTTCAGAATAATGTCCCAAATGTTGCGCCGCGCTTGAGGATCAAGACCCGTTGTAGGTTCATCCAGAAAAATAATGCCAGGATCATTGATCATTGCAAGACCAATGGCCAGCCGCTGCTTCTGACCCCCCGACAGCTTTCGCACATGGCGATTTCGCTGCTCTGTCAGATTGACCATTTCCAGCACCTCGTCTACCGGCTTTGTCCGGGTAAAAAAGGTAGCAAACAGCTTCAGCGTTTCCTCTACGGTTAGCAGATCAAATAATGCGCTTGATTGCGGCTGAACACCGATCTCCATTTTGATTTGCTCCGTGTTGCGCCCCCATTTAAGATCACCGAAGGCGATTTCACCGGAGTCAGGCGGAAGGAGCCCTTCAATCATCTCCAGCGTTGTTGTTTTGCCAGCTCCGTTGGGTCCGATAATCGTAAAGATTTCCCCTCCCTCCACAGCAAAGCTGATATCGCGGACGGCATGGACGGTTCCAAATGATTTTTTTAACCCGCTAACTTTCAATACCGGCATTTCTGCTTCACTCCTCCTGTTTCCTTTTTTTTGCATGGTTCTTGTTCTCTATACCCATTATAAACTAGCACTTTTCCTGTATGCTCCGTCCTCGGCTGCAAAGTGACTAGGTCCTGAGACTGAACTGGGGGGACATATTAGTTAATTGTTCATAGTTATTTAATAATGTAAAAGAAGGATTCTTAACATTTTTGTCAAATAAATAATTTATGAAAAAATTATAAAGAAAAATATAGAAATGAATGGGGAGATAGTGAGGAATTCATGTTCAAGACAGTGGAGAGTGAGCTGGAATTAGCGCTGTTTAACGGAATTTGGACAACAGTATGGATGGAGAAGGGATATGAGCTGGAATTTTCGAATACAGTCCTCGACCGGTATATTGTTTTGACGGATGAGGGACACTGCATTGGCACTTCCGAGATTAAGCCTTATGATGTACAAACCAGCGAGATCAACAAAACGGCTCCATTCCACTTGCATCCAAAACTCATCGGGGAAGAAGCTAGGGTTGCTGAAATCGACAAAATTGCATTGCTCAGCTCGTATAGAAGCAAAGGAAACTATTTGTCCGCTTTGCTGTCATCGGCGGTACACTGTGCGGAAAATCGAAATATCCGCTATTTTGTTTCCTTGCTGGAGCCTGTTTTTTTACGGGCGTTAAGAATCACCTTCAAAATTCCGCTGGAGCGAATTGGCGACCGGCTCTATTACAAAGGAGATTTTGTTGTTCCCGTTATATTTGATATGGAGGCCATGTATCGCAACAAGCAGCATTATGAATGGCTGATGGACTACAAGCCAAATCGCATAATAGAACAGGTGGATATCAGATGAAACAAAACTTGACGGTACTAGACAAACGAAATCGCTTGCAAGTCAACATTATTTGGGGCTTGCTGGCACTGGGAATTTTGACCGACTTTGCAATAGGACTGGAACTTAAAGTCATTTTGCTGCTTGCCGGCGTAGGAGCTGTTACAGGTGGCATTGCTGCCGCAATGGCCTATCTGAGAATCGGCAGCCGATTTGTCAAATATGTTGTCCCATGCAACTTGACAATCATTGTATCGCTGTTAATTTTGTCCGACCCCAATCCAATCGTCAGCACTTATTTTCTCGTCTACGTTAATCTGGCGATTGTGTCCCTCTACTCAGACTATAAACCGATTATTTTGACCGGTGTACTTGGGGCTGGGTTGAGCACCTATCTGTTTCTCGATCCCTTCTATCAGGAAAAGCTGTTTCCAGGGGAGTCCTTGGCTTTGCTGTTCTTGTACCTGGCTTTTGCTACAACGGCTATGGCAATAGCGGCCGGTTTTAGTGCAAAGCTGCAAAAGGAGGTTACGGAGCGGCAGAGTGAAGCGCTTAAAGCGCAGCAGTTGTCCGAGCGTATTTTGGGTCAATTAAAAGATTCTATTGGCATTTTGACAACGTTTAGCCGCGAGCAGCAGCAGCACGTTCATTCCACGGGAACGATTTCGCGCGAAGTAACGGGGACCTTTAGTGAAATGACGGCAGCGATCGAAAAACAAACGGGCAGCGTAGTTTCCATTAACGAGTCGGCCCAGGAAATGGAAGAGTTTATGGGCAAGCTGCGGGAGGGAGCATCCAGCCTTCAACAATATGCTGAGCAAAACGTTAGTATGACGGAGCAAAACAGCGCGGAGCTTGAGAAGCTTGCAAGCGAAATGGCAGCTTTGGGCGCCATTATGTCAAATACGGTTGCAGGCATGGAAGTGCTGCAGCGTCATAATGAGCAAGTGACGGCGATCGTAGATACGATAAGCGACATTTCGGAGCAGACCAATCTGCTTGCCCTTAATGCCGCGATTGAAGCGGCGCGGGCTGGTGAGCATGGCCGCGGCTTTGCCGTCGTATCTGGCGAGGTACGCAAGCTGGCGGATCATTCCCGCAAATCGACGGAGGAAATCGGAAGTATACTAACCGAGATTCGGGCGCAAATTGACGAAGCTTATGCCGGTGTTACGAAGGGCCAGGAGGCGGTCAGACAAAGCGGCGAGGTTACGCGCAAGTCGGTTGAGCTGTTTCAGGACATTAATGGAAATGCCCATCAGACCAAGGAGCATTCAAGGCAGCTAGGCGAAGGCTCCACCCGTTTGTACCAAAGATACGGAGAACTGGCTGCCGAACTGGACAGCATTGCCGCAACGACGCAGCAGAACATGGCTTCGGTGGAGGAAGTACAGGCGAGCATGGAATCCCAAAACCAGAAGATCGCGGTTATGGTTGAGGAATACGCCAAGCTGGATAGTCTCGTTTCGGAATTGAAAAATCTTTCAGAGCAAAAAACAGGCGCTTAAAAAGCGTGTTTAAAAAGCATTATCAAAAGTATTAGCAAAAGTATTAGCAAATGTATTCTCAAAATGAGTTCTCAAAATGAGTTCGCAAAAAGCATGTTCAAAAGCTCTGTGGGAAGCACAGCTTTTATAAAAAAGAGAAGGGCCCGTTCTATCATTTCCCAAGGGAGCAGATAGCGCGGGTCTTTTTTTCACTACATATGAAAAATGCAGCTCAAAATAGGAAACATTGCTCGACTTAAGGATGCCTGGCACTCGTATTGAGGCAGGTGAGTGGAATGCATCAGTACTGAGGTACTTCATCCGAATTCACGTACTTCATCTGCACTTGCGTGCTGCATCAGTACTCACATACTGCATCCGTACTTGCGTACTGCATTCGTACTTGCGTACTGCATTCGTACTTGCGTACTGCATCCATACTCGTGTAATGGTTCTTTCTACTGAATCTTCATAGGAGTGTCAAACGTCTGAGATAATGTCACCCTAACTGATCTGAGAAAATGTCACTTCTAAATGTTGCCGATGCGACTCACCAGGTCACATCGGCATAGCTGTTATGCTGAGAATACATGGCTTCTTGGAATTGGTTCTTATTTGTGCTACGCTTGATTCGTTGAGGTTTCATCGTGGCTTTCCACGAATAGGTAGAGGCGGTTTTGCGTGGCGACGCAGAACTCGCCTTTTTCTTTTGTTGCTTGGGCTTGACGGGTTTCTCAACCTCTACAAGCGTAATGGTAGTCCCATCGTGCCACACGACGACTTCACCCGTAAGGGTCTGACGAACCTCTACGACGGTTTTGGCATCGAAGCGACAGGCTGTCGGCTTAGCAAATGTATACAGCTTGTTGGCGTAGGACAAGGTATGGCCATGACCAAGCGTCCGCTTTTCACGGGTAGTGAAGACATACTCAAGTCGAGTGGTGGAGTCGAGCTTCATGTAGGCGCTCTCGTCCTTTTTCGGCTTCACGGCGAACTTGCGGTTGTGCTTGAGCACAAGCGCCGGCAAGGCCTTGTTTGCCTCTTCCATCGTATTCACACCCAGGAGGCGCAACTCGATGACCAGGCGATCCTGGAGTGTTCCCCAGAGGCGTTCAATGCGTCCTTTGGCCTGCGGTGTAAGTGCCTTGATGTGCGTGATGCAGAGTTCGTCCATAGCCTTGCCAAATTCGGATAGCGGCTTCGTTTCACCAGCCAGTTCCTGCTCGATGGTCAACGTCTCGTTTGGTGAACGGAAGATCGTATGGCGGTCACTGTAGAGCCCGAGCGGGATACCGTATTTTTTCAAACCTTGCTGCATCACAAGCGAATAGCCTTCGCGAGACTCGTTTGGTCTGAAGATGGCGCCAACAATGGTGCCTGTCGCATCGTCGATAGCTGCGTGAAGGGCGAAGCCGAGCGCGCGGTCTTCGAGCCATGCATAAGGCGTGGCATCGATCTGCCAGAGCGCACCAGCTTGAGAACGGCGCTCGCGTGGCTGATGGGCTTTACTGCGGCGGCGCTGCTTGATTTGTTTTATGCCCTTAGCGATTAAGATCCGGCGTACGCTAGAAGGGCTTAACTCCAACTGATCGCGTTCGGTGAGTAGTTCCGCAAAGTGGCAGTTGTTACTTCCCGCATACTGCTGCCTGTAAAGGGCGGCCACGCGTTCTTTCATTTCATCTGTAAGTGCATGAGCGGGCTTCTTGCCACGATTGCGATGAATAAGCGCCGCTGCGCCTCCCTCCGTCCTATACTTCTTCTTCAACCGAATCACCTGTCTGCACGTTAATCCGAGTGATGCCGCTCCTTCCGCATTCGTCATATGCCCGCTAATGATCTTTTCCACCACGACGACCTTCTTCAACTCTGCTCTGCTCAATGTCAATGTCTCCTGTTCCATAGTGACATTATCTCAGAACAGTTATACGGTGACATTATCACAGCACAATGACACTGAATCTTCATAGGAGTTGACTTTTGTATGGATTTTCGTATAAAAGTTGAGATTCTGAATGCCATTAGGGTCGTTTTGTACAATAAATCGTACAATAATACCCGTTCAGAGGGGATAAGTCGTTATTTTGTATGATAAATCGTACAATATTACCCATTCGGAGGGAATAAGTTGTTATTTTGTACGATAAATCGTACAAGTTGTATTTGCTGTGGTGCACGAAATGGTATTTTGAGTGAATTATCATACAAAGTCTTCTTGTTGTTTGCCTGGACCGAATGAGATTTGCTGCCAAAGTCAAAACGTATTGTCAGCTAACGATATATCGTATAGTATTTACTTTATTACGATATATCGTTAAATGAAGGGGCATAGATATGAAAGAGTGGGGCGAGGAAGATCGTCTATTTCTGCATCTTGGAGGAGAAAGGGAAACGGGAGGATCGGGCAGGCGTTATTTCAGCCGAGGGGGAGTGAAGTTTGCGCTGCTCGAACTGCTGGAGGAGGAAAATATGCACGGCTATCAGATGATGAAAGCGCTTGAGGAGCAGTCCGGCGGAACGTATCAGCCCAGCGCGGGTTCTATTTATCCTACTTTGCAAATGCTGCGCGATCAAGGTTTTGTGGAATCCAGCAAGAAGGACGGCAAACAGGTTTTTCAAATAACTGCCGAAGGGCGGATTTATTTGCGCGAGGAGAATGAGAAGTCGGAGACGGCATCCCTGTGCGAGAGGGAGTGCAAAACGCGCAATAGAAATACCGGAGATGCAGGAGACGTCGGAGATACCCGATATGCTGGAGATATCGCAGATACTACAGATGCCTCAGATAACCGGTATGCCGGAGATAACGCAGATACAGCAGATGCCTTAGATGCCGAAGAGGCTGGAGAAGAGCAATCCGCAAGGATGGCTGAAGGAGATGGGGAGCGCGGGGGCAGAAAAAGAAACCGCAGATTAACGCCTAAAGGCAAGGAGCTCCTTCATCTGCTGAAGGCGGCTGAACGTTCCGCGATCGGCGATGCCGGGAAGGCGGAGGAGCTAAGAGTTATTTTGCAGCAATTGAAGAAGTCATTAGCCCTTTTAATAGAAGGAAGCGATACCGAGCCGGAAGGAAGGGGGAAACGTGAATTTGGAAAATAACCCGCGACTGCTGGTTCATTTTTTTCGGCAGGCATGGCCGGTTTATGCGCTGTCCTTGTCGCTGCATTTTATTGCAAACCTGATTCATGTATATTATCCCAGAGTGCTTGGACAATTTGCCGACATGCTGCAGCTTGGAGAGTTAACCCGTTCGCTCGTATTGGATTATAGCCTGCTGCTGTTATTGATCGGTATTGGCCATGTAGTGTTCAGCGGAACGGCCATGTATCTGGTCATGTATGTGGGCCGGCGATTTGAGTCGATTTTGCGCGGCAAGCTATTCCGGCATTTTACCGGTATGAGCGAGAGGTTTTATTCCAGCAATGGCGTAGGCAAGCTGCTTAGCTATTTTATGAACGACGTTTCGGCGGTGCGGGAATCTATTGCGATGGGGTTTAACGCTACATCCAATGCGGTCATGCTGTTTGCCGCGGCTTTGGTCATGATGATCACAAGCGGCATACCTCTATATCTGATTGCGGCCTGTATTGCGCCGATGCTTCTTATTCCGTTTATCGTCGTTAAGCTTGGCCCCGTTATCCGGACGCGCTCCCGCGAGGTGCAGGAGTCTCTGGGAGCAATGACGGATATGGCGGAGGAGCAGTTCGGCGGCATCCGGGTTACCAAAAAGTTTGCGGTGGAGCCAATTATGAAGGGGCGCTTCGGACGCGCGGTGGATCAAATTACAGCCAATCAGCTCAGGCTCGTCAAGGTGTCCTCCTTTTTTCACGCTTTAATTCCGCTTCTTGGCACATTGGCGCTTGTTATTGCGCTTGCGCTGGGCGGATACCTGGCCATTAATGGAGGGCTGTCGCTTGGAAGCTTTGTTGCGCTGACCCTATATGTGCGTATGCTGATGAATCCGCTTCAGCAAATCGGCAACGTTGTCAATTCCATTCAGCGCTCCCGCGCTTCTCTGCAGCGTCTCAACGAGCTGTTGTCGCAAAGCCCGGACATTGTCGAGACGGAAGGAGCCGTAACTGTCGATTTGGCAAAAGCGGACATCACGCTCAACCATCTAACCTTTGCTTATCAGCCGGAGGGCCGCCCCGTATTGAAAAATATCCAGCTGAGCGTTGCCGCTGGCACTACGCTGGGAATTGTCGGGAAAACGGGAAGCGGCAAAACAACTCTGATGAAGCTGCTGCTTCGCACCTACGATCCTCCTCCCGGCTCGATCGCTTACGGGGGAGTTGATGTAAGGGATATGGCGCTGGAAAATTTGCGCGAAGGAATCGCCTATGTGCCCCAGGACGGCTTCCTGTTCAGTACCACCATCGGCGAAAATATCGCATTTTACCGCCGGGATGCGGAGAGCGGGCGAGTGGAGGAGGCAGCACGCCAGGCCAGCATTTTTCAGCAGATTGCGGAGCTGCCCGACCGCTTCCAGAGCAAGCTGGG
This sequence comes from Paenibacillus oryzae, assembly GCF_001675045.1. Taxonomy (GTDB): domain Bacteria; phylum Bacillota; class Bacilli; order Paenibacillales; family Paenibacillaceae; genus Pristimantibacillus; species Pristimantibacillus oryzae. Next base: position 185,840 of record NZ_LYPA01000065.1, read on the forward strand.
AGAACGCGGCTTGACGCTTTCCGGCGGACAGAGGCAACGGACCAGCCTCGCGCGGGGATTGATCAAAAAAGCGCCCATCATGATTCTGGATGATAGCGTTAGCGCGGTGGATGCCGTAACGGAACGTAAAATTTTGTCCTCCATTGCCAAAGAGCGCAAGGGCAAAACCACCATTATCATCGCCCACCGGATCAGCGCGGTCAAACATGCCGATTTGATCATCGTGCTGGACGAAGGAGCTATTGTGCAGCAAGGGACTCATGACGAGCTGCTGAGCAAGGACGGCTTTTACCGCGAGCTTTACGCCATACAGGAGGGGGGAATGAGGCATGGGTCCCAGATGGGCGAGTGGCGGGAAACGTAACGAGGAGCAGGGTCATGAAGGAGAAAAAAAGCCGAAGCCGCAATACGTATCCGCCTTCCGCGCGTTATCAGGCTATATACGGGAGCATGCTCTCGGATTTGCCGCCGTTTTTGGGTGTACGTTGATCGCAATTTTATCGGATTTGCTTCAGCCTTATCTGATGAAGATTGCCATTGACGATAATTTGCTGGCAGGCGTCAACGATTACAAGGGCTTGCTTCTTATCTGCATCGTTTATTTTGCTTTTTCGGCAAGCAGCTTTTTTTTCACTTATTTACAAAACAATTTGCTGCAGCGAATCGGGCAAAGCATTGTCGCCGCTGTCCGCAAGCGGCTGTTCAGCCATATTTTAAAGCAGTCGATGTCTTATTTTGACCGCATGTCCGGGGGAAGCCTGATTACTCATGTATCCAGCGATACGGAGGCCTTGAACCAGTTTTTTAGCCAGGTTCTGCTTAGCCTGTTCCGGGACGGGTTAACCCTCGTCTTTATTATTGTCATGATGTTTCAGCTGGATGCCGGGCTGGCTACGTATTGCTTGTTTATATTGCCGGTTATTTTCGTGATAGCGGTTTTGTTCCGCTCCTATATGAGGGAGACGTACCAGCAGGCCAGGACGAGGCTTTCACGTTTGATTGCGTTTGTTGCGGAAAATCTGGCGGGAATGAATCTGATTCAGGTGTTTCATCAGCAAAAGGAGCAGGAGAGGCAGTTTCAGGAACGGAACGGCGTATACTTTAAAGCCAATATCCGGGAAGTCCGGACGCATGTGCTGTTTGGCAGGACCTTTGATATATTAAGCACGCTGTGCATCGCTTTTGTTACCTGGATTGGCGGCTGGGCGGTGCTGGGCAAGCAGATGGAGTTTGGCGTGCTGTACGCGTTTATTACGTATATCCGCCAGTTTTTTAATCCCATCAACACTATCACCCAGCAATGGAATACGCTTCAGTCCGCTACGGTTGCGGTATCGCGGATATGGTCCGTGCTGGACAGCAAGCCCGCCGTTAATGACAGCGAGGAAGGGATGGCCGAGGTTGAATTAAATCGGGTGAAAGGGGAAATCCGGTTCGACGACGTGACGTTTTCCTATCGCGAGGGTCATCCCGTTATAACGAATTTGAACCTGGTCATCAAGCCCGGAGAATTAATTGGAATCGTAGGGGCGACAGGCGCTGGCAAAAGCTCTCTAATCAGCCTGCTATGCCGCTTTTATGATGTGGATCGGGGCAGTATCAGAATAGACGGAACCGATATCCGCGACATTCCCCAGCGTAGTCTGCATCGGATGGTTGGACTGGTGCAGCAGGAGCCGTATCTGTATTCCGGCACGATTATCGAAAATATAACCCTGTTCGATGACAGCATAAGCCGCGAGGATGTCATTGCGGCCTGCCGGTTCGTCGGAGCTGAAAGCGTCGTGGAGAGATTGAGCAACGGCTACGATACACGGCTATCGGAGCGGGGGAGCGGGCTTTCCGCGGGCGAGCGGCAGCTGCTCTCTTTTGCCCGCATTATCGTTTTCCAGCCGCCCATTCTCATTCTGGACGAAGCGACGGCTAATCTGGATTCCTATAGCGAGGAACTGATTCAGCGGGCGCTAAATCTGGTTTCGGCAGGAAGGACCACACTTGTCATCGCTCACAGGTTATCCACCATAATGGGAGCGGACCGGATTTTGGTCATGGACAAAGGCAAGGTTGTAGAGCAAGGCAAACACCGGGAGCTGCTGGCTCGGGGAGGCTATTACGCCAAGCTTTATTCGCATTCGCAAGGAGGAGGCGATTCCGCTCTGTATGAATCATTGACAGAAAAGGCAGATGCTATAAACTAATGATAGTATGCGAGAGGCTTCCATTAATCATCATGAGCGGATGAACGGAAAGAAGAGACGGCAATGCCTATATTTTTTCATATTTTGTTAACCAACGTATTGCCCATGAGCATTGTCATTGGCCTTGGGATCGTGCTGCAGCGCTGCTTCAAGCTGGATATCAAGACGTTGACCAAACTGAACTTTTATTTATTTTCTCCGGCTATTATGTTCAAATTGCTGTACGAAACCGAGATTTCATACGGCCTGATCGGAAAAGTATTGTTGTTTTTTGTGATGCTGGCTGTCCTGCAATATATCATGGTAGAGATTGTGATCCGGCTGCGGTGTTATTCCCCTGGCATGAAAAGCGCCATGCGCAACAGTGTATTGTTTTACAATAGCGCCAACTACGGCATACCGCTGAATCAGCTTGCGTTTCATGGGCTGAAGGAAACGATGGCCATTCAGGTCATCATCATGATGATGCAGGCGCTGCTGCCCAATACGTATGGCGTTTATAACGTAAATGCGCATAAAGCGGATATGCGGAAGGTATGGCGGACGATTTTTAGCATGCCGATTATTTATGTCATTCCCGTTGCCTTTATGATGAGGGGGCTGCAAATTCCTGTCCCGCAGCCTATCGCAACGCCGATTGCCTATTTGTCAGGCGCCTTTATCGGCACGGCGTTGATTACGCTTGGCGTTCAGCTCGGGAATATGAAATGGGTTGTCAAAAAAACGATGGCATTGGATGTATCCATCTCCGCTTTTCTAAGGCTGATTGGAGGGCCGCTTGCGGCATGGCTGATCGTTATTCTGCTGGGCTTTGACAAGCTGACAGCGGCCGCTTTAATTGTTTCCTCAGCCGTCCCGACTTCGCTGAGCAGCGTTTTGCTGGCGGTGGAGTTCGACAACGAAGCGGAATTTGCTTCTCAGTCGGTCTTTGTATCTACGGTGCTGAGCGTATTGACCGTTACGGCGGTTATCTTCTTTTTGCAGCTGTAAGGAGAGATAAGAATGGAATAACGAAGGGGAGCTCTTTTTTGTCGCCGAGATAGATGGGGCTTCTCTTTTTTTGCCTCGATAAAACTATTGTGCTGCTGTACCTAAGAGGTTAAAATGGGAAAAGATGATAAATGAAACCGGATACATAGCGGGATGGAGGAATGGTTTTGGAGCAAGCCGCAACCACTGCCCCTATTATTGTTGCAAACGCTGTCAAGCGGTCTTTTGGACGGGGGACAGGCGCTGTGCATGTACTTAAGGGCGTTGATCTATCAATTGGACAGGGCAAGCTGATTGCTTTTAAGGGCCGTTCCGGCTCCGGCAAAACAACGTTAATCAACCTGCTCAGCGCACTGGACAGGCCAAGCGAAGGGGAAATCATTTTTCAGGGCAGGAAGCTGTCTGCGCTGGGGGATAAGGAACGGGATCATATCCGCCGCAAGGAAATGGGACTGATCTTTCAATCCTTTGCCCTGATTCCGTTGATGTCGGCCTATGAAAATATTGAATTTGTGCTTCGTGTTGCCGGCGTGCCTGCCAGTGAGCGGAAGGCGGCTGCCGAAGCTGCGCTGGAGCAGGTTGGCTTAAAAGGGCGCATGCATCACCGGCCCTTCGAGCTGTCGGGCGGCGAGCAGCAGCGCACGGCAATTGCCCGGGCCATCGCCCACAGACCCAAGCTGCTGCTGGCGGACGAGCCGACGGCTGAGCTGGACAGCCGCACAGGCCTGCAAATTATGAGGGTTTTCCGCGGACTGGTGGAATCCACCGGCATGACCATTATAATGACAACGCATGACCCTGCCATAATGGAGATCGTTGATCATGTGTATGAACTGGAGGATGGTAGAATTGTTGTTTCCACGCACTAAAGCCTTCAAGATCCAACTGATTGCCACGGCGCTTGGGGCGGCGCTGCTGATGTCGGGCTGCTCGCTTCTGCCTGCCGAAGAAGAGGCGCTTTTGCCGCCTCTCGTAAAGCCGCCGCAGGAAAGCTACAGAACGGTGGAAGTGAAGCGCGGCGATATCGCCAAAGAGATCAAAGGAAGCGCGACGCTGGAATCCTATTCCTCCGATGCGGCCAAATTTACGGATGAGGGCGGACGGGTTAAGGAAGTGATGGTCAAGCAGGGCGACCAGGTTAAAGCGGGAGACGTGCTGATCCAGCTTGATGTGGGAGATATGGACATTAACCTCAAGCAATTTGAGCTTAATATGGTAAAGTCACGAACGGCTCTGAAAGCCGCCAAGCTTTCGGATGACGCCGACAATATTACGATTGCCCAGCTGCAATATGAACTTGACCGGATCAAATACGAGCGCCTGCAGGAGACCTACAACAGCAAGCAATTGACGGCGGGCATCGATGGCCAGGTTACCTATTTGGCGGAGCTGGAGGAAGGCCAGGGCGTAGCTCCGCATGAAACGCTTGTTATGCTGTCGGACCCTTCCAAGCTGCGGGTTGCTTTTCAGGGCAGCACGTCGGGAGATGTCAATTTAGTTTCCGTAGGGCAGCGGGTGGAGCTGCAATTCAAGGATAATAGCGTTGTGGAGGGCAAAGTAACGCAAACGCCGGCGTCCGCTCCATTTTCCGATGATCCCGTCATCAGAGATAGGAATTCCAAAATGATCTATATGGATGCCGAGCTGCCGGAGAGCGCGGAAATCGGCGGCTCCGTCAATATCCGGATTTTGCTTCAGGAAAGCCGCGACACGCTTGTTATTCCCCGCAGCGGCCTGCGCAGCTATCTGGGACGCAATTTTGTCCGCGTGCTGGAGGAAGGCGACAATATCCGCGAAGTGGATGTGGAGGCGGGCATTACAGGCTCAACCGAGGTGGAAATTACGGCGGGACTGGAAGAGGGCATGCTGGTCGTGCTGCCATAATATACGGAGGTTGGTTGGCTCATGGCATTATTAATTATGATTTTTCGCAAAATGATGCAAAACAAGTGGCTCGTCTGCAGCTTGTTTCTTGGCATATCCATCTCCGTAGCGCTGGTCAGCAGCATGCCGATTTATTCCCAGGCCGTGCTTACGCGAATGCTGGTCAAGGATCTGGAGCGGCTGCAGGGGGACACGGGGCAATACCCCGGCGCCCTGTACGGCCATATGTTTTACTCCGACGAAAAGCCGGAGCAAATTAGAAGCAAGTTTCAGCGGATGGACGATTACATACGCGGGGAAGGGGCGGCGGGCTTTGGGCTGCCCGTGCTAGAGCTTAACAATGAGCTTTACGCGCTTTCGCTCAAGATGAAGCGGGCTGATGATCCCAATCCGCTTTCCGAATCCAATATGCAGCGGGTGACCATCAAATCGTACCAAAACCTGGAGAAGCACGTGGAGCTGAAGGATGGGCGCTTGCCCTCTCCGCTTCCGGTGGACGGCGTTTATGAGGTAATGGTGACCGAGCGTGCGCTTAACCATTTTAAAACGGTGCTGAATACGGAATTTTCGTTGGAGGACGAAAAGCTGGATAGGCCAGTGAAGCTGAAGGTCGTAGGCGTGTTTCGGAAAGCCGCAGAAAATGACGTGTATTTCCGCTACGGCAATTTAAGCGATATGAGCAACAGCTTTATGCTGCCCTATGAATCCGCCAAGGAGCTTCTGCTGGAGCAGCAGTCGCTGCCGATCGGCGGCACGGGCTGGCATCTGGTCATGGATTACAGCAAGATGGAGCTGGACAGCATCGCCCGATTTCAAAGCAGCTTCAACGCCATCAAGCTGGAGCTGAACAAAAAGGTATATTTGTATCAGATGGGGCTGGAGTCGCGCGCATTGTCCACGCTGTCTCAATATACGGAGCGGGCCGAGCAGCTTCAGACGCTTATGTGGGCGCTTAATATTCCTTTATTGATCATGCTTGCTTTTTATATGTTTATGGTTGCCAACCTGATCACGGAGCGGCAAAAAACCGAAATTGCCGTTTTGCGAAGCCGCGGGGCCGCAAGATGGCAAATCATTGCCTCCTATTTTGTGGAGGGGGTTCTGCTGTGCGGAATGGCTTTTGCCGCAGGTCCTTTTTTGGGAAGCGTGCTTACCAATGTTTTGGGCGCGTCCAGCGGCTTTTTGGAATTTGTCCAGCGGGTAAGGCTGCCGGTGCGCATTACCGAGGAGGCTTGGGAATACGCCGCCATTACGGCGGGAGCCTGCTTGCTTATTATGATGATTCCCGTCATTGCCGCCACGCGCATTTCTATCGTAGGACACAAGCAGCAGCTGGCCCGATTGCTCAAAACGCCGCTGTGGCATAAGCTGTTTCTGGATGGTATCGCTCTGGGCTTGTCGTTGTATGGCCTGTACAATTTCCGCAAGCGTCAGGCGGATTTGCAGGCGCTGGGACTTGGGGCGGACGATCTCAGCATCGATCCGCTGCAATTTGTTATTCCCGCCTTGTTTATTATGGGGGGAGGTTTGCTGCTGCTGCGTCTGTATCCGTGGCTGCTGCGTCTTGTTTATTGGATTGGGCGCAAATGGTGGCCGCCTTCCCTGTATGCCACGCTGATCCAGGTGGGGCGATCCAGCAGCCAATACCAATTTCTGATGATCTTCCTTGTTATGACGATTGCAACGGGGGTTTTCAGCGCATCGGCCGCCAGAACGATTAACGAAAATACGGAGGATCGCATCAGCTATGCGGCGGGTGCGGATATCATTCTGGACGTCAGCTGGGTGAATGACGCCCCGCCGCCGATGATGCCCGGCAGCGCTCCTCCATCCGTTAAACCTGTAACCTCCACCGGAAAGGTCAATTATTTAGAGCCGCCGTTTGAGCCGTTCCGCAAGCTTCCCGGGGTTGAGAGCGCAGCCAAGGTATTTGTGCAGCCCAAAGCGGATTTTTTCGCCGGCAATGAATCCGGGTCCGCTGTGCTGATGGGAATTGATACTGACGAATTTGGCAAAACGGCATGGTTCAGGGATGGCTTGCTGGACCATCATTTTTATGACTATTTGAATTTGTTGGCCGCCGATACTAAAGGCGTGCTGATTTCCCGCAGTCTTGCGGAGCAAAAAGGGCTGAAGGCAGGAGATGCCATCTGGGTCGGCTGGGCCGAGGTAACGCAGCAGCCGTTCACCGTCTATGGCATCATAGATTATTTCCCGACCTTTAACCCCAACCCCCCAACCGCCGGGGGCGGCAGCTCCGCGCCTATGTTGATCGTTGGCCATCTGTCGCGAATTCAGCTTCAGCTGGCGATTGAGCCGTACAAGGTATGGCTGAAGCTGGAGGACGGAGCCTCGGTTCAGGAGCTTTACGATGGCATCGCGGAAAGCGGCCAGGCGGTAATAAAGGTCGCAAATACAAGAGACAGTCTTGTCCGCGCCAAAAACGATCCTTTCCTGCTGGCGCTAAACGGCGTATTGACGCTGGGATTTGTATTATCCATTATTGTCAGCTTTATCGGCTTCCTGCTTTATTGGGTGCTGTCGTTAAAAGGCCGCATGCTGCAAAACGGCATCCTGCGCGCTATCGGGCTGTCGCTCAAAAGCCTGATCGGCATGCTTGCCGCGGAGCAACTGCTGACCTCCGGCGTAGCGGTGGCAATTGGCATCGGCGTAGGCCATACGGCCAGCAGGCTGTTTGTGCCAAGCTTTCAAATTGCCTTTAATCCCAGCAGCCTGGTACCGCCGTTTATCGTTCAGTTTCAGGCGGGAGACATGCTGCGCATCTATACGCTGACGGGCTTTATGCTTGTTGCCGGGCTGGCGATATTAGGCTTTATGCTGTCCAGGCTGCGCATTCATCAAGCGCTCAAGCTGGGGGAGGATTAGGTTATGGCAATGATCCATTGCGAAGGATTGGTCAAAATATACAAAACGGCGGATCTGGAGGTTTTTGCGCTGCAAGGCCTCGATCTGCAAATTCAGCAAGGCGAGCTGATGGCGATTATCGGCAACAGCGGAAGCGGCAAATCAACGCTGCTTAACATGCTGGGGGGACTGGACAAACCAACGGCGGGAAAGCTGATGGTGGACGGCAAGGACCTGCTGAAAATGAAGGAACGCGAGCTGGTCCGCTACAAGCGGGAAAGCGTTGGTTTTGTCTGGCAAAATAATGCGCGTAATCTCATCCCCTATTTGACGGCGCTGGAAAATGTAGAGCTTCCCGTGCTGCTGACGGGCAGGCGCAAGCGCTGGCGCGCCAAGGAGCTGCTGGATGCCGTAGGACTGGGACACCGTGCGCATAACAAGCTGTACCAGCTGTCAGGAGGCGAGCAGCAGCGGGTTGCCATCGCCATCGCGCTGGCAAATCAGCCCAGACTGCTGCTGGCGGATGAACCTACAGGATCGGTAGACGCCAAGATGTCGGAGCAAATCCTGGATTTGTTCCGGGAGCTGAACCGAACGATGGGCATCACAATCGTAATTGTAACGCATGACCCGGAGCTGGCCAAAAAGGTAGACCGGGTTGCCGCAATCCGCGACGGCAAAATTTCCTCCGAGATGCTTCGCCGCGTTTCCTATGCGGAGGAAATGGCGGAGCTGGAGGAGCTTGAAAGCGATGGAACCCATGTAGAATATGCCATCCTGGATAAAGCGGGTCGTCTTCAGGTGCCATCGGATTATTTGGAAAAAATCGGAGTCAAAAAAAGCAACAAGCTTAGAGTGGAGCTAGGCGACGGACGTATCGTTCTGCTTCCTCCCGAAGAAGCGGAGGAAGAGTAAGGGGCAGCGCTGACCGCTGGGCGATCAGGCGGCACTTGATTAGATGATTTGTTGATTAGATGATTAGGATTAGGCATGGTAACCTGCCAGATGAACAAATCGGCTCTATGAACGATCCCCCCCTTCTCTGCCATAATCTGCTGTAAGCTGGTTCCTGCATAATCAAAGCCCCAAAAAGCTTTCCGCTGCTTGACTCCTGTGAAAAACAGGGATAAGCAAAGCGACGGAGGGCTTTTTTCGCTGTTCCCGCAAGTTTCTTTGTTATCATGTTTGGCGTGTTGTATAAATAGAAAACAAAAACAAGCGATAAGCCAGAGTGTGAATGGTTCTGGAGAAAAGCCTATGCTTACGAAGCAGCGTTCTTCCAGAACGTTTCAAGCGTTCGCCTTTGTTCCCGGATTCCACCATTTGAACCTATCATTCAGGGAAATCTGGGAACAACAGCGATCGGAAGAGCTTTTCACACGGCGGCCCCTTCGCTAAAACTCGTTTATTATTATATAGCTGCAGAAAACAGTTGACATTCTGGTAGCATAACGAATAATAAAAAATATAACAAAACTAATTTTACGGGAGAGATCGCATTGAATATCGACCTTTCGGGGAAAACGGCGCTAATTACGGGAGCAACCGGAGATTTGGGCAGAGTGATGTCGCGCACGCTGGGAAGCTGCGGCGCTTACGTTGCCGCTCTTTTTGCATCCGATACGCCATGAGTCTGAAAGCTGCGGGTGCTTTTTTTGGAAATCTCAGAATGGAGCGCAAGCTGTTTCTAGTTTTTCTGCTGCTAACGGCGCTCCCGCTAACCTTTATCGGTTATATAACCTACAACAACTATTCCCGCTCGCTGGAGGAAAAAACGATTCTGTTTTCCACCAATATGCTGGACAGCATGATGATTCGGATAGACGATTACATCGAGGATATGGTGCGTATCTCCTCCGTACCGGCCTATCAGGATGAAATCAGGCAAAACCTGATGCGTTCCAACCGCTATTACGAGCAGCGTGGGATGTCGGACGGCCAATCCGGCAGCGAGTCCATACCGGACGAGTTTAATTTGCTCCTGTCGATTCAACGCGGCATCGAAGGTAATATTTCGTTTATTAATGGGATCAAGCGGGGAGCCAACTCCGTTTACATTTTTGACCAATACGGCAATGTTTATTACGCGGCCTCAAGCGTCGGCGTCCGGCTTAATCTGAAGGACAGCTATCGCCTTTGGCTGGATAGCGCGGAGGATTCCAGCGGCGAAGCCAGGCTGATCAGCACTCAGCGGTACATCAGCAATTTGCAAAGCGAAAAGCATGCGTTTACCGTCGTGCGCAAAATTTTCGATAAATCGCTGCGGCCCATCGGACTGATTGCGGTTGACGCCAATATGAGCGTCATTGAAGACGGCATAAGGGAATTGGACGCCGTCACCAAAGGCAGCTCTTTTATCGTAGACGAAGAAGGGATGGTTGTATACGACAGCAACTCTGCCATTATGGCTACCAGCATGTCGCAGGATTATGCCTTCAGGATGGCGGCAGGGGAAAAAGGCAGCTTTTACGGGGAGAAGGATGGTGTCAAACGATTGTATATGTATTCTACCTCGCCCAACACGAAGTGGAAGGTCATTACATCCATTCCCGTAAGCGAGCTGACCCGCGATGCGGTGCTGGTGCGCAATGTGACCTGGGCCGCAATGATCGTAACGCTGCTTGTTGCCATGCTCATTTCCTTTTTTATGGCCTATGCGCTGACCAATCCGCTGCGCAAGCTGATGCGCCTGATGAAGAGCGTGCGTGAAGGCGATCTGGACGTGCAATTTCAGGTGAAATACCGTGATGAAATTGGACAGCTGGGCAATCAGTTTAACCGGATGATCGGACATATTGGTCAATTAATCCGGGACATTTACCATATGGAGACCAAAAAGAAAGAAGCGGAGCTGCAGGCGCTGCAAAATCAGATTAATCCGCATTTTATGTACAATACGCTGGAATCGATCCGAATGACCGCGGAGGTCAACGATGATCAGGACGCTGCGGATATGCTGGAAATTTTGGGAAAGCTGCTGAGGTATGGCATTAGCGATTTGCATGAAGAGGTTACGCTGGGCGACGAAGTTCACCATGTACGCAATTACGTGCAGCTCTTGAACTACAGATATCCCGGACGGTTCCGCCTGACGATTGACATCCCCCCGGAGCTGCTCCATTACCCGGTCATCAAGCTGGTGCTTCAACCCATTGTGGAAAATGCGGTTTACCACGGAATGGACCCAGAAAAGCCAATCATGATTATAGGAATTGACGGACGCCGTGACGGACAAGTGGTCGTGTTGACTATGAGCGACGACGGCATCGGAATGGAGCGGGAACGGCTGGATGCGTTAAAAACAGGTTTGCAGGGGGAGCGGTCTCCGGAAGGCTGGGGCAGCGGTGGCATCGGCCTTCGCAATGTCAACGAGCGGTTGAAGCTGCATTATGAGAGAGGATATTATGAGATGGCTATAAACAGCCGTCCCGGTGAAGGCACGGTTATTACTCTGAGGCTGCCGTTGTATGATGGTGTTGGGGAAGAGGAGGACAAGGCGTGAGGAGCAAGTGGATAATCGGTTTGTTAATTGCCGCAATGTTGGCGCTACTGGGGGGATGTCTTTCTCCGCCGAATGCCGAAGCTCCGTCCGCACCTCCCGCCGGCGATGGTGGCGGCAAGGAACGGCAGCTGGTCGTGTTGACCAATCGCGTCGATTTGATCGATAACGGGGTTTTTGGACAATACGCCCGGCGTTTTGAGGAATTGCATCCCGGGGTAACCGTCCAGTTTGAGGGCTTGGTCAACTATACCAGCGATATCATGCTGCGGCTTTCGACGCGGACGCAAGGCGATGTGCTGCTGCTGCCCAATAATTTGAAAAACGAGGATTTATCCCGCTATTTTGAACCGCTGCAGGAGGACATTTTTTACGACGTGCGGTTTGCGGATTTTAAAGCGCATGATGGTTTGCGCTACGGCATTGCGGCAGGGGCGTCTACAACGGGCATCGTTTATAATAAAAAGGCGTTTGCCGATGCTGGCATACGGGAAGCGCCAACCACGCTGGATCAGTTTTTTGAAGCGTGCAGACGTCTGAAGGAAGCCGGTATTGTGCCGGTTTATCTCAATTACGGCGCGCAATGGCCGCTGATGATTTGGGGCGAAGACCTGGTCAGCTATATGTCGGGCGACCCGGAGTATTTGAACAAAATGGCCTTTAGCGACGAGCCCTGGAGCCTTGACAATGCCTGGGGCGAAGCTATTATGATCGTACGGACATTGATTGAGCAAGGCTATGTCGAAGAATCGCTGATGTCCAATCAGTGGGAGATTAGCAAAACCGAGCTGGCCGCTGGACGTGCGGGCATGTATCTGATGGGCAACTGGGTCATTAACCAGGTCCTCGCCGCGGGAGCGGATTCCCAGGATATCGGATTTTTCCCGTTTCCGTATGACAATGAGCCTGTCCGCCATGCTCCGCTTAGCCCGGATTGGTTTGTCGGCATCAGCCGGTTCAGCAGTGAAAAAGAGCTGGCGGCGGAATGGGTGCAATTTTTTGTGCATGATTCCGGTTATGTCGATGATTCAGGCTTTTTGCCCGTTGAGGAGAGCAAGCAGTCATCGCTGCCGCAGCTGGAGCAATTTCTGTCGTTTCGGCCTATATTTCTCGAAAAGAGCGTGCCTAGCGACAAATTGCTGGAGATTGCGGCTTCGGCGCAAATCTCGCTCTGGTCGGGCGAATATATTCAGGAGTGGCTGGCGGAGCCGGAGCTGGATAAGGTTTTTGATGAATATAACAGGCGCTGGAAGGAAGCGCGCCATTTGAGCGAAAGCTAGAGGAGTAGAGAAGGCTTATGTCCAAAAAAGTAACGATGCAGCAAATCGCTGATTCGCTTGGCGTTTCAAAATTCGTTGTGTCCAAAGCGTTGTCCGGCAAAGACGGCGTAAGCGAGGCGACAAGAGAGCGAGTCATACAAGCGGCGTCACAGCTGGGTTATTTTACGCAAAAAAATGCCTATATGAAATCGCTCAAGCTGGAGGCGTTGCCCAAGGTGCCTAAAGCGAAGCGCCAGTCCGTGCTGGTCCTGATGCCCAACATCCGTTTTCAGACGAAGGATTCGCTTTATTGGGGCCGTATTTTGGATGGTATCACTTCACGGCTGGAGGAAGACGGTTACGGGATGGTGATCGTTTCGGAGCAAAGCGTGGAGCATTTGGTTCATTTCCTGAATCCAAACGGCATATTGGGGCTGATCGGGGTGGGTGAAATTTCTACGCCGCTTCTGCTTGAGGTTCACCGGATCGGCATGCCGATGGTGCTCGTGGATCATGAGGATCACCTGATTCCAAGCGATACGATTTTTGCCAACAACCATGAAAGCATGTACCGTTTGACCAAACATTTAATCGGCATCGGGCACAAAGCGCTGGCGTTTATTGGCGATACCCGGTATTCCCGTAGCTTCTACGACCGCTTTTTGGGGTTTCGCTGCGCGATGGAAGAGGCTGGGCTGTGGAATGGAGCTGTTCCCGGCAGCGGGCAATCCATGAAGGAGCAGCTTCTGGAAGCGCAAGGACTGGAGCAGGGGCAATTTCAGGAGCGGGTGTTAAAATGGGCGAAGGAGCTGCAGCTAAAGGGATCTCTGCCTACCGCGCTGGTTTGCGCCAACGATACGATAGCAATCGGAGCTGCTTTGGCCATGGAGAGCCTTGGTTTGGCCGTTCCCGACGATATATCCCTTACCGGATTCGACAACATAGATGATGCGTACCGCTACAAGCCCGCGCTTACAACGGTTCATGTACCCAAGGAAAACCTGGGGCGGCGGGCCGTGCAGAGGCTTTTGGAAAGAATTGAAGCCAAGGATGCGCCGCTGGAAAAAATATTGCTCGCCAGCGAGCTGCTCTACCGCGGCACAACAGCGCGGGCGAAGGATTGAATTCGTTGCCCTTTAGCGCAATGGAGGGAAGTGAGGGGCTGTCCGAAAAGTCTACTTCGGTGAATAAATATTCAGCAAAACCGGCACCTGCAGGAAAAGGGTGTCTTGGAAGCTCAAACATTTTTGTCGGCTTTATTTTGATCCTATTTTGCAGTGGATAAAAACCGACAAAAAAACTCGCCCTCAAGACACCCTTTCCCCTCCGGTCCTCTCTGCTGAATATTTATTCGTTTCACGTGACTTTTCGGACAGCCCCCTTTATATTTACATCAAACCTCGAATTGCAGATTTTGTGGTTCTGAAGGCAAATTGTCGTTTTCCTGAAAGTTCCCTGTGACGGGGATGTCCGTGCCGACCTCTTCAAATTGGCAATCATCTATCCATACCGTGCCTGTCCCTGTCATCAGAATGCCAATGCAGATGATTTCCGCCTCCTTCGGCACGTCAAGCACGCAGGCGTAATAATTCCAATCTGTCGTTCCTTTAATGGCTCTGTCCTGCATATTGTCGAATGCCAGCATATTTTGTTGATGATCATCAACCCTCATCCAGAGTCCTGCCCATCCAGCGACGTTTTCACTTTTTACGAATCCGGAAAAGCGCATGCGTTTTCCTGCAAAGCTTTCGGAACGAAATTGCTGCATGAAAGTGCCGAATTGGCCTGCTTGTCCCGCCGTTTCCTCTTTGCTTTCAAAGCGGGCGGATTTCTGGCCTTTGTGATAAACTCGCGTATCCAGAGTTGCTTGATAGAAGTCGGGATTTGTGCCTGTGATCATCCAGCCGTTAATTTCAGACATGTTGATGTCCTCGCTTTCTTTTAATAAATTTTTCATTTGGGCGCGATATTGCGCGGGCGGCAGAGCGTATATGCTTTTAAAGGCTCTAGTGAAGGCTTCCTGGCTTTCAAAATTGAAGTATAGCGCGATGTCCAGGATACGTTCATTCGTATAAAGAAGCATTTGGGCGGATGAGCTGATTCTTCGGTAACGAATGTAATCAATCAAGCTTTTTCCGACGTATTTCTTGAATATTCGGTGGAAATGAAACTTGGAAAACCCCGCTTCTTTCGAAACGTACTCCAAGCTTAAGGGCTTATCCAAATGATTCTCAATAAATTCAATGCTTTTGTGGATAACATCGTAATACAGATGTGCAACCTCCTTTCGGTTAAATTTAGTATACAATACCGGTATATAAGGAAATTTGATCGATCTTGCTTTTAAAGATAAGTTCAGCTGGATGAGTTGCATTCGTCCGATAAAACAGCCAAGGCCGCCCTTCCATCTTTAATCGGAGAGGCGGCCTTGGCCACATATCAGCAGTATTTTGAACGAAACGGCTCTTTACAGCCCCAGATTGCGGTTGATCAGCTCTATGCGCTGCTGGACGCAGAGATAGGAGCGGAGCGGGTCGGACGGCGTGCCGAGTACATAATCAAGCAATCTGTCGACCGTGCTTGTTGCGACATGGCAGCGGGTATCGGAGGAAGCATAATAGATGTAAACCTCGCCGTTTTCCAGCGCAACGGCTCCGTTGCAGAATACGACATTGGATACATCGCCGATACGCTCTTCGCCTTCCGGGGCGATCAGGTGGCCGCCTGGACTGGCGATAACCTTTTGCGGCTCGTTCAAATCGGTCAGGAATGCGTAGAGCACATACCGCAGGCCTGCTGCTGTATTGCGAACGCCGTGAGCGATGTGCAGCCAGCCTTTGTCCGTTTTGATGGGAGCCGGGCCCTGGCCGTTTTTCACTTCCTTGATGGTGTGGTAATAACGCTCGTCAATGATGATTTCTTGTTTAATGACCGCATTTTCGATGGTGTCCGACAAGCCCCAGCCGATGCCTCCGCCCGATCCTGTATCGATAAAGCCGTCTTGGGGGCGCGTATAAAAAGCGTATTTGCCGTCAATAAATTCCGGATGCAACACGACATTGCGCTGCTGGTTGGAGGCTGTTTTCAGGTCGGCAAGACGCTCCCATTGCTTCAAATCCTTCGTTCGCGCGATGCCGCATTGCGCAACCGCGCTGGACAAGTCGCCGCGAGGCGCGTCAGGGTCCTTGCGCTCTGTGCAGAAAAGGCCATAAATCCAGCCGTCCTCATGCTGAACGAGACGCATGTCGTATACATTGACGTCTGGCTCTTCCGTTTCCGGCAAAACGACTGGGCGATCCCAGAAACGGAATCCTTCTGTTCCATTTTTGCTTTCGGCAATGGCAAAAAACGATTTGCGGTCATTGCCTTCGACGCGGGCGACCAGATAAAAGCTGCCGTTCAAATAAATAGCGCCCGGATTAAACACGCAATTGACGCCAAGCCGCTCCATAAAGTAAGGATTGGTTGCCGGGTTAAAATCGTATTTCCAATGCAGGGGAGCATGAGCCGCTGTTAATACGGGATGTTCGTATCGTTCATAAATGCCGTTGCCAAGGCGCTCGGCGGTATTGGGGCGGGCGACAAGCGCTTCATATTGCTCCGTTAATTGCTCCTTGCGTTGTTCGAAAATCGTCATGCTTACAACCTCCCGAGTGTGTGGTGTGTAATTTTCAGAGTAATAGCGCCATCTTTCCAGATGCTTTTGCTTATTTATTCTCTTGCTTGTTAGAGCGAATGGCGGACTTCAATGAGCGCTGCCGCCGCGCAGGCGGCCAATCATTTCGAAGCAGGCGCGGCTGTTATGATATGGACATTTCCATGGACTGACTTTTTCGATATTGCCGCTTGGCGAACCGTCCCTCTTGACGCTCCAGAGCCATTCGCCGTATTCCGTATCTACCAATTTCGACTCAATAAAATGCCAGGATTTGCGGGCGGCCTCCAAATAGGAGAGGGTCCCGGATAATTGATAAGCATTGTAAAAGCCAACCACCGCTTCCGCTTGCGGCCACCAATCCTTGTCCGAGTCCAGCAGCTTTCCAGGCTCCGCTTCGTTGAACAATCCCCCGTCCTCGTCAACGCCTTCGCGCAATGTGACTTCTGCCATGGCAATGGCTACAGCAACGCTTTCCTCCAGCAGCTCCGGTTCGCCCAATACCTCTGCGGCTTCATGAATCAGCCAGCTGCCTTCAATATCATGGCCATAGGAAATATGGCTGTTCTGGCTGTTCCATTCCATATCGAAAAAGAGCTTGAAATGATAGGATTCGTTATCGACGATATGGCGGAGCATAACGACAATGAGCTCCCGCAGCTTGTCGCGGAGCTCAGGCTCAGGCCAAACCCGATACAGATTGGTATACGCCTCCAGCACATGAAGATGGGTATTCATCGACTTTTTAGTGTTGAGATCCTTATCGCTCAAGCTGTTTTCGTTCGTTTCGCTCCAATCCCTTGCCGACGCTTCTATATATCCCTTGTCCACGGGATCATAGCTGTGGCGCTCTAGAACATGGAACAGCTCCACTGCCTTGGTCAAGGCGTCTTCATCGCCGGTTGCCCTGTAATATTCCGAAAAGGCGTAGATGGCGAAGGCCTGCCCGTAAACCTGCTTTTTGGATGATGTGACAGCTCCCTTATAATCCAGCATCCAATACAGTCCTCCATGCTGGGGATCCGTAAAATAGGAGGTAATGTAGCGGTATGCCCGGTCGGCCATCTCCAGATACCGCGAATCCCCGTAAAGACGGAAAGCGGAAGAGAAGGTCCACAGGATGCGCGTATTCAGCACTAGGCCTTTGTCCGCCTGGCGATTAACGGTCAAATCCCTGCTGATAAAGCCGTAAAATCCGCCGTTTTCCTCGTCGATGGTATGTTCTAGCCAAAACTGCAGGATGTTATCCTTTAATTCGGCCTCTATTTTGGCCAGCCAATCCTTATTTTGCAGAGTCACGGCCGGTCAACCTCCCTTGCAGCTTGGACTCATAATAGTCCCGAATGACGCTCTCGGCCTCTTTGCCGAACATGCAATAGTCGTCATTGGCGGATGCTTCGTTTTCCTCATATAGCTGCGCGGGCCAATCCCATAGCATAAAGCCTCTTACCCAATCCCGCTTATCGCAGCTCTCCAGCATAGCTTCATAAAATTCCCGCTGCGCCGATTGACTCGGCCCGCCGATCAAGCCCCAATCATTGGGAAGAAGAGGAGAGCCTTCCCGGCTGGGACAACCAGCCTCCATAAAGAAAAATGGTTTGTTCCACTTCTCCGTCACCGCCTGAATCCGGTCGAGCTGCCGTTCCCAGTCGTGAATCGGGTAATAGCCGCTGGAGGCAATCATATCGACGGCGTCCCACCAGCCAACATTGTCCTCCTGGTACTTGTCGCAATTGTAAGTGACGATGCCGCCGTAGATCGCTCTGACCTTGGCGATAAGCTCGCGCCACTCCTTTTCCCTGCGATCGGTCTGGACCATTTCGCAGCCGATACATAACATTTCGCAGCCGCTTTGCTCCGCTATGGCGGCATAATGCAGAATAAATGCGGTGTAGGAGGCGAACCAGTCGCTCCATTTGGGCTCGCAAGGCACATCCTTGTCAAAAAAATTGATATGGGCCCGCTATGTGCCGTTAGCGCAATTGACGACTGGCTTCAAGCAGACGTTAAGCCCCAGCTGCTTCGCTTTGGCGATAGCCGCGATTACCTCGTCGTCTGTGACGGTAGGATGTTCGCGGAAGCGGATTTCGGTTGCTTGCGGATGATCCTGAAGCGCGGCAAAGGTGATGGCGGTCCAGTTAACGG
The DNA here is from genome assembly GCF_001675045.1 of Paenibacillus oryzae. Lineage (GTDB taxonomy): Bacteria > Bacillota > Bacilli > Paenibacillales > Paenibacillaceae > Pristimantibacillus > Pristimantibacillus oryzae. The sequence goes on from NZ_LYPA01000065.1 coordinate 204,335, forward strand.
AAAGCCGGGATGCCATAAGCTCCATGGACTTCTCCGCTTTCTCGCCCCTCCAGGTCCCCCGAACGCCGGTCCATCCCCAGGTCATGCCGGCGATATAAGGAAAGTGCTGTATCATTTTTGGGTTTCCTCCTATTTTGTTATTAATAATAAATGTCTTGTTATATAACAAATTAACACCACTGCTAACGGTTTGGCAATAGCTTTGGATTATTTCACAAAAGGATCATAGAGCGGGGACACCAAAAGGATATTTTACACAATAAATAGTTTAAAAAATGAGCTTTTTCGTCATGATAACGATTTCAATTTCATGTCATTTGAGGACCAGAAATGATAGCAGAAACCATTTTTCTCAATCGTGAACTGGAGTAAACTAAAAATGAAAACGGAACCAAAACTAATTTTTTAGGGGGAAAAAAGCAGTGAAAAAAAGGATAAGTCTCATTGTTTCGATTTTTGTTATGCTAACAACACTTGCTGCTTGCAGCGGCAATGGAGGCTCAACAAGCAATGGTAATGAGCCAGCGGCGAGCAAGGAACCAACGGCTTCCACTCAAGGAGACGGAGAAGAGGCCGCTGGTTCGGATATTTCCGGCGAGGTTGTTTTTTTGACTCACCGTACCGACATGGTGGACACCGAATACCTGGAGTACAAAAAACGGTTTGAAGAGAAGTATCCCAATGTCGACCTCAAGTTCGAGGGAATCCTCGACTACGATGCAACCTTGAAGGTGCGCATGGCCTCCGGGACGTTCCCCGACCTGGTCATGGTTCCAACCATTCCTAACAACGAGCTGTCGGAGCATTTCGCTCCGCTGAACGATATCGAGTTTTCCGGCGATATCTATTTTGCCGATCTGAAGGCTTATGAAGGCAATATGTATGGCGTTTCCTCCGGCGCTTCAACGGTAGGCATCGTATATAACAAAAAAGCATTCCAGCAAGCAGGCATTACGGAAATTCCGCAAACGTACGACGCTTTTCTGGAAGCGGCGCAAAAGCTTAAGGATGCGGGCATTATTCCATTAGCCTCCAACTTCAAGGATAAGTGGCCGCTGGACGCATGGGTTTATGACGTGCCAACGCTGTTTGCTGAAACAACGGCTCACCAGAACAATCGCGCGGGAACCGACACGCCTTATACGATGGACAATGAATACGGCAAATCGTGGAGCATGCTGCGGGAGCTTTATGAAAAAGGATTCCTGGAGAAGGACATTAACTCCACAAACTGGGAGCAATCCAAAAAAGATGTAGCGTCCGGCAAATTCGCCATGTATCTGCTTGGCAACTGGGTTATCAATCAGGTCATTGAAAACGGAGCCGCCTCCGAGGACATCGGATTTTTCCCTTTCCCTGTCGACAATTCCGGCAAGGTAAAAGCGCCGCTTAATCCGGACTGGTTCTATGGCGTCAACAAGGATGGCAACGTCGCCGCGGCCAAAGCATTCCTGAAGTTCCTGATTGAGGAATCCGGCTATGACGATTATTCCGGCTTTATCTCGACGCTCAAATCGAAGGAGCCAAAGCTTGGGCAGCTGGCTGAATTCAACGGCTATAACCCGACGTTCTACGAGCCGGTTCAGCCCGTAGACGCCGCTACGCAAATTCAGAATAAAGCTCAGCTTGACCAGGCTGCCGTCGTTCAGGAATTCGTTTTATCGAAGGAACCTCAGAAGGTGCTGGATAAAGTAAACGCATCATGGGCCAAGGCCAAAAAGGATCTGGGGCTGTAGAAAAATAGTCCGGTTTAAGGAACGGGGAGGCTGGTTGCGGCCGTCCCGTTCCTGCTTCCGGGCAAAACAGGTACGCATCCAGGAGAGGAGAGAAGCAGGATGCTTGGGAAAATGTCCCTGCGGTCGCAAAAAAGACTGCTATTGTTTTCATTCGTCACCGTACCTCTGCTGCTGCTGGTTACCTTTGCCTATTATCCGGCAATGGAGCTGATCCGGCTGAGCTTTACGAATTGGAACGGTATTAGCGCAGACAAGGCTTTTATCGGCTGGGCCAACTATAAGGAAGTGTTCTCCAATCCCGATATATTCGGGGTATTCCGCAACAACGTTGCTTATTTTGTCGTAGGCATCGTGCAAAACATCGTCGCTATCTATTTTGCGGTGGTGCTGAACAGCAAGCTGAAGGGGAAAAAATTTTTCCGGCTGCTGCTGTTTTTACCCTATATTTTGAACGGGGTAGCGGTGGCCTATTTGTTCGGCTATGTATTCGATACAACCAGCGGCTCGCTTAACTATTTGCTGGGTCAGCTAGGCTTCGACAAGCTGGCGGAAACGAGCTGGCTCGGGAATACGTCAATCGTTAATTATTCGCTGGCCTCCATCGGCTTCTGGCGATTTATGGGTTTTAACATGGTTATTTATTTGGCTGCCCTGCAGTCCATTCCGAATGATCTGTACGAGGCCGCGTCCATCGACGGCGCAAACGGCTGGCAGAAGTTTTTCTACATTACGATGCCTAACATCTACAAAATTATCGAGCTGAATTTATTCCTGACCGTCACCGGCGCGCTCGAAGTGTTCGACCTTCCTTTTGTGCTGACAAAAGGCGGACCCGGCGGCGCAAGCGAAACCTTTGTTATGAAAATCATCGAAACGGCATTCCAGTTCAACAATTACGGCTTGGCCTCGGCGATGAGCGTAGTGCTGCTGCTGTTCGTTATTATCGTATTGTCCATTCAGCGTTACCTGCTGAATCGAAAGGGGGACTAAGGCATGGGAAAGGCTTCGCGCGTTTGGTCCTTTGTTAAATATTTGAGCATAGCCATAGCTGTATTCGTCATCTTGTTCCCGCCGTACATTATTGTTGTTAACGCCTTTAAAACGTCCGAAGAATTTTTTGCCAAAACAGCGATTGCGCTGCCGGACAGCTTTCTCCATATCGACAATTTTATTCAGGCCTTCAAAAAAGCAAACATGCCGATTGCCTTCGGCAATACGCTGTTTATCGTGGGAGTTACGCTCCTTCTAAACATCCTTATTGGCTCCGCGTTTTGTTATGCGGTTGGCCGGTTTCAATTTAAATTCAAGGGGATGCTGGTGGGCCTGTTTCTTTTTGCAACGATCATTCCCCAAATCACAACGCAGGTCGTCAATTACAAAACGATTCAAATGCTGGGGCTGACCAACAATCTGATGGGCCCTGTGCTTCTCTACGTTGGGGCGGATATTTTGCAAATCTACATCTTTCTGCAGTTCATCCGGAATATCCCCTACGAGCTGGATGAAAGCGCGATGCTGGAGGGCGCTTCGTTGTTCCGCGTGTTCCGGTCGATTATATTCCCGCTGCTGGGACCGGCAACCGCAACAATCGTTATTTTGAAAACCATCTCCATTTATAATGATATGTTTGTGCCATATCTCTATCTGCCGCGCCCCGAGCATGTTGTTGTCTCGACCTCGCTGATGCGATTTTTCAGTATTAACAGCGGCGATTGGCAGATGATTTCATCCGCTATTCTGATCATCATGATTCCAACGGCGATTTTGTACCTGTTTCTGCAAAAGTATATTTTTGCCGGAGTTACCAGCGGCGCTGTCAAGTAGTTTGGGTTAATTAGGAAGCGTCAGGTGTGTATATAGGCGCTGCGGGAAAACAAAGCAGTTGTGTTTAAACCGCAGCTTGCTGCAAACTGGAGTAAAGTCTGAAAGCCGGCGGATAACAAGGGGTGATATAGATGAAGGTCATGATCGTCGACGATGAAGAAATGATCAGGCGCGGGCTGGAGAAGATTTTGGGCAAAATGGGGCTGGATATTGAAGTGGTCGGCTCCTACGGTAATGGCATGGAGGCTTGGAATTGCCTGTCGCGGCTGGATGATCGCGGCCTTGATGTATTGATCACCGATATCAAAATGCCGATGATGGACGGCCTCAAGCTGGCTGAAAAAATGCAGGGCAAGCCGGTGTCGCTTATTGTATTAAGCGGCTTTAGCGAATTCGAGTATGCACGCAGGGCGCTGCGCTGCGGAGTGGTGGATTATTTGCTCAAGCCGGTGGACAAAAGCCTCCTGCGGGAGGCGCTGCAAAAAATTAAAGCCGCCCGATGTGCCGAGTCGCTTTTAATGACGGGAGTTCAACGGCAGGAAGAGCATTATCCCGCCGATCCTCAAGGTGGATTCGGGGGCTCCGCCGAATTGTCGCCGGGTCAAAGTGAGGATGAAGGACAGAATCAGCATGTTTCCGCATCAACACATGCAGCCATCCAGCAGGCTGGAGGGGCGTACGAAGGTATTCATGGCGAGGAGCTGTCTTCCGGCCCTTCCGGCCGCATTCGGAAAACGCCGCATCAGGCGCGGGTCCATCCTGCTGTCCAGCAAATTCGGCAACTGCTTGAACGGGAATACGATAAAAATCTCGATATGGATATGCTGGCCGAACTTGCGGACATGAGCGCCAACTATTTGAGCAGATTGTTCAAGCAGGAAACGGGAATGACGATTACCGACTACCTGATCCTTGTGCGGATCGACAAGGCCAAGCAATATTTGCTGGATCATCATCACTTGAAAAACTATGAGATTGCTCAGCTTGTAGGATACAGCGATCCCGTTTACTTCAATAAGCTGTTTAAAAAAAGCGTTGGCGTCACGCCCAGAGAATTCCGAACGCAAGGCGGAGCCTAATTTAAGATTAATTAAAGACTAATTAAACACCCAATCCAAACCCAACCAAAGACCAAATCAAAGCCTCTATGAAATCTGTGCTACAAGCCGGTGCGAGTCCCGGTGACACTGTTTCATGGGGGTTTTTTTATGGGATATGGATTCTCCCCTTTACAGAATGGACGGATGGTCGTAAGATGAAGGCCGTAACGAACAAAACAGAGAACTTCCGCTTTGGAAGGATGGAGACGATCATGGCAAGCACAACAATGAAAAGGACTGCCAAGGCCTCATTACGAAGAACGTTTGAACAAGCAATCTCCGAAAAGGATGCAAGCCCGCTCAAATTTTTGCTGGCGGTGTACAAGGGCAATTTTGCAAATCTATTTATTTCCTTATTATTCCTTGTGGTCAAAAGCTCGCCGATTTATGTGCTGCCTATCGTGACGGCCAATATTATCAACATTACAACAAAGCCGGATCAATATCTGGTCAGCGCTATCTGGGTCAACTTTATTGTCATTCTGGTCGTCATCGTGCAAAATATTCCTACTCATGCGGCCTTTATCGCTTTTATGAGTAAAGCGATCCGCCATGTCGAAGCGGGTCTGAGAAGCGCGATGGTGCGCAAGCTCCAGCAGCTCTCTATCAATTCGCATCGCGAGCTGCCCGCGGGCAAGCTGCAATCCAAGGTGCTGCGAGACGTTGAAGCTATTGAAACCATGTCAAAGCAAATTATGCTGGCGCTGCTGCCGGCTCTGCTGAACATCATTATTGCGTTTACGATTACTGCAACCTATAGCCTGATGATTGCAACCTTCTTCATCGTGACTATTCCGATGTCGGTGCTGCTGGTTAGCTTGTTCCGGCGAAAAATTCGCAATAACAACAAGGAGTTCCGCAGGGAAATCGAGCAGATGTCCTCCCGCGTGTCGGAGATGGTGGAGATGATTCCCGTCACCAAGGCGCATGGCCTGGAAAAGGTGGAGATTGCCCGAATCGATTCCACGCTGCGAAATCTGCAAGGAAAAGGCTACAGGCTGGATATTGTGGAAGCTTATTTTGGCGCCTCCAACTGGGTGTCATTTCAGGTTTTTCAGGTATTGTGTCTGCTGTTTACCGCTTATTTGGCGTATATGGGTCAAATACCGGTTGGCGACATTGTGTTGTATCAGGGCTTTTTTGGCATGATTCTGGGCTCCGTGACAGGGCTGATGACCGTTTATCCCCAGTTAGCCAAAGGATTCGAATCCATAACCTCCATTCGCGAAATTTTGACTTCTCCCGATATTGAAGATAACAAGGGGAAAACGAAGCTGGAAGAGGTAGAGGGGCATTTTGTTTTCCGCGATGTCGAGCTGTCGTTCCCGGATAGCGAGCAGCATGTGCTGCAGCATGTTGATCTGGAGGTTCAAGCTGGAGAATGCGTGGCCTTTGTTGGAGCTTCGGGAGCGGGTAAATCAACAGTGCTGAATTTGGTTATCGGCTTTCTGCATCCCACAAACGGAACCGTATTGATGGATGGCCATGACTTGAGCGAAGTGGACTTGCGGACGTATCGAAAGCATCTTGCTGTCGTGCCTCAGACCAATATTTTGTTCTCCGGCACGATCCGTGACAATATCACATACGGGCTGAAGGATATTACGGACGAGCAAATTCAGAGGGTTGTCGAAATGGCGAATTTGACGGAGCTGATTGACAGGCTTCCGGAAGGCATACATACGCATGTAGGCGAGCACGGCGGGAAGCTGTCCGGCGGCCAGCGGCAGCGCATTGCCATCGCTCGGGCGCTCATTCGGGACCCCAAAGTCATTATTTTGGACGAGGCGACCTCGGCGCTGGACAATGAATCGGAATTCCATGTCCAGCAGGCTATGCGCGAGCTGATCAAAGGACGCACGACGTTTATCGTCGCCCACCGCTTGTCTACCATTCGCGATGCCGACCGGATCGTCGTTATGAAGCATGGACGCATAGTAGAGGTTGGCACATTTGATGAGCTGATGGAGCTTAAGGGAGAGTTTTATAATCTGAAGCAGCTGCAATTATAGAGCCTTATTAAAGGCTCAAACCAGAAATCAGTGCTTGACTTGGGCCGAGATGAAACGCTGCGGAACAGAGGGTTCTTCCGATCGCTGTTAAAGCCCGATTCCTTTTATTTTTATGAGGACTATGGTGGGAATCGGTCTTTAAAGGCGAACACTGACGTTTCTCCAGAATCCCTCCGTCCCTCCGCTAAGCTCTGTTTTCAGTCAAGCACTGATTATTAGGTTGAGCCTTAATATTTCTATCAGGAGAATTAATTAGGAGAAGTAATCAGGGATATAAAAAGGAGCCTTTAAAATCGCTTTAAAAGCAGATTTTAAAGGCTCCTTTGCTTAGGGGTTAACTTCAACTAGCTTCATTAAGGCGGCTTAGAGGCAAAGCCCATTAGTTAAAAAGCTCATTATAATGCAGAGCTCATTAAAATGTGAAAAGCTTATTTAGATGATGCCAAACACTTTGTAGTACACGCTTTTCACGGCTATTCTTTGCGCAGGTATAGACGGCTCGCGGCTTGCCAGATGCCGCCTGGCTCAAGGGAAACAAGTCCTGTTTCCTCGGCCGGCAGATCAACGTTTGGAGCATTGACCAGGTTCAACTGCGGCTCCGGACAGAAAAAGCCCGGCGTAGCGCCGTTGTTCCAAATCATCCATTGCTTGTAGGAAGGGCTGACATCGTATACCAGAACAACGCCTTCACGTGTGTCCGTCAGCTCCATTGCATTGCGGCCGTTGCGGCTTTCCGACGTATAGTGGTTGTCCATGGATTCCCAATACGGTGAAAGTCCGGTCGTCTGCATCTGGATTTCTTCCTCGCGCAGCGGCAAATGGCGTCCGGTTGGCAGCATCCGCTCGTTTAGCTCCCAGCGCTTGCCTGTCGTCAGCGTAAAGCGGTAGTCCTCCGTCGTGCTGCCCGGCGCAAACGGCGCGTTGATGGCGGTATGGAAGGCGATCATGCAAGGCATCGGCTCGTCTCCCTCATTATGTACGGACACAAGCTGCTGCAGGCCGGAATCACTCAAGCTGTAGCGCAGGGCGATTGTAAAGCGATGCGGCAAATAGGTATAGATGGGATGCTCTTCATTAACGGTAATGCTCAGAACGGCATAGCTTTCTGTTTTGCCCGTTCCGAAGTCGTCGACCTTCCATTCAGCTGTATGGAAAAAGCCATGTAAATGATTGCCCGTTTTTGCTTCGTTAACAGGGAAGGTATACGTTTTGCCGTTCCAATCAAAGGTTCCGTCCTCGTAACGGTTTGGCGGGAATAACACGGGAATGCCGTGTACGCCGGGATTGGCGCGGAAAGTATTCATTTCATCCGCCGAGGGCTCTCGCAAAAAGGTATATCCTTTTTCCGTATCGCGGAATGCAATCAGGTTTGCTCCCACTTTAGGCAAAATAGCGGCTTCGCTGCTACCATAGCGGAGCCATACGGCATCTTCATCATGAAACGTTCCAAGACTTGCTTGTCCTTGCTTGGTCATATCAATCTACTCCTTTTTTCTGCCGAAAAGTAAACGCTCACTTTCTAGAATAGCAGGGTGGCGGCAAACAAACAACCGCCCTGTTTCCCGTATGGAAACAAGGCGGTTGCCGTCAGCCGGAATGAGGCGGAGGTTATCCCCTTAGCTCTTTAGCCGCTGTGTAAATAATTGCTCGATTACGTATTGCTTGCGCCGGTTCACGTTCAATTTTTTGGCATCGGAATACTTGGCACCGAAGTAGATGGTGCCTTCGGCAATGGATTTGATTTTGGAAATGTTGACGAAGCAGTTGGAGCTTACCTGATAGAAGCCAGGCGTGCTTACTAGCTGCTTCAGCTCGGCGGCAGTCATTTTTTTAGTTCTATTGTAGTTTCTGCCGTGAAAACAAACGAGCCCCTGAACGCCGGTTTTGAAATAAAGCACATCCGACTCCACATCAAAATTTTCATAATCGTTGCGCTCCTGAAGTGCTACAATCATCCATCGTTCCCCCTTTAGGATACCTTATGAATTGTTAGCGCTTACATTATAGCATGCCGATTTTAGATTGTGAAGTGCTTTTTATGAGGAATCCGCTATCGGTTTCATCCGGGAACGAACAGCCGCGTTTGGATGTAGTCGCGGGTCTCTGGCTAAAAATGCATTGTGCCTGCAGACTGCTTGTGCTATGTTCACTTTAGTTGTAAAACAATAAAGAACATGTGCGGAGAGGAAGGGTTGAATTGATAAGCGATTTATTGAGCTGGAGCGGTCTGTTTTATGTCGGCTCGTATGGCAGCGCTGATGAATACACGATCCACGTTTGCCGCTTGAATCAGTCGAGCGGCGGGATTGAGATGCTTCAGAGGCTGGACGGCGCGCCAAATGCATCTTTTCTGGCGCTGCATCCATCAGGCGGCATGTTGTATGCCGTGAAGGAGCTGGCGGAGCATAACGGAACGCCGGGCGGCGCGCTAATTGCATTGCCGGTTGATCCGGAAACGGGATTGCTGGGGACAATCGGAGAGGATAACCCTACCTTCGGGGCCCATCCCTGTTATGTCAGCGTTGCGGCGGATGGTTCGGCTGCTTTTACCGCCAACTATTCAGGCGGCAGCATTGCCCTGCATCCCCTTGAGGCAAACGGCGTTCCCGCAGGCGGCCATAAAACGTCTCATTACGTTCATGAGTGCAAGCCGGGGCCGGTTGCTGATCGCCAGGAGGCGCCACATGCCCATTGCATCACGCCTCTGCCGGGCACGCCGTTTGTATATGTCGCCGATTTAGGCATGGATGGGGTTGTTATATATCGTTATAAAGCGGAGGCTTTCAGTCTGGAGCGGATTGGGGAGTGTCCTCTCGCGCCGGGGAGCGGGCCGCGGCATCTAGTATTTCATCCCAAGGAGCCATTTGCTTACGTTACTAATGAGCTTGCTTCCAGCGTAACGGTGCTCCGGGTTGACCGCAAAAGCGGACTGCTTTCCGTTATTCAAACCGTCTCCACTATTCCGGAAACGTATGACGGGTACAACGATTCAGCGGATATTCATATTTCGCCGGATGGCAGGTTTTTGTACAGCTCCAACAGGGGGCATGACAGCATTGCCGTATTTGCTATTGAAGAGGAAACGGGGTGTTTGACGCTTGTTCAGTTTCATACCAGCGGAGGCGTACAGCCGCGTAATTTCGGCATAACGCCGGGCGGCGATTTCCTGCTGGCCGCGAATCAGAAAAGCGGCAATATCGCGGTTTTTCGTCTTCATAAGGAAAGCGGGCGGTTGACAGCAACCGGCCAAAGCCTACAATTGTCTTCGCCTGTCAACATTACTTTTGGACGTTAAGCGTCGGAACGAAAGGAAGGTCCTGCATCTTGTCATCACCCGCATCGGCCTCCGGTCAAACGACTGGAAGCGCTCTGCGCAAGGCCACTGTTTACGCCATGCTGTTTGCCATCAGCTCCGTTCACCTGTTGAACGATGCCATGCAAACGGTAGTTACGGCGTTATTTCCAATCTTTGAAGATTCGTTAAAGCTTTCCTATGCGCAGATTGGCTGGATTGCCTTTACGCTTAATATGACCTCATCGGTTTTACAGCCGGTAGTCGGCATCTGGTCGGATAAAAGGCCAACGCCTTGGATGCTGCCGGTTGGCATGTTGTGCAGCATGATTGGTATGGCCGGGCTTGCTTTTGCGCCTAACTACGGCTTGCTGCTGCTATCTGTTGTTTTTGTTGGACTGGGCTCAGCCGTGTTTCATCCTGAGGGCTCGCGTGTCGTACACCTTGCCGCAGGCGGACGCCGGGCGTTTTCCCAATCCATCTATCAGGTGGGCGGCAATTTCGGGCAATCGTTGGGGCCGCTTATGACAGCCGCTATATTTGTTCCGCTAGGACAACGGGGAGCGGCTTGGGGCATGCTGCTTGCAGTGGCGGCTATCGCTATTTTGTTTCGGGTCGTGCCTTGGTATGCGGCCAGATTGGCCGAGCATGGAGGACAGGCGCCCCGCAAAGCAGCTAAACCGGGAACTGCGGCACAAGCCAGTGGGGCGGCCAATGCCGCCGGAGCTGCAAGAGAAGGCCTGGCAATCAGCTGGAACGTCGTTTTGTTTGCGATATCCATTTTGCTGCTTGTTGTGTTTGCCCGTTCCTGGTATGGTGCGGCTATCGGCAGCTTTTATCAGTTTTATGCAAGAGATAGCTATGGATTGTCCATTCAGGCGGCTCAAATTCCGCTGTTTCTGTTTATGATTTTTGGCGTTGCCGGAACCTTTGCAGGAGGTCTGCTGGCGGATCGGATAGGACGTAAAAAGATGATGCTGATTTCCATACTGGGCGCCGTGCCGTTTGCACTCGCGCTTCCGCATTTGCCTTTGTTTTGGGTATATCCCGTTATAGCGGTTATGGGCTTTATCCTTCAATCCGGTTTTTCCGTCAGCGTTGTTTATGCCCAGGAGCTGCTGCCGGGCAAGGTTGGCATGGCATCGGGCCTTATTACAGGGCTGGCGTTTGGCATGGGGGCGCTTGGCTCCGTAGTAATCGGCAACCTGGCAGACGCTCACGGAATGGCCTACGTAATGCTGCTGGCAAGCTTCCTTCCGCTGATTGGTTTGTTGGCAATGCTCCTGCCCAAAGATAGACGGGAATAGGGCGAGGTAAGGAAGGATCATCAAATCTCTTAAAAACAGTCTTGAAAACAGCCTTATAAACAGTGCCAGTTCGTCTCTATCAGGGCGGACAAGGCGCTGTTTTTTTTGCGAATTTAACCCAAGCTCAACATCCGTTGTTGTAAAAAAATAAACAAAATGATATATTGTTTATAAAATTATTGAATATTATCAAAAATGTTTGGTGGTGCTTATGTGGAGACTCAAGACTTGTTGTGGACGGCGGCTCCCGAGGAATTAAAAAAAGGAGTTAGCTTTGAGCCGGAAAAAGGGCAATATCGTTGTTTAGTTTGCGGGGAGTCTTTTATGAAGGGTGAGATTTTTAAGCTTCCCGAATTGGAACGGTTTTTGGATGCAGAGGCGTACGCAAGCTGGCATCTGGCTCAAGTCCATGGTTCCATGCTGGAGGTTCTTCTGAAGCTGGACAAAAGGGCGACCGGATTGACCGATTTACAAAAGGATTTGATTCGGCAGTTTGCTTCCGGCATGAGCGATGCCGAAATCGTGCGTCAAAGCGGTTCAGGAAGCGCGTCAACGATTCGGCATCACCGCTTTACGCTTAAGGAAAAGGTGAAGCAAGCCAAAATGCTGATTGCCATTGTGGAATTGATGGAGCAAGGCGGATCGCCCGACCTTTCGTTTGTTGAGGTGCACCAGACCGCTACACAGGTGGATGACCGCTATGACATGACGCAAAAGGAATATGCCGAATGGATCAAGCGTTATTTTCCAGAAGGGCCGGAGGGGCCGCTTTCCGAATTTCCGCGTAAGGAAAAACGAAAAATCGCGGTGCTTAGGCATATCGCCTCCTTTTTTAAAGACGGCGTTCGCTACCCGGAAAAAGAGGTAAATGATTTACTGAAGGTCTTTTACAAAAAGGATTATGTGTCGCTCAGGCGTTATTTGATTGAATACGGATATCTGGACCGCGAGGAGGACTGCTCCTTCTATTGGGTCAGACAAGAAAATAAAGGAGGACCGGCAATGCAAAGCAAGGATGTTAAAAAAAGAACGGACGATGGGGAGATTGCGGGAAAACCGATTCCGGCCGGAGTTAAACCAAGCAAGGAAGAACGCAAGCAGCTGACAGCCCAATATCAGGAGCGCAAGCGCGAAATGGGCGTTTATCAAATTAAAAATAATGTCAACGGCCGGGTGTTTATCGAAAGCTCAACAAATTTGAGCGGGGTTTGGAATAAAGAGCGGTTTACGCTGGACCACGGCTCTCATAAAAACAAGGAGCTGCAGCGTGAATGGAATGAATTTGGCGGCGGCCAATTTTCATATCTCATTCTCGAGACCGTTAAGACAAAGGACGATATTCGTTATGATTATAGAGATGTGACCGGTGAAGAGGTAATCGATCCGGCAAACGTTGTGCGGCAATACAAAAAGGAAGCGGACCGGCTAAAGAAGCAATGGCTCGATAAGCTTCAGCCGTACGGCGAGCAAGGTTATCATTAGCGACAGGCGCTATGGAAAGAGGTGTTGAAGCGGATAGAAGCCCTGCCGCGAAAAAAAGGCAGCTTTTGCCTCGTATTTAGAAATAGGGAGTGGACGTTCGCATGTTAAAAACAAAAAAGAACGCGGAGGGTGGTACCAGCCTTTTTCGCAACACATTTATTCAAACGATTTTGATGTCCAATATTTTGCTTCAAACCGGCATTTGGATCAGGAACTTCGCCATATTGATGTATGTAACGGATATGACGGGCGACGACCCTGTTGCGGTAGGCTTGATGGGTTTTGTGGAGTTCCTTCCCATCTTTATTTTTTCGTTTATAGGAGGAACGTTTGCAGACCGCTGGAGGCCCCGGTTAACCATGATCTGGTGTGATATTTTATCTTCAATCTCAGTGTTTGCGGTATTGCTGACGATTATTTTTGGATCATGGCATATGGTTTATTTTGTAACCTTTATTTCGGCGGTGCTTTCACAGTTTTCCCAGCCGTCCATTATGAAGCTGTTTAAGCAGCATGTGAAGCCTGAGCAGATGCAGTCTGCTATGGCGGTGTTCCAGTCTATGAGCGCTATTTTTATGGTGGTGGGGCCGTCATTAGGCGTTATTTGTTACCAGCGTTTTGGCATCGAGGTTTCGGTTGGCATTATGGGCGTTGCGTTCCTGCTTTCCGCGCTTGTATTGTTTCGAATTCCGAGCGATAAGAAGATTGAAAAAGCTCCTGCAGCAAGCGTGCGCCAAATCTGGGGCGAGTTATCCGCAGGGGTATCCTATGTATGGAAAAGCCCGGTGTTAAAATCGTTGGGCGGCACATTCGCATTAGCGGGAATTGCGGTTGGCACTGTGCAAGTCTTGAGCATTTTTGTCGTAACGGAGCGGCTTGGCCAGGAGAAGGGTTTCCTTCAATACATGCTAATGACAAACGGTGTCGCCATGCTGATAGGCGGAGCCTTGGTCATGACGCTGGCCAAAAAAATCCCGCCGCAAAAGATGTTAGCCTTCGGTATGCTGATCAGCTCCTTGACGATGGCAGGAGTGGGTTTATCAACAAGCGTGCCTTTGACGTTAGGCTTGCAATTCATTAGCGGGCTTGGTTTCCCTTGTATTCAAATTGGCATAAACACGATGATTCTCCAATGGACCGATGAAAAGTTCGTTGGCCGCGTCAATGGCGTTTTGACTCCAATGTTTGTGGGGATGATGGTCATTATGACATTGGTAGCCGGCAATCTTAAAAAGATGTATCCGCTTGTTGGCATCTACTGCGCAGCCGGGTTTGCCATGCTTCTGGGCATGCTCCTGCTGGTCCCGCTGTTTAAGTATAAGTTTCAGCAGCAACCGCAGCCGCCGCAGTCGAAGCTAGAGACTGTTCCTGAAGGTTGAGAGGATAAATGAGCTGCTTGTAATGATTGACAATCCCGTTAGTTTGAAGTAGCATTAAATCGTTGTTTGAATTGTAATGGTAAATTAAAAGTTTGAATGTAGAGTCTGAGTTCAGAGTCTCCAATTTAAAATTAAATTTAAATATTGATGTTTAGCGAAGCACGCTATTTTCCTGAAAAAGGGGAGTAGTGTGCTTTTTTGCTGCTGTGATTGAAAAACGGCGCCGCTCTGAAAGAACATTTTACAAGCCGGCTCTCCTGCTGAATTCTTTTATTCTGCATATATGGAGTTATGATTTATTGAGGGATAACAGCTGTGACCCTGTTTTGATGTATAGATTAACAGCGACTTGTTATGGCGAAAGATTTTTGGAGAAATTTTCAACAAATATCTATTGAAATGGTTGTGGAAAGAGTACAATGAATTTGGAAATCTGTGAGAAATATGATAGATGGGCAATATATAGTTTTGAAGAGTAATGACAAATGGATAGAAATTTAAACCGAAGAGGAGTTATTTATATGAAAAGAATAACAAAAAAACTTATCATTTTGACAATGACATGGACATTTCTAATAGGTGGATCAGGTATATCGACAGCAGGGGCTGCATCCAGTCCTGATGTATTTAAAGATGTATCCAGCCACTGGGCAAAAGCGCAGATCGAAGAGGCGGTTGCAAAAGGGTATGTAGCCGGTTATCCCAACGGCACGTTTAAGCCGGATGCCCCGGTAACGCGTGCGCAGTTTATTACGATGCTGGTTCGCGCGCTGGAATTGGAGCATGGGCCAGAGGGAAGCATCTGGTACACGACCTATGTTAAAGCGGCGAAGGAAGCGGCTATTTACCAGGGAGACTCCGACTTCGCGGAGTGGAATATGAACAAAGAGATCAGCCGGGAGCATATGGCTTGGTTGGCTGCCCGCGCTGCAGACGAAACGCTTGTGACGGTTGAATCTTCGGGGATCGTCAAAGAAGTTGAAATATATCGCTGGCCAGAAGTTCCTGAAAACAATGTAGTACGAACGGATGATTTTATGCGGGATTATTACGAAGGCTTTTTAACGCATACGGCATTTGCACGCGGCATACTAAACGGTTTTGGCGGCAATGTGATTGGCTTGGAGCGGACAACAACCAGGGCGCAGGCCGTGACGGTTATTGAACGTATTTTGAGCTTGAAGGCTGGTAAGAAACTTCCTGCTGACAAATATGCAACAGCAGAAGCCGAACTGCTCTGGCTGAAAACAAATGCATTTACGATGGCTCCGCATCTATTTGACGATCCCAACGGCTCCAGCATGAAAAAGAAATATCATCTTGAGGGCCTTGTTTTCAAAAACAATGTGATTCATACAGAAATTCAGCGGATTATTCTGATTGATCTGGATGATCCGAAGGACCCTTATCGAAAGCTACTACCGCAGACTAACAAGTTAGGATTTCTTAATGGAAACATCGGTAAAGTGCCGGAAGATGCTTACGCCATGTATATCGAATATGAAACAATTTCAAATAAAAACCCTAAACAATACTGGGGGAATTTATCTCTGACAACACAAAGCTATGTTTCCGTTAATGGTAAAGATGATGCCTTGACTCAACCAGCACGTTTAAATACGAATGATCCTTTGTTTACTCAAATCAATATGATTAAACCTTCTGAATCTGGAGTTGGCAAAGGAATTACGGTTTGGGGTATCCCTAATTCGGGCTTTTCTCTGTATAAACCAAGTGGCTCAAATAAGAAAAGTCGCGGGTTAAACTTTACATTCTACATTAAGCCCATCTATGGTGATGACGATATACGCAACTACATTTTTATTGGCTCTACTACACATTACGGCAAGTAACATGGAGGCGTGTGAATGAAACGAGGGCTGCTTTTATTTTTTGCGGTGATTTTATTTTCTTTATGGCAGCTTGATAATGTTGGTGCTGAAAGCCAAATTATTACGCCAAGTTATTCCCAAGTGGGAAACACAGAAAAAAAGTTGGATGACATTTATACCTATAGTGATCAAGCAACGTGGAAAGCGACGTTCACGATCCCGGCTAAACCTGGATACATCATCAACAGTGTGCGTTGGGAAGACGTGAATGGAAAATCGCTTCGTGCTGCAGCTGGCGATTGGGCAGGAAAAAAAAGCTTTTCTGGGACGGATATTATGAATGGTTCATCCGTAAAGGTCGGAACAACAGATACTGAATCATATGGCGGTATTTTTTATTGGGACCGATCAGGTGGAAGTAATACCTGGAGAGCGACAATGGGGAATGGGAAAAGCGTTACAAGCGCGGGATGCCCATCAGCAAAAAATGATGAACCTTGGAAATTAAAAGCTTATCCAAACTGTAACTCATTAAATTTTGGTGAGGATTCTCTCTCCTTGGTATTAACTAAAAAAGGAAATTACCATATAGACGGGGATGTGGAAAACCCTAGCGTTAACGAAAAGGTGGTTGTGCTTGATTCAATAAAGCCGGTTGGCATTGATAAGGATAGGTTTAAAGAAATTACAAACGAAATCCATGGTGGAATTGGATATGCTGACAAATCCACAGAATACATCAACAAATACGATATATTGAGCAAAACTAGCATACGCGCCTACTTCAAACAAGACTTCGGCGGCGATTCTTTAGCTAATGGTTATTACAAGGACTGGGCCAACCCAGGTGCTCGTCAGATGTGGTGGTATGCAGCACTACAATTTAGGCTAGAAGCGATCACTTATCGCTATATAGATAAGCATTTGGTCGTTGAATGGGTAAAAGAAGATGTTGAGCAAGAGCGATCCACCATCAACGTCCGGCACATTGTCCGTACTGGACCAACTGGTTCTTATACAACAGCAGCCCAAAGCGTAATTCCATTTAATAAGGCGCTGCCATTTTCCGAACCGGTTGAAGCAGGAGACTACGGAAAATTACTAGGCAGCAATACAAATTATATTGGTTTTGGCAGTACGCTCATCCAAAATACTGCTCTAACAATCAATGTAACTTTATCAAAAACGAATAATCAAACAAACGCATATGTCACCTTTATGTATGAGAAGGAAGCACCCCCATTTACAGGCGACTTCGATATTGTTCCTCCCACTATTAATTTTCGTGAACCCTTTTCCTTTGTACCAAAAAACTTCCAAATGAACGCTTGCGTTTATCAGTCACATAAATATAAGATCGAGCGCGGAGGAACGTTTGTTTCTGAAACACAAACAGGCGGACAAAACCAAAAAACATCCTACTCCTACAGTAAATATCCGTGGAATATCGGAATAGGCACACATACGGTCAGCATCAACATCAAGACGAGCTGCGGCGAAACCGGATGGATCAATCCCAAGCCGCTGACCGTGAACGACATGACCGATAACAGCCCGCCACGGTTCAAGATCGGTTTTGTGCATCCGGCCGCCCAAACGATTCCGATTT
The DNA here is from genome assembly GCF_001675045.1 of Paenibacillus oryzae. GTDB lineage: Bacteria > Bacillota > Bacilli > Paenibacillales > Paenibacillaceae > Pristimantibacillus > Pristimantibacillus oryzae. Next base: position 221,908 of record NZ_LYPA01000065.1, read on the forward strand.
ACCAGGTCGTTGAAGGTACGGTGCTGAATCTGATTTACATCGAAGACTCGTCTGTTCCAACGCCGGATGATCCGGACGGCGACGATATTTATTTTATGGGCTTCGATACAGAGGGCAGTATAAGCCGGTTCATCCGGGAGCTGCCCTCCAAGTACGAGCATAGCTTGTATGGGAATGGGTATCATCGGATTACGATGGATACGCTGGGGTATCATCATGTGTCCGCGCAGATGCGGGACCAGTGGGGAGCGACGTCTACCGCATCCACCTGGATTCAGGTCATTCCGAAGAACCCGATTGCGATGGCTAAAGGGCCGGCTACGGTAAAATCGGGCCGTCCTGTACCGGACAACCTGTTTGACTCCAGCCAGAGCTACAGTCCCGTTGGCCGCAAGATCAATCATGCCCGGGACGAATGGGAAAACAAAAAGGACAAATATATTAACGAAACCGAAGACAACATTTTCGAATACGTCAAGCTGCATGTATATGATAGCGAGGGCTTGAAGTCCATTGATCCCGGTGTTCATACCCTCATCGTGGAGCCGGACTTGCCGCCCGTAGCCAAGCTGGAAGTACCATCATTAGCGGTGCGTAATCAGACGGCTGACATTGTAAACCGATCCTATAGTCCGGACGGGGATAAAATCGTCAAAACCGAATACAAGTACAAATATGATGCCAAAAATAACGGATTTGAAGATGACGAGTGGGTGACTTTACTGATAGGAACCGATAAGGCCCTTCCCTTTAAACCAACCAAGGTTGGCAAATATCTCTTCTACGTCAAAGTAACCGAGGATTATGGCAAATGGGGAGATACGGATTGGCAGGAAGAAGAGCTGCTAATCATGGATGTGGTCAACGATTCCCCGACGATTTCGTTTGACATGGAGGGGAAAAACGAGCAGCCTGATCTGGAGCCGCTTGATCCCTATTATGCGAAGGATATCGTGAGCCAATGGAAGCTATACGAAGTCAATTCCAACACCTTAATGAAATGGCCCGCGTTGAAATGGAATGTAAACGGAAAAACGCTGCTTGCAGGCAGCACCGGTAAAATGAACGAGACCCAAACAAATCTGACGGGCTTTCACGGACAGGTTAACCAGAATTGGGCTTATCCATTTCAAAACATGGGGCTTGGCTACAATAATCTCAGTCCATACCGAGCCATTGAAAGACTGGATTATGCCAAAACCCAGCCTTTGCTTATAAATAATTATCTTAACAGTGAAAGGCCAGGATCATGGGAGCCTACAGATTTTTATAAATCAAATACAGGTTGGGCCGAAAATATTATGGAAATTCGCTCTAATGACTCCCATTTTTACTTCAATGATCGTGGCAGGGATCGAGGGGGCAACTATTATTACGCTAGTCAAAATCCAAGGCTCTATGCGTTTAATAAATCGAAGGTTGGCAGCTATGCCAGCATTACTCAAATGCCTAATAACAACCCATTTGCCATGTACCTGGAATTTAGCTATCCAAATGGCAGTCCCTATGATTTTATACTCGGACCTGAGAGTATTCGAGCGATTCCAAAACTTACTTACGATCAATATTATTATCCGGATTATTGGTCATTTCAGAAAAAAGACAAAACAAATGCTCAGTTTATGAGGACCAATACACTCGAATATGCCCAAGTGAGGGGTCATAAGGTAGCTGAAAAAACAATTTATCAAAGCGCCACATGGACGTGTTACCGATTGTGCGGCTATTACTATGCAAGTGACGGATACTCCTATGAAGAAGGGGTGGCAGATATTATCGCCTACGATGCATTTACTGGCGAATATATCTCCAGCGCCTTTGCGACCGGAGCACTTGAAGGCAAACAAGTTGAAATATTGACGACTAAAGGAGATAACTTGCTTTTATTCGATAGGGCTGCTAGTAAGATTTATGAATTAAATCGACAGGGGAAAATCGTTGAAACGTACCCGTGGTTTATACGTCCTTCGTATACACAAAATGATCGGTATGGCCAGCCGATGACGTTTAACAGTGGTATGGCAAAAGATGCGGGGTATAGCGATGGGATGCTTGAGGGCGTCGATGCGTGGTATGTTGTTGAAGCAACGAGTTCACCCCAGGATGAATTTTATCAATATGGCTATCTAAGCTTGTTGAAAATATGGAAAAAAGACCTAACCGTCGCTTGGAGAGCCAAATTGAAAGGGCGAAGTTGGGATGCCCAGCAATCCTTTACCTACAAGATGGGCAATATTCGAAACCATCATTTTTCCATCCTAATTAACGAAATGAAAGATGAAATTTTTGTACGTTCGTATTCGTATAACCCTCACATGACGGATTTAACGATTCAACACGAACTTGTCAATACTAAAACAGGAGCAGTCCGTGATTATAGTACAGATGGCTACGTTCCCTTTACCTCAGCTATGACAAATATCGGAATAAATTGGTATGGAAACATCGGGGGTGGAGGAGCGGAATATCCGTATATTACAACGGCTGAAGGATGGAAAACACGATACACAGGTGATAAAAACACTAAAATTACAGATGGTGCTTATCAGTATCGCACTGAGTTTTCATCTGATTTGAATGTAAACCTGAATTCCAGGCTCTATCAGGGTACTCATGCTTTTTATGTAGGCGATGGCATGTACATCACGATCTCCAGCGCTTACAACTACAGCAACGGCAATTTTGTGCCTGTTTTGCATGTTGGCACGCCAACGACCGACCCATTGATCTATAATGCTTTTACATTGGGACAATGGGTATCCAAAACCAAGCTGAAAAACGCGGAGCTGGCTTTTAACATGGCGCTGTATCAGCCGAAGGTGAACAGTAAGCTGGCGGGCATGTCCTTCCGGATGCAGAATCCAACAAACCGCTATGCGGTGGAAGCAGACGGCCAGAAGCTATACTTGAGCAAATACACAGGCGGCAATCGTACCGTGCTGGGTACGCAAAACTTTATCGCTCAACCAGGCAAAGCCTACAGCTTCCGGATTTTGATGCAGGGGGAAGCTATCAAGGTGTACATGGATGGCGTGCCTTATTTTGAAGTTACGGATTCGCAATACGATGATGGTTATTTCGGCATGTTCTCCGACAGGGGCCTGGTGGACTTCGACAAAATCGGCTCCAAGGAGCTGCCGGACGACAATGTGTGGAGTACCCAATATGCCATTTGGGAAGAGGCTGACGCAGCGGCGTCGATCCGGACGGACAACGTGATCTTTGAAGATCCGGAGAAGGACCCGATTGCCGAGCTGGACTGGTCGATTTTCCATACCGTTCGTTTCATTAACAACCAAGGGCAATCGTCCTTACATGGCAAAAGCATTACAGAGGGCGAGCTGAAGCTCGACAACGTAGGCGATTACAAGGTTGCCCTTCGCGGCCGGGATGATCCTAACCCCAAATATCTTATGCCGGACATGGCCTTTGATGATTATCGGAAAAACTCCAATGAGTTTGTTCGGATGATTACCGTTCACCGGCGCCCGGTTGCCGATTTTGAGCTGCAGCAGCGCGAGAGTGATGGACAAGTGTTTTGGACGGATAATAGCGTTGACCCGGACCGTTATGAGTCCGCTACGCATTATTCGGATGAAGTAACCGGCATCGACTACAAGGCTACGAAAGGTATCCTTGAGAAGCGGTTTTATTACATTACGCCAAGCGGCGATTATGTGCCGGAGAAGCTAATTACGCCGCAGGAAAAAGGGACGTATGAGGTTGCGCTAGCGGTAAAAGACGAATACGGAGCATGGAGCAACTGGACAGTACGAATGCTGGATATCGACAAGCTGCCGCCGCCAAACACGCCGCCAACGCCGGGCTTTACCAAAACGCATACGACCACGTATCGCGGTGTAACGGTCACGATTGATTCTACCGCAAGCGACTTGGAGGATGGAGATCGGACGAAGCTGCCGCATACGTATTATGTGCGTAATAAAACAGCCAACGGAGCCGAAGCGATTCGCAGCAGCTCACGTACCGATTGGACCATTAGCTTTGATAAGCTGGGGACGTACAATATCCGGCAGCTGGTATCAGATTCGCATGGAGCTACGGCGCAGGCTGAGCAAGAGATCAGCATTGTGAACCGCAAGCCGGTTGCCAACGTGACGTATCCAACAAGCACGGATCAAAACAATCCAACCAAGGTGACGGTGCCGCGGCCAGCGTTTACATGGACGTACAGCGATGCGGACAATGACGCACAGACACGGTATCAGGTACAAATTTACCGCTACGGCGGCGTGCTGCTTCTGGATTCCGGCAGTAAGGATGGAGCGGATAAAACATGGACGGCCAGTGCCGATCTGCCGGAGAAAACGAACATGTATGTGCAAGTGCGGGTGCATGACGGGTTTGATTGGAGCGATTGGAGTACGGTAAGGTACTTCTATATTGAGACCAACCAGCCGCCAACGGCCGACTTTACTTGGTCACCGCAGCCGGTTTACGAAGGTGATACGGTACAGTTTCGCTCTATCGTATCCGATCCGGATCGAGATACGCTTAGCGTTTCTTATGAGCTGACCGACCCGGCTGGGAAAAAATCGGCCTATAATTACAGCTTTCAGCCAAACGGGACGGCATATCCTGACAATGCTCCTAATGTTGCAATGGCTCAAATCGGTGATTGGCTGATGAAAATGACAGTCAGCGATGGCAAGGCGGAGGCGGTTACCCGTTCAAAAATCGTTAAGGTTTTGCCATTGAGCTTGACCGGCACAGTCCATCACACCGAGCTTTGGAACGAGCATCGACAAAACTACAATAAAAAGAAAAGCGGCAACGCTGAAACACCAAGAGGTTACGAGGTGTTTTGGGCCGGAGAAAAGTTTATTTTGAAGGCTGCGACGACAGCAACCGGAACTAATACAAAAGCCGAAAAGGTTGAGGTAACATTCGGAAAGTATAAAACGGAGCTCAAGAGTCTTCAAAGCGGAGGATCGAGCTGGCAGGGCGAGCTGTGGGATAGTTCCTTCAAAGGGCTGAAAAATGGAGAATACAGGTTTGACTTTACCGTTTTTTATAGCAATGGGATCGTCAAAACCGACTCAGCCGAAATCAGAATACAAGGAAATGCCTCCGGGATTGCAGGCGTTCATCGAGTGCAGTAAGAAGTGCAGTTGATATAAAGAATGATTAGCGGGCTGGTTGCTGGCTAGGCAAAAAAACGGACAGTACACATCCTAAGTAAATCTCGTATTGGATGTGTGCTGTCAGCTGTTGTTTCGTTAATTTGAACTTTTACCTTCAATAGTGGAAGTTTAACGCTTAATTTTGGAGAAAAACTGGCTGATAGCGTAATAGGCGGCGCCCCGTACGGCGGAATGCTCCTGCAGCTCGGCAAAAAGCAGCTGAAGCCCTTCGCGGTTGTACGGCAAGGTGCGTTTAAGGACGGCTTCCTCAAGCGCGGGTGCGAGCCACTTGGCGCCTCTGCTCATCCGGTTGCCTAAAATGACAACATCGGGATTTAATGCGTTGACGATCCCTGCAATGCCGATGCCGATATACGCTCCAATGACGGAAAAAAGCTTCTGTACTTCCAAGTTGCCTTCTTCGCATGCCGCAAGCAGCTCCTCAAGGCTTTCAAAGCCAAGCGGCGACGCCTGCTCCAGCAAAGCGTTTTCCGAGGCATACAGCTCCCAGCACCCCTGATTGCCGCAGCTGCAGGGCTTGCCGTCATATTGAATGGACAGATGGCCCATTTCACCGGAAAAGCCGGAGCTGCCTTTAAACAATTTGTTGTTCAAAATAATGCCTGTGCCAATCCCCATCCCGACGCTTACATAGATCTGGTTGGGGATGTTGCGTCCTGCGCCGTATCGCTGCTCGCCCTGAGCTCCGGCGTTGGCTTCATTATCAACAGTAACCGGCAAACCAAAGCGTAGCTCCAGCTGAGCTCTCAGCTCAAATTGCTTGAGCTTCAAATTAGGGGCAAATAATATGGTGCCTTCGGCGTCCACGATGCCGGGGGCTCCAATCCCAATGCCCACAATACCATAAGGACTGTCCGGCGCTTGCCCGATCAGCTCCTGAATGCAGTCCGTTAACGGATTTAGCGGTTGCTCGGCTTGCTTCCTGCCAAGCTGGCTGTAGCTTTCGGCAATGACCTGCCCTTGCAAATCGGCCAATACGCCGCGTATATAGTTGACTCCAAAATCCACTCCAACGGCGTAACCCGCTTTTTCATTAAAAAGCAGCATCAAGGGCTTGCGTCCGCCGCTGGATTCGCCCGGCCCGATTTCCAGCACCAAATGGCTGTCAATCAACCCTTGGACAAGGCTTGATACGGTCGCCTTGTTGAGTCCGGTTAATTCCGAAATGGCTGCGCGCGATAGCGGCGCATGCGCAATAATCGCATCAAGCACAATTGCGGTATTCAATTTTTTGACAAGCGCAAGGTCGCCCGTAGGTTTCGATGGCAAAGTGAATTCTCCTTTTTGTAGATTAGATGGGCGATATGCCGTTCGTGTTATTTTAGCTGAAAACAGTATAACATAAAACTTACTTTGTTTAATAGACAAACTAAGTCGAAGTGTGTTATTCTTTGTTTGAGAAGTTTTAAGAAAACGCATTCAACCTTATGGGGAGGTAGTTTACATGTCCATTTTTAAAGGTATTGGCAATATTGAATTCGAAGGTAAAGGTTCCGACAATCCGCTAGCGTTTAAGCATTATGATCCGAAGCAAGTGGTTTTGGGCAAAACGATGGAGGAGCATCTTCGCTTTGCTGTTGCTTATTGGCATACATTCAATGCAAACGGCACAGACCCGTTTGGCGTAGGCACAATGGTTCGCGAGTGGGATAAATACGACGGTCTTGACCGTTCCAAGGCTCGCGTAGAAGCTAACTTTGAATTTATGAACAAATTGAACATCCCTTACTACTGCTTCCACGACGTGGACATCGCGCCAGAAGGCGCAACTCTGCAGGAATCCAATAAAAACCTGGATGTCATCGTTGCCCTGTTGAAGGAGCAAATGCAGCATTCCGGCAAAAAATTGCTGTGGAACACGGTTAACATGTTCTCCAATCCTCGTTATGTGCATGGCGCAGGCACAACCTGCAATGCGGATGTTTACGCCTATGCCGGCGCACAGCTGAAAAAAGGCCTTGAGGTGGGCAAAGAGCTTGGCGCGGAAAACTATGTATTTTGGGGCGGCCGCGAAGGCTACGAAACGCTGCTTAACACCGATATGGGCTTTGAGCTGGATAATCTGGCCCGCTTGTATCATATGGCGATTGCTTATGCGAAGGAAATCGGCTTTGACGCCCAATTCCTGATCGAGCCTAAGCCAAAAGAGCCTACCAAGCACCAATACGACTTTGACGCTGCAACTACAATTGCATTCCTGCAAAAATACGGCCTGAAGGATCACTTCAAGCTTAACCTGGAAGCAAACCATGCTACATTGGCCGGACATACATTTGAGCATGAAATCCGCACTGCGGCTATTAACGGCATGCTTGGATCGCTTGACGCCAACCAAGGCGACTTGCTGCTGGGCTGGGATACCGACGAGTTCCCGACTGATCTGTATTCCACAACCCTGACCATGTTTGAAGTGTTGAAGGCTGGCGGCATCGGCCGTGGCGGCGTAAACTTCGACGCCAAGGTTCGTCGCGGCTCGTTTGACGCCGAAGATTTGTTCCTGGCTCATATCGCGGGAATGGACAGCTTTGCATGGGGTCTGAAAGCCGCTGCCAAGCTGATCGACGAAAAAATTCTGGATAGCATTGTTGACAACCGCTACCGCAGCTTCAAAGAAGGCATTGGCGCCGACATCGTGTCCGGCAAAGCCACGCTGAAATCGTTGGAGCAATACGCATTGCAAAATAATCCGATCGTTAACGAATCCGGCCGTCAAGAGCGCATTCGTCTGATGCTTAGCGAAGTTATTTTCAGCGTTTAAGCGTTAATAACGGAAAACGGAGGAAACCCGGATGAGCTATGTAATAGGTATAGATCTGGGGACAAGCGCGGTTAAGGCATTGCTCGTTACTAAAAGCGGAGAGGTAGCGGCTGAAGCAAGCCGCGCCTACCCGCTGTTTCACGAGCATTCCGGCTGGAGCGAGCAACGTCCCGACGATTGGGTTGAAGCGACGATCGAAGCGCTGAAGGAGCTGTCAACTGCCCAAGGCATTGACCCAAAGGCGATTGAAGGAATCAGCTTCTCTGGGCAAATGCACGGTCTTGTGCTGCTGAATGGAGAAGGCCGTCCCGTACGCAACGCTATTTTGTGGAATGATACAAGAACGACGGCTGAATGCCGCGAGATTGAAGCGGTATTAGGCGAGGATTTGCTGGCGATTACACGCAATCCGGCACTGGAAGGCTTTACGCTGCCCAAAATATTATGGGTGCGCAAGCATGAGCCGGAAGCATTCGCTGAGGCTGAGCTTTTTGTGCTGCCCAAGGATTATGTCCGCTACAAGCTGACAGGAAATCTTCATATGGATTACTCCGATGCTGCGGGAACGCTTATGCTGGATGTAGCTGCAAAAGTGTGGAGCGTTGAGTTGCTGAAGGCTTTCCAATTGCCGGAAAGCTTTTGTCCTCCGCTTGTTGATTCGCATGACTTGACGGGTACGCTGTTGCCGGATGCTGCAGAGCGCACGGGCCTTCCGGCCTCTGTTAAAGTATTTGCAGGCGGCGCGGATAATGCTTGCGGAGCTATCGGCTCCGGTATTTTGGAGGAAGGGCTGACTTTGTGCAGCATTGGAACCTCCGGCGTTATTTTGTCCTATGAAAATGATAAAACCAAGGATTTTGGCGGAAAGGTGCATTTCTTCAACCATGGCAAGGAAAATGCCTATTATGTCATGGGCGTAACGCTTGCGGCAGGCTACAGCCTTAGCTGGTTCAAGCGAACCTTTGCTCCTGACGAGTCGTACGACCAGCTTCTGGCCGGCGTAGGCGAGGTTAAGCCCGGAGCGGGCGGATTGCTCTTTACCCCTTATCTTGTCGGAGAACGTACGCCTCATGCCGACTCCAGCATACGCGCAAGCTTTATCGGCGTGGATGGTTCGCATGAGCGGATTCATTTTGCCAGAGCGGTGATGGAGGGTATCACGTTTTCACTTAACGAATCCGTGGATATGTTCCGCAGCGCGGGCAAAAAAGTGGATAAAATCGTATCGATAGGCGGCGGCGCGCAAAATCCGGCCTGGCTGCAAATGCAAGCGGATATATTCGACGCTGAGGTAGTGTCGCTTGAAAACGAACAAGGCCCCGGCCTTGGCGCGGCCATGCTGGCAGCCTACGGCTGCGGATGGTTCCCGAGCCTGGAGGCGTGCGCCGAGCTGTTCGTCAAGCATGACCAGAAGTACCAGCCCAATCCGGCTGCGGTGGAAACCTACAAGGGGCTTTTCCGGCTGTACCAGCAGGTATATGCAAACACTCGCAGCTTGAATGAAGGCTTGGCTGCTTACCGCTAGAGGCGCCTCTCTGAGTATTCAGACCGCCCTAGAGCTTCCTTAATAGGTTAGTTAAAGAAGCAAACACCAAGAAGCTGATTGTCAGCATTCTCGGTGTTTGTTTTTTTCTATAGTAAATTGTTCATCGGCCTTCATTTAATTGCCCCGTCGCGCTTAACCCGGCGTGTCGGCCAGCGTTGTAGCCCGTCGAAAATGCGGCTGTAATATTATAGCCGCCTGTGTAGCCATGGATGTCCAATATTTCGCCGCAGAAGTACAGTCGCTCCATTAAGCGGGATTGCATGGATTTGGGATCAATTTCTTTAAGCTGGACCCCTCCGCCTGTTACAAAGGCTTCTTCAATAGACAAGGTGCCGTTGACCGCGATCGGAAAAGCTTTGGCTGCTTTGGACAAATCCATCCATGCCTGCTTTGGTATATTATCAAACGTAATATCCTCCCGAAGCTTTGCGGCTGATAGCAGATGCGGCACCAGCTTTTCAGGGAAATATCCCTTTAGTACGTTTTTTATTGCTTTTCTGGACTCAATGCGGCACAGCTCCAGGCTTTCGGCATAAACCTCGTCGGCGCTTTTGTCCGGCTTCAAATCAATGCAGCAGATAACTTCGCCGCTGCCGCTTTTTTTCAGCTCTTTGACGACAAATTGGCTGCAGCGCAGGGCAATGGGGCCTGACAAACCGAAGTGGGTAAAGATCATGTCCCCTTCATGGCGAATGAGCGTTTTGCCTTTGGCGTTTAGCACAGACAGGCCGACTTGCCTCAGCGATAATCCTTGCAGCTCCCGGCTCTGAATAAGTGGCGCCCGCGAGGTTAACGGAACCTCGGTTGGAAACAGCTCAACGATGGAGTGCCCCGCCTCCTCCGCCCAGGGATATCCGTCGCCTGTTGAGCCTGTATGAGGAACCGATTTGCCCCCTACAGCAACAATGACCGCCCCCGCGTTCAGCGTTTCTCCCTTTTCCAGCTTGACGCCCACTGCCCGTCCATTTTTGTACAGCACCTTTTTGACCGGAGAATCGGTTCTGATTTCGACGCCTAATGAACGAACCTTTCCTACCAGCGCATCCACTACCGTTTTTGCCTTCCCGCTGACAGGGAACATACGGCCGTTGTCCTCTTCCCTTAATTGAATGCCCAGACCCTCAAAAAAATCCATAATATGCTTATTGCTAAAAACCGAAAACGCGCTGTGCAAATATTTGCCGTTGCCTGGGATGTGACTAATCAGTTCATCCAAAGCTTTGGCATTTGTCACATTGCAGCGTCCGCCGCCGGAAATTCCCAGTTTTCTGCCAAGCTTGCTGCCTTTGTCAAGCAGCAGCACGGATGCTCCTGTCTCTCCCGCAGCAACGCTGGCCATAAGGCCGGATGAGCCGGCCCCGATTACGATAACATCATATTGCATGGTAAAAAGCTCCTTTTTGGCAACATTTGCAACTTTCGCTATATCCAAATGGATGGATTACAGTATAATTTAATTATATAGGTTATTCCAAAAAATCAGTTCCCATTGCGAAGCATGCCAGGCGGCATTGGCGGCATCGAATATGGAATTCAGCCGAAATAAGCCTATGCTTTCGAAGTATGTTTCCTCCGGAAACATTGGAGTTGCTCACTTAGCTTACACTAAGCTCCGCTACTCCATTTCTAGCTTCATCCCATCTTCTCGGCACTGAAAACTGAACTTTTGGAAGTTTTACTATAGTACATTATACCTCAATCGGGAGGCGAAGGCGGAATGAATGATAGTGTCAAGCGGGAGGAGTGGTTTTGTCCCGGCTTGAGCGATATCCGTTTTTTTGCTCGGGAATGGAAACCGCTTCGAAAACAGCCGAAAGCGGTTATTGCATTATCGCACGGTCAAGGCGAATATGGGGAACGGTACAGCCATGTGGGGGAGCATCTGGCAGCTGAAGGATATGTCCTGCTCTCCATCGATCATTATGGACACGGCCGTTCCGGGGGCAAAAGGGGGCATATGCCTTCCTACAACGTTATGATGGATCATACCGGACTGATGCTGGAGCAATGCGCCAAACGCCATCCCGGCTTGCCCGTATACCTTTATGGACATAGCATGGGCGGCAATATTGCGTTGAATTACAGCCTGAGATTCAAGCCGTCCATTAAGGGCTTGATTCTGACAAGCCCATGGCTGCAGCTTGCGTTCAAACCCCCGGCGGTTAAAGAATGGATCGGAAAAAAATTGTCCGTTCTTCTGCCTTCGATACCCATGACTACTGGTCTCAAAGTGAAGGATTTGTACAGGGAAGGCCCCTCTTTCAGAGCCTCGATGGCAATGGATGATTTTTGCCATACGATTATAACGCCGCGTGCTTATACCGAGCTTCAGTCGGCGTCGGAATGGGCGGGGAGTCACTCAGGGGAGTTGAACGTGCCGCTGCTGCTCATGCATGGAACGGCGGACCGTATTACCTCGTTTGAAGCCAGCCGCCGACTGGCCGAAGGGCTTGGCGGGCGTTGCGAATGGAAGCCTTGGGCCGGCGGGCTGCATGAGCTGCATAACGATCTGGAAAGAGACGAAATGTTAAGCACGATGACGAATTGGCTTAACCGCCAGCTATAAGTTAAGTGTTCGGAATAATGCTCCTGAGGAGGAGGCCGTCTTAAGTGCTAAAGGAACTGCTGCTCCAATTTTTTCTGTCCGTGCTGCCTGTGTTCTCCTTCCTGCTTTGGCATGACAAGGAACGCGGCTGGAAGGGATTTAAGCCCTTTATAGCCTTTACGAGCGGGGCAGCAATTGTTTTATGTGTGTTGACCTCAACGGTAGTTCATGGCTACGATGTGGATTTCCGGATTGTTCCGTATTTGATCGGCTCCCTATATGGCGGGTACCCGGTATTTATGGGCCTTAGCCTGCTTTATATTTGTACGCGCCTGCCGCAAATGGACAATATATGGGAAGCGCTTAGCTTTGGCGTTTTCACCATTTTTTTTATGATTACGTTTCTGGTTGTTTACCGCTCTTTCCAGAGAGCGGCAGCTTCGGGCCGGGAACGGATTGGCTTGTTGATGACAGCCGTTTTGTCCTGTGTTCTGGTTGTTAGCCTCAATATATACATTAACCAGGTGCGAATGGAATGGACCGCTTCGTTGATAGTGGAGCTTGCTTTTGGCATATCGGGCATATTGCTGTCCATTTGGCTGTCCATTTATATTATTGAGAGCATTAACGAGAAACAGCTGCTTCATATAAAAGTGAACCAGCTGTCGAACAATTACCGGAATGAAGTGGAGAAGCTGCAGCAATTTATCGATAAGGCGCCGCTGGCGGTTATGATTATTAACGACCAGGGACAAATAACGCATGCTAACGAGGAGTCGCTTGGCCTTAACAGTCTTGGAACCGCTTATCATGATGCGGAAAGCTTGAAGGGGGAGCGTTTTCAGGATGTTTTCCAAGAGGATGGCGATCACATATGCGTGGAATTGCTCCAGCAAGCGCTTCAGGGCCAATCCGCAAATACCATAACGGAGGTAACGGGCGAAAAAATATTGCTGTACACCTCTATCACGATTCATGATACGGTAGACGGCGGCATTACTGGCGCTGCCCTGATTGCCAAAGATGTGACCGAGCTGAACCAGCTTCGAGATGAAGTCGATCGGATGGAGCGGCTTAGTCTGGTGGGCCAAATGGCGGCAAGCATCACGCATGAAATTCGTAATCCTATGGCGGTCATTCGGGGATTCGTCCAGTTGCTTCAGGAGCGGAGTCCTCAAAGCCAGCATGAATATTACCGCATTATAATGGAAGAGCTTGATCGGACGAATCAGATTATTAACGACTTTCTTTCCCTTGCCCAGAATCGCGAGCTCAAAATGGAGTTTGCTTCCCTTAATGCCAGTATTCAGGACATTGTGCCTCTTCTGCTCGCCGATGCCAATCTGAGAGGCCAAAGCCTTAAGGTGAATCTATGTCCGGAATTGCCCGGCATGATGCTTAACGACCGGGAGATGAAGCAGATGCTGCTTAATCTGGCGCGAAACGGCATGGAAGCGATGGGGGAAAAGGGAGTTTTGTCTATTAGCACTACATATACGGAGCAAGAAGTCAGCATACATATAAGGGATGAAGGGGTGGGCATTCCCCAGGAAAAGATGAAGCACCTGTTTGAGCCTTTTTTTACGACCAAAACAAGAGGAACGGGACTGGGACTTCCGTTGTGCCTGAGCATCGTTGAACGCCATCGCGGAAAAATCGAAGTGCAAAGCGCGGAAGGACAAGGCACTGTATTTATTGTTACCTTCAACATATTGGAACCCGATTTCGAGCATAATACGGCTTGAGTCTCCGCTCGCAAGCTGGCGAAAGCGCCGGATGGCAGAGGCATCTATCTTGATTTGGAGGCTGAGGATATGACATCACAGCAGCAATACGGCGATAGCAGCTCCATGATGGAGAAAACACAGGCCGAGCGCAATCGAAAAGGGCTCACGGGCGATATTACGCCGCAGGGCAAAAACAGGCTGCCCAAAACGCCAAACAAGCCTAACACCTGACCGGCGCACACATGATTCAAACGAGCCTTGTTCCAGGCTGAACATGTCGGAAAAAGGAGCCGGGGCCGTTTGGCTCCGGTTGCTTTATTTTCGTAAGGGACGGTATAATAGGAACAAAACTTGTTGCATAAGGGAGTGTGTTAGTGATGTCGATGTCATTTGAAAGATATATGCTGGATATGGTTCAACCAATGCGTGACGAGCTCACGAGACTGGGAATTAAGGAGCTGCGTACGCCGGAGGAAGTAGAGGCGGAGATTCCGGACTCCAAAGGCACTGCTTTGATCGTTATTAACTCCGTTTGCGGCTGCGCCGCCGGCCAATGCCGTCCTGGTGTAGCGGATGCTTTGAACCATACCGTTGTCCCTGACCATTTGTTCACTGTATTTGCAGGCCAGGATAAAGAGGCTACAGCCAAAGCGCGTGAATATTTCGCTCCATACCCGCCTTCTTCTCCATCGATTGCATTGCTGAAGGACGGGGAGCTGGTTCACTTTATTGAACGTCATCAAATTGAAAATCGTTCTGCTGAAGATATCGCTGCCGATTTGACGGACGCTTTTGACAAATATTGCGGATAACAGGAGGCCAGCCATGAGCCTGCAGGAGCAAATTATTAAGCAGTTGAATGTAAAACCAAGCATCAATGTAGACGAGGAAATTGTCAAACGCGTCAATTTCCTCAAAAAATATGTTCAGGATTCCGGCACGACAGGTCTGCTAATCGCCATCAGCGGCGGTATCGACAGCGCTGTAGCCGCCGGCCTCTGCAAACGCGCTACAGATGAGCTTAGCGCGGAAACCGGCAAGGACTATATGACGCTAGGCGTTTTCCAGCCGTATGGCGAGCAAGGGGATATTGCAGACAGCTATGCTGTTGCAAAAGCCTTTAATTTGAAGCATACGGCGGAAACCAATATCGGTGAAGCTGTTGACGAAATTGCGCTGGAAGTGGAGCACAGCTTCAAAAATCTCGGCATTCCGCGTCATATAAGCCGTGGCGGCAAAGGCAATATTAAAGCAAGAACGCGGATGGTTATGCAATACGCGTTGGCTTTTGACCTGAATTTGCTTGTTGTTGGCACGGATCATGCGTCGGAAGCGATAACCGGCTTTTATACCAAATGGGGCGATGGCGCTGTGGATATTACGCCGCTGGCATCGCTGAACAAACGCCAGGTACGCCAGCTTGCTTCTCATTTGGGCGTTCCGCAAAGCGTGCTGGACAAAGCTCCATCGGCGGGGCTTTGGGATGGTCAAACGGACGAGGACGAGCTTGGCATTACATATGGCGACAACAGCGATTATCTGGAGGGCAAGGACATTGCTCCTGACGTTCGGGAAAAGCTGGAGAAGCAATATTTGAAGACCGAGCATAAACGTTCTCCGATCCCCGGCATCTAGAACGGTAGAGCTATGATTATCGGAATAGGCCATGATCTTGCGGATATTGAACGAATCGCCTCAACCGCCAGCGGCCGGCATGGAACCAAATTTATGGAGCGGGTGCTTACCGAGGATGAGCTGAAAACAGCCGACGGCCTTGCCGGGGCCCGGCTGCATCAGTTTATTGCGGGCCGTTTTGCCGCTAAGGAAGCTGTATCCAAAGCGTTTGGCTGCGGTATTGGGTCTCTGATCGGTTTTCGCGATATTCAAATTCTGCGGGATGATAACGGCCGGCCCCATTGCGGACTTGCCGAAGAAGCATGGGTCAGGCTGGGAATTAATCCTGAGTTTATAGAAATTCACGTCACGATAACGCATGAGCGGGGATTAGCCTCCGCTTTTGTCGTTGTCGAACGGATCAAACGATAATTTTTGTCCGCTTGGGCGGATAACGCTGTCACCTTTTGCCTATACTTGGAATGTAATAATATAGGTTAACAACCTCTATAGGAGTAGGCAGGGGGGATGGCGAATGGTAAAGTCTAAGCAATCAGCCAGCGCGTCAAGGCGTTACCGGTCAGGTCAATGGGTTGAGCATGAAGGGTTGTACTCGGATGATTGGGGCAGCCATTTGCTGCTGTTGAAGGGTGATATATTTCCTTCCCATCCTGAGATGGGGGAAACGCATTGGACGTATGGCGGACCGGCGATGCTGCCGCATATTCGCTCGTCCAAGATGAACCGACATCATATAGGTTATTAAAAAATATGCAGGTTCTTAAGGCTAACAGGGGAGATTCCCCGGGGGCCAGGAACCTGCTTTTTTGTGCTTTCTTTAACCTTGCTCATCCCCATTAGCAGCAGCTTCATGTGGCTGGGCATGTTGTAAAATCAAATCTATAAAAGCGTGCAGGGCACTGCTTTTAAACGAGTTTTTGCGAGTAATGAAATACGTCATCATAGTATTGTTTTCCTTGGGCAAGGCCTGTGCGCGGATGGTTCCGCTGGCCAGTTCCCTTTGTACGACAAGTAAAGGCAATAATGAAATGCCCATGCCGGACGCGACGCCGCTAATAATCGCTTCAAGCGTGCCAAATTCCATAATAACAGGGCTCCGATTACCCTGTTCTTTTAACCAGTTTTCCAATATTTCTCTATATGAGCAGCCGTAGCTATAAACAAGAATCGGTTTAGTCGCAAGCTCCTCTATACCGCCGTTCCCCACGGCCGAAATTACAAATAACTGCTCGTTGAATACGGGAATGGCTTCAAGCTCGGAGCGATCACATGGACAACCAATAAATGCCCCGTCCAGCTCGTAGCCCGCTACCTGATCCATAAGGGCAAGAGAGTTGCCCGTCGATAAGGATAGAGAAACATGTGGATGCGTGTTGTAATATTGGGAAAAAAGCTTTGGCAAACGTACCGCGGCTGCCGTTTGCGTTGAACCGATCCGGAGCGGTCCACTTGGCTGATCAGTTGCCTGCAGCGCCTGAACGGCTTCATCCAAAATACCGATTGTTTTGACGGCATAGGTAAGCAGCAGCTCTCCCGCTGGGGTCAAGGTCATGCCGCGGTTATGGCGAATAAACAATGCCGTGCCCAATTCGGTCTCCAGCTGCCTGATTCTGGCGGTAACATTGGATTGAACATATCCCAAACGTTCAGCTGCTTTTGTCATGTTTCCCTCTTGCGCCACGCATCGAAAAATCCGCAGATCGCCACTTTCCATTGCAGTCAGTCCTTTCATTATCTTGCCATGCCATTGTCATCATTTTAAATGATTACTGAATCACTAACAATCATTATACAGGATGGCGGAACGGCACTACAATAGGATAACAAGGAGGGAGCATTATGAATGGATCAGATAAGGCGCTCAGAGGGATGAAACCGCTGAAATATTTTTCATTGCTTATTTTAACTACATTGATTATGGGCACATCGTTTCCCGTCGGGAAAACTGCCATGCTGTATGCCCCGCCGTTTTTGCTGATGGGGCTGCGTTATGTAATCGCCGGTGTACTTTTAGCTGTCATTGTAAGAAAAAGGCCGCTTCCAAAGGGGAGAAGGCAATGGGCGAGGGTGGCGGTTATCGGTTTTTTTCAAACGGCCGGAGTGATGGGATGCGCCTATTACAGCATGAAATGGCTGACGTCCGGCGAATCAGCCATACTCACGTTCACTAGTCCTTTGCTCGTTATTGTGCTTAGCGCTGTGCTGGAAGGCGCCGCCTACCGTTTAAGCCAATGGGGCGGCGTATTGCTGGGGCTTCTCGGCATTGCCGCATGCTTCGGCTTTCAAATGAGCTTTAGCCCCGGGACGGCAATCGGGTTTGCCGGGGCTGTCTCTTTTGCAATCTCCACCTTGCTGGTGAAATGGTGGGGCGGCGAGCAGGACGCATTTGTACTTACTGCCTATCAAATGCTGGCTGGAGGGGCTATGCTGCTGCTTCTAAGTCTAGGTACAGAAAAAGGCCATTTTTTTGTCAGCGCTGCCTCTATCGGAACGTTGCTATGGCTGGTACTGGTTTGTTCAATCCTTCAATTTTCAATATGGTTTTATTTGCTTCTTAATGGCGATCCGGCAAAAACGAGTTCTTTTTTATTTTTGGCGCCTCTATTTGGCGTATTAAGCAGTCGCATTATGCTGGGAGAAGCTATACACGGCATGATGGCGCTTGGCGCAGCCGGGATCTTTATTGGCATTTATTTTGTCAACCGCAGACCTTTACGTTCTCCGACCGAATTTATTGAAAGTGAAACCATGCGTGGCAAGGAGAATGCAAACAGCTTGACTCCATAAAAAATGAAGGCGGGACATGTTTCCCTGTATGTGACTTATTTTTGCGATGCAAGCCATTCAGCCAATCCGGATATTTCATCGCTGCTCAAACTATCCTTAAAGGCAGGCATAAGACCATCGCCATTTTCAATTTGCAGAATCAATTCCTCCTGGCTCATGCGCGCGCCTACCTGCTGCAAATTGCTGTTTCCTCCCACTTTTCCCTGCAGCTCAGTGCCATGGCAGCTGACGCACCGCGCTTTATAAACGGCGGCAATTTCCGCAGAGGCATCCCGCAGTCCTTTGCCGCCGCCGTTTGCCTTTTTCTCCCCGCCGCATCCTGCTGCAAAAACAGCCAATAGCCCAATGGCGAGCAAAAGACACGCATATCGAGCTTTCTTTTTCCCCATTTTCATAACTCTACCTCCACCTTATGATACGCTGTCGTCTTATTGGCGATCTTATTCCTGCTAAACACGGTCTCTCGGAGCTTTTGCATGAAGGCCCTCTTCGCTGAAATTCTTTTGTTCAACTTATAGAGTAACGGTATAATAGAATATAGTTAATAAAGTCACACTGTGCTTCTATTTTCTCGCAAAAAGAGGAAGAAGCCAAACTACAGAGAGGATATACAGACAAAATGGCAATTAAACAACCGACCATTCAACATACAGCCGTTCAAAACGGCCATCCTTATTTCAGCACGGAGCTGCTTGCCTGGTACAGGGCGCAAAAACGGACTTTACCATGGCGTAAAAATCATGACCCCTACCGTATTTGGGTATCGGAAATTATGCTTCAGCAAACAAGAGTAGATACCGTCATCCCTTATTATCTCACCTTTATGGAAAAGTTTCCAACCGTTCAAGCGCTTGCGGAGGCGCCGGAGGAGGAGGTGCTGAAATGCTGGGAGGGACTGGGCTATTATTCTCGCGCAAGAAACCTTCAAGCCGGGGCCAAAATGGTTATGGAGCTGTATGACGGCATCATTCCGAACGATAAGGAAGCGGTGTCGGGATTAAAGGGCGTTGGTCCCTACACAAGCGGGGCAATAATGAGCATCGCCTTTAATCGCCCGGAGCCTGCTGTAGACGGTAATGTTATGAGGGTGTTGTCCCGTTTCTTCTGTCTGGAAGAGGATATCGCCAAACCCGCTACCCGGGCGGGGATTGAAAAGCTGGCTGCGGCGCTTATACCGGAAGGAGCAGCGGGGGATTTTAATCAGGCGCTGATGGAGCTGGGCGCGCTGATATGTACGCCTAAATCGCCCGGCTGCCTGACCTGCCCTGTCATGGAGGAATGTGAAGGCCGCCTTGCGGGCAGGGAGCTGGAGCTTCCGATTAAAACCAAAGCCAAACCTCCCCGCCAGGAATATCGCGCTGCCGCTCTCATATGGGGCAATGGCGAAAATGCAGGCAAACTGCTTGTTCGCCAAAGAGAAGGAAAAGGGCTGCTGGCAGGCATGTGGGAGCTGCCTCATCTGCTGCTGCCGCCCCATGCGGCGGACTGGTTTGCCGAGGAGGCGTCCAAAGAGCAGCCGGAGCTTGCCGAGATGCTTACCGTCATGGTGGAGCAGGACACAGGCCAGCTCATTCGGCCAAAAGGCTGGTTAAAGGATGCGGATCATATTTTTAGCCATATTTTATGGAAAATGCGAGTGATTGAGTGCGATTTGGGCGAGGAATCGACCGGTATTGCCGATGAAAAAAATGGCGCGGAAAGCAAGCCTGAAGAGGCGGCTTCGAAGGCAGCAGAGGCACTGATGGCTGCTGCCGAAGAGCGGGAGGATTATGTGAATCATTCGGCTGAGGAAGCTAGCAAAAGTTTAATTCCGGGTGGCATGGTTTATCGCTGGATTGACCGGGAGGACATGGAGTTGCTGCCGTTTCCCAATCTATTTTTGCGTATTATTGGGGAAACGTGGGAGCGAAGGGGAAGGGGTGAAGCTTTGTGAGCAAAATGCTGGAGTTGTTGATAAAGCATAAAATAGTCGCGATAATCAGGGGCATTCAGGACGAGCATGCCGACGCGGCGGCGCGGGCTTTGATTGACGGCGGGATTGCTCTGATGGAAATTACGATGAATACGGACGGCGCAGCCGATATGATTTATCGCTGGCGAAAACGGTTTGGAGCAGAAGCGGCTATCGGAGCCGGGACGGTTACGGATATGGCGACCGCCCGCGTAGCGGCAGAGGCTGGAGCGCAATTTTTGATTTCGCCTAATCTGGACGAGGACGTTATTGCCTTTGGAAAAGAAAAGGGCATCTCAGTCTGGCCTGGCGTTATGACGCCGACTGAAATCGTCAATGCGGTCAAGGCGGGAGCCGAGGCTGTTAAGCTCTTTCCGATGGGAACGCTTGGCATAGGTTACCTCCGCGAAATAAGAGGTCCATTAAATGATATTCCGATTTTGGCAACAGGAGGCGCTGATTTGCACAATATTGGCGACTATTTGCGCTCCGGCGCAACCGCGGTTGGATTGGGAAGCAAGCTTGTTCATATGGAATGGATTAGAGATGGGCGCTTTGATTTGCTGAGAGAGCAGGCCCGGCGATTTGTCGAGGCGGTAAATACGGATCAAACCAATCAATAGGTAATCAATAGGTCATTCCTTGGCAGAGGCGGTCATAAGCTTGTAAAGGGCTGTTGCGCAGGCACGAGAGGAGGCGGGAGCTTGGGAAAATTTTTGGCGAGGTTATTGCTGCTCGGTTTTGTTGCCATTGTGGCTTACATTGTTTTGCTATATAAGGACGTGCCTTTAACTGAAATTAATTTCAAGGACATGCTGGAGGAAAATAACCTTGCCGATTTGTTCAGCTCCCAAAGCGAAACGTCGCCGGAGCTTGCGGTAAACAATAGCCGTTCTTCAGAGCAGCCGGCGGATGGACAAGATGGGGGCGCGGATGAGGAAGCGCCAGAGGAAACGGAAAAAGCGAGCGCCGGGACAAAGGCAGCCGCGGAGGAAGCTTTGAAGGCAAGTCCTTATGGGGAGCTTAAGCTGGAGCTGGCACAAGGCTTTCAGAGCCGGGAGGATCAATTTACGGCAACCTATAAGGGAGATCGAAACAAGCTGTCGGCTGAGATGAAGGGCATTATCAAGGAAGCGCTGAGCCTGGACGATTATTCCGCATATGTGCTTGAATCCTACGCGTACACCATTCGCAGCTGGGGCGGGAAATCAACTATTACGGTTGAAGCTCGCTATAGAGAAAGTATGGAAGAAACCGCTGTGGTGGAAGCAAAAGCCGATCAGGTGCTGGTGGATATCTTAAAACCTGGCATGAATGATCATGAAAAAATAAAGGCCATTCACGATTGGGTAGTCGCCCACGTTGAATATGACCAATCTCTCACCTATTATACAGCTTACAACGCTGTTTCATTAGGCAAAGCCGTTTGCCAAGGCTATTCGCTTCTTGGCTACATGATGCTGAAAAAAGCAGGGTTCGACGTATTGATTGCGGAAGGGGCTGTTAATACCGGGGAGCATGCGTGGAATATGGTGAAGCTGGACGGTGCTTGGTATCATCTTGATTTGACCTGGGATGATCCTGTCGGCGTTAAGGATGACAAGATCCGCTACAATTATTATTTGAAAACGGATGAAGAAATGCGCCGTGATCATACCTGGACCCGCATTTATCCCGAAGCGGCTACGGCATATGCCGATACGCTCCGGGAATTGGAGAAGGAGGGAAGCGAAGATAACAAGCTTCGCTTTGGCGCTCTCAAAATAGCGTTGGGCCTTCATTGGCTGGAGCCGGAAAATACGGTGGCGGGAGTGGCCGAGCTTAAACAAATCATCGCATCGGCCGCCAGCTCACGTTCCATGGGACTGCAGTTCAGATATCTCGACGCAGAAGGTTTTCCCGAAGCGCTGGAGGCTGCTTTTCAGCATGTCGGCGGCGGTATAGGCTACCAGGCATCCTATGAACCCTATGGCGGGGAACAATCACTTCTGGTTCATTTGCAGTTGAAATATCCATGAGAGACCAGCCATAATTGCTAACGTCGTAAATAGGTGGGCGGATCAGCTCTGGCGGCTTCTTGCCGCAGTCATCTGCTGCCATACGGCTCCCGCTGCCTCTTCGCCCCGCTGGATTCTTTCCAGAGCGATCTGAGCCTGAAGGCTGATTTCGAATTCGCTGTCCATTGCAGCGATTTCCAGCGCTTCAAGCGCTGTTTCATCTCCGGCTTCATAGAGGAATCGGGCAGCGCGCCATCGCACAAGCTTGTTTTTGTCGGACAATGCGTCGATCATAGGCCCGATTGCGGCGGGATCGCCCAGGTCGGACAAGGTATCGCCCGCTGTTCGCCGCACGGATGCAGAGGAATCCCGAAGCGCCTTGAACAGCAGCGGCAAAGCCTCCGGACTCCGCAAATCGCCCAAATAAATGACTGCGAGCCTGCGGATGGAGGCATTTTCGTCCTCAAGGGCTCTGGACAGCAAAGACAACCCCTCCGGGGCGCTTACATAACGCTCCAATGCTGCATAACGCTCTTGCCAAATCTCGGAGTTAAAGCTTCTTTCCACCTCGGCGAGGCTTAGCGGCTCCGGTCTTGGAGCGGGTGGCGCGCTCTCCTGCTCCGGCCCCAGAGCGATAGCCGCTTCAATCAATTCTTGCAGACGGGAATCGGTATAGCTGGCATCAAGCTCATTGACGATTTCCGCCGCGATCTCCTCAGGCTCGCCGTAACGTACGCCAAATTCCTCCAGCTTGCGCTCCCTTATCATGGATGATCCCGCTGCTTTATTTACGGCTTCGAAAAATTTGCCGGGCAAGGCGGAACGGGTTTCTGCGTCGTTCATTCGTACGCGTACCTGAATCGGAATGCCCCGGTACATCTGCACAAGCACCTGGGCTTCGCCGTACCCGGACGCAATGCCGGCGGCCCCTGCCCCCTCGGCTGTTTCCTCTCCCCCTTGCAGCAGCTCCCTTGCCGAAGCAAGAATAGCCGCCCAGTCCGCTCCGGGCTTGCGGTCCAAAGCGATAAAATCGGCAGTGCGGAACAAGCTGCGTACGCCTTCAATTTGAAGCAAGGCTTGATAAGGTTGTTGAACACTGTCAGCCTCAGCTGTTTTATAAGTAAACCGGCGTCCGCGCGGAAGCGCCTCATCCAGATTCAGCTTCATAGAATTGGGACTTGGGGTTGGCTCTATCGAGAGCAGTTTCATGACAAAAACCTCCTGTCGGACTGGTATGCCAGCATAGCCTGCTGTATCCAGGCCTTCTATTATTGTCACTATTGTACCACTTGCTCCTTTGGCTGCGCCAATCTGTCAATGATTTTGGCTACATTGGCAAGCAATGAAAAAATCCCTGACACCTTAAGTACAGGTATCGGGGATTTTGAGAAACGCGCTATGCAGGCTGCACAAAAGGAATAATGCAATATGAAGACGGGCGCAAGGCTAATGGCTGCACAAAGGCCAAGCCTTATTTTTGCAGCACAAGCTCCAATTGCACGTCTACATCATTTTCTGTACTGAGCACAACGGAATGGGGATTAGCCATCCCAAAATCGTCAAAGGTGACGGTTGTTGTGCCGGAAAGCATAACTTGTCCGTCCTGAGTCAACGCTTTTGCCGCAAAAACAACCTCTTTGTCAATGCCGCGAATATTTAAATTTCCTTTCATTGAAAAATCGTAAACGGTCCCCTCAGTCCACTCTGTAGGAAGCCCCTCAAAGGATACGGCTTCAAAATCCGCCGTTGGATAAGCTGCGATATTGAAGTATTCTGCGCCTTGAATATGTCCGTCGCGCTGGCTGTTGCCGGAATCGATGGCGCTCAGATCAATGCTGCCCGTTCCTTTCATATTGGCCGGGTTTTCAAGGTCGATGCTCCAGCTTCCGCTAACGGCATTATTTTCAAAATTGACGGTTTCCCTGGAGGTTGTAACAGAGAAATAAATCTTTGATGCATCCGCAATGCTCCACTCCCCGTTCAAATCGGCTGATGTCAAAGCGCCGCTTCCTTCGGAAGAGCCTGCGGCGGCGGAGCCGGTATTGCCCGCTCCGGCGTTGCCGGTTGCGCCTGCATTGCTTTCGGCATTGCTTGTCCCAGCGGCGGCTTGCGGCGACGAAGCCGGAATGACGCTTTCGATTTCAACGTTATTGCCAATGTAATTGCTCATGACTGCGTAACCGCCGCCGCCAAGTAAAATAACGGCTCCTGCGCCTGCGATAATTAAGTTTCTTGTTTTCTTATTCATGGAAATCCTCCTGTCCAATCGTTACGGCAGCTTTAGTGAATGTTCTATTCGTATCTGTACTTCGCTGCTCTGTTTATGGTTTTTGCGTTATATCCACACTATAGCAATACTTTGTGTCGGGAATATGTCGAGGCGATAATAGTTGCGGCATGATCCGGGATATGGTATTCAATAAGTACAATAAAAAGGCGAATGGATGGAGTCGGGAATGAATCATATTTTGATTGTTGAAGACGAGGAAGCCATTTCCCGGGTGCTGGCCGCTTATGTCAAAAAAGCGGGCTACGTGCCCGTTAGGGCAGCAAATGGAGCCGAAGCCCTGGAGCAATTTACGCAGGAGGAACCCGTACTGGTGCTGCTGGATATTATGCTGCCTGATGTTGATGGCTTTGAGCTGCTTGCCTCTTTTCGCGCGCAAAGCGCTTGCCCTGTTATTATGCTGACGGCGCGGGATGGCATCCAGGACAGGCTTGCCGGACTGAACGGCGGGGCGGATGATTATATGAACAAGCCATTTGTGCCGGAGGAGGTAATCGCCCGGATACATGCGGTGTTGAGGCGGAGACCGTTATGGAATGACGGCGGCGCTAAGCGAATCTACGGAAATTTGGCCATTGATTTTGCCTCAAAAATGGTCTTGGTGAACGGGGTCGAGGTGGCGCTGAGTCCCCGGGAGCTGTCGCTGCTGCTGTTTCTGGCGGAGCGTCCGCAACGAACCTTTACGAGAGAGCAGCTGATTGATCAGGTGTGGGGCATGGATTATGACGGCAGCGACCGCGCGGTGGATCTATCCATCAAGCGCCTTCGGCAGTCGTTGTCGCACTGGTCGCAGGATGCCGGAGAAATTCGCACTTTACGGGGAATGGGGTATCAGTTTTGGGTAAAGGAATAAAAAAGCGTCAGACGTCGATTTTATCCTACTGGACGATACGCTACTTTCTAATCCTGTTCGTCAGTCTTGGCATAATCGCAACCTGCGCGGTGTATTGGATTATGGAATCAGCGCTTAACAGCCGGCTGAAAACGGCAGGCTTGCTGGGGCAGGAGGTAGCGGAGCGGGTCGTGGCTGAAGACGGTAAGCTGAAGCTCCCGCCTTATTTTGACAAGCTTCTGGACAGCCGGCTGATGTTTTTTAATATTGATGAATTCGATTTATGCTTTATTATAATGGATGCCGACGGGCATGTCGTTTATTCACGTCCACAGCTTAAAGATGATGAGATTCGGAAAAAGCTGTCCGATGACTTAACCCATGCGAGGGATAAACGCTTTATTGCCGTTACCACGCCAATTATGAACGGAGATCAGCAGGAGGGACAGGTAACGCTGCTGCAATCCAAAATGTCGCTTTATTACAAGCAAAATGAAATTGTACTGGTAGCCGTCCTGCTGCTGACGCTGACGCTGGGCGGCTGGCTAACGCTATATTTGCTCTCCCGGAAGCTTTCCCGGCCCATATCCCGTGTTGCGGAAAGCGCCAGGCAAATCGCAGCCGGCCATTATGACTTTAAACCCGGCGTTCAGGCGAGGGAAAGTGAAATCAATGATTTGATGGAATCGTTTGGACATATGGCCGCCAGGCTCAAGCATCTGGAGGAATGGCGCGAGTTGTCGCTGGCGGGAGTGACCCATGAGCTGAAAACGCCGGTGACCTCCATTAAAGGCCTGCTGCTGGCTGTACGGGAAGGCGTTGTTATTCAGGAGGAAGCGGATGAATTTATGGATATAGCGCTTAAGGAAACATCGCGCTTGGAGCGTATGGTGGCGGATTTGCTTAATTACAACGCTTTTTCTTCTGGCTCACTGGAGGTTACAAAGGATGTGCTGGATCTGTGTGCGCTTATACAGGAAATTATTTATCAGTGGGGGATCGCGCATGAGGATGCGGGTGCGGATATTCAGTTTCATTGCGCAGAAAAATCTATGTTTATCGTAGGCGATGCGCTTCGCATTCAGCAAATTATGGTTAATTTATTGAATAACGGGCTTCAATCTGCCCATCCCGGCCGACCGCTGCAAATGAAGGTCCGTCTAGCCATTGCAAACGGCTCCGCTGTCATTGAAGTGGAGGATAACGGCTCCGGCATTCCGGAGCTTGAGCAGCCTTATATATTCGAGCGCTTTTTTCGGGGAGAGCATAAAAAAAGGACCACGAGAGGACTGGGCTTAGGCCTGACCTACAGCCGCTTGTTGGCCCGGGCGCAAGGCGGAGAATTAAAGCTTGCCCGAAGCTCGGCGCAAGGAAGCGTTTTTGCATTGGAGCTGGGCTGCCCTGAGACTGTTGCTGGCAGTGCCAAAGGCTTGGGCAAGCCAAATTAGGCAGATAAGGATTTGCATTGCGCACTTGTATCTTGGTATCTTATTCATAAGTCAGAAGCTGCAAGGAGGATCACAGGTTTGGGCAAAAAAAGATTTGCGAATCTGAATCGGGTTGAACCGCATAATTCCTATAAGCAGTTTAACAGGTGGAGACAGGAACGAATGGGCAAGCAGCGGCTTAAGGATTATTCCTATCAGGTGCCGTGTGTAGAGGCCGACAAAACGTTTCTGCAGCGAAACCGGACGACGCCAACCTTGACCTGGGTGGGCCACTCCACCTTTTTGATTCAATTCCAGGGTCAAAATATTATTACAGATCCCGTGTGGTCCAGCCGTATGGCCTTTCATAAAAGACTGGCCCCGCCGGGTATTCCTATTGATGATGTGCCGTCCATCGACGTGATTCTGATCTCGCATTCCCATTATGACCATCTCAGCATCAGCTCCATTCGCCGTTTGGCCGGCGGCAAGCAGCTGCTTGTGCCGGCTGGTCTTAGCGCCAAGCTGAGATTAAAGGGCTTCTCCAGAGTAAAGGAGCTGCATTGGTGGGAATCCGTCACGATTGGAGCGGTTAAATATACGTTTGTGCCTTCCCAGCATTCCACGCGCAGAAATCCATGGGACAGCAACAGCTCCCATTGGGGCGGCTGGATGTTAGAGGCGGTCCAGCATCCCCACAGCGGAAGATTTGCAAGCGAAGCAGGCGGCGACATGAATCGGACCTCCGGGGATGAACCCGCCGCACGGCAAAAAGGCGAAGCTGCGGCTGCCGGGAATGAAGTGGCTGCGTCCGCCGAGCCACAGAAGGAGCGGAGCGCGGCAAGCTGTATTTATTTTGCAGGCGACAGCGGTTATTTTTCCGGCTTCAAGGATATCGGGAAACGATTTAATGTAGATATAGCGTTAATGCCGATAGGCGCCTATGAGCCGGAATGGTTTATGGGGCCGCAGCACGTTACGCCGGAGGAGGCGCTTCGCGCCTTTAAGGACACGGGAGCATCGGTGTTTGTGCCGATGCATTACGGCGCTTTCAAGCTGGCGGACGATACGCCAAGAGAGGCGCTGGACCGGCTGGAGGCCGAGCGGCGCCGTCTGAAATTGCCGGAGGAGAGAGTTGTTGTATTGCCGGTTGGACATGTGTGGCAGCCGAACGAATGGCTGAAAAAGCTGTAAGGCGCCTGCGTTCATAAGCTAGGGGGATTATGTCTTCAGTCCCTGCCGAACCTGGCCAGCCCAAGACGCGTAGTCATGAACCCGGATTTCCGTGTATTTAAAAGGATGAATGCCCCTTCATACTATGGTATAATAGTTCGAGAAATTATCGTAGTGAAGGACGGGATAGCAAAAATGATCAGTACAAGCGGCATTACGCTTCGTTTCGGCAAGAAACCGCTGTTCGAAGATGTTAATATCAAATTTACGCCGGGCAATTGCTATGGCTTGATTGGAGCTAACGGCGCAGGCAAATCAACCTTTCTGAAAATTTTGTCCGGAGAGGTGGAGCAATCCTCCGGCGAGGTTCATATTACACCTGGCGAGCGCCTGGCTGTTTTAAAGCAAAACCATTATGAATACGACAACTTCAAGGTGCTGGAAACGGTCATTATGGGCCATAAAAAGCTCTATGAGGTGATGAAGGAAAAGGATGCGCTGTACGCCAAAGCCGACTTTACGGATGAAGACGGCATGCGCGCTGGCGAGCTTGAAGCGGAATTTGCCGATATGAACGGCTGGGAAGCGGAGTCCGAAGCAGCGGAAATGCTGAATGGACTTGGCATAACGACCGATATGCACGATAAATTGATGTCGGAGCTGGGCGGCAACGAGAAGGTTCGCGTTTTGCTGGCGCAAGCCTTGTTTGGCTCGCCTCATATCTTGCTGCTCGATGAGCCTACCAACCATTTGGATATTGAATCCATTCGCTGGCTGGAGGATTTTCTGGCCAAATATGAAGGCACAGTTATCGTTGTCAGCCATGACAGGCATTTCCTGAATACGGTGTGTACCCACATCGCTGACATCGACTTTGGAAAAATCCAGATGTATGTAGGCAACTACGACTTCTGGTATGAATCCAGCCAGCTGGCCCTGTCGCTTCAACGCTCGGAGAACAAAAAGAAGGAAGACAAAATTAAAGAGCTCCAGGCGTTTATTCAACGCTTCAGCGCCAATAAATCCAAGTCCAAGCAAGCGACCTCGCGTAAAAAGCTGCTGGACAAAATTACGCTGGACGATATTCGTCCATCTAACCGCAAATATCCGTTTATCCTGTTTAAGGGAGAGCGCGAGGCAGGCAAGCAGCTTCTGCTGGTTGAAGGCTTGACCAAATCCATCGAAGGCGAAAAGCTGTTCGACAACCTGACGCTGACCATCAACAAAGGCGACAAAATTGCTTTTGTTGGTCCAAACGGGCTGCCTAAAACGACGTTTTTCCAAACGATCGCAGGCGAGCTGGAGCCGGATGCGGGCACGTACTCCTGGGGTGTAACAACGACGCGGGCTTATTTCCCGAAAGACAACTCCGCTTATTTTGAAGGAGTCGATCTTAATTTGGTGGAGTGGCTGCGCCAATATTCCAAGGACCCGGATGAAACGTTCCTGCGCGGCTTCCTTGGCCGTATGCTGTTTTCCGGCGACGATGCCATGAAGAAAGCCAGCGTATTGTCCGGCGGCGAAAAAGTGCGCTGCATGTTGTCCAAAATGATGCTGGAAGGCGCCAACGTGTTTATTCTTGACGAGCCAACCAACCACTTGGATCTGGAATCCATTACGGCGCTTAATAATGGATTGATCGACACGGACTGCACCATTTTGTTCACCTCGCATGACCATCAGTTCGTTCAAACGGTTGCTAACCGGATCATCGAATTTACGCCAAACGGCGTTATTGACCGGATGACAACGTATGATGAGTATCTCGAAAGCGCGGAGATTAAAGAGCTGCGCGAGCGCATGTACTCCGTATAAGCGACATCAGCACTGAAGTTAGATAGATCTCTGTTTTTAACACAGGCAATGTTTTTTACAAAATTAAATTTTTTGTAAGCCGGCTGCTCCTGTATGGGGCGCCGGCTTTTGTTATCCCTCTGGTCTTCCAGGCTCTGAAATCCCGCTGTACGTCTGCATAAAAGGCAAAGTTGGCTTAGGGCGGAAATTTGTGGACAGAAGCATTTGTGTTGCGCTAGTGCATAAAGTTGCGTATGCGGCAAACACTGTTTCTCTAGACCCACACAGGTTTGCTCGGGTATGATACCGATAGAGAAATAAATGGAACGAGCAGGAGGGCTTGACACTGGATCAGTACAATGACATTAAAAAGGGCGAAAAGGGAGCATGGGTTAGCATTGTCGCTTACCTGGCCTTAACGTCCTTGAAGTTGGGAGTAGGCTATTGGTATGCCTCCGAAGCGTTGGTTGCAGACGGTTTTAACAATTTAACAGATATCGCCGCGTCGCTTGCTGTTTTGATCGGGCTGCGCATTTCGCAGAAGCCGCCGGACCAGGACCATCAATATGGCCATTTTCGAGCGGAAACGATTGCGGCTTTGATTGCATCGTTTATTATGGCCACGGTAGGCCTGCAGGTGCTCATAACGGCAGCCAGCTCGCTGTTCAAGGGGACGCATTCCACTCCCCATATTTTGACCGCCGTTGTGGCTTTGTTTGCCGCAGCTTGCATGCTTGGCGTCTATTGGTACAATAACCGGCTGGCCAAACAAATTAACAGTATGGCTTTAAGAGCAGCCGCAAAAGATAACTTGTCCGATGCGCTTGTCAGTATTGGCGCGGCAATCGGCATTTTTGGAGCGCAGCTTGGTTTGCCTTGGCTGGACCCCGTAGCGGCGCTGGCCGTTGGTTTTATTATTTGCAAAACGGCATGGAGCATCTTCTATAGCTCGACACATGCGTTAACGGATGGCTTTGATGAGCAGGAGCTGACCTCGCTTCGCTCGACGATAGCCAAAACCAATGGCGTCAAGTCGATTAAGGATATAAAAGCGCGCATTCACGGCAGTAATGTGTTAGTGGACGTGGTTGTAATGGTGGATGCAGATTTATCATTGGTGGAAGGCCACCGCATCTGCGACGAAATTGAAAAACGGATGGGCCGCAAGCATAATATTATGAACGTTCACGTCCATGTGGAGCCTCTTATTGGCGACAAAGCAGATAGTTTACCGCATGGAGCAAGCTAAAAAAGCGCAGTTTCGGTAGTGCTCAAGGAGTGGTAAATGAATCCATTCCCGGGCGGCATACTGAAAAATGAGTCTAAAGTCCTGAAACCTGTATGAGAAGGTCCTCATTTTCTAGGCCATTCATACATTCTGCGTATTTCAGTCTGCCCTAAGGCTAATGTACAAAATGGTTAATTAAGAAAGGCATTCCTGCTGCGCGGGAATGCCTTTTATTAATTTTCTCTCAGCAAAAAGGGTAATTCGCTGTGCCCAGCCAAGGCAAAAGGCTTTTGGGAAAATGGGTGGATGCTGGTCGCTGAACGCCATGTCTACAATGGATGTTGTACACGCCGATGTCGGCAATGAGGCAGAGAGGCTGCTCCCGATTTATTGACAGCCGATCTTACCACAAACACAACAAGGAGGCGTTATTCAGCATCATGAAAACATCCATGAAACACAAGTTGGCGACTGCAGGCATTGCTGCAGCACTGTTATTAGGCTCCGCTGCATTTGCTCCCGCACCTAGCGCATATGCGGCACAAACCGCAGAGGTAGTATGGGGCGTCAATATGCGCACTTCACCTTCATCATCGGGCTCAATTGTCCGCATGCTTCAAAAAGGAGAAACGATCACCGTGCTGGAGTCGGCTGGAACCGGCTGGTATAAAGTTAGCGACAATAAAGGAGCGACGGGGTATATCTCCTCCGCATCCAAATATACACAGCTTGGCAAGGTCTCGTCAGGCAGCGGGACAAGCACTAGCGCAACCGGAAGCGGCACTACTGCTGGAAATTCAGATGCCGTAGCTTCGTTAACCGGCGTCATTAAAAAATCGGTATCATTCCGCAAGTCGCCATCCACAAGCGGACAAAGACTGCGTTATTTGCAAGCAGGCGAGCAGGTCAGCGTTTTGGCCAAAACAAACAGCAGCTGGTACGAGGTAATGGATAGCAGCGGTACAAAAGGGTATGTGACAACGCAATCTCAATATATGACGGTAAGCGGGGGCTCCAGCCTAAGCGGCGGCAATACGGAGGGAAGCGGTTCAAGCGGCAGCACGGATAGCGGAAACAGCAGCAGTGGAAGCTCTAACAGCGGCAGCACAGGGTCCAGCGGAAGCACAGGCTCAAGTGGCAGCACAGGCTCAACCGCAGGCAGTACAACAAATTCATCTGTGGAGAAGGTCATTGCCGCAGGAATGAAATATTTGGGCACGCCGTATGAATACGGTTCTGATCGCAGCAATACCAAAACATTCGATTGCTCCGACTTTACTCGCCAGGCGTTCAAGGATGCACTCGGCATTACAATTCCTGCCGATTCCCGCAAGCAAGGCGCATATGTAAAAGATAAAGGAAATGCGGTTACAGATATAAGCAAGCTGAAGCGCGGAGATTTGATGTTCTTTATGTCTTATAAGGGTTCATCCAAATCTTCTTACAGCGGCTTGAATAAGTCGACTCAAACGATTACGCATGTGGGCATTTATTTGGGTAACGGTCAAATTTTGCACACGTATTCCAAGGAAAGCGGCGGAGTAAAAACAGATACGATTACCGGAAAGCATTGGGAATATCGCTTCCTGTTTGGCGGCAGCGCATTGTAACTTATACTAATTACAGGGTGCTGTTAAACATTGTGATTGTAAAATCAGGCTAACCAGAGTTTATCTGGTTGGCCTTTTGCATAAAAAAACGGGCTTCCGACTGCCGCTTAACTCTGCCGCTTTGTCAGCGGTTGAATAAGGAACGACGTTGCGAAGCACCCGTTATATTTTGAATGACATTAAGGCTGTTTTATTAAGACTGTACGGTGCGCTGATGCTTTGCATCAGGAACAATAAGATTATCTTTATCCGCTGCAGGATCAGCATTAGCGGATTTTGTATCAAGAGAGGGCTCTTCGAGCTCCAGCGTTTCCTGCTGCACGTCTTCTGACGGAGCATTTTCGGCTAGCGCTAGCGCGGCTGCCGCTTTCTTTTTGCGGATACGGCTTCTTACATAAAGGAACACGGCAATCAAAGGAATACTGCCGATAAAAATATAGATTGAAATGTCTTTAACCATGGAGTGTGCGGAAAGTCCAAACAAATAAAAGAGAATGCCAACGACATAAAACTTGATGGCGCGGCCCAAAGCGGCATAAGCTATCAATCGCCATAGCGGAAAGTTGAGACAGCCAGAAAGGATAGTAAATACTTTGAATGGAATGGGGGTAAAGGAGCCGATCAAAATAGCAGCTTCACCGTTTTTCTGAAACCGGGTAGTGGCGGCATCAATCCATTCCTTTTTCAAAAAGCGGTAAAGGACCGATTTACCCATAATCTTGCCCAAATAATATCCGACAGGAGTACCAAGCAAGCAGCCTATATAACCTACAGTCGCAAGCCAAATAGCATTGGAAGGGTTGATTGCGCTGAGCGAAACCTGTGAATAAAAAGCGGGAATAGGGAAAATAATGGCATCCAGAAAGGAGTGGATGAATAATCCCAAGGGGCCGTGATGTTTAAGAAGATCGAGAAAGGTTTGGAACATGCAGCTGGCTCCTTTATCGTTTGACTATTCTGCTTCAGTATAGCATACGTTCCACGTTCATTCATCACTAACAATTAAAGTAAAACATTACATTTGAATGATATCCGGAAGTGATGCCACTCACAGTGGGGATGTGATGGAACTAAAGCAAGGCCTAATCATGTATACGGAATAGCGGTGCTGAGGTTTCAAAAAAAAATATGCAATTTGGCCTATATTTGGAGTCGCCTGCGTCAGGATAGTCCGGCGTGCGAGTTTTGTCATTTTTTGCTTTGCCGTCTGGCGGAAGGAAGCGTATAGTGGATAGTACGGACATGACTCGGAGCCAAATGAAAACGGAAAGGGGAAAAGATAAAGAAACGGAAAGGAGTTGGAGGTTAATGGAGCCATGGAAACGTACGATGTGGATATTATGGTTTGGCGTTTTGTTTTGCAGTGCCAGCTATACGATGTCGATCCCTTTCCTGCCGCTGTTTCTATATGAGCTTGGCGTGGAAAAAAGCTCGATTAATCTTTGGGCTGGCGTTGTGCATTCGTCGGCTTTTTTGATGGGCGCAATTATGGCCCCGCTTTGGGGCATGATGGCGGACAAGTTCGGCAAGCGCAAAATGGTCATCCGGGCGGGCTTCAGCCTGGCCATTATTTATGCTCTGATTGCATTTGTTCAAACGCCTTGGCAGCTGGTTGGCGTTCGTATGCTGCATGGCTTTGTCGGAGGCTTTGTTCCGGCTTCCATGTCTATTGTGGCTACCTTGGCGCCGAAGGAGAAGCTTGGCTGGAGCCTTGGCGTCATGCAAGCGGGGTCGATGACCGGGGGCATATTGGGTCCGCTGTTTGGCGGTCTGCTCTCGGAGGCTTTTGGCATGCGCAGGTCGTTCGTTGTTGCCGGCATCGTTATTTTTATCGCCGCATTAGCGGTGGTGTTCTGGGTCAGAGAAGGAAGTCCGCAGGTGAAAAAGGAAAAGCCGAAGGTGCAGCCGGTCACATATCGGATGGCCTTCCGCAATCGCTCCTTGGTCAATATGCTGCTGGTGCTGGTTATGTTCCAGCTTTCCTTTAACATGATTCAGCCTCAGCTTTCCTTGCATATAGCCGATCTCCAGGGAGGACAGAAAGGGGCTGTGATGTCGGCCGGTCTGGTTCTTTCGCTGATCGGTATTGCGGGCATCGTGGCTTCGCCGATTTGGGGCAGGCTAGGGGAGAAAAAAGGATATTACCGCATTTTGGTTTTTTGCCTGCTAAGTGCAGGAACGATTGTAAGCATGCAGTTTTTTGTAGAAACGTTATGGCTGTTTGCGGTCGTGCAATTTATGTTTGGCTTGTTTATGGCAGGTGTTACGCCAATCGTCAATACGCTGATGGTGCAAGGAACGGATGAGCAATTCCGGGGCCGATCCTTCGGGCTGACGGCAAGCGCCAATCAGTTTG
The DNA here is from genome assembly GCF_001675045.1 of Paenibacillus oryzae. Lineage (GTDB taxonomy): Bacteria > Bacillota > Bacilli > Paenibacillales > Paenibacillaceae > Pristimantibacillus > Pristimantibacillus oryzae. The sequence goes on from NZ_LYPA01000065.1 coordinate 256,726, forward strand.
GGTCGATGCTGGGGCCTTTGATTGGCGGTTTAGTGGGTGTAGCCTTGGGACTGCAATGGATTTTTGTTGGGACAGGCGTCATTATGGCCGGGATTGGGCTCGTGTTGTTTTTAAAGCGTAAAAGCATGCAACGGGTCGGCTCGGAATCTTGATTAGACGTCAAAAGAACTGTCCGAAAAGTCTGTTACGGTGAATCCTTATTCAGCAAAACCGGTACCTACCGGAAAAGGGTGTCTTGGAAGCTCAAACATTTTTGTCCGTTTTTTTTTGATTCTATTTTTTAGTGGATAAAAACGGACAAAAAAACTCGCCCTCAAGACACCCTTTCCCCTCCGGTCCGCTCTGCTGAATCATTATTCGTTCCGCTTGACTTTTCAGACAGCCCATTATGTCGTTAAGGAGGGCACGTTAAGGCAAGCTGCGCCGGGCCACGCCGCTTGCCCGGGCGGCGGCCATTACGCTTTGGCGGACTTCTTCCACAACCTTGGCATTAAAAACGCTAGGAATAATGTAGAGCCGGCTTAGCTCCTCTGCGGTAATGACGGAAGCGATAGCTTCGGCTGCCGCCAGCTTCATCTCTTCGTTGATGACGGTTGCACGGCTGTCCAGCGCTCCGCGAAAAATACCGGGAAAACAAAGCACGTTGTTGATCTGATTAGGGTAATCCGATCGTCCTGTTGCAAAAACAGCTACGATATCCTCTGCCAGCTCGGGAGCAATCTCGGGCTCCGGATTGGCCATTGCAAACACAATGGGATCAGGAGCCATGGATGCGATATGGTCTCTGGTTAATATGCCGCCGGCAGAAACGCCGATAAAAACGTCCGCGCCCGCAATCGCTTCCGCCAAGCCGCCGCTTCGCCGCTCGGGATTTGTATGTTGGGCATACCATTGCCAATTTTCGTTGTCGTAAGCTTCATCTCTGCTCAAAATTCCCTTCCTGTCGACCCCGATAATATTTTTTGCTCCCCCCGCGAGCAGCATACGGGTGCAGGCGCTGCCGGCGGCTCCGATTCCGCAAATGACAATTCGCGCTTCCTTTAAGGTACGGCCGGTCAGCTTCAGAGCATTCAGCAGTCCGGCATAGATGACGACGGCCGTTCCGTGCTGGTCATCGTGAAAGACGGGAATATCCAGCTCGGCCCTAAGGCGCTGCTCGATTTCAAAGCAGCGGGGCGCGGCAATATCCTCCAGATTAATGCCGCCAAAAGCAGGAGCCAGATGTTTGACGGCGGCGATAACCGCTTCCGTGTCCTGAGTATCCAGACAGATCGGGAATGCGTCTACATCTGCAAATTGCTTAAAGAGCATGGCCTTGCCCTCCATAACGGGCATAGCGGCATACGGGCCTATATTACCCAGCCCAAGCACCGCGCTTCCATCGGATACAACGGCAACGCTGTTGCGCTTGATGGTCAGCGTATGCGCCTTGGCGGGGTCTTCGGCGATTGCCCGGCAAATTCGCGCAACATCCGGCGTGTAGACGCGTGACAGATCATCGCGGTTCTGGATGGGCGTTTTGGGCTGAATCGTAATTTTGCCGCCAAGATGAAGGAGAAAGGTGCGGTCGGAAATATGCAGCAGCGCAATGCCTGGTATTGCGGCAAGCGCCTCGCTCAGCTTGGCCGTAGAGCCAAGCGGCCCTATTTTGACCGTTAAATCGCGGACGCTTCTGCTTTTGTCTGTGTGAATGACGTCAATGGCGATTATATCGCCGTCCGCCTGCTCGATTGCTGTAGCCGCGCGTCCAAACTGGGCGCTTTGAGTGTCAATTTCCAGTCGCAAAATAACAGTTTTTGCATCGCTCATTGAAGTTGGCATAGCGGGAACCTCCTTAATTTGCATGTCCTTTGCGCCTGAAAAACAAAGCCGTCACTGCATCAGTTGCAGCACGGCTTTTGGGCATTTCATGGGGTCGTATTGCTCATCGCGCTTGGCAATCAGCTCCGCCCGGAAGCGGTCCGATCTGTCTCTATCATGAATCAATTGAAACCAGCGGTCAACCGTATCGTTGGAATCCAGCATGGCGCCAAAGCCGCTTGAAATAAAGTGCTCGCAGTTTTCCTCTTCCTGTCCGGGGATCGGCTCGTAAAAAAGCATTGGCAGCGCTTTGCTCATGCCCTCCGTTACGGTCATGCCGCCTGGCTTCGTCACCAGCAAATCAGCAGCATCCATCAGCTTGTGCACTTCCCTTGTAAAACCCATAATGACGATGTTGGGGTGTTGGAAAATGGGGTCAGCCATCATTTTTTCACGCATATGCTCATTGGAGCCGACACAAAAAATGATTTGCGTGTTATCGCGCCATTTGGTCATGTAGGAGAGGGCGTTATCTTCATACATCAGTCCCCATCCTCCGCCCATAACGAGTACGGTCGGCATTTGCTTCAGCTTAAGCTCTTTTCGCGCCGACTCTTTGTTTTGCGAAACCCAGAAGTTAGGGTGAATCGGTATGCCCGTTATTTCAACGCGTTCTTTATTCACTCCCTTGTCCACCAGCCGCTGCTTGACAACAGGGGATGACACCAGGTACCGGTCGATTTCGGGGTTAACCCAGGAGCCATGCGCATCATAATCGGTAATTACCGTATATATAGGTATGCCAAGACCGAGCCTTTTCATTCTGCTGACTACGGTGTTGGGTACGGGATGAGTGGAAATAATCAAATCAGGCTTAAGCTGAGCGACGACTTGCGCCGTATGGGTATAAAAGACGCGGTGCAGCGCAAGCTGAATAAAACGGCTTAGCGGTTTTTTATAATTGCTGCGATACATCATACCGACTACCCGCGGCTGCTTGCTCACGGTTTTGCGATAGGCGGATACGATGATAGGTCCCATAACCGGGTTCAAAAATTTTCCCAGCTCGATGACTCTTGCCGATATGTCGGGATGCAGCTGTTTCAAGCCCGCTACGAGCGCATGAGCTGCCTGGGTATGGCCTGAGCCGAACCCTTCGGATAGCAGCAGCACTCTTTTTTTGCGCATAAACTCACCTACTTTTCTATTTCCATATTACTTCGCATGACAGGCTAATACAAGCATCGATATGCGGGGTTGCCAAGAAATAGTCTCTCCTTTACAGTAAACACATATCAACAAATCAATAGGAGTCGGAAGGGATGGGTTTTATGCACGAGATGTATTCAGGGGAGAATGCCCCTCAAATAGGAGACAGGGTAAAAGTGAAGGTTCGTTCCGGCGAATACGCCGGCGAAATAGCTGAATTACACGGCCCGCGAGCCGTCGTTTCAATCCTGGCTGTACTGAAGCATCCGGAGCAAGGCGATCTTCATCACCCGTACAACCCCGACGTGCCCATGTTCCATGAACGCCGGGCGTTAAGCTATACCGAAAAAACGACCGTGCTGGTGAGGGAGCTTGCTCCTTACAGGGCAGAGCTCCCGGCTTACAGCGACTCATTGCGGGAAGCGGTGAAGGCGGAATTAGCGAGCCTCGACCGCTTAAACCGCTGGAGCGGAAAAGCGCTTGAGAATTTGGAGCAGCTTCAAAAGGAATATAAGCTGTAGGCTCGTTACGGATTAATGAATGCCGCCTTCAGGGAGGCGCGATAGACGACCTGGAAGCCAAGGCCTTCGGATAAAGCGGCAAGCGGCACGTACGTTTTCTTTTCGCCCGGGAATTGCTGCAGATAGGCAGGCTCCGCATTCAGCGGCACCGTCTTGCCGTCAACAACGATGGTAGACGCTCCGATTGTTATGGAAACGGTGCGTTCGCCCGTGCTGATTGTTGCAGTGGAGGTTTTGGCATCCCATTTCAGGTCGGCCCCGAGTGCTTCGATGACGGTGCTGAGCGCCAGGTAGGTACGGCCTTGCTTAATAAGCGGGTCGTATTTCGTAACGACCTCCTTGCCGCCAACTACGACAGAAATCGGCACACCGCTTTTGCGCGGCTGCAGAGTGGCGTAGCTTCCCCAAAGCTCGTTGGCATACGCCTTGCCCATTTCGGCATACCCTTTTTCTGTAGGGTGAATATCCGGCTCCGGCTTGCCGTCAGCGTCCGTGGCTGTAATCGACGTAAAGCTCAAAATATTTTTTTCGATGGCGGAAGCCGCATCTGCAATGGAGATGTTGGCGCCTTGAGCTTGTAAGTCCTTTACAACGGAGGCGAGTTCGCTGTTCAGCTTTGTTTGGCTTTCTTTAAGGAAAAGGGCGGTTGATTCAGGAAGGCCGAGATAGGTCACCTTATCATTGAAGGTTAAAAACGGGACCGGCAAATACTGATTCGCAATAACGATTTCCGCATTTGGCTGCAAGGTATGTACCGTGTTCAAAATGCTGCCCACTTCATTTTTGTAGCTAACAATCCGCGCGTCGATGTCCCTCTGCAGGGCGTCTTTCTTTTCGCTGTCAAGGTCGCTGAATCCGGCAGTTGTCCCCAGGGCGTCCACCATCTCCAGAAAATCATTGCCGCCTATTGAAATAAGGATGAGCTCAGCTTCGGTCAAATCCTCCTTTAATTGAGCGGATTTCGCCAATATGGAGCTTGCTCTTGGGTCGATAATGCCAGGTTGAATGCCGGCAACGTCGGATGCTTTACCGCTGACCGCTTCATTCAGCCATTTGTTAAGCGGAGCTGTGCGCAGCCCCAATAGGCCATAGTTGACATATTCCGCCCGGTATCCTCTCATAAGGGCTTGCTCATAGACATGCTCGGCATATCCGTAAGGAACCGATTCCCCGGTAAAGCCCTTCTGATAACCAGCCGCCAGGGAGTCTCCCAGCACAACAATATCGTAATTTTCCCCCGGAGCCGGCGCTGTCGGAGCTTTGGATGCTCCATACACTGAGCTTGCTGAAAGCAGACAGGTTGCCGCAATGATCACAAATCCCGCTTTTTTGATCGTTTTCCTGAAATTCCTATACAATGAGTCCACTTCCTTCTGTTAGAATGATGATAAAACGCGCATTTCTACAAGCCTCTCTTGTCACAATAATACAAATAAAAATACAAATACTAAATTGATTTACCTTTTGCCCTAATGTTAAAATCATAGAATAATCGCTAGGCAACGGTCTATGGCAAGGCGAGTGGCAAGGAAGCAGGCTGGCGAGCCTGACCACTACCATTCTATGATAATTTCAGCCAAAAATGAAGCTAAATGAAGTGATCAAGCCAGGGCATTGCCCGAATTTGCTATTGCTTGCCCAAATCTTCTAATAGAGAGGTTGCGCAGAAATGAAAGAACATATTATGGGATTGCCTCCTAAGCAAGGACTTTATGATCCGCAGTTTGAAAAAGACGCTTGCGGAATGGGCTTTGTAGCCAGCATTAAAGGGGTTAAGTCACATAAGGTCATCAGCCAGGCGCTTCATTTGCTTGAAAATATGGAGCATCGCGGCGGTCAGGGAAGCGAGCCGAATACGGGCGACGGCGCCGGTATTTTGCTGCAAATACCGCATGACTTTTTTACCGCCGAGCTTCGCAAGCAGGAGATCCAACTGCCGGAGCCGGGACAATATGCCGTAGGCATGATTTTTCTGCCGCAGGACGAGTCCGCGCGCGCCGCGATCGAGCGCGAGCTGGAGGGCATTATAGAGGAAGAGAAGCAGACGCTGATCGGCTGGCGCACGGTGCCGACGGATGACAGCAAGCTGGGCAAATCCGCGTTGTCCGTCAAACCTTTTGTCCGTCAGATTTTTATCGGACGCAATCCGGAGCTGAAGGACGTTTTGTCCTTTGAGCGCAAGCTGTATGTGATCCGCAAACGCGCGGAGCTTTCCATTCGCTTTGCCGGCAAGGAAGGCGGGAGCATGTTTTATTTCCCGAGCCTCTCCTCCAAAAAAATCGTTTATAAGGGCATGCTGACGACAGAGCAGGTTCGTTCTTTTTATAAGGAATTAAACGATGAGTCGGTTGTTTCCGCCATTGCATTAGTGCATTCCCGTTTTAGTACAAACACCTTTCCGAGCTGGGAGCGGGCGCATCCGTTCCACTATTTGATTCATAACGGCGAAATCAATACGCTTCGCGGCAATGTCAACTGGATGCATGCGCGTCAGACGTTGTTCCAAAGCGAATTGTTCGGCGAGGATCTTCATAAAATCAAGCCCATTATAAACCCGGACGGCTCCGATACGGCCATGTTCGACAATACGCTGGAGTTTATGTATCTGGCAGGCCGTTCCTTGCCTCATGCCGCCATGATGATGGTGCCGGAGCCTTGGTCCAATCATGAAAGCATGAGCGACGAGCGGAAGGCGTTTTACGAATATCACAGCACGCTGATGGAGCCATGGGACGGACCGGCTGCAATGGGCTTTACGGACGGCACGCAAATCGGCGCTATGCTGGATAGGAACGGACTGCGTCCTGCCCGTTATTACGTGACGAAGGATGATCACATCATTCTGGGCTCGGAAGCGGGCGTTGTGGAAATTCCGGCAGAAAATATCCTTTACAAGGATCGTTTGCGTCCGGGCCGCATGCTTCTTGTTGATACGGAGCAAGGCCGCATCATCTCCGATGAGGAGGTTAAGGCGGCAATCGCTTCGGAGCAGCCGTACCGCGAATGGCTGAACGAGCATCTGGTTGATCTGGAGGAGCTGCCGGAAGCGCCGGAGCTGCCGGGTCCAAGCCATGAAACCATTCAAAAACGGCAGCAGGCGTTTGGTTATACCTTTGAGGATTTGCGCAAAATATTGGAGCCGATGGCAATTGGCGGCCAGGAGCCGCTCGCTTCCATGGGCTACGATGCGCCACTGGCTGTATTGTCCGAGCGTCCTCAACGCTTGTATAACTACTTCAAGCAGCTGTTTGCGCAGGTAACGAATCCGCCAATCGACGCGATTCGCGAAGAAATTATTACCGCCACGGGAACCACAATCGGGCCTGAGCGCAACCTGCTCAATCCTGAGCCGGAGAGCTGCCGCCATATCAAGCTGGATACTCCGATCCTGTCCAATGAACAGTTTGCAAAGCTGCGCCATGTACGCCGTGAAGGCTTCAAGGCGATTACGCTGCCGATCTTTTTCCCTTCGGACAAGGGCGAGGAAGGCTTGCGCGACGCACTTTCTGAAATGTGCGAAGCTGCCGATCGCGTCATTGCGAAGGGGCATAATCTGCTGATTCTGTCAGACCGCGGAGTTGACAAGGATAATGCTGCAATTCCGGCCTTGCTTGCGGTTTCCGCCCTGCATCATCATCTGATCCGTCAGGGCACCCGGACCAAGGTAGCCATTTTGCTGGAATCCGGCGAGCCGCGCGAGGTGCATCATTTTGCGCTTCTGCTTGGTTATGGCGTCAATGCCGTCAACCCTTATCTGGCGTTCGAGAGTCTGGACGACATGATTACTCAAGGCATGCTGCGCGGCGTTTCGCATGAAAAGGCCGTTAAAAACTATATTAAAGGCGCTACCAAAGGCGTTGTTAAAGTATTGTCCAAAATGGGCATTTCCACGATCCAGTCGTATCGCGGCGCGCAAATTTTTGAGGCGCTGGGACTTCGCGAGGACGTTATCAATCAATATTTCACCTGGACGCCATCCCGCATCGGCGGCATCGGTCTGGATGTGATTGCAGAGGAAACGCTGAAGCATCACAACCGCGCTTTTGCCGAGCAGGAGGGCGGAGAGAAGGAGCTGGATTCCGGCGGCGATTATCAATGGCGCAAGGACGGCGAGGACCATTTGTTCACGCCACAAACCATTCATACGCTGCAGATGGCCAGCCGCTCCAACGACTATCGGCTGTACAAAAAGTTTTCGGAGCTGGTGCAAGGGGAGAACAAGCGCCATCTGACGCTTCGTTCGCTGCTCGATTTCAAGAAGGACAGAGCCTCTGTTCCGCTTGACGAGGTTGAATCCGTTGAGTCCATTGTTAAACGCTTCAAGACGGGCGCTATGTCCTTTGGCTCCATCAGCAAGGAAGCGCATGAAAGCCTCGCGATCGCTATGAACCGCCTGGGCGGCAAGTCCAACACAGGTGAAGGCGGCGAAGACCCTGCGCGCTTCACTCCTGATGAAAACGGCGATTTGCGCCGCAGCGCCATCAAGCAGGTTGCATCGGGACGTTTTGGCGTAACGAGCAATTATCTGGTTAATGCCGATGAAATCCAGATCAAAATGGCTCAAGGCGCAAAACCAGGCGAAGGCGGACAACTGCCTGGCCTTAAGGTTTACCCTTGGGTGGCAGAGGTGCGCGGCTCTACGCCGGGCGTAGGTCTTATTTCGCCGCCTCCGCATCATGATATTTATTCCATCGAGGACTTGGCCGAGCTGATCCACGATTTGAAAAATGCCAATCCGCGAGCGCGCATCAACGTTAAACTCGTATCCGAGGTTGGCGTCGGCACAATTGCCGCCGGCGTTGCCAAAGGACGCGCCGATGTCATCATGGTCAGCGGCTATGACGGGGGCACGGGCGCATCGCCGATCGGATCTATCCGCCATGCTGGCTTGCCATGGGAGCTTGGCCTTGCGGAAACGCATCAGACCTTGATGCTGAACAATCTGCGCGACCGCGTTGTGATTGAGACGGATGGTAAAATGATGAACGGCCGCGACGTTGCGATCGCTATTCTGCTGGGGGCAGAGGAGTATGGCTTCTCCACAGCGCCGCTGATCGTCCTTGGCTGCGTTATGATGCGCGTCTGCCATCTGGATACTTGTCCAGTCGGTGTCGCCACGCAAAATCCGGAGCTGCGCAAAAAGTTTATGGGCGAGCCTGCCCATGTCGTGAACTATCTGCGTTTCATCGCCGAGGAATTGCGCGAGATTATGGCTGAGCTTGGCTTCCGCACCATTCAGGAAATGGTGGGCCGCGTAGACCGTCTGGAAACTAAAGAACTGATTCAGCATTATAAAGCAAAAGGACTTGACCTGTCCGGCATTTTGTATGAAGCCGAGGTTGAAGAAGGCGCATCGCGCTTCAATATTCAGGAGCAAAATCACGGTTTGGAATTGTCGCTGGACATGCAGCAGCTGGTTCCTAACGCGGCGCCCGCGATTGAGCGCGGCGAAACGGTACGCGGCACATTCCCGATCCTGAACACCAATCGCGTTGTTGGCACGATCCTTGGTTATGAGGTGACAAGCCGGTATGGCGCGCAGGGCTTGCCTGAGGATACAATCTGGTATCATTTTGTCGGAACGGCAGGCCAGAGCTTTGGAGCTTTTGTCCCTAAAGGCATTACCTTGTCTGTAGAGGGCGACTCTAACGACTACTTCGGCAAAGGGCTGTCGGGCGGCAAAATTATTGTAGCTCCATCGTCTAAAGCAACATTTGTCGCCGAAGAAAATGTCATAATCGGCAATACGGCCTTATATGGCGCTACCAGCGGCCAGGCTTATATTCGCGGCATTGCCGGAGAGCGCTTTGCCGTACGGAACAGCGGAGCCAAAGTTGTTGTTGAAGGCGTAGGCGATCATGGCTGCGAATATATGACTGGCGGGCGCGTCGTTATTCTGGGAAGCACAGGGCGGAACTTCGGCGCAGGCATGTCGGGCGGCGTTGCTTATGTCTATGACGAAAAAGGCGATTTCTACAATCATTGCAATCTGGAAATGGTGCTGCTGGAGCGTGTCGAGGAAGCAGATGACATTGCCGAGCTGCGCGGCATGATGGAAAGTCACATCCAGTATACAGAAAGCGCAATTGCATCCCGTTTGCTTGAAAACTGGGAAACCTCCTTGTCCAAGTTTGTTAAGGTTATTCCTAAGGATTACAAAAAAATGCTGGAGCAAATTCGCAAAGCGGAGGATTCCGGCCTGCAAGGCGGAGACGCTCTGCTGGCGGCATTCGAAGCCAATAAACGCGAGCTTGCGCGTACCGGCAACAAATAAGGTTTACATTTTGCAAGGGAAAAAAATCCGCAGTCAGGCTTCCGTCCTGCTGCGGATTTTTCTTTTATGTGTTTGCACTTATATAAAAGTGTGTATTTTAGTAGTATGTTCTTTTACTACTTTGCTACCCTTTGAAGGAAGATGCGTATATAATGGAGGTATTGTGTTGTTTGGAAATGATACCCATTACATAGAGGAGGAAACAGGAATGGAGCAGCCAATCGTACAGCTGAAAAATTTAACAAAAGTCATTGGCAAACGAAAGATTATAGATAATCTATCGCTGGATGTGACCCGTGGTCAGGTATTTGGTTTTCTTGGCCCTAACGGATCAGGGAAAACGACAACAATAAGGATGATGGTGGGGCTTATATCGATCACCTCCGGTGAGATTTTTATAAATGGGCTAAGCGTCAAGCAAAACTTTGAGCAGGCGATACGTCATGTCGGGGCGATTGTGGAAAATCCCGAGATGTACAAATATTTAACTGGCTGGCAAAACCTGATTCACTTTGCCCGCATGATTCCGGGCGTGACCGAGCATCGGGTTAAGGAAATTGTACAAATGGTTGGACTGGAAGGCCGAATTCACGACAAAGTCAAAACCTATTCATTGGGGATGAGGCAAAGACTTGGCGTGGCGCAGGCTATGCTGCACAAGCCCGGACTGCTCATTCTGGATGAGCCGACCAACGGTCTTGATCCGGCAGGCATTCGAGAGCTTCGCGATTATTTGCGCAGGCTGGCGAAGGAAGAGAATATTACCGTTTTTGTTTCCTCTCATTTGCTCTCGGAGATGGAATTGATGTGTGATCAGGTTGCAATTATTCAAAATGGAAGGCTAATCGATATCCGGAATTTGGAGCATGGCTCAAAAGGCGACCAGGCCATGCGCGTGCTGTTTGAGGTCAATGCGGAGCAGCCTGCTCATGCAGCGCTCACAGCAAGAGGCAAGCAGGCTGAAATGGTAGCGCCGGGAGTTGTTGCTGTTTTTGCGCAGCGCGAGGAAATTGCCGAGGCTAATGAAATTCTGGTTTCTTCGGGCGTCAAGGTATATGGCATCCGTCAACAGGTTAAAACGCTTGAGGATCAATTCCTTGAAATTACGGGAGGCGAGCAACGTGTTTGATTTTATGAATCTTGTCCGAAATGAAAACATGAAAATATATAGACGTCCGCGCACGTATGTGATGGGGGGGCTTTTGGCAGGCTTGGTGTTGATAGCCTCGTTGATTTGGCTTGCTGTGAGCGGGCGGGATACCTCGATGTGGGACGTTGCTTTTTTTGAATCCATGCTGATGAGCGGTCTGGTGACAATTTTTGTTGTCATTGTTGCTGCAGCCTCCGTTGCCGAGGAGTTTTCTGGCGGCACAATCAAGCTTTTGCTTATCCGCCCATGGTCGCGCTCCAAAATATTGCTATCCAAATATATCGCCGTCTTTTTATACGCTTTGCTTATGTCAGTAGTATTGTTTGCATCTGTATTGCTCATCAATTGGCTGATCTTTGGCATTGGCAACACGGGTATTGAAGCAGCGATGATGCCTGCTGAAGCCGGGAGCGGGGTATTCGTTCATATCTTGAAATTTTACGGGCTCAAGTTTATTGAAACCATCATGACGCTTACGATTGCTTTTATGCTATCGTCCATGTTCCGCAGCAGCGTGCTGGCCGTGGGCATTGCCTTGTTCCAGATTCTGATTGTCAACAATATTGCCTCGCTCATTATGTTCCTGAAGCAAAAGTGGGTGGATTATGTATTGTTTATCCATCTTGACCTTACCCAATATTTGTCGGGTAGCGGAATGGGCATCAGACCCGGTATGACGTTGGGCTTTTCACTTGGCGTGCTGGCTGTCTATTACGTCTTATTTATGGCTCTTGCGTGGCTGGTGTTTACTAAACGTGACGTAGCCAACTAGGCAGGCAAGAAGCTATAGCAGAGAAAAAATAAGGGGCTGTCCAAAAAGTAAAGTGAAACGAATAAATATTCAGCAGAGAGGACCGGATGGAAAAGGGTGTCTTGAGGGCGAGTTTTTTTGTCCGCTTTTATCCACTACAAATAGGATCAAAATAAAGCGGACAAAAATGTTTGAGCTTCCAAGACACCCTTTTCCGGGAGGGACGGGTTTTGCTGAATATTTATTCACTGTAACAGACTTTTCGGACAGCCCCTTTTTCAGTTTTTTTCAGGATTCAGCTTAACCAGGAAAAACTTATTCTCAGTAGCAATGAAGCCGATCGCTAAACGGGCCATTCATCCGATATGGGTCTTTACAGAACTTTTCTCACGTCGCTTCAACCGGCTTGCCGGGATTTGATCCGGTTTTCTTCTGTTCCGCCTTCCGGTTTGGGGGCGTTTTTCCCGTTAGCAGGCTGCGATGATGAAGCATCTGGCGACTGCCGTGTTTTGGCGCTCTCTGCTTGTGTATTCTGACTTTCTGTCCGGCAATGCCCGTTAACCATTCCGCCATCCTGGATAACCAGAGAAGCGGCCGATACATTGCCAATAAGATGACCGGCGGAGGTAATGATCAGTCGGCCCTTGGCTGTAATATCTCCATATAGCTTACCGGCTAAAGTAATATCCCTTGCTTCCACAGCAGAACGGACTATGCCGCATTCGCCTATAACGACATCGCCATGGCAGATAATATCGCCGCGGCATTCGCCTTCAATACGCAGGTTTCCTTCGCTCATCAGCTTGCCTTCAACAATCGTGCCTTGGCCAATCAATGTATCGGCAGCGACCAGGCGTTTATTGTCCTTGAACATTCCCCTTGCCTCCTTTTCCAGCTTTGTTCCATCTTCTCGGTGCTGAAAAGCGTACTTTTTGAACTTGTACTTCGGCATTCCGCAGCTGTTATTTTCGTTGCAGATAGCCAAGCGGATTGACAGGTTCGCTGCTTTGCATGATTTGAAAATGAAGATGAGCCCCTGTGCTTCGGCCGCTTGAGCCGATGGTTCCGATTTTTTCGCCCCGCACGACGGTATCTCCTTCGGTGGCTGCGATGCTTTGCAGATGCATATACAGGGTTTGCAGACCGCCTAGATGATCGATTGCGACGTAGTTGCCGAATTGCGAATCATAGCCGGTCGTTGAAACGGTGCCTTCCGCTGCGCTGAAGACTGCGTCGCCATTTTTGCCATTGATGTCGATGCCTGCATGAAAGGTTGCACGGCCGGTAAAGGGGTCTTTCCGGTAGCCAAAGCCGGATGTCAGCTGTCTTGAGCTGGTAGGCCAGTAGGAAGGATAAGCGTCAACCGCTGCTCTTTTACGCTGTGCCTGCATGAGAGTTTGAGCCATCGAAATTTCCATGGCATCTACCATTTCCCCAAGCGAGGCAAGATCAACTCCCGTTTGCCGGGCAAGCGACGCCATTTGATGCAAGCTGGCATCGGATTGAGAGGGGAGCTCGGTCTTTAAGGATGCTCCTCCATGCATGGAGGAGTCATCATTTGATGAAGCAAGGGCTGCTCTGGGAGACGCTGAGGCTTGGGTAAATCTGCTGCTCATGGCTAAAGGTACAATCGTATTGGCTCTAGCCCTGTAACCGGTTCTGGAGCTTTCCGAATTAGCTGAATCCGCATTCGCTGAATCCGCCGAATCGTTAGTCGAGTTTTGCTCGTCGATCGAGGGAATAGAGCCGCCGTAGGTTTCAATAAAAAGCTTAAGCTTTTGCTCCAGCTCCTGCAGCTCCTGTACTTTTTTCCTCATTTCCTGCGACTGGCGCGACAAATCCAATATTTCCTGCTTAAGCATGGCGATTTCTTCATCTTTTGTATCAACTACTCCGTTTAAACCGGTCATTTTTGTTGTGAAATAGGCAGACTGATCAGCCAGCTCCTGCTCCAGCGTTTCCAGTTCCAGGGCAGCTTTAATCTGAAGTCCGGCAATGGTGCCCGTTACAGCCAGGATGGCCGCAAGAGGCATCGCTACAACAGATCGCTTTGAAACTGAAAACTGCTTGGTGGTTTTGTCAGCGCCGCGCATGACCACAAATGACCATGCAGGTCTTCGCGCTTCTTTCACGGGTTTGCTCCTTCCGGCCGCCTTAAATGGTACTGCAGACTTCCTACCAGAGGTTGTTCAAAGGGGCCGCAGTAAACCAAAAGCAGCCTATTGAACATGCACTAACACTATTTATTCTTGAAAGCTATGGAATATGCCAAAATAAGGTCAGTCAAGCGAACCCAAAATTGCGTTCATCGTTTCTGTAAACGCAAAATTCCGGCCTTGCTGTTGCTCTGGAGGAAGAGTCGCAAGCAGATCGATGCGTCGTTGAATCTCGGTGCTTATGTCGCGCATGCGAGTCGTATAAGCAGCAGCCTTCTCCGTATCCTGCCCATCGACTGCTGTCACGCGGGCCTGATTATAGCTTTTCATTGCCGCTTCGTAGAAGGTGATATCCCAAGGGAATTTGATCAAGGCCTCATCTGCCAGGAGCAATTGCTGCTCCATGTCGCCTTTGAGCTGAAGCAGTGTCATTTTGTATACAAAATAGCCCTTGCTATAGGGTTCGTGCTTTGAGACCTGGTCAAGCGTTTCACCTGCAAGCGTCAAATAACCGGTGTCTTGACTTTGTTCATAGCCTTGCAGCAGCCAGCCAGCTTTTGTTACGGAATAAGCGGATTGCTTAGGTGCAAGCGAAATGGCCTTATCCAGGCTGTCAATTAACTCTTGAAAGCTGCTCTGCTGCAATACGGCTTTTTCGCGAGTGTCGTTGTAAATCAAAAGTGCGCGATTTTGCTGAATAGTTGTAAAAAGCATGACAATAGCGGCCACAGCCAAAACGGAAGGGATAATGCTATTCTGCCAAGCTTTGAAGGAGAAGCCGTCCAATCGCGGAATAACAAGCTTGCTGCTAAATGGAGCAAGCATGCAGCCGAGCGATACAAACAATAGAGAAGCAATATAGACATAGCTCATATCAAAATCTATTGCGCTATGAATAAGCAAAGAAAGCGAAATAATAAAGAAAACAAGATGGCTTCCTCTTAGATCCGGATGACGAATGTACGATCGAATGTAAAGGAAATAAATATAGGCCAGCAGTCCAAGCAGAGTGAGCAAACCTAGCCATCCCGTCTCCACCAGCACTTGCACAAAAAAGCTATGCGCCTGCCGGCTTTGGTAAGGGTTGTTTTGGTATTGCTCATAAATCGCTTGCCAGGCTCCGCCTCCAGCACCCAGGACCGGATAGTCGCTTGCTGCTTTAACGCCGTCCTTGTAGAAGGTTATCCGTTCAAGCACGCTGTGCTGTTGAAAATTAATATTGGCAAGACGCTCTGCCAACTGATCCGGTAGAAGGCTTCTGACGGCCGGAATACCTAGCAGCAAGGCTGCTGCCGCAACGCCGACTACAACAAGTGCAGCAGGCATCATAATTGCCGAGAGCTTCCGCTGCGCCAATTTTTGAAGCTTGGCTTCTATCCATTCATCCAGCTTGGCTTGGTAAAGCCAAACTGCAGCCAGCGTAATGATGGAGGCAAGCAGCGTTAACCCCCAGCTTTGCAGCGGAAGCGCCGAAAATAAGGAAATCGTGCTTGGCGCCTTCTCAGCGGTCGGCTGAACGATTGCAGCTATGCTGGCTGTATTGGATGAAATTTTGCCAAGAACAATCATAGTCGCTCCAATTGAAACAGCCATATAGAACATATAGGCTATTTGTCTGGACAACCGCAGGAATGGCAGCAGCAGCAGCACAACGACTGGAATAACCACAATAGCGCCCCGGGAATACGTCAGCATAAAAGATAACCAGATAGGGACAAGCAATGCTGCGGATGCAAGACGTATGTATGCTTTAGAACCGTGTGCGGCGTAATAGACGGCCGCTAGAAAGAGGGCAATCAAATAACCCGCGTATGTATTGGAATATTGGAAGACGGATGTTAACCGATAGCCGTCATGCGCCAGCCAGAGTGCATCCTGCTTATACATTTGGCCAAACAAATAGAATAAGCCTAGCAAAACAATAATAGCGCCTGAGGCCATAATGCCGCCTTCGATAACGGCTCTAGTGCCATTCCATTGCGCCGAATAAAGGCCTGCAAGGAAAAGAGCGCATAACGCGGCATAAATTAACGTCATGTATGTGGCATAATAGCCTGAAACGGCTTGCCAGGAGGATATCCAATAGACTAATGGCAATAAAAATACAGCTATCGACAAAATGCCGATATGGCTATTCAACTTCCATTTGCGTACCAGATAGATTGCAGTTGCTAGAAGCAGAAATAGGACATAAATCAAACCGCTGTTAATCGTTTTTTCAAACCCAACCTCATAACCGTTGAACATCCCTCGGTCATAGGGGAAAATCACAAAAAAAAGGGCAACGGCAAACGCTCCGATCCACCAAAAAACCGGAATATCAGAATATCCCCCGCGTTTGCCTGCTGCATATTGCTTTTTAGCTGCCATTGTGCACGTACTCCTTATTCTCTAGTTTCTATTGATTTCTAGTGTTGTTCCTTTATGTATTTTAGCATTTGGGGGAGGGGAAAGCTAATGTGGAAATTAAAAATAAAACAAAGAACTAATAGGATAATTGAAAATAACAGTAAGTTATTTGTATACTATTATCTTGGGAGGGAAAGAAGATTACAGATAGTATTGGTACTTCAATCGTTTCAAGTTAATTCAGTTCACTATATTACATAAATAATCTGCGGAGTGGGGAGACTAGAGCAGTGCCATGTGGACAACTACGAAAGCATATGAATTCTCAAGTTTATATTAACGCTGCAAAGCTTAATCTTTATTAACTCATACTCTATTAAACGAAAATGTATGTAAGTGCTACTACTTTCTGGGAGTGTTTTATTTTGAAAAGATATGAATCAATACAAATACTAAGAGGACTTGCTGCATTAAGTGTATT
The DNA here is from genome assembly GCF_001675045.1 of Paenibacillus oryzae. GTDB lineage: Bacteria > Bacillota > Bacilli > Paenibacillales > Paenibacillaceae > Pristimantibacillus > Pristimantibacillus oryzae. The sequence goes on from NZ_LYPA01000065.1 coordinate 273,417, forward strand.
ATTATATCACTTTGCGATTTATTCTGAGCGTATAGGGATGAGCTCGAAATTCTCTTTTTTTTCTAATTCATTTTTTAGTTATGGTGCTTTATTGTTTTTTGTTATTTCTGGATTTGTAATGGCAATGTTAATTGATAATTGTCAACCTAATTTCTTACTCAATAGGTTTTTAAGAATTTATCCATCATATTGGCTTGCAATTGTGTTGTGTATTTTTATTAAGGTCTTGGTGTTTGAGGGTGTGGCAGAAAAAAATTTGTTGCAAGCAATGACATTGCTTCCTTGGGGTGAAATCCAGTATCCTCTTGGAATAGAGTGGACACTTGTGTTTGAGGTTTTTTTCTACATGCTTTGTGCAATATTTGCAAATAAATTTTTTAAAAAATACTTTATTTATTTCCTTATCTTATGGGGAATTGCAATTATCGTTTCAAATGTCCAAACCAACTTATTGACACAAGTATATTTAATGCCATTTTCAAAATATAACCTCTTTTTTATATCCGGCTGCCTATCATTTTATATTCATAGGAGAATTAATTTCGCTCCTAGAACCAGTCTAGTTTTAATTATAGTATGTTCAACTATTACTCTTCTTGTTCATTTATATGTCTATGATAATAATTTAAAATACCCGTTACTAGCTATACTGTTTTCAATAGCTGTTTTATTTAGCACCAAAATTAAACTGAAAAAAAATAATAAACTTTTAATTAAACTTGGTGACTACTCATATGGAATATACTTGTCTCATGTTGTTGTTGCAACAACTTTGATGGCATATCTTCAACTAATAGTTGGAGACGAATTATCTGTTCCGTTGTTGTTAGTTATATTGACCCTTACCTTAGTATGTTGTTGGTATTATGGAAAGATAGATTTGTTCTTATACAAGAGTCTGAGAAAAATACCTTTTAAAAAATAAACGCATTATATAAATAAAGTTAAAGGAGGATAAAGTTGCTGAGTTTCTTGGCCAACACCAAGGACCGATTTTATATGACTAAAAGGTAGTACAAAGTTTTCTTATATAAAGAGTTAATTTATTGCTTTAGAACGAAGGGGACATATGCAATTGAATTGTGGTATTCTTATTCATATTAGATGAATTTACATAAAAACAAGACAGAGGGTAATTGTCTCTGGATGGAGTATTTGCCTCTTGTTTATTAAACAAGAGAGAGATTGTTAGGAGTGGGGATATTGCAACTATTTAAAGATTTACTCAAAAATGATATAAAAAACAGATATACAGGATCTATACTAGGATTAGCGTGGTCAATAATCCACCCACTAAGTAGTTTATTAATATATTATTTTGTATTTTCTGTGATATTAAAAATGAAAATTGGTAATGAATATGCAGATGTTAGTTTTACATTTTGGTTAATGGCGGGTATACTACCATGGTTTCTTTTTTCTGAGGCTTTAAGTCGTTCAACTAATATTGTACTAGACAATTCAAGTATTATTAAGAAGATGGTTTTTCCTGCTCAAATACTACCTTTTGTTATGTTCTCCTCTGCACTAATAAACCATCTTATAACTGTTATCTTATTTATAATTGGGCTTTACACGTTTAATCCTTCAGCTGTAAACATGAATCTTTTATTATTTCCCGTGTATTTAGTTCCGTTGTTTTTACTGACTACGGGTTTGTCCATGATAACAGCATCGCTAAATGTATTTTTAAGAGATATCGGACAATTTATTGGAATATTAATAAATGTGTGGTTTTATATGACCCCAATTATATATCCAATATCAGCAGTTCCAGAAGAATTTAGAGAAGTTCTAGTTTGGAACCCGATGTATTCTATAATAGAAGGGTACAGAATGCTGTTTTTTAAGGCAGAGTTAGTTGATATTAATAGTCTATTATATACTAGCTTGATCTCAGTGATTTTATTTGCATTAGGATATGCATTGTTTTCAAAATTGAAAAAATCGTTTGCGGATGTTTTGTGAAATTGGAGGTACGCATATGAAGGAAATAATTAAAGTTTCTAATCTAACAAAGATATATAAGATGTACCCTAAACCTAGTAATAGGTTGCAGGAAATAATGTTGTTTAACAAAGTTAAATTACATAAAGTTCATGCAGCTCTTAATAATATCAGTTTTAGTGTGACCAAAAATCAAACATTGGGTATTATTGGGGAGAATGGAAGTGGAAAGAGTACCTTACTCAAGATAATTGCAGGGACTTTAAAACCCTCATCTGGTGAAGTCGTTATAAATGGTAGAATATCATCACTTTTAGAGCTAGGAGCTGGCTTTAATCCAGAATTGACAGGAAAAGAGAATGTCTTTTTACATGGTTCAGTTATGGGAATATCAAATAAAGATATGGAATCAAAGTACAATGACATTATTGATTTTGCTGATATTGGGGATTTTATAGATCAACCTGTAAAAACATACTCCAGTGGAATGTTTGTGCGACTGGCTTTTTCGTGCGCTATTCATGTTGATCCCGATATTATGATAATTGATGAAGCTCTTTCAGTGGGTGATATTTATTTCCAACAAAAATCTATGAAGAAAATACGAGAACTGAAAGAAGCTGGTAAGGCGATTTTATTTGTTTCGCATGATCTACAATCTGTTATGACACTATGCGATACAGTAGTATGGCTTGAACGCGGGATTATTGTGGATATAGGTAACCCTATGAAAGTAGCAAAAGCATATCAAATGAGACAACATAAAAAAAGAGATACTCAAATTGAAAGTGTAGTTAAAAGTGAAAATGTTTATCAAATAGGAATTCCAAATATTGATAGTAGGTTTGGAAATGGAATGGCTGAAATAATTGGGATTGAGGCACTCGTGGATGATAAGCCTGTAAGTACTATTGTATCTGGTGAGCGGGTCGATATACATTTAGTTGTAAAGATTAAGGACTATTTACATTCACCTATGGTTGGAATAACAGTAAGGGATAGACTAAGTAATATTGTGTTTGCTATAAATACCAATCAAGAGGATGTTTTCTTGCAAGAACTAGAAGGTGATTCATTAATTAGAGTTTTCCTTAGCTTTAATTGGCCTTTTTTGCAACCAGAAAATTATAGTATAAGTCCAGCGATAGCTAACGGAACTCAAGATAGTCATGAGATGTGTGATTGGATCGAAAACGCCATTATTATTAAATCAATTTCAGAAAAAAATATTATTGGATTGATGGGTATTAGTGATTTGAATATTCAATATAAAATAGAGGGTGGTAACTAATGTTTGAGCGATTTTATCCAAATAAACGTGATATATCGTACTATGAACATAATCATAGATATCATCTAGCCTCTTCGTTTGCTAAAGATAAAAGAATACTTGATATTGCATGTGGAGAGGGCTATGGTACTCATTTTCTCTCTCAATTTGCTTCTGAAATAATCGGGGTAGATGTAGATTCACAGACGATTAAAACTGCTCAAGGTAAATATCTTAATCCTAACCTAGAGTATAAAGTTGATGACATAAACAAGTTAAGCTTTGACGAGGGATATTTTGATATAGTTGTATGTTTTGAAACAATTGAGCATGTTCCTGATCCATTTACAGCTCTTAACAACCTTAAACGAGTATTAAAAAAAGATGGTGTGTTAATTATATCAACACCTAACAAAGCAGTTTATTCAGATGAAAAGCAATTTAATAATCCGCATCATATTTATGAATTTTATTTTACAGATTTTCAAGAGAGTTTGGAGAAGTGTTTTCCTAAAATTGAAATATATGGACAAAGAGTTGTTAGGGGTTCCTATGTTTGGGAACTTAATAGACTTGACTCTAATATAAATAACATGAATAATGGAATACTATTGCCGATGTATTATATCGCGGTATGCAGTGAAGAAATTATCGAACGACAAATAAAAAGCTCATTCTATTGTGACGAATTTGTTGACTTTGAAATCGACCAGGCAAAGCAAATAATTGCCCAAAAAGATGTTGAGCTTATGGAAGCCCAACGGCATAGCGCTAATAAAGATGATGAGATCTATAGTGCCAAAAAAGTAATCGATGATAAAGAGATTGAAATTGATAAGGCCAGAAATAATATTAATAGTTTGGTTAGCAATGTGAATACCCTAGAAAATGAAATTAATAAATTAGTGGAATGGAATAATACTTTAAAAAAAGAGATTCAAGTATCACAAAATGCTCTTCGAGAAAAAATATTTGAGATAGATAAGTTGAAGAGTGTGATTGACGACTATGCTGAGCAAATAGATGCCGCCCGCAACAATAATCAATTGAAAGATTTAGAAATTGAGAATGCTCGTGTAGTTATTGAGATGAAAAATACTGAATTAGGCAACGCCAAAAATGTAATTTCTGATTTGTGGCAACAGATTGAATCTGCTAAAGCAGTTATTGATGATAAAGAAAGAGAATTAAGTAAAGCACGAAATATTATAACTGAAAACCAGAAACTTTAAAATGAAATATGGAGGTATGGTTTTGACAAGTAAATTTAACTTTCATATTGATAAGATAATTGCATTCGATTGTGGAAGAACAGCCAAAGTGGTGATGATAGAGGGCTGGTATTATTATAAACAAAGCAAGGGCGATAATATTACAATTCAATATAATGAAAATGATATATTTGAAATCAACAGTTTTATTAATAGAATTGATGTTAGAGAACACATTGGAGAAGAAGATGCTTTGAAAAGTGGTTTTAGTGTTTGTTTACTATTACCGTCAAATCAAGGTTATATCAGCTTAGTAGATAAAATTAATAAACAATTTCTGATGAATATTGATATAAGAACAATTGAGTATTCATTTGAGAATGTGTTTGAATTTTTTGTGGAAGATGTATATATAGATTATGCTCATTCGAACAGAGGAAAAAAAAGAGTTGCAATTGAGGGATGGGCCTTCTCCAAAATAAATAATATTTCTAGTTGTAAATTAATTGTGAGAAAGGAAAAAATGAGTCAAGTCATTAACCATGGTGAAGCAAGGGAAGATGTGCATGATGTACATTGTAATTATCCCGACTCACTGACTTCAGGTTTTGTCGGGGAGGTATTAATAAAAAGGGATAAGGGAACTTTATCTTTAATTATCCAGATAAACGGGGTGGATTTCCCGCTAGTAAACTACAATGTAGAGGAGCTTCCTAAGAAAAATAAAGTAGAGCAAGAACATGTAACAACAAGGCTTAAAAGTTATTATTATTTTGTTAATAAAATCATGAAAAAAGCATGGTTTATTTATAGTAAGAAACATAAATATAGGTTATCACTATCAGAGCTAATTATGTATAGTCATAAAGCTAAAGCCTATTTTATGAATGAGATGAATAAAACAATAAGACATGCAAGTAGTGGATTTCAAAAGAATGATCCTTATGCAGTATGGATTCAAAATAATAGCCTGTCTAAAAAGTTAACAAAACTTTTAATTGAAGAACAAAGAAATTTTACATATAGACCTTTAATTAGTATAGTGATGCCTGTTTATAATGTAAAGGTTGAATGGTTGGAAAAAGCTATTTTATCTATTGAAAATCAAATATACGATAACTGGGAACTTTGTATTGCTGATGACTGCTCAACAATGAATGAAACAATAGATTACTTAAAACAATATCAAGAAAGTAATAAAGTTAAGATTCATTTTAGAAATATAAATGGAAATATTTCTGAGGCTTCTAATACTGCCGCTTCATTAGCATCAGGTGAATTTATTCTATTGATGGATAATGATGATGAATTGGCGCCAAATGCGCTTTTCGAAATGGTCTCATTACTTCAAGAAAATAGGAATATCGATATTTTTTACTCAGATGATGATAAAATTGATGAAAATGGAGTGAGGTATGCTCCGCAATTTAAACCTGATTGGTCACCAGAATTGCTGCTGACCTATATGTATATTAGCCATTTATTTTGTTTTCGTAGGGAGTTATTTAATCAGATTGGTGGATTTAGGATTGGATTTGAAGGTACACAAGATTATGACTTAGCACTGCGTATTACAGAGCTTACAGATAGAATTGTTCATATTCCTAAAATATTATATCACTGGAGGGCCATAGAAGGTTCAACTGCATTAAATGCAAATGCCAAGCCTGAGGCATTCCAAAGGGCCGAACGAGCAATCGATCAAGCGTTACAGCGACGTGGAGTGAATGGGAAGGCTTATTGGCCAGACTTTGCTAAGAAGGGTGCTCTTGGTATGTTTGCACTTCAATTTCCTGATGTGGGCCCCAATGTTACTATAATTATTCCAACAAAAAATCAATATAAAATTTTAAAGAGATGTATTGACTCCCTGGAATTAACAACGTACAAAGACTATGAAGTTTTGATTATAGATAACGAGTCAGATGAATTAGAGACGATTGAGTATTTAAGTACACTTTCTCATCGTGTGTTGAAAATATCAAATGAAAATAATAAATTTTCATATGCTCGTATTAATAATGAAGCAGTTAAACAAGTCAGCACTAAGTATATATTATTTTTAAATAATGATACTGAAGTAATTAATCCTGATTGGTTATCTAGAATGATGGGATACCAGTTGTTACATGGGGTCGGGGCTGTTGGAGCTAGATTATTGTATCCTGATAAGCGAGTCCAACATGCTGGAGTAGTCATTGGTTATCACGATGGCCTGGCGGGACATGCTTTTAAATTGACAGGGGACTGGGACCTTGGTTATTTGGGATATTCGAGATCAGCAAGAAACTATTCCGCTGTTACCGCAGCCTGTCTACTTACAAGCAAAGAAGATTTTATGTCAGTTGGAGGATTTAATGAACAAGAGTTTGCTGTGGCGTATAATGATGTAGATTATTGTTTAAACCTTATTAATGAGGGAAAAAGGATTGTATATGTCCCCGATGCATTATTGTATCATCATGAAAGCTTGAGTAGAGGTAATGTTGATAATCCACAAGAAATATTAAATTTCAAAGAAAAATATAAGTATTATAAAGATCCGTACTATAATATTAATCTTTCTTTAAAAAATGAGAATTTCCAATTTGACACATCTTCTACCTTGAAATACGATAATATTTTACCTAAGGTGAAATTATTAATGGCATGCTTTAATTTAAATTTCGAAGGTGCGCCAACAATGCAGTTCCAATTGGTTAAAGGACTTATAGAGAGAGAAAATGTTGAAATCGAAATATTTTGTCCACAAGATGGCCCTTTAAGAAATAGCTATGAACAACTGGGAATAAAAATTCATATTTTTGAACATCCAATCAAACATGTATACACAATAAAAGAATATGAGACATCAATGGATAAATTCTCCGAATGGATTTTGGAGAATAATTACGATGTTGTGTATGCAAATACATTACAGACCTTTTATGTAATTGAAGCTGCAAGGAAAGCTGGCATACCATCGATCTGGAATATACATGAAAGTGCAGATTTGGTTTCATATTTTGATTTTTTGCCAGCACAAATTAATGAAATAGCTAGTAGGACCATAGCCTATCCTTATCGAAATGTATTTGTTTCAAACGCAACTGCGGATTTATTTGAAAAGTATAATATTAACGATTCTTTTGATATTGTGCATAATGGGCTTATGTTAGAGGAAATTGAAAACTATTGCCATAAAGTTACAAAGGAAGAGGCTAGAAAAAATCTCAATATAAGTGATGATGAAGTGGTTTTTTTAATTGTTGGAACGGTATGCGAAAGAAAAGGTCAAATAGATTTTGTAAAAGCGGCAAATCAGGTTATGAATACTAATACCATAAGAACTAATACAAAATTCATCATAGTTGGTGGAAGGTCTTCACCGTATCAAGAAGAAGTAATGAAACAAATTAATAATGGAGGCTTCTCAGACCGTATTCATATGGTAATGGAAACAAGTCAGGTAGGGAAGTATTATAGAGCAGCGGACATATTTGTTTGTTGCTCGTACAATGAATCCTACCCTATGGTTATTTTGGAGGCCATGGCGTACGGACTCCCTATAATTACCACAAGTGTATTTGGTATTAAAGAACAGGTGAGTTCAGATATTAACGCTTTTGTTTTTAAAGAAGGAGATATTAATAGTTTAGCCTCGAGAATGGAGATTATGATTAAAGATCCCGCAATAAGAAGACGAATGGCTTATAATTCCCAACTAGTTTTAAGAGGACTCGAAAGTTACGATGATATGGTACTGAAGTATGAAAGAATTATTTTGGATGCTGGACAAGTAGGGATATAAAAAATAGTAATAAAGCCTCAGCCTAATTATCATTACTTGATAAAAATGTTGTGAATAGTCCATGCTAATAACGTAGAGGGAATATTATGAATTCTGGCAGGCAGTAGATTCTTGCCGACTGCTAACCATAACAGATTCGCTGATAAGGACAACGCTAAAACTAAAAGGTTTTGCCCATGGCAGGAAGCACTTCAACATTATCTTAATCATAGAATAGACTGACTCGTTATGTCAGTCTTTTTTGAATAGGAGCGAAAAATGTCCACAATATGTGTATGCATCGTAACTTTTAACAGTAGTGCTGATATAGCCGATTGTTTGGCTGCAGTAGGTCGGCAGAGTATACCAATCCAATCAATTATTATTGTCGATAATGCCTCTACTGATCAAACGATTGAAGTTGTGAAGGCTTGCAAAGCTACTAGTCTGATTCCGATCATCCTCATTGAGAATCAGATTAATAACGGATTTGCAGGCGGGCAAAATCAGGCGATAGGAGAAACAAACAGCGATTATGTGCTGGTATTAAATCCGGATGTTCGTTTGCAAGTAGACTATATAGAACGCTTGATTCATACATTGGAGATAAATGAGTGTGCGGGTAGTGCTACCGGGCAACTTGTGTTCTCTCACCACCCAGGAATGATTGACAGTACGGGTTTAATCATGAATTTTTTGAGAATAGCTCATGATCGTGGGGCAGGTGAACCAGTTGATAATTGGGGGGAAACGGGAGAAGTTTTTGGCGTATCAGGCGCAGCTTCCCTATATTCACGGAAATTGATTTCTGATATATCCATTGACGGGGAATTTTTTGATGAACAGTTTTTTGCATATAAAGAAGATGTGGATGTAGCTTGGCGTGCTCATCGGCTTGGCTGGAAAGCATATTATAATCCAGAAGCAAAAGCTATGCATGCAAGAGGGTGGAAAAAAGGAAGCAGAGGAGAGATTCCTTTATTTGTACGACAACATTCATATATGAATCGTTTCTTTACATTGATAAAAAACGAGTCTTTTGGGATTCATCTAGTGTTAAGAGTGCCAGCTATTTTTTTCTATGAAATCTTAAAAATAGGTTATATTCTCTTGCGAGAGCCTGAGTTGCTAAAATGTATGCCTGTTTTCTGGGGGAGAATACCTAACATGATGTTTAAACGTACTTTAATACAGAAACAGGCTAAGTCTCGGAATGAAAAGAAGGCGCTCCAAAGCTGACGTACTTAAATGAATTTTTGTATGTGTGATAAACATTAAAATCAACCCCACGCCTACAATAAATTTGGTATTATATTGGTAGAGTCGAATTTTGAAAGATAGTAGGTGTACATAAGGATGCTTCGACATAATCAGCGGTTTTTGACGCAACTTTATATATTGGCGGATTTGTTCTGCACGCTCGTCGTATTTCTGGCTGCTTATTGGCTGAAATTCGAGAGCGATCTGCTTGATAGTGTCAAATCCGTTCCCTTTTCGACCTACCTTCTATGGGGGACAATTTACTCATTCGCTACAGTGTTGATTGGCTTCTATTTGCGATTCTATTCACCGAAACGAAGAAGCAACTTTTCCTTTGACGTCTTGAAAATTTTACAAATTCAATCCACTAGCTTTTTAGGGCTGTTGAGCTTGCTTTATTTTAGCAATGAATCAAACATCTCCAGAGAGTTTTTGCTAATCTTTTTTATTCTTAATATTATTTTTATTGGTCTTTATCGGTTTATTGTCAAAAATGTTCTATCTTCACTCCGCCGCAAAGGCTACAACAAACGCTTTGTTCTAATTCTTGGGGCAGGCTCTGTAGGACGCAGCTTTTACCGAAACCTGATGAACCGGCCCGAATTGGGGTACGAAGCTTTGGGGTTTTTGGATGACTTTCATGATGAGCATCCTCTGGAATACAGGCATATGCGGCCGATAATCGGCAAGCTGGATGATTTGCAAACCATTTTGAAAAATCATCCCATCGACGAAGTCATTATGGCGCTGCCGCTCGAGGCGCATTCCAAATATGGTCAAATCATTGACGCATGCGAAAAAGCTGGCGTCAAAACGTTGATTATTCCCGACTTTTTCGACTTGCTGCCAGCGAGGCCGCTGCTGGACAATTTTGCGGGTATTCCGCTAATCAATGTCCGCGATGTTCCATTAGATGAGCTGAGTAACCGTATTTTAAAGCGATGGTTTGATATTTTATTTTCCCTTATTGCTATAGTACTGACGTCTCCCGTTATGCTGGCAGTAACGATCGGCATTAAGCTGACTTCGCCAGGGCCTGTTTTGTTCAAGCAGGAGCGTGTTGGCTACAACCGCAAAACGTTCCACATGCTCAAGTTTCGCTCCATGCATGTGTCGTCGGGGAAGCAGTCGGATACACAATGGACTGTGGAAAATGATCCACGGCGCACGCGTTTTGGCGCCTTTATAAGAAAAACTAGTCTGGATGAGCTTCCCCAATTTTTCAATGTTTTGCTGGGGCATATGAGCGTGGTTGGTCCGCGTCCCGAAAGGCCATTTTTTGTAGAGCAGTTCCGTGATGAAATCCCGAAATATATGATTAAGCATCAGATCAGGCCTGGTATAACAGGCTGGGCACAGGCCAACGGACTTCGAGGCGATACGTCTATTCAGGAGCGTATACAACATGATTTATTTTATATCGAGAACTGGACTTTTATTTTCGACTTGAAAATTATCGGCAAGACCATTGTGAAAGGCTTGATGAACAAAAATGCCTACTGATGGTAAGGATGATGTAAAAACAATAGATTGTGTGGATGGAATTTATGAAAAAAACGGAATCAATTATGAATCTGGAATAGATGCCGAGAATGGTATAGATGTTCTGATTGGAGCGGATGCTCCACAGGTGTCTGTTATTATTCCGACATTAAATGCCGGGCCGAATTTTGAAGAATTGCTGCAAAGGCTGCAGGAGCAAAGCTGTCCGCCACATGAAATTATCGTCATTGATTCGGAATCGACGGACGAAACGCCGCAAATCGCAAAAGCTATGGGAGCGCGCGTATTGGAGGTCAAGCGTAGTCAGTTTGACCACGGGGGTACCCGTAATCGGGCTGCTGAAGCTGCTAAAGGGCAAATTCTGATGTTTATGACCCAGGATGCAATGCCGGGAAATGAACATCTGATCAAGGAGCTTATTGCTCCATTGTTGTTTGGCCCTAACATTTCTGCTACAGCGCCTGATAAATTATTTGTTAACGTTGAAAATAAGCTCGAGGCTGATATATTGGATAAAGCAAATGGGCAGACGTCAACAACTGTTGCTATGTCATACGCCAGACAGCTTCCTTATCCTGATGCAACTCCAATCGAAAAACTGGCCCGGGAAAGCAGCTACCCACAAACCCCGAGGATTCAGTCTTTCGAGGATGTAGAGAAGCTGGGGCTTAAAGCTTTTTTATGCTCCAATGTATGTTCAGCCATAACGAAGGAAATGTTTTTGAAAATGGGCAAGTTTCAGGAGCCGGTTATTTTTAATGAAGATTTGTTTATGTCGGCCAAGCTTATTTTGAGCGGATATAGGATTGCGTATTGCCCGGAGGCCAAAGTCATCCATTCCCACAACTATTCCATCAAGCAGCAGTTCAAACGTTTTTTCGATAATGGGTTATCGCTTTCACTCAATCCCATGATAAGACCTTATCGCTCCGTTGGAGGGGCCGGTTCTCGTATGGTGCTGGATCAAATGAAGGGACTTTGGCGGCAAAATAAAGCTTTTCATATTCCACGTTTAATTGCAGAATCCGGGGCGAAATGGCTGGGCTTCAAGCTGGGAAATTACCACCACAGGCTTCCGAACGGGCTTGTCAAACGATTTAGCATGCATCAAGGAATCTGGCAGCACATTTCAAGCATTAGCGGGCAGACGGAACAGGCAAAGTCAAAGGCTTTGGATCAATAGCTTTTTTTTGAACTTTTTGAATTTTTTGAACCGGTATCTTGGAATACATGATTCATTTGGAATTCCCTTCCCATAACACATTGAACAGCCTTCATAATGGAGGCTGTTTTTTTGCATATTGCGCCAGTCAATCGCCGACACTAGGTTAATGCAGACAGTAGCCGCCGTAAGGGGAAATTTCAATGTTTGGGGTGGGAGGGAAGCCGTACATGGTTTGCTGGGGCATAATAATGACAATTATGATATTTGTGCTTTATGCGGCGCAGTTTGCTGTGCTTTTAATGCTGGAGCATAGAAGACAAGCACATCTTACGGCGTGGGCATTAGTGATTTTACTCCTCCCGTTTATTGGGTTTGTTGCTTATTGGATTATAGGAAGAAGACCCGCCCCTTATCGTCAACAGACGAAATATCCTTCAACCAGTCCAAATGAATCAGAGCGGCATTTTTCAACAAATCAGAAATCGGCTGAAAACCAAACTGTTTGTTCGGCTATTCACTCCAGTGCTGAATCCTTCGGCGATATGAAGGAGCGTTTTCCAAAATTAATGGCTTTAATTGCGAACAGCCCCGATTTTTTATTAACGAACGGCAATCAAACCCGGGTATTAACGAACGGCGAAGAAACCTACGATGTCATGCTGAAGGAAATGAGCAAAGCGAAGCATCATATTCATCTCGATTATTACACCATTCGAGGTGATGCGACGGGGCAACTATTTTTAGCTCTTTTGACGGAAAAAGCAAAACGTGGGGTTGAAGTTAAAATAATTTACGATGGTGTCGGTACGTTAAAGCTGGGTAGTGTATTTTTGGAAAAGCTTCATGCTTCAGGCTGTCGCACAGCTTGCTTTGCACCGCCGTTCCGTTCGCTTCTTAATCGTCGCTTGAACTTTCGCAATCACCGAAAAATTCTCATAATTGATGGCGTTACTGGTTTTTTGGGGGGCATTAATATCGGAGATGAATATGTTGGGCATGACCCTAAGCTAGGATTTTGGCGGGATACTCACCTTATGGTGAAAGGCGACTCCGTTGGAGAGCTTCAACATCTTTTTATGGAGGACTGGGAGGCCGCAGCCGGAGAAGCGATGGATCGGCAATGCAGTAACTATTTCCCGGGACATAGTGCGACAGGGGATGAAAAAGTACTGATTGTGTCAAGCGTTCCAAGCGTCCAAGAACAGAAAATTGTCGAAGTATTGCACTCCGTTTTGATGGCTGCCCAAAGCGGTATTTTAGCATCGACGCCTTATTTTATACCTGATCCCATCATTGCTGCTGCATTGGCAATGGCAGCTAGAAGCGGGATAGAGGTTAAGCTGATATTGCCAGGCGTGAGCGATTCCAAGCTTGTGTTGCTAGCTACGTTATCGCATGTTCAGGATATGCTGGACGCCGGTGTGCGGATTTATCGCTACCGCAAAGGTTTCATCCATGCCAAGGTGCTTATCGTAGATGACTCCATTGCATCCGTGGGTTCCGCAAATCTTGATTTAAGAAGTCTTTACAGTAATTACGAGCTGCTTGCCTTTTTATTTGATCCTAAGCCAATCAACAAGCTTCGAAAAGACTTTGAAGACGATCTGAAGCTATGCGAAGCGATTGATCCTGAAAGGTTTGTCCGTCGTTCCCGCAAGCAAAAGGTGGCGGAGGGGATTATGCATATTTTGTCGCCCCTGCTGTAGCTAAATGAATGTTTTAATCGCAATGGGGGCATATTTTGCAAAAGCCTCTCCGTCTCCATAAACATGCCTCGATGCGAGGAATGAAGGGATGGGGAGAACTGTAAGGCTGATCTTCTGAAAAGGAGGCAATATAAAAATGTCGAATGAGAAAAAAACATCAAAAAATAGCAGCATCCCTGCACCTTCAAGCTCGCTTGAATGGGGGCAGCATCCCATCAGCGAGGAGCAGCTTGCTGTACTTGGCGACAGGGTAAGTAGGCCGGATGTGCTTACTCAGGAAACAATAAGGGGGCTCCAGCCGGGAGTTTCGGGACAACCCTTGCCCGGAATGGTGGATCTGAGGCACGAAGGACGTGAGCAATACGATATGGACATCGATCGTATGGTTAATGAGGGGCTCGGCGGGGGAACGGTTACTCTTCACAACGGCTTGATTGATGAAACAACAACGGACACGATGACGGAGCTTAGTGAACAGGAGGATTAACATGAACATAGAGCGTGCAAAGGAAATTTACGAATCCAGCGATACGTATGCGGTTCAATTGGAGAACGATTCCGTATGGATTGAGAACGTCGACGAAGCCAATGGGATGGCTACGGTCACTGTGGGAAACAATCCCGTAAACACCAAGACGGTTTCGGTGGACAGGCTCAAGGAGATAAAGAAGTAGATGCAGAAAAGTGTGACTGACAAAATCACTTAATGCAATGCATAGGCGCAGCCGTGAGAAATGGTCGGCTGCGCCTCCTGGTTTTATAGCTGTCGAAAACCTTATCCCCCATACGCATCCCGGAACGCCTCGCAAAGCTTAAGCCTATCCACTCCCCATAGCTCGGCAAGCTCCGCGCTGACCTGTTCGTCCCACCAGTCGCATTGAGCTTTTTTATTGCTGCGGTTTTCATAAATCCACTGCAGCTTCAGCATCACTTTTTTGACGTACAATTTTTCGGCCTGGTCCATTTTATCTGAAGAAATCCATACTTTAAGTCGCTTGGCGGTGCGATAAAGCTCGTTGCTGCAGGAGCGGCGGATTTTTCGAGCGGAGGGATAGCTGGAAGCATGCTTGGCGTCAGGCAGTTTCATAAAATAACCGCCTCCTTTCCTACCTCATCGTATGCAGAGGGAAAGAGGGCGGTTACCTATTCATAGCCGCTAAACCACAAGCTACTGAACCACAATATACCCCACCATCGGGCCGCTGTTTTGCATGTCCGTATGTGTCATGCAGTGGATCGGAAAAATCCCTTTTTTGTCGGGCGTAAAGGTTATAGTAGTTACTTTGCCGTTTTGCACTTCTCCGGATATGCCAAAATCCTCGATGACAAAGGGATGCGTGTCGCCGCTTGTGCCATGAATTTTGAGCTGAGTAAGCTCGCCCTTGTTGACGACGATAGTTCCTGGCGCCCACAAATAGACCTCTGTCACCTTGCCATCCGCAGCCTCCGATTTGAACTCCCCGGTAACCAGCTCGAAGACGCGAGGCTCATTGGCTTGTCCGGCAACCTCCTGACTGCCCCCTCCGCGCCAGCTTAAAAAAACGATACAAACCGCAATGAGGGCAACAACAGCAATTGCAAGCTGGATTTGCTTTTTTTTAATTACAAAAACTTTGGACATGATTGCCACCTCTTTAGCAATAGGATTTAGAAACAGCATATGCGCCGACTTGTCCAAGCATGCCAAGCTGGAAGAGGATCTCGCGGATATGGTAAAATGCAGAAGCAAGGCTTTATACAAGCTGAACAATAGAGCTTTAGTTGAACAAGAGGATTTTAGCAGTGTGTACCGGCATGTAAAAAGCTAATCGGATTGAAAAAAATGGCGGAGGTTGGGAATGGAAAGCTGGATAACGGATTTTATGGAGCAGTATGGCTACTTTGGCATTTTAATGATGATTGCATTGGAGAATCTGTTCCCTCCGATTCCGTCCGAAGTCATTTTGACCTTTGGCGGATTTATGACGACGAATACCAACTTGACGCCTCTTGGCGTTGTGACGGTTGCAACGCTTGGTTCGCTTCTTGGCGCGGTTGTTCTCTACTACATCGGGCGAATGCTTGGAGTAGAGCGCCTGGAAAAGCTCATTGACCGGTGGGGCCGTCTGCTTCGAGTTAAAAAAGAGGATGTTCGCAAGGCGGACAAATGGTTCGACACATATGGGTATTGGGCCGTCTTTTTATGCCGGATGGTTCCCATCGTCAGAAGCCTGATTTCAATTCCTGCCGGCATGTCCAATATGAAGCTTGTTCCGTTTCTGCTGTTTACAACACTCGGTACATTGATCTGGAATACTCTGCTTGTGTATATCGGGTCGGCAGTTGGAGATAATTGGCATTCCATCGTCGAATTTATGGACCTTTATTCCAATGTTGTTTTGGTAATCGGCATCCTTGTAGCGGTTGTGGTGCTTGTCCTCTATATTCGCAGGGCGCGCAAGTTTTGAGTATAATAGGAGTGTCAGTTCAAAAAGTACGGATATCATGGAGGGATACATATGGCTAAAAGTGTAGCAAATGTACTAGGCAAAGGAATCAGTCCGCAGCAATTTCTGGACGGCATGAACAAAAACAAGGAGCAGTTCGTGGCGTGGATGGAGGCCTTCCAATGGCCGACGGCTGAAGACCGCGAATATTTCGAATCGCTTAACAATCGCGATGATTTACGCTGCCTGATTTTAATGGCGGAATGGTGCGGCGATGTTGTGCGTAACGTACCTGCTGTATTTGGAGCGCTGGAGGTTAGCGGTATTCCTACCGAGGTGCTGATCATGGAAGAGCATCTCGATACGATGGACGAGTTTTTGACCATGGGAGGACGCTCGATTCCGGTTGTTATTTTTGCGGATACAGGC
This sequence comes from Paenibacillus oryzae, assembly GCF_001675045.1. Lineage (GTDB taxonomy): Bacteria > Bacillota > Bacilli > Paenibacillales > Paenibacillaceae > Pristimantibacillus > Pristimantibacillus oryzae. The sequence goes on from NZ_LYPA01000065.1 coordinate 290,103, forward strand.
GGGGCAGTGCTTGGAACCTGGGGGCCAAGACCTGCTCACGTGCAGGAGCCGATGATTGCGTTCAAGAGGGATAACCCTGACCGCGAAGCGGCGGATTACCAGGATAATCTGGCAAAGACTCGCCAGGAAATAATGGCTCGTTACGGCGAAGGTCCGGGGTATCAGGCTTTTATCGTGCAAGAGCTTCGCAAGCTGCTGGAGTCCTTTTAAGGTGAGCGGCGCTGAATTGAAGGTCGAAACGTTTACACTGGGACCCTTGCAGACAAATGCTTATTTATTATCGGTTCAGGATGGCGACACGGAGCGGGCCGTCATTATAGATCCCGGCATGAATCCGGCCCGGCTGCTGACGAGAATAGCTGGAATGAAGGTAGAGGCCATTTTGCTTACGCATGCCCATTTTGATCATATGGGAGGTGTAGACGAGACTCGGAAGGCGGCTGGCTGCCCCGTATACATTCATGACCTGGAGAGCGACTGGCTGACAGACCCCAGGAAAAACGGCTCCATGCGCTGGCAGGATGTAACGCCTCCGCTCTCCACCGATGAAGCCGAATATAGTCTAGCAGATGGTCAACGTCTGGAATTGCTGGGTTTGACCTTTAAAGTAATGCATACGCCAGGGCATTCGCCGGGGAGCGTCAGCTTCCTGCACGGCAACCATCTTTTTTCCGGGGATGTATTATTTAAGCTGTCCGTGGGACGTACGGATCTGCCGGGCGGACGCGAAGTAGACCTGTACAACAGCATCCGCAGCAAGCTGTATGCGCTGCCTCCCGAAACGATTGTTTATCCCGGGCATGGCGGACGTACAACCATCGGGTTTGAGATGGCCAACAATCCATATACAGGTTAACGAATAAAGGATGGTGCAATAGCGTGGCAGATGCAAAAATGCAGATTCCGGTAACGGAGCACGAAGAAGGAAATGCCGGCGCCAAGTTGAGCGAGGAGCAGAAAAAGGCCGAAAATAAAATCATTATAGCTGCGATAGCATCGGCTCTTTCCATACCGGTCAAAAAGGTGGATGCAGCAGTTTCTTTGCTGGATGAAGGCAATACGATTCCGTTTATCGCCCGTTACCGTAAGGAAATGACTGGAGAGCTGGATGAAAATGAGCTGAGATCGGTTGAGGAAAAGCTGCAATATATGCGAAATTTGGAGGAGCGCAAGCGCGAGGTGCTGCGGCTGATCGACGAGCAGGGCAAATTGACGGAGGAGCTGCGCTCCGGTATCACCGCCGCTGTTAAGCTGCAAGAGGTGGAGGATTTGTACCGCCCCTACAGGCAAAAGCGCAAAACCCGCGCAAGCGTGGCCAAGGAACGCGGCCTCGAGCCTCTTGCGACCTGGCTCTGGTCTCAGCCTCGCCAGGGCGAGCCTCTATCGGAAGCAAGCAAGTACATAGACGAAAGTAAAGGCGTAACAACACCTGAGGAGGCGCTGCAAGGAGCAATGGACATCATTGCGGAGATGATTGCGGACGATGCCGCTGTTCGTTCCTGGGTGCGCAAATTTACGTTTGACCAATCCTTGCTTCGTACGGAAGCGCGTAATGCGGAGGCCGAGTCCGTTTATGAAATGTATTACAGCTATCAGGAGCCGGTGAAAAAGCTGCCTCCGCATCGGATTCTTGCCATCAATCGCGGGGAGCGCGAAGAAGTGCTGCGGGTAACGTTTGAAACGCCGACCGAGCGAATTCATGAATACATTGGAAGAAGATTCCTCAAAAATGGAACATCGGCTCCAATTCGCGAGGTATTGGTTAGCGTCATTGAAGACGCCTACAAGCGGCTGATCGCTCCTTCGATTGAAAGGGAGGTGCGGGGTGAGCTAACCGCCAAATCCGAGGAGCATGCCATTTCTATTTTTTCCGTCAATTTGCGCAATCTGCTGCTTCAGCCTCCAGTGCTAGGCCAAGTTGTGCTGGGCGTCGATCCGGCATTCAGAACGGGATGCAAGCTTGCTGTTGTTGACGATACGGGCAAGCTGCTGGAGGTTGCGGTATCCTATCCGACGCCGCCAAACAATAAGGTAGCGGAGGCCGAAAAGCTTATCAACGGTCTGATAGACAAATACGGAGTCAGCCTCATCGTAATTGGCAACGGCACGGCCTCGCGGGAAACGGAGCAGTTTATCGCGGGATTGATCGGAAGGCGTAGAGCATCAGCTGGGAAAGAGCTGAAATATATCATCGTGAATGAAGCTGGGGCCAGCGTATACTCGGCCTCCAAGCTGGCGCAGGAGGAGTTTCCGGCCCTTGATGTCGCGGAGCGCAGCGCGGTGTCGATTGCACGCAGGCTGCAGGACCCGCTTGCCGAGCTGGTCAAAATCGAACCCAAGGCGATTGGCGTTGGCCAATACCAGCATGATGTCAGTCAAAAGCGGCTGGACGAAAGCCTTGGCGGCGTCGTAGAATCGGCTGTCAACCATGTTGGTGTAGACGTGAATACCGCTTCGGCATCCTTGCTGTCTTATGTTGCAGGGGTTAATGCTACCATTGCCAAAAATATTGTTAAATACCGCGAAGAAAACGGTCGTTTTCTTAAGCGGACGGCGCTGCAGAAGGTGCCTCGTCTTGGCGCCAAATCCTACGAGCAATGCATTGGCTTCCTGCGCATTCCGGATGCGGCCAATCCGCTTGACCGTACGCCGATCCATCCGGAGTCATACCAGGTGGTGGACGCCTTGTTTAAGGAGCTTAACCTATCGCTGAAGGACATTGGCAGCGAGGCCGCCCGTACGGCTCTCCAGAGCGCCGAGGTGCCGGCTTTGGCAGCCAGGCTGGAGGTTGGCGAACCAACGCTGCGGGATATTATTGACAGCCTGCTGCGTCCGGGGCGCGACCCGCGCGAGGAACTGCCGCCGCCTATTTTTCATACGGATGTGCTTCAGATTGAAGATTTGACGCCTGGCATGGAGCTGCACGGCACCGTTCGGAACGTCATCGATTTTGGCGCTTTTGTAGATATCGGCATCAAAAATGACGGGCTTGTGCATATTTCGCAGCTTAGCGACCGTTTTGTGAAACATCCAATGGATGTAGTGTCCGTTGGCGATAACGTAACGGTGTGGGTGCTCAGCGTGGATATCAAAAAGGCGCGCGTCGGGCTGACGATGCGCAAGCCGGATTAGCCCGCAGAAAGTTAGTTCATAAAAGTTAGTTAATTGACAATATTCCGCTACCCTCTTATACTGTATTTATTATTATTACAGTTACTGTGTAGGAGGGTTTTTTATATGTCCACAGAGGTAAAAGTGCAACAAGAGACAACAGAAGCGGGACCCGCATTTTTTCAAGTGTTGAATGAACGCCGTTCCGTTCGAAAGTATGATACTGAAGCTGTTATTTCCCAAGAGGAAATTAACGAGCTTTTGACTATGGCGACCAAGGCGCCATCTTCCTCCAACATGCAGCCTTGGCGGTTTCTTGTTGTAACGGATCCCGAGCTGAAAGCGAAATTGCTCCCGCTTGCTTTTAACCAGCAGCAGGTGGCTGATGCTTCGGCGATTGTTATTGTGCTCGGCGACCTTGAAATGTATAAACGCTCGGAAGATATTTATGGCGCGGCTTTTGAAGCCGGATTTATGTCGGAAGAGGTTAAAGCTCAAATGACCGAAAACTCTCTTCGTATGTATTCCTCGCTGCCTGCCGAACGTCTGAAAGAAATTGTTATATTCGACACCGGTCTGGTTGCCATGCAGCTGATGCTGGCCGCGCGCGCCAAAGGCTACGACACGGTGCCAATGGGCGGTTACAACCGAGATGCGGTAAAAGAGCTGTTCGGCATTGGAGAGCGTTATCTGCCAACCTTGATGCTGCCAATCGGAAAAGCGGCCGCGCCCGGACATCCTACTGTTCGCCTGCCTCTGGAGCAAATTGTTCATGTAAACTCTTTTAAGGGATAAACGATCCCAATTACTCAAAGTAACTAGAACAATCAGAAGCCTATAGGGGCCTGAACAGCAAAAACCCGGACTTCCTGACACAACAGGAGACCGGGTTTTCTATGTGTTTTTGAGGCTGTAGCCAGTTATTTGATGACGGTTCCGCCCTCATGCTCCTTCAGACCCTGTTTGGTCCGATAAAAAAACCAGCAATCGTTTAATAGCTTGATTTGCCTTCTGTCCTTTTGCTGAAATGCCCGTATCAGTTGGTTGCACAGCCATTGCGGCACACGCATCCCCCTCCTCCGTAAGCCTAACCTGTTGTTTTACTACGATATGGCATAGACGGGGCGGCTGTGCAGGTCCAATAAGAAACGTTATGCCTCTTCGGCTTCCTCATACCACTGCTCCAGCTGTGCTTGCAGGGCACGAATTTCAGTAAGCAAGGAGATAAGCGGATAAGACTTTTCCTGAATGCCTGAAAAGTCGCGCTCCAGCTCATTAATATACTGAAGCCCCGACAAAATAGAAGCTGCATTCCCGTGCAGATCAACATTGTCGCATTCCGCAACAGCATACGGCAGACTTGGCACCTGCTCTGCAGTCAGCTTATCGATTTCCTTATGAAGCCGCAAATTAAGTGCGCTTAACTGGTAGGCATGTGAAGCCGGCATTTCGACAAAAAAGATAATTTCCTTTTGCTGCATAAGTACATAACGCATAGTAGCCATAACAACAATGGTCTCCTTCCGGTTGCTGCAAGTGTACGGTTGATGAGTTCTACTTGACAGTGTAGCCTATTGGGACGTTACAATTCAAGTAGTAAGGGGAGACGAAGCAATGGAGAATAAGGAACTGCAGCAATGGGTGGAAAGGGTGTCGCTGGATTTCTTCGGCAGGCCGTTCCTGCACAAAGCGACATTTAACGCGAGACTTAAATCAACCGGCGGCCGTTATTTTACCGTAACGCATCATATAGAGATCAGTCCGCATCAATTGAGCCATTACGGCGCGGAAGAGACGGAAAAAATTATTAAGCATGAGCTGTGCCATTATCATCTTCATATTATGGGGTTGGGCTACCGTCACCGGGATCAGGATTTTAAAGCGTTGCTGGCAAGAGTGGGCGGGTCCAGATATTGCAAGTCTTTGCCTGATAAAATGAAAAAAACTCAGCCGTTCCGCTACAAGCTTTTTTGTGTTGCGTGCGGAATGGAATATTTACGCAAGCGCCGGCTTGATCCTTCCAGATATTTATGCGGTCGTTGCCGCGGAAAACTAAAATTAATACAGCTTGACATTCCGGATAAGCCATGATAAATTATTGGAAGTGACTTTAATTTATTCCCTGATAGCTCAGTTGGTAGAGCACTCGACTGTTAATCGAGTTGTCACAGGTTCGAGTCCTGTTCGGGGAGCCATCTCATGGAGAAGTACCCAAGTGGCTCAAGGGGACCCTCTGCTAAGGGGTTAGACTGCGTAAGTGGTGCGAGGGTTCGAATCCCTCCTTCTCCGCCACAATTTTGTTTAGGACTCAGCGATCAAGAGGCCGATCAAGCGGTCTTTTTTTACGGCCTAAAGTCGTGAAGCAGATAATAAACAAAATAAATCAGTAATGAATTTTTTAAAAAAAGCTTGCTTTTCATAACTCAGGCGAGTATAATAAATTTCGTTGCTGAAAAAATAATAAAGAACACGGCCCGTTGGTCAAGGGGTTAAGACACCTCCCTTTCACGGAGGTAACAGGGGTTCGAATCCCCTACGGGTCACCATTTACCTTTTGAGAAGCAGCTCTTGTATGGAGTTCGTTTCCAGTCATGAGAGCCATTAGCTCAGTTGGTAGAGCACCTGACTTTTAATCAGGGTGTCGAAGGTTCGAGTCCTTCATGGCTCACCAGTTTTTTTCATCCCTCGGAATGAACTGGATTGAAGGATATAAGCAACATTTATACATGCGGTAGTGGTGGAATGGCAGACACGCTATCTTGAGGGGGTAGTGGGTGTATACCCGTGGAGGTTCGAGTCCTCTCTACCGCATAACTTAAAAAGACGGGAACTCTTGATAGTAAAGGGTTTCCGTCTTTTTCATCGTTGTATTTTATTTTGTTGAAGCCCTGCCTCAAATTGATGTGCAGCCGAGCTATGACGATGATTGTGGAAATGGATTATATTTGATCTTCCATCATTTTTCTAAATTGTTCCACTGTATAATCACCTTGAATTCCTTTCACACGGACTTCCAATCTGTCATTATTATATTCTATTTGCGACTGACCGTCAGAAACGACATATTGCTTAACTTGTTCTCGATCTCAGAGTCGAGTGCTTCTCCATAAAAGGTTTCTTCTATGACCACCTTTGCTATTTGTGGTTCTTTTTCATTGGTGACGGAATCAACTAAAGCTCCATATGAAGTGAAATATGTTGCAAAAAGCATCGTAATCCACGATATTAATGAAAAAGGAATGTGCAGGGAATGTTTTGTGGTTATTGATTCGAACTGTACGGGCATTATTAACCAGCAAGAGAAACTGGAGAGGATGGAAGAGGTCAATTGAAGCTGTGAAGATTTATACTATTATCCAATGGAGCGGGGGATTGAATTGGGGAAAAAAACATTTCTGTTGGCGCCGGATTCATTCAAGGAAAGCATGACGGCTAAGGAAGTTTGTCTGGCAATGGAAAAAGGGCTGCGAAAAGTATACCCGGACGCTCGTTATATTCATGTGCCGATGGCGGATGGGGGCGAAGGGACGATGCAATCCCTAGTGGATGCCTCGGGCGGAACCCTTTATGAGAGGGAAGTGATTGGCCCGCTAGGCAGGCCTGTTATGGCCAGCTACGACATTTTGGGCGATGGCCGCACAGCGGTGATCGAAATGGCGTCAGCAAGCGGCATTCATTTGGTAAACAAGGAGCAGCGCAATCCGCTCGTTACGACATCTTATGGTACCGGACAGTTGATTCTAGCCTGCCTGGAGCATGGCGTTACCAGCATCATCATTGGTTTAGGAGGCAGCGCTACTAATGATGGCGGTGCAGGAATGGCGGAGGCTTTGGGAGCGTCGTTTTTGGATGCCAGCGGCACAGCTATTAAACGTGGAGGCGGCTCTCTTGGCGAGCTTGAAGCGATTGATGTTTCTGGGCTGGACAGGCGGTTAAAGAAGGTTGACATTATCGTTGCTTGCGATGTAGCGAATCCGCTTTGCGGCGAGCAGGGCGCCTCACATGTTTTTGGCCCGCAAAAGGGAGCTACGCCGGAGATGGCTGGTCTTCTTGATGCCAATCTGGCTCATTATGCCGAGATCGCAAAACAGCAGCTTCAACGGGATGTTAGAGATATTCCAGGAGCGGGGGCTGCAGGCGGCTTGGGGGCGGGACTGTTGATTTTTACAGAGGCCTCCCTGCAAAAGGGCATTGATATCGTCATTCACTATTCCGGCCTGCGTGAAAAGCTGGCGCAAGCCGATGTTGTGTTCACAGGTGAAGGCGGTATTGACTTTCAAACCAAATTTGGCAAAACGCCGCATGGCGTAGCCCGCGCTGCCAAGGAGGCGAGAATACCCGTCATTGCGATTGCGGGATATGTGGGAGAAGGAATTGATTCACTTTACGGGGAAGGCATTGATGCGGTATTTGGCATCGTTCCCGGTGCGGCGGAGCTGGAGCAGCTCCTGCAGGAGGGTCCCCGCAATGTCGAGCGTACAATGGAAAACATCGGGCGAGTGATAAAGCTGGGTCTGGGCTAGGGCTGATTTGCAAACACGCCCTGGGCTGCATGGAGTAATTTTTAAAGGATATCCTTACGTTCCAATTCCCATCTTTTATTTAAGCGCTTTTTGGTAAAAGGAGCCAAGCAATCTGGCTGGGCTCCCTTTGCTGCAAGCCTAATGAGTCTGTCCATTTTGCTTTGTTCCCCAACTGGAAGCCGTTAAATATCAAACAGCTTTCCGCCGGCGGATTCGAACAGGCGCGAATAGATTTTGAGGGCGTAATTATCGGTCATGCTTGACAGGTAGTCGCAGACAATCCGGGCATTGTGGTTGTCGGAAGACACGCTCCAATGGCTTTTTTCATCCTGGGGCAGCAGATGCTTGTCATGGATCATGGCGTCAAACAGCTTTTTAATGATATGTCCGCCGCGCCATTCGAAGGTTTGCACTCGTTGGGATTTAATGACATGCGTGATTACCAGCTGCTTAAGTCCTGCAAGCAAGGTCCGCGTCCCTTCGTCAACAAACGCCCTGTATTTGAGCCGATTGGAGAATAACGGTTGTCCATCCTGATCGAACGGAACCTCCTCGATAGAAACATGATTAATAAATCCCCACACTAAATCAGCGCATAAATGCTTGTTTTTGTACTTATTGTCGCCTGTGTCTCCAGCTTCAAGAAAACGGTTGATTGCATTGGCGATTCCCTCGGGGCAATTTTTGCTGCAATCCGTCAACACATCCTTTAAAGCCTCTTGAGGAATCAATTGCAGCTTTAAGGAATCCTCCAAATCGTAGGTAGCATAAGCAATATCATCGGCAAGCTCCACAATGGAGCATTCAAACGTTTTGGCAAGGGTTGTCCCATGTTTGCCTTCTTTTATGCCGGAGTAAGCGGTCAGATAGTTTATTTCCACCTCCGTGAATGGCTCCAAAACCCATCGAAAAGCGGCCATATCCTCATCAAAAATACTGCTTTTTGGCGGTTTGTCCTCCACCCTGATATTATTCAGCATTTTCATTGGAACCGGATATTTGAGTATGGAAAGCAGTCCCGCCCGCGTCAGGTTAAGACCATAGCCATGATGTCCCTCCAGAGCAGTCAGAAGCCGAAAGGTATGTCCGTTGCCTTCAAAGTTCAGATCAAAACGCCGCATGCACGCATTAAGCGCGCGCTCGCCTTGATGACCAAACGGAGGATGCCCCAAATCATGAGCCAGTGCAGCCGCTTCAATGAGCGATGTATCGATTTTTCCATTATATACATTCGTATTTTCGTTAAGCGATGTGGCAATGCCGCGCGCTATCTGGGCAACCTCCAGCGAGTGGGTAAGGCGGGTGCGGTGAAAATCGCCTTCGCTTACCGCGATGACTTGCGTCTTGGCTTGCAGACGGCGAAATGCGGCCGAATGAAGGATTCGTCCGTAATCTCTTTCGAAGTCGTCCCGAATGGAGACTCTGGCTTTGGCGTCGGGCAAGTCGGCCTTCCGTTCCGAATCAGTTTCATTGTAAAATGGATTTTGAGTATTTTTTTGCAAAATCATTAAACGGCCTCCTCGCGGAATGAGAATAACCAAGCTTGGTCAAATTATACTACACATATTATGGAAAAGGGAGCAGGATATAGCTTGAGCAAAGTGATTGCGCTATTTGGGCCGTCGGCGTCTGGAAAAACGGAAATTCAAGCCAGCTTGTCCGCCATCGGGGTGCCGAAGCTGATTACGGCAACAACAAGAAAACCTCGTGAAGGGGAAGAGGATGGCGTACATTATCATTTTATGAGCCATTCCGCTTTCGAAAAGGGCATAGCTGCCGGCAAGTTTATGGAGTGGACGCGATATAATGGGGAGCTGTACGGGACATTGGCTGCCAGCATCGAAGAGACGGCAGCCAGCAGGCAGCCGGCGACGATTATTTTGGATCTTGCGGGCGTTCTTGCCTTGAAGGAGCGGTACTCCCATATTTTTGCTTTGTATATAGGAGCGGATATAGCTAGCATCAAGCGGCGCTTGCTTGCCCGTGGAGGGGATTCAGAGGACGCCCAGCGAAGAATTGCCCGAGCGGAAGAAATTGAGTTAGGCGAGGCTTATTTGGGGACCGCCGACAGGATTGTCTGGAACGGCGATGACGTCAGCTTTGAAGCGACATTGCAGCAGGTTGAGACCGTTGTGAAGGAAGTGTTGTCTCATTATTGATTGGTTACATCTAAAGGAAGCCGGATGCAAATTCCCGGTTTGACGAAAGACGTAAGGAGGCAATCCGGAAATGGGACTGTCCGAAAAGTCAAATGGAATGAATTATTATTCAGCAGAGAGGACGAGAGGACCAGACGGGCGTGCTGAATCATTATTCACCGCAACAGACTACTCGGATAGCCCCTTCTCCTTTTTGTGGGGATACCGCCGGTTTAACATTACATTCCTATCGGGAATTATGGCTTGCTGGAAATAACAGGCTTCTTTTAAGCGACCCCGTTATTCGAAACCGAAGCAATTTTGACGAGACGGCTTTCGTCCACCTCTACGCCAAGGCCCGGGCCTTCAGGCAAATAAACCTTCCCGCCTTCAACCTTCAAGTCCGAAGCGGGATCATCTTCGGCTCGAACACGCTGAAAGCCCCATACTTCAAAATACTTTGCATGTGAAGCGGCCGCAGCATGCAACAGGGCAGCAGTTGCAAGTCTGCCTTCGTCCATCTGTCCCAGCATGACGGGCAAGTTGAAGGCGTCAGCGATGCCCATCATTTGCTGAAGGGCTGCAAGCGACCCCGCCTTGACGATTTTTAAATGCAGGATGTCCGCGGCTCTTTCCGCGGCTATTGCTGCGACATCGCTAACGGATTTGCAGCTTTCATCGGCAACGATAGGGATTGCGCTGGCATGCTTCAACAGCTTGAGGCCGGCGATATCGGCCGCTGGCACAGGCTGTTCAATCCATTCCACGCCAAGCGGTTCATATTGCTTGATGCGAAGGGCCGCTTCCTTGACGCTCCAGCCCTGATTGGCGTCCACGCAAAACAAAACCTCGTTCTGGAGTCCGTATTCTTCGATGGTAGCTCTCGCTGCGGCCACTCTTGCAAGATCCCCCGGCCTGTCCCGTCCCACGCGAACCTTGATAATGCGAAATCCTGCGTCCAGATAACGCCTGGCCTCGTTTATTGCCTGATCGACCGAACCAAACGCAATGGTAGCATCGCTGGCAAAGCTGGACTGCACGATTCCGCCTAGCAGCATGGCTGCCGGGACGCCGAGATGTTTGCCGGCAAGGTCCAGCAGAGCGATATCAATTGCAGCTTTGGCGGCGCTGTTCCCTTCAATCAGGCCTTCGATGCCTTTTACTAGCGCATTTCTTTGCATCGGATTTTTGCCCAGCAAATAAGGAGCTATACGATGCTCCAGGACAGCCGCAACTCTCTCAGGCGTGTCTCCGGTCACATATTCGCAGTTGCCTCTAACTTCACTCCACCCAGTTGCGCCACATTCAGTGCTGATCTTTACGTATACCTCTTTTAAATGGGTAATGGTCCCAGAAGAAGCATGCGTAAAAGGCGGATTCAATGGAAGATCAAACCTAAAAATATCGACTGTGGAAATTTTCATCTAAGCACCTCAACCATGTGTTAGTTTATATAACGTATAAATTATAAATCCGTTTACAAAGTTATTAATCAAGTTATTAAAGTAATGTAACATAACATTAACGGAAAGACAAACGGATTTTTTTGTTGATTTCGTACAATTATCGAGTTGAATTTGAGCATTACAAATAAATAATGTTATGAATATTGACATTAATATAACTTATGATTTATGCTTTCCTTATCAAAAATATGTGATATTTGATCAAATCTTCGGGGGGTGATGGTTTTTGGACAATCCTTTAAGCATGCGAACGATGGGAGAAAGGGTGTTTGCTCAAATCAAGCAGTGGATCATTAGCGGCGAGCTGGCGCCGGGTGAAAAAGTGGATCAGGATGCCATCGCCGAACGGCTTCAGGTGAGCAAGATGCCGGTCAGGAGCGCTTTGGAAAAGCTGGCTGCCCAGGATTTTGTTCAATTGCACTCGCATCGGGGGGCAACGGTTAATGATCTTTCCGCCGAGCACCTGACGGAAATTTATTTCGTCCGCTGCTTGCTGGAGGAGGCGGCTGTCAAGCTCGCCGCGGCCAGTCTGAGTGCAGCGGACGCCCAAAAGCTTGACGGAATGATTGCGGAGCAAGAGAGGCTGGCGGGGGTTGATATGGAAACGATGCTAGCCGCAAACCGGAAGTTTCATATGTTTATCTATGAGCTGGCCGGCCAGCCGGTCATGCTGGGCATCATACAGCGCTTATGGGAGCAGAGCGAGCGTTATCGTCGTATTTTGCTGGGGGACAGGCATATGGTGGATGGTTCCATTCAGGAGCATCGCCAGCTTGTCGAGTTGATGAAAAGCGGCAGTCCCGAAGAAGCAGGGCGTTTTCTCGTCGAGCACAATCGCAAGACGGAAAGCTTTGTGATGCAATATATCAAACAGACACAGTGGAGGGATCGCTATGAAGTTGAGAGTGTTTAGCGCATTGATGACAGTTTGGGTTGTACTGCTTACCGCATGTTCAGGAAACACCGCGACTCCGGGAACGGCCTCGCCGACGGCGGACGCTTCCGCACAGCCCTCGGCAGAAACGGCTGCCGACTATAAATTGGTGACCGAAGGCAAATTGACGTACGGCGTGGCTGCAACTTATCCGCCGTTCGAATATATGGCGGACGAGCAGTATACGGGCTTCGACATCGAGTTTATGGAGGCAATAGCGCGTGAGCTTGGACTTGAAGTTGAAATTGTGGCAATGAATTTTGACGGACTTATTCCCGCGCTTCAAGGCAAGCGCATTGATCTTATCAATTCCGCAATGTTTGTGACGGAAGCGCGTGCGGCACAAGTTGATTTTATCAAATACATGGGCATTGGACGTTCCATTGTTGTTCCCAAAGGCAACAAGCTTGGCATTGCTTCAATGAACGATTTGTCCGGCAAAACGGTGGCGGTGACAAGGGGCGCGATCGAAGAAGTGTACGTGACGGAGTTCAACGCTGAACTGAAGGCTGAAGGCAAAACTGAAATCGACATTTTGGCGCTGCCTACAGCAAACGACGCCGTCCTTGCAACAGAAAACGGCCGTGCCGAAGCATTCCTGCATTCGTCTCCAGGCGCAGCTTATTTGCTCAAGGAGCGGGAAGGCGTCTTCGAGATTGCTCAAACCATGGAATCAGGCACTCAAATTGGCATTGCTGTGAACAAGGGTGAAACCGCATTGGCGGGTGCTATTGAAGAGGCTGTCAAAACGTTGGTGGAAAAAGGGATATATCATCAACTGATGGCTAAATACAATCTTCCGGCCGAAATGAGTCTGTTCAACAGATAGGCTGGCAGATAAAGCGAGTTTTTATCATTATTGAGTAGAGATTGCTGGAAACACGTAAAATTAGGGCCGTGGGACAGCGTGTTTGTCCCGTGGAACCCCCTTGGAGAGAGGGTGTAAACATGGAAGGATTCCTGGAGCACGTAAACGGCGTCTTTGACTACATGACCTCGCAGACGTTTGCCGCTGCTGCCGCGAACACGCTGAAGCTTACGCTGCTTGCACAACTGCTGGGCGTAGCGCTGGGATTTCTGCTGGCGCTTGGCAAAATGTCAAAATGGTCGGTTTTGAACAGCGCGGCCAATGGATACATCTGGTTTTTTAGAGGCATCCCCGTGCTGGTGCAATTAATCTTTGTGTTTAATGCCTTGCCGCAATTCGGCATCCGGTTATCCGGCTTTGAATGCGCGTTGATTGCGCTGGCATTAAACGAAGCGGCCTATATGGCTGAAATTATACGGTCCGGTCTTTCGGCAGTAAGCAAGGGGCAAAAACGCGCGGCGCACGTGCTTGGCATGAACAACTGGCAAACGATGAGACATGTGGTGCTTCCTCAAGCGGTACGTCTGATTGTTCCGCCAACGGGAAACCAGTTTATCGGCATGCTCAAAACATCGGCCATGGCATCGGTAGTTGGTTATATGGATTTGCTGCTCACGGCTCAACAAGCCGCAAGTGCAACCTTTAACTACGTAGACACATTAATTGCAGCCGTTATTTATTATCTGGTCTTTACGGCGTTGTTTACACTGCTGCAGGGCTACATCGAACGCAAAATGGATGTTGTCAAAGCATCTGAAAGGAAGCAAAAGCTGCTAATCGCAAAGTCCGGGATATCAGGCGAGAGCCGTTCGGCGGCCTGAGGGCTGCGGTGGCGGGAGAGGAGAAGGCGCATGATCAAAATCGAAGCATTGACCAAGTCGTACCATGGCCGAGAAATTTTGAAAAACGTAAACCTGGAAATCAAAGAAGGAGAGCGGGTTGTTATCATCGGCCCATCAGGCTCCGGCAAGTCGACGCTTCTGCGCTGCATGGCAGGTTTGGAAAGTGTAGATTCGGGAGGCATTTCGTTCGAAGGCAAGGATATATTCGCAACAAGAAAAAATCGATCCGAAATCGGCATGGTATTCCAATCCTTTGATTTGTTTCCGCATTTAAGCGCGATGGAAAATATTATGCTGGCGCCTAATATTGTGCGCAAGGAAAAGGAACAGGCGGTGCGCGAACGCGCACTCAGGCTGCTGGACCGCGTCCATCTCATGGAGCACAAGGATCATTACCCGGAGCAGTTGTCGGGAGGGCAGCAGCAGCGGATCGCCATTGCCAGAGCGCTTGCCATGAATCCGAAGCTGATGCTGTTCGACGAACCCACCTCCGCGCTTGACCCGGAAATGACGGGCGAAGTGCTTGATGTAATCGGCGATGTGGTGAAGGATGGCATGACCGTCGTTATTGTAACCCATGAAATGGGATTTGCAAGACGGGTTGGCGATCGAATCATTTTTATGGACGGGGGCATTGTGGTGGAGGATGTGCCTGCCGCCAAGCTTGCAGAGCTGCCCAAGCATTCGCGACTGGACCAATTTTTAAGCCAGCTGAATCACTTTTAGTCCAAATTCTAATAAAAGTTCTAAAAGTTCGGTTATCAGTACCAAGAAGATGGGATGAAGCTAGAAATTGAGGACCGGAGCGTAGTGATAGCTACGTGAGGACCTCAAATGTTTCTGGAGGAAACATACTTCGTAAGCATATGCTTATTTCGGCTGAATGCCATATTCGACGCCAGCTATGACGCTAGTCATAACCCGTAATGGGAAGCGGACTTTTTGAACGACCCTTAAAATGAAGGTTCAAAAAGTTCGGTTATCAGTACCAAGAAGATGGGATGAAGCTAGAAATTGAGGACCGGAGCTTAGTGGAAGCTAAGTGAGGACTGGAGATTTCGGCTGAATGCCATATTCGACGCCGGCCATGACGCTAGTCATAATCCGTAATGGGAAGTGGACTTTTTGAACTACCTCTAAAAAAGGCGGGGAGACGGGATGCGCGAGGCAACATTGGGTCTAGTACAGTTTGAAAGCATCATCGGCGATGTGGCAGCGAATGCGCGCAAGGCGGTCCGTTTTATTCGGGAGGCTGGCGAGCGGGAAGTTGATCTGATCATTTTTCCCGAACTGTTCTTGACCGGGTACGATTTGGAGTCGCTTGGACCGGAATACGGACGTCTCGCTCAGGATGAAGGAAGCGATGCAGTAGCGCTTCTGAAGGAAGCGGTTAGAGAGGCAGGCGTCAATGCCGTTTTGCCGATGCCGCTTGCAATGGAGAACGGCGTTTCCAATGGCGCTTACGCAATAAATCGCAAAGGCGACATCGTGGCTGCCTATAGCAAGGTGCATTTATGGGATGAGGAAAGCCGGTATTTTGCGGCGGGAAACGAGTTTAAGACGGTACCGTTTGATTTTGCCAAAGTGGGCATGATGATTTGTTATGATGCGGGCTTTCCTGAATCGGCGAGGACGCTGACCTTGCAGGGGGCCGATCTGATGGTTGTGCCGTCCGCTTTTTCAAAGGAATTGCGTCATCGCTGGGACATTTATTTTGCCACGAGAGCGTTGGAGAACACCCGGTTTGTTGCCGCAGTTAACGGTGTGGGCGGCATTTCGGCCAATGAATTTTTATTTGGCAATAACAAGGTGGCTGCTCCGAACGGAGAATACGTACTGCAAGGCGCGAACGACCGCGAGGAAATGCAGGTGTTGACTATTGATTTAAACCGAAACAGCGAGTATGAACGCCAGATTCCTTATTTGAGGGACCGGCGAAGCGATATATATGGCAACTATCAAAATAAAAGCGGAAAGAGGGATGGCGATGTCTGCGCTAATTTTTCCAATACAGGAGTTTGAAACACGGCTTAGCCATGTGCAGCAAGAGCTGCGAAGCCGGGAGCTGTCGGCAATGCTGGTCCATACGCCGGAAAATATTTTTTATCTGACGGGTTATCAAAGCCCTGGTTATTATATGTATCAATGTTTGATCGTGCCTGCCGAAGGAAAGCCGAAGCTGGTGCTGCGGCGCGGAGAACTGGCCAATGTCGGGACCTACAGCTGCCTCCCGCTTGATCAGGTGTCCGTTTACGAGGACACCAATGACCCGATCGCAATGACGGCGGATACGGTGCGGGAGCTTGGCGTGCCAGCGGGGCGAATCGGCGTGGAAACGGGCTCCTGGTTCCTGCAGGTCCGCGTTTATATGAAGCTGGAAACGCTGCTGGGAGACCAGTATGTTTTGAGCGATGCGCAGGGGACGGTGGAAAAATTCCGGGTCATCAAATCGCCGGGCGAGCTGGCCTATATCCGCGAAGCATGCAAAGTGGCGGATGCTTCGATGCAGGCGGGGCTAGATGCAATTGCCGTAGGTGCTAACGAGGATGAAGCTGCTGCCGCAATGTTTTCGGCGATGATATTGGCGGGCGGCGAATACATGGGCATGGAGCCGTTTATTTCATCAGGTTACCGATCCGGCAATATGCATGCCGCTTGGGGGCATAAAGTGATTGGCTCCGGCGAAACACTGCTGCTGGAGGTTGCGGGCGCCCGCAACCGGTATCACGGCGCATTGATGCGGGCCGCGCATACGGGAACGCCTTCCGATGAAGTGAAGCGGGCAAGCGAGGTATGCATCGCATCGCTGAACGCGGCGCTCGAAGCGGTCAAGCCGGGCGTTACGGCAGGCGAGGTGGATCAGGCTTGCCGCGGCGTCATTGAAAAAGCCGGCATGTACGATATGTTCCGCAAGCGGACGGGCTATTCCATAGGTGTAGCGTTTGCTCCCGATTGGGGCGAAGGACATATTATGAGCTTGCAGCGCGACGATGAGCGGGTGTTGAAACCGGGCATGGTGTTCCATATCCCGCCGGCTCTGCGCGTGCCTAATCAATTTGGCGTTGGCTTCAGCGAAACGCTGGTCGTTACCGAAAGCGGCTGTGAAATTTTAACCTCGCTGCCTCGCGAATTAACTGTTATAGGAGGGTAAAAGCATGAATGCAGATATGAAGGGCAAAACGGCGCTGGTGGCGGCGGGAAGCAAAGGGCTTGGGCGCGCGGTGGCCGCCGAGCTTGCGGGCAGGGGCTGTAATGTGCTTTTGTTCAGCCGGGATGCGGAGGGAGCGGAGCGTACGGCGGGGGAAATTGCCGCGGCGACCGGAGCTTCAGTTGTTGGCATTCAGGGAGATGTATGTAAAGAGGAGGATTTAGCGCGCTGCGTATCCAATGCCGTCCGTTTATTCGGACGTTTGGATATCGTGGTGACGAACAGCGGCGGACCTCCCGCCGGCACGTTCGAGCAGTTGAAGGAAGAGGATTGGCTATACGCCTTTCAGTTGAATTTGATGAGCATTGTCCGTCTGGTGCGTCATGCGTT
The DNA here is from genome assembly GCF_001675045.1 of Paenibacillus oryzae. Classification (GTDB taxonomy): domain Bacteria; phylum Bacillota; class Bacilli; order Paenibacillales; family Paenibacillaceae; genus Pristimantibacillus; species Pristimantibacillus oryzae. Next base: position 307,523 of record NZ_LYPA01000065.1, read on the forward strand.
ACCCCATTTAAAAGAAACGTCGGGCGTAGTCGTGAATTTGGCTTCTTCCTCCGTGAAGCAGCCAATTGCCGGATTAACGTTGTCCAACGTTATGAGAACGGGCGTAGCCGGTCTGAGCAAAACGCTATCCGAAGAGCTGGCCGGATACGGCATACGCGTCAATACCGTTGCGCCGGGACGCATTGATACGGACCGGGTCCGCACGCTGGATCAGGCGAGGGCGGCAAAAGCAGGCATTGCGCCGGAGGAGCTTAAAGCGAGAACGGAGGGCTCCATTCCGCTGGGCCGCTATGGAAAGCCGGAGGAGCTGGCCAAAACCGTCGCCTTTTTGTGCTCCGGGGACGCCAGCTATGTCACGGGTCAAACGCTGCTTGTTGACGGCGGAATGGTAAGGGCGCTATGATGCCGGCAGAGCTTTTCAAGTCAGTAGAGGAGAGCCTTTCCATTAATCGGGTGCTTGAGGTGCTGACGCGCCTCGTCTCTTTTCAAAGCGTCAATCCCGGCGGCAACGAGGAGGAGGCGGCCCGCTATATTGGCGAGTTTATGAAAGCGGTGGGCTGCGAGGTGACGCTTCAGGAAGTCGAGCCGGGACGTCCCAATGTTTTGGCCGTGCTGAGGGGGACCGGCGAAGCCAAAGCTGTTATTCTGAACACGCACATTGATGTCGTACCCGCCGGAGAAGGGTGGAGCGGCGATCCGTTTCAGCTGCGCGTCGAGGATGGCAAGGCGATCGGAAGAGGCGTCATGGACGCCAAAGGACCGCTGGCAGCCATGATGGCGGCGATTGAGGCTATTGCGCGGTCGGGGAAGCGCCTTCCTGGAGATATCGTGCTGGCGGCGGTTGTTGATGAGGAAGCTGCCAGCAAAGGAGCCAAGGCGCTTCCTGTCAATCTGGAAGCATCGCTTGCCGTCATCGGCGAGGCGACCAATCGCACGCTTGCTATCGCCCATCGCGGAAGCATACGGCCAGTATTGGCGGCAAAAGGAGTAGCGGCGCATTCCTCCACGCCCCATCTGGGCAAAAATGCAGTTTCGCTAATGGCTAAAGCGGTCGTGGCGCTGGACGCGTTTGCCGAGCGGGAGCTTGCGGAGCGGCGCCATCCTTTGACCGGGCAGTCTTCTTTGGCCGTCACGATTATGAATGGAGGGATCAAGGAATCAATGATTCCCGACTATTGCGAAGCGTTGATCGATCGTCGGCTGATTCCAGGCGAATCAGAGGAGCGGGCGATACAGGAGCTGATGGATGTGCTGGAAGCAGAGGAAGCGCTGAAGGGGCAGCTTCATATTGCGCGTATGGTTCCGACAACCGGCGCAGCTTCGGAAACAGATGTAAACCATCCCGTAGTGAAGCTTTGCCGTGATGCGATATCAGCAGTATATGGACAACAGGATACGACAGTGACGGGCCTAACGGCCAATTGCGATATGACTCATTTTGCAGCCAGAGGCATTCCTTCCGTTATTTACGGGCCGGGCGACTTCAGCGTGGCGCATAAAACCGACGAATGGGTGACACTGGACGAGCTTCTGAACGCGGCGCGGGTTTACGCCCGGATTGCGCTTGAGGCCGCGACTATGCGGAATTAAGATACGGAAAAACCGTATGTGTTGAACACAAAATTATGCGAGGTGAGCCGAGATGATTATCGAGCAAACAGAACAACGCGAGCTGGCTCCCTGGACGGAGAAGCTGCTGCCGTCCCCAACGGCCGAACTGGAGGCGAGAGTGGCGCGCCTTCAGCAGGGCGGCGTAAAGGTATACCGCTTTGGACTGGGACAGCCCGATTTCCCGACGCCGGAGCATGCCAAGGAAGCGGCAGTTGAGGCGATTCGGAACAATTTTACCGGATACACCGATACTGCGGGCATTGCGCCGCTTCGGGAAGCGATAGCGGATGCGTTGCAGCAGCAATGCGGAGTGCTATACGCTCCCGATGAAATTGTCGTTTCCTCCGGCGGCAAGCATTCCTTGTTTAATGCCTTCAATACGCTGCTTCGAAGTGGCGATGAGGTGTTGCTGCCGATCCCTTATTGGGTTTCGTTCCCGGAGCAAATCAAGTTTGCGGGAGCAAAGCCGGTATTCATTCAAACGGATGCCCGCACAGGCTACAAGGTGACTCCCGCCATGCTGGAGAAACAATTGACGCCGTCAACCCGCATGCTTGTTTTGAATCAGCCTGGAAATCCTTCCGGTGCGGTTTACAGCCGGGCGGAGCTTGAGGATATTGCCAGGTTTTGCATAAAGCACAACCTGTGGGCGATCAGCGACGAGGTTTATTCCTGCTTTGTTTTTAATGAAGAAGGCTTTACAAGTCTGGCCGGCTTGCCGGGAATGAAGGAAAGAACCGTACTGATTAACGCCGTTTCCAAGACGTACAGCATGACGGGATGGCGAATCGGCTATGCCGCGGCTCCTGCTCCGGTGGCAGCGGCGATGCTTAAGCTCCAGTCTCATACAACAAGCAACCCCTCCTCCATTGCGCAAATGGCTGCGCTAGCCGCTATTTCGGGGCCGCAGGATCAGGTTGAGCAGATGAGATGCGTTTACCGGGATAGACGCGAGATATTGGCAACGGGTGTCAATCGGATTCGTGGCTTGTATTGTCTTGTACCTGAAGGCGCATTTTACGTGTGGGTCGATGCTTCGGAATGGCTCGGCAAAACGTTATGCGGCACAGTGGTGGATTCTATGGATACGCTCGCGGAAATTTTATTGTCGCGCAGCAATGTTGCCGTCATGCCGGGCACCGGCTTTGGCAGTCCCGCGCATTTGCGCCTGTCCTACGCCATATCTATGGAAGAAATTCAAGACGGTCTGAATGAAATTGGCAAGCTGCTGGGATATAAGGAATGAGGAGCAGGGATAAGGCATAGGGCATAAGGATTAATAATTATGGGCTAGGGGATAAAAGGCAGGTTTTATTGTTTAAGGACTATTGACCAATGAATACGGGAGGATGACATAGATGAAAGCAGCCGTATTAAAAGAAAAGCTAAAAGGCATATACGTATTGGCGGTGACTCCATTTACAGAGGACGGATCTCAGATTGACGAGGAAGCGCTTAAACGCAATATCGACCATTTTATTGCTTCGGGGGCTCACGGCATTGTTGTGGGCGGCACATATGCGGAATATCCCAGCATGACCTTGCAGGAACGCCAGCAGCTTTTCCGCTGCGCAGCCGAAGCGGTTGGAGGGCGAATTCCTTTGCTTTGCTGTACGGCGGCCAGCGGCACGGCGGAAGCTATTCAGCTTACCGAGGCTGCAAAGCAATACGGAGCGGACGGGGTTATGGTAACCCCGCCTTATGTGTCCGAGGTTCGGCCCGCCGATATTTTTTATCACTTTCAGCAGCTGAATGATGCCGTCGATATCCCTCTTTTCATTTACAATAGCGCAAGCATTGGTGTTCATCTGAGTCCGGAAGAAATTAAGGCACTGGCGTCGTTGCCTAATGTGGCGGGCGTGAAGCAAGGAGCCACCGATCTTCATGCGCTGGTCCGCACGCAAGCGTATGCCGGAGACGAAATTGCGGTGTTGTGCGGTTCGGATGGTCTGATACTGGGCGCGCTGGCATCGGGCCTGACCGGCTGCAGCTCGACCAATGCCAATTTTATGGCTAGTCAGTTTGTGGCTTTGTACAACGAATTCAAGGCAGGCCGCAATGAAGATGCGATCACTCGCTACTATAGCTGGCAGCCCGTTCGCGAGCTTGCGAGGAAGTACGGCCAGCCTGCCATGGTCAAGGCTGCACTTGAATTGGTCGGTCTGCCCTCCGGTCCGGTGCGCGCACCATTCCGCCCGCTGGACGAGGCGGTGAGGGATGAGGTTGCCTCCGTATTGCGGGGACTGAATTTGATTTAGCTGGGGGGACTTATCCAATACATGTCCAAGACGCTTTCAACACCAAGGATTTTCCTGGTGGTGAAGGCGTTTTTTTGGATGGATCGCTAAATGCATATCCATTGAAAAAGAATGACCGTCCGAAACGAGCCGTTAATATAAGGCGCCCCGAAACAGCATGGAGGACAGCGGATTTTTGCGGAAGAAGGCAGTAATACAAGCAGTTGAATGCCTTAGCGCATTAATTGAAACTAAGATGTTTACTGGAGCGCAGAATTAGCAGAATGATAGGAAACCAATGCTTTGGCTATGGGGTGAATAAGTGGTGGAAGCTTGCTGTAATCATGCTAACTGTTGTAATCTCTATAGCGGCGATTGCCATAGCTTGTATTGTGATGGCATCAATAATGACTGCCCGTTTGGTCCAACCGGTCCAACAGGGCCTGAAGGACCCACCGGCCCGACAGGCCCAACGGGTCCAACAGGATCGGATGGTGCAACTGGCTCCACCGGTCCGACAGGCCCAACGGGCCCAACAGGATCGGATGGTGCAACTGGCTCCACCGGCCCGACAGGCCCAACGGGTCCAACAGGATCGGATGGTGCAACTGGCTCCACCGGCCCGACAGGCCCAACGGGTCCAACAGGATCGGATGGAGTAACAGGTCCCACCGGCCCAACAGGAGCAACCGGACCCACTGGTCCGGCGGGAGTCGCCGGAGCCACGGGTGCAACTGGCCCCACCGGTCCGGCGGGAGTCGATGGAGCCACGGGAGTAACGGGCCCCACCGGTCCGGCGGGAGTCACCGGAGCCACTGGCGCAACGGGCCCGACCGGTCCGATGGGAGCCGCCGGGGCCACGGGCGCAACGGGCCCGACCGGTCCGGCGGGAGTCACCGGAGCCACGGGCCCCACCGGTCCGGCGGGAGTCGCCGGAGCCACGGGAGCAACGGGCCCCACCGGTCCGGCGGGAGTCGCCGGAGCCACGGGAGCAACGGGCCCCACCGGTCCGACGGGAGTCGCCGGAGCCACGGGAGCAACCGGCCTCACTGGTCCAACGGGAGCCACTGGAGCGACAGGAGCAACTGGTCCTGCCTCCTTGCTTGGCGGCTCAGCTGCTAATACAAGCGGTGCAACAATTGTGATCACTTTGTTGAATCCTACTGCCAATATCCCATTTCCCAATGCTCAAAATTTGCCTGCGGGCATTACTGTAAATAATCCTACGGCAACTATATTTACAATTGCGACTACTGGCCGTTACCTGATCACTTATTCTGTCTATCCGACGCTTTCGCTGCTCACAACCTTCCAGCTTTTTCTCAATGCAACTGCCGTTGCGGGATCGCAGGTCAATGCAGCAATCGGGATAGGCCTGGTATACAATCAGATCGTTCTTAACATTACAGCCGGAGATACCATTCGTGTAACAGCTAGTGCAACCCTGGCCGCTACAGTTGGGCTAGCAGCAGGGACAACAGCAGCAACGGTTTCTTTTGTGCAGTTGAGCTGAATCAATGCTTTCTCGGGAAATGCCTTAACCCAAATTAATAACCCTTTTCCGCTATTGAACATTTAATAATAGAGATGGGGGAAGGGAGGGGGAGGAATGGCCGGGAAACGGGATAAGCGTAACTGCAAAAACAAAAATTCAACAGGTCATAGAGCAGCATTGCATCCTTGCAAGATGCGCAAAAACCCGTTAAGACCGTATCGGATTCCCCAGCGCCCTCACATTCAATATGTTGCCTCATATACCAGACCGGTGCCAAAAGCGCTTCCGGTTATCCCGGCAAAATTGCCCGTTGAGGTGGAAACAAACGCCGCGTTTCCGCAACATGCCTTGTCCTCCTCTCAATCTGTCAGTGATTACGAACTGGCGGGGAGAAGGCCAATCACTCAGGATAAGGAATGCTGCGGAAACTTCCAAATTCACGATTTTCCGGACGAACCGTTGCAGCTTTGGCTGCTTGGCCAGCATCTTGAGGCTGTTTTGTGCCAGATTTCCATTTATAATAGCCCATCCAGTACCGGTGCGGTAGAGGTTAGCGCCATGGGAGAAGAGCTGGCTGCTTTTGTTGTTCAACCGGGCAATACAGGCACATTTACCGGAACAGACATCAAAAAAGTATCTATCCGTTTCAAGGAAGGACGCCCCGCTTATATCGAAGGTAAATATTGTATATCCACTTCTTTTTTGATTAAAAGACATCCTTGTCCAGATGAATGCGATTATGAATAATTTAATGGGTCTGTCCAAAAAGTGTCACGGTGAATAAATATTCAGCGAAATCTGTACCTGCAGGAAAAGGGTGTCATGGAAGCTCAAGCCTATTTATCCGCTTGACTTTTCGGACAGCCCCAAACAAAAAAAGTACTCTTTTCCCTAATGCTGTTGCGGGAAGAGAGTACCTTTTATGAATATAGCTGAAAATCCGATCAGGTAACCGAATAGCGGGTTGTGATACAGAATTCGCCTTGGAAGGCGCCAGTGGCTGCTGCTGGAATAACGGCCTGAATAACAGAAAAGCGGGAAAACGTAAAGGTTGTGCTGGAGCCTGGATCAAGCGTGATAGGTGTGCCGATTGCATCGCCATTGCCGTCTAGAACAACAAGCGTAATTGCCTCCGAGCCCAAATCAAATTTCAAATAGCCGGTGCCAACGATGTTTTGAGTGATGTTGTTTGTATACAGCGTTATGGTCACGGCGGCAACCGCTCCAGTACCGCTCCAGGGACTGCATACCTTATCCTGTACAAATGTTTTTTCGGGACAGCAGCTTAAGGCGGCCGATGATCCGCAACATGACATTTCAACACAGCTCCTTTTTTTATAGTTCTAGATAGTTAATGCAAGGAGGGGCGGGCTGGATTGTATTTTTACCTATGTTGGGTTATATTCGATAAATTTCTTTCCATTTCCTAAATCTGGTTTGTTAAATTGACGATATAGGGTATCAGGACGATTATCGGCTTGACACTTACGTTACGTAAGATTGTATGGTGAAGCCAGAAAGGAGCGGATTCATATGAAAATAAAAGAGGTATGCAAGCGAACGGGCTTGACGGAACGCACCATTCGGTATTATGTCGAAGAGGGGCTGATCAAGCCGGAGATAACACTCAAGGGCGGCAGGGAATACCGCGAATATAGCGAACATGACTTAGAGGAACTGGAGACGGTTGCGGGACTGCGCAAGCTGTTTTTTACAATTGATGAAATCAAGGATATGAACAATACCCCTGAGCGGATCGGTGCTGTTTTGGACGCCTACAAGCTAAAGCTTGCTTCTGATGCCAGGGCCAAAGCGGCCATAGTTGAGGCCTTGGATCAACTTGGAACTAACCGCCTCCAATCGGCATCGGAGGTAGCCCGGAAGTTGAGACAGCTATCGGAAGGACTCCCGCTGCCGCAAAGAGATATCAATCCCAATTTCGGCAGATTCGAACCGGGCTCCAAGGAGGAGCGGGAGCAGGAATATAATCGGTTTGTCGAAAAGCAGGCCCGGCAATACAAGACGGGGCGCGCAATCGTTTTTTCGATAGCCGGAATAAATATGTTGTTCGCGTTGTTGGCGTTCATTTACAACTTAAACGTTTTAAACCTTATCGTGCAGCTTACGCTATCCATTTGCCTGGCTCTTGGCATTAGCTGGGTTCGATATTTATTCATTATTGGAGCGGGGTTAGCCGTCTTGGTTTATGGAATGGTTGTGTTTGTTGCCTTCGGCGAAGGCTTGCTGTTGATTGCGATTTTGTCGTTGCTGTATGTTGCTTATGCCGTTGCCGTCACTATCCTTTTATTCCGCAGCGAAGCGGTAAGCGAATTTCTGTATAAGCAAAAAAACGGATGAAGCTTAAAACGCCTGTATCCGTGCTCATATTTCGACAATATTTTTGGAGACATGGCAGGTCTTTGACAGGTCGGTATCGAATAAATTATATGTTGAAGGGCAGGTGATAAAAGTGGATATGTGGCTGATCTGGCTCATTGTTGCAGCGGTTTTGATTATAGCGGAAATGCTGACCTTGACTTTTTATTTATTATGGCTGGCCATAGGCGCTTTGGCGGCGGCGGTGGTCGATTTTATCATCCCTGGTGCTTGGGTGCCGGAGGTTATCGTTGGATGCGTCGTGGCGTTGGCTTTAACTATTTTTACGAAGCCGCTTACGCGCCGGATGGCGTTATCCAGAGGGTTTAAGGATGCGGTTGACGAGATGATCGGCAAGGAAGGAATCGTGATGGAGGATATTGCGCCCAGCTTGCCCGGCATTGTGAAGGTTGGCGGCGATATGTGGAGCGCGGAATCCGAAGAAAGCTTGAAGAAGGGCGAGACGGTTATCGTATTGGCTCGGGGAAGCGCTTTTTTGCAAGTAACCAAATGGGGAGGCTAACAAAATGGAGTATGTTATACCAATTATTATTGTAGCGCTGGTTGTTGTGTTTATCGCCATGACCGTCAAAATTATTCCGCAGCAAAGAGTCGGCGTTGTGGAACGGCTTGGTAAATTCAACCGGTTGCTTACGCCTGGCATTAATATTTTGATTCCCATCATTGATCATGTAAGAACGTATCATGACCTGCGTATTCAGCAGGCCAACGTGCCTCCGCAAACCGTTATTACAAAAGATAACGTCCAGGTTAAAATCGACACGATCATCTTTTATCAGGTGACGGGGCCGGAGCAGGCTACATACGGTATTTCTGATTACGTATATGGCGTGCGCAATATCAGCACGGCAACGATGCGTCAAATTATCGGCAAGATGGAGCTTGACGAAACGTTGTCGGGCCGTGAAAAAATATCGACGGATATTCGCGTAGCGCTTGATGAAGCAACCGAAAAATGGGGCGTGCGCATTGAACGGGTGGAGGTCATCGACATCCAGCCGCCTAATGATATCCAGGATGCTATGGATAAGCAGATGAAGGCGGAGCGCAGCAAACGGGCAATGGTACTGGAAGCGGAAGCAGCCAAGCAGGATATGATTCTGCGCGCCGAAGGCGACAAGCAAAGCCAGATTCTTAAGGCGGAGGGCGAGAAGGAAGCGCGCATCCGGCAAGCGGAAGGCCAACGTCAGGCGCAGGAGCTGGAGGCGCTTGGGGAAGCCAAGGCGATTCAATCCATTGCCGAAGCCGAAAAGCTGAGAATCGAAATGCTCCGCTCTGCGGGTCTGGATGAAAATGTATTAACCTATCGCTCGCTCGAGACGTTAAGCGATGTTGCCAACGGAGCCGCCAACAAAGTATTTATTCCGACCCGGGCAGTGGAGACTCTTGGAAGCATCGGAGCGATTGGCGAAATGCTGAAGGAGCAGCGTAAATCATAATAAAGGCCGATTAAGCCAATTAACGGGGTGCCACAGGCGTTTTTCGCCTTGCGGCAAACCCGTTTTTTTGGTTCCGGGAAAAGAAATGCTTAAAATAAGCTTAAAAAAGTGTTACCAATCGTTATAATAGACGTAGTAACTTTATGTAATTGGCAACTAAAGAGGGGAGAGATTGGATTGGATTTTAATAATCAGGAGCCGCCAAGAGCAGTGCCTAACCCGGAGCGCAAGCCGCCGGAGCTGAAGCCCGGCGTAGTCAGAAACTGGCTGGTCGCCATCGTTGGGGTCGTTATTTTGTTTTACGTAGGCTCCACATCTTTTTACACGGTACAGGAGCAGGAGCGCGCCGCTATTTTGACGTTTGGCAAATATACGCATGAAACCACCTCCGGTCTTCATTTCAAATGGCCTTACCCGATTCAGGAAGTTCGGGTCGTACAGGCCGAGCTGACTCAGAAAATTACAATCGGCTACCGTCAAAACGGCAATACCGTCACGCCGGTTGATGATGAAGCTATGATGATTACAGGCGACGAAAATATCGTATCCGCAGATGCGGTCGTCACCTTTAAAATTAGCAACATACGCAATTATCTCCATAATATCAGCGATCCCGAGCAATTCCTTCGCAATGCGGCAAGCGCATCCATTCGTTCCGTTATCGGCTCGCAAAAGCTTGACTACGCGATTACAGACGGAAAAACAGCCATTCAGGATATGGCGCGCGAGCGTCTGATCGAGCTGCAAAGCCGTTATGAAACCGGCATTCAAATTATCGACCTGAAATTCCAGGATATCGAGCCGCCGGGCGGCGAGGTTGAAGAGGCCTTCCGTGCCGTTACCAACGCCCGCGAGGAAAAAAATACGAAGGTCAACAATGCCCGCAAATACGAAAATGAGCGGATTCCTAACGCCCGAGGCGAAGCGCAGGCTATGCTCGAGCAAGCGGAAGCCGAGAAGAAATCCCGGATTTTGAATGCGGAAGGCGACGTGGCTAAATTTAATGCCATCTATTCGGAATATGCCAAAAATCCGTCCGTAACGGAAAGCCGTCTCATTCTGGAGACGCTGGAGAAAATTTTGCCGGATGCCAAAATCTTTATTACAAACTCCGGCAGCAACACCGTCAATTATTTGCCGCTTAATGAGCTGCTGGGCAACCGCAGCAGCGGAGCAACGGCAACACAGCAGCAGGCGCAAACGCCGGTACAGACGCCGCAGGCTCCGCAGGCAACGGAATCGCAGCAGGAAGCGCAAGGAGGTAACGGTCAATGAAAAACAAACTCTGGATTTTTATAGGCGCCATCGTTGTTTTATTGATCGTAGGCGCAGGCTCCATGTTTATCGTGAAAGAAGGGGAATATAAGGTTGTTTTGAGATTTGGAGAAGCGATTCGTACAGTGAAGGAGCCGGGGCTGAAGTTCAAGGTTCCGTTTATCGAAAACACAACGACTTTGCCCAAATACCAAATGACATTCGAAAGCAACCCGGGCCAAATTTTGACCAAGGACAAAAAGCCGATTTTGGTCGACAACTATACCATCTGGCGGATCAACAATCCGGAGAAATACATTCGTACGCTGCATACAGTTAGCGGCGGCGCGATGAGAATTGAAGAGGCGGTATACAACTCCGTCAGACGTAAGCTTTCGGAAGTGGATTACGATGTAATCATTAGCGAAAATACGGCTAGAGGCAATATCAACGACGAAATTACGGCCGACGTATCCGCTGCGCTTGACCGCGGCGAATACGGAATCGAAATTGTCGATGTGCGCATCAAACGGACCGACTTGCCTGAAAGCAATAAACAAAGCGTGTACAACCGGATGATCTCCGACCGTCAGTCCATGGCGGCGCGTTACTTGTCCGAGGGCGATGAGGAATCCCGCATCGTTCGTTCCAAAGCGGACCGTACGGCGGTTGAGCTGCTGGCGCAAGCCGAAGCCGACGCCAAAAAAATCGTTGCGGAAGGCGAGCAGGAAGCGGCCCGTATTTATAACATTTCCTACGGCAAAGACCCTGCATTCTATAACCTTTACCGCACGCTGGAAAGCTACGTCGTCACTCTGGCGAATGAGCCCGTTATTATGCTGCCTATCGAATCGCCATACGCTAAAATTTTGATGGGTGAATAAGTACCGATTGGCAAATATGCGGATAACTATGGTTATGCGTACAGGCATAATGTGATTAGCCTCATACAGTATGGTGAGGTGACTGCATTGTCTGTCAAACGTTATGCCAGCACAACCATTAGGGGGAAGCAAAAGGTTTGCCGTTATATGCGCGGCGATTCCAGGGTTCGTTCCCTGGTTCCCCATACTATGTCCTTTAGCAAAGAACATTTGTTCAGCATGATGGAGAGGCATCCCGTTTTGTATATCAAGCCGGATATCGGCTCGTTAGGGATTGGCATTTTTCGTTTGAAGCGAGGGAAGGGCGGCGGGTACCGACTAAAGGAAATTGTGGGGAAAACCCAGAAATCCCGCCGCTTTACCCAATTGTCGGACGTTTATCAGGCCATTGTTTCCGCACGAAGGAGCAGGCTTATTATTCAGCAAGGCATCCCGCTCTCCAAGGTTGGCGGCCGTGCCTACGACATTCGGGCAATGGTGCAGCGCAAGCCTGACGGACCCTGGGTTTGCACCGGCTTCATGGTCAAGATCGCCGGCTCCGGAAAAATCGTTACAAACTATTACCAAGGCGGAAAAATCGTTTCGCTTGGCTCACTCCATGAGCAGCTGGGCTTAACGGAGGAGGCTGGCGCAAGCCGCAAGGCCAAGCTAACGTCTGCAGCGCTTGATATAGCCAGATGTTTGTCCAAGCGCAGAAGCGGCATGTCCGAGCTGGGAATTGATTTTGCTTTCGACAGCGGCGGAAAGCTCTGGGTATTGGAGGTTAACTCCAATCATCCGCAGTTCCATCCTCTTCGCAGCATTGATCCCGGGGCGTACCAGAAAATGAAAAGCTTTGCGGCTTCCTATGGCAGATTTAACGCGAAATAATCCCATCAGCTTTTTTGTAGCAGCAGGTCATATAGTGACCTGCTTTTTTGTTGTTGGCTAAAAACGTGAATATAGATAACTAAACTAACAAAATAACATACAAAAAACCTAACTATTTGGTATAATATTAGCATGAAACCTAACAAAACGAAAACTGGATAAGGAAAGCGGAGGATTTGGAAATGGTCAAAACAAAGTTACTGCATGACGGGTGGAAATTCAGAAGAGCTGATGAGGAAGACTGGCTGCCTGCATCCATACCAGGCTGCGTGCATACCGACTTGTTGAAAAACGGAATAATTAAAGATCCCTTTTACGGGACAAATGAGCATCGGCTCCAGTGGATCGATAAAAAGGATTGGATGTATGAAACCAGCTTCGATGCCTCTGACGTCTATGGAGAGTCGTCGATTTACCTTGTTTTTGACGGATTGGATACTTATTGTAACGTTTATCTGAACGGAGCATTAATTCTGAAAGCGGATAATATGTTTCGGCAATGGCGGGTCGATGTAAAATCGCATTTAAAGGAAAGGAATAATGCTCTGCAAGTTGTGTTCCGCTCGCCGATTCACGAGGATTTGCCCAAGCTGGAGCAGCTAGATTATAAGCTCCCTGCGCCTAATGATCAATCGGAGCTCGGGGGGCTTGGGGATAAGCGGGTGAGCGTTTTTGCCCGCAAAGCGCCTTATCATTTTGGCTGGGACTGGGGTCCCCGTTTTGTTACAAGCGGTATTTGGCGAGAGGTCAGAGTAGAGGCATGGACCGGGCTTCGTCTTGCCGACTTATATATTCGGCAGGATGAGATCAGCGCGGAAAACGCCGCTCTTACAGCCATTGCAGAGGTAGAAGCGGATGCGGAATATCGCGGCTTGCTGAAGATTTCAACAGGCGCCGAGACCTGGGAGACCGTGGCGGACTTAAAGCCGGGATTGCAGACCATCGAGTTGAAGCTGGTCATCAAGCAGCCGAAACTTTGGTGGAGCCGGGGGCTTGGCGATCAGCATTTGTACCATTTTGAAGCCGTTCTTGAGGCAAAAGAGGCGCCTTGGAGCGATACATTGTCTGTTCGCACCGGATTGCGCAACGCGAGGCTTGTCAGGGAGAACGATGCTTATGGCACTTCCTTCTATATTGAATTAAACGGCGTCCCTGTATTTGCGAAAGGAGCCAACCATATTCCCGGAGACAGCTTTATTACGGAAATGACAAGGGAGCGGTACCGTCACGAAATTGAAAGCGCGGCGCTTGCCAATATGAATATGCTGCGTGTTTGGGGCGGAGGCATTTACGAACAGCATGATTTTTATGAGTTATGCGATGAATATGGGATTATGGTGTGGCAGGATTTTATGTTTGCCTGCAGCATGTATCCCGGCGATGAAGCGTTTCTGAACAATGTTCGCGAAGAAGCGGAATACAATGTCAAACGTCTGCGCAATTATCCTTCGGTCGTGCTGTGGTGCGGAAATAACGAAATTGACAGCGCGTGGTCTGAGTTTAACGACAAGCTTGGCTGGGGCTGGAGAAAGGAGTTTTCCCGAAAGCAGCAGCAGAAGCTTTGGCAGGATTACGTGGACATTTTCCATGTTATTTTGCCGCAAGCCGTTGACAAGATGCTGCAAGGCATCCCTTATTGGCCCTCCTCGCCTATGCAGGAGGTAACAGGCGATATTAATCAGCATGCGCTTACTCAATCAACGCGAGGGGATATTCATTATTGGGGCGTATGGCACAACAAGGAGCCTTTCGAAAATTACAATGTGCATATCGGACGTTTTATGAGCGAATACGGCTTTCAATCGTTCCCTGAATACAAAACAGTTGTTTCGTATGCGGAGGAAGGCGATTTGCAGTTGGAATCCGAGGTGATGATGGCGCATCAAAAAAACGGCATGGGCAATCGTCTGATTAAAAGCTACATGGACAATTATATGAGGCAGCCTAAAAACTTCCCGTCCTTTCTTTATATGAGCCAGGTGCTGCAGGCGGAAGCGATGAAAATGGCGATCCAGGCTCACAGGCGGCGCAAAGGTTTTTGCATGGGTTCACTTTATTGGCAGATCAATGACTGCTGGCCCGTCGCTTCCTGGGCTGGAATGGATTATACCGGACGCTGGAAAGCGACGCATTATTATGCCAAACGAAGCTTTAGCGATGTGCTTCTATCCATCGACGGCACCTCAAAGGATACCTTGACCATCTATGCAGTATCCGACCTGCTTCAGCCGTTATCGGGCACGCTTCAAGTTTCACTAACTGATTTTGACGGCAAGCTGCTGCATGAAAGCAATTATTCTGTAAACGCCGACGCCAACAGATCTACCCAATTGCTGGCTTTGAGCAAAAAGGAGCTATTGAAGGGCGCAGACCGCAAATCTGTTGTTGTATCTGCTGTGTTGAACGCCGGGGAGGAGCGGGTGCAAGCTGATCCTTATTATTTTGTGCCTTTTAAAGATATGGCTTTGCACAAGGCGAATATTAAAATCAATGAAGTGGAAGGCAGCGGCGGCACGATGTGGCGTATTGAAAGCGATACGCTAGCGAAGGATGTATGGCTGTCTGCCGAAGCCGAGGGCGAATTTAGCAATAATTTTTTTGATTTGCTGCCAGGAAAGCCGGAGACGGTAGCTTTTCTGAGTAAAACCGGCGCAGGGCTGCTGCCTGGCCAGCCTGGCGTGTTGAAGGTTTCCTCCATGGCGGATTATACGCTGAAATAGTAGGCTTGAAAAACTAATGTGATTAGTTTAATATAAAACTAATCACATTAGTTTTTGTTTATGGAGGAGGCTGAGCATGAGATTAACCCGCGAAGAAATGATTGTACAATTGACCTATCTGCCCAGGCTGTTCCCGGTCAATTGCTATTTTGTTGAGGAAAAGGATGCGTTAACGCTGATTGACGCAGGCCTGCCGGTTAATGCCAAAGCCATTATGGATGCCGCGGCAGCGCTAGGAAAACCAATTACATCTATTGTCCTCACCCATGCTCATGCCGATCATGTTGGTTCGCTTGATAGGCTTAAGGCAAAGATGCCTGATGTTAAAGTTTATATTTCGCGCAGGGATGCCAGATTGCTGAAGGGGGATACGACGCTGGAGGACGGCGAAATCAACAAACCCATACGAGGCAGCGTTCCAGCCAATATAGCAACCGCGCCCGACGTGTTGCTGCAGGATGGAGACCGTATCGGATCTTTGCATGCCATTGCAGCACCCGGTCATACGCCGGGCTCCATGGCTTTTGTGGATACAAGAAACGGCAGTTTGCTTGCTGGAGATGCTTTTCAAACAAGGGGCGGGATTACGGTTTCCGGAGTCGTCAGACCCTCCTTTCCGTTTCCCGCCATGGCGACATGGAGCCTGGAGGAGAGCCTGCTTACCGCGCGCAAGCTTCACGCTCTTAAGCCACCTCTTTTGGCGACGGGCCATGGCAATATGGAGCGCAATCCTGCCGATAGGATGCTGCGCGCTATACAGCATGCAGAGCAAGCGCTGTCCAGAAGGAAGGGGAAATAAGGGATGGCCAGAAGAGGATTGGATCTTGAAACCGTTGTTGAAGCGGCGGCGGAATTGGCTGATTACAAAGGGCTGGAGGGGTTGACGATTGCCCAAATTGCAGAAAAACTGCAGGTGCGCCCGCCATCTCTCTACAATCATATCGCCGGTTTGCCGGAGCTTAAGCGCCATCTTGTGCTTTACGGCTATCGTCTGCTGAGAGCGGCAATGAACGAGGCAACTGCCGGAAAAAGCGGCGATGAGGCAATTTTTGCATTCACTAGCGCTTACCTCACCTTTGCGAGACAACGTCCCGGCTTATACGAGCTTACGCTTGGATCGCCCCCGAGAAACGACGAGGAGCTTCAGCAATTAGGGGAGGCGCTTGTTGGAGACCTGCTGCAGATTTTTCAAGAATATGGATTTGCGGGCGAGGAAGGAATCCATGCTGTCAGAGGACTTCGAAGCCTGGTTCACGGCTTTGCATCCATCGAGCAAAAAGGTGGCTTTGGCATACCGATTGAGGTGGATGCCAGCCTCAAATTTATGATGGATATTTATTTGGCAGGAATCAGTCAACGAAAAAGCGAGATGAAAAATGATAAACAAAACGGCTGAAGCACAGAGGAGTCGAAAAATCTAAAGCAAGGCTTAATATCCAGTATAAATACAAAAGCCCTGGGCTCGCGCTTGCCGCGCGAAGTCCAGGGCCTATTCTTTGTTGCTTGGAGTGTGCCTTAATAAGCGCAATGCACCAGAGCGGCAGCTCCGATCAAGCCGGCATCCTGCTGCAATTGTGCCGGGACGATAATAGTTTCCCGTCCGCCAGGGTTAAGCGCATGCTTGGAAACATAGTCCCTTACTGCGGAGAACAACGGTTCCCCTACCTGCGAGACACCGCCCCCGATAACGATTTTGGCTGGGTCCAAAAGATTGACCAACGACACGCAGCCCATACCGATATACGTGTAGACGCGCTGCACCAGCTCCGATATGGCGGGATGTCCGTCGGCGGCCAGCTGGAATGCTTCCTTGGATGTAACCTGCCTGCCCAGCAGCTCGCTTGCCTGCCGCGCAATTGCGGTGCCGGAGGCAATATGCTCCCAATAGCCGGAGGGCTCGTTGTTCAGAACATCACCGGTCGGATGGACAATCATAAAGCCGGCGTCGCCAGCATTGCCGCTTGCTCCGGTTATGAGCTTGCCATGCAGATAGATGCCTGCGCCAATGCCTGTGCTGACGGTAATAAAAACAAAATTGTCGGAGTCCTGTGCGGCGCCAACCCATTTTTCAGCCAAGGTTGCTGCCGTTGCGTCATTTTCCATTTTTACAGGAAGCTGAAGTCTGGAACGCAATTCATCCACAACGGGGTAGTCCCACCAGCTCTTCAAATTAGGGGGGCAAGTCAGCCTTCCCGTAACGGTATTAAGCGGACCTGGAGCGCCAACGCCAACGCCCGTTGCTTGAGACAGTTCGAGTCCGTTGTCCGCCGCCAAACGACGGATTTCAGCCGCGACGCGGTCCAGCATTTCGGAGGGCGAAACACTCAGGTCCGTCTTGATGGAGGTGCCCGCAAGCACCTTTCCTTGCTCGTCCACAAAACCGGCGGCGATTTTTGTTCCGCCGATGTCAATGCCAATTGCAAATGAATTCAAAATCTGTTCCTCCCATAAGGCGTAATAAACATGCTTCCTAGCCAACAGTCTACCATAATGCAACCTTTTGAGAAAGAAAGGGAATCACTTTTCCAATGATAAATACATGACAATTTCGCAAAAGAAATATTCAAGAAGTAATGCTGTACAAATAGCGGGCAGTATAGTAATATCCAATCGAATAGTGCCATAACGGGCTAGTCCCATACTCACAATATCAGGCGGAGAAGGAATGACAACAGATGGCGGGCACAACGAGATCAAGTGCTAGATTGGTACGGTTTGGAATGCCGATGACGGTAAGAGTCTGGAGAAACGCCCGCATAGACTTGGGCGCATCTTGTCTGTTTGCGCTTTTTAATGTAGTAATCAACCAGTTCTATGTAGCGTTTGCCCTCCAGCAGGGAGCAAATAACTTCCAGGTTGGTTTGTTAGCGGCCGCACCGGCGGTCGGGTTGATGTTTTCGCCGTTTTGGGCCAGTTGGATCGAAAAAACCAATAATCCCAAGCCATTTGTTATCATTCCCAATGCAATAGGAAGGCTTCTTATCCTGTTGCCCGCATTTTTTCCTAATCCATCCGTTTATGTGCTGGCTGCACTTGCCTTCCAGCTGTTAATGGGCATACAGGCGCCTGCATACGCTACGCTTGTTTCAAGAATGTATCCTGCCGAGCTGAGGGGCCGCCTGATGGGCTACGTGCGAGTAGCCATGGGCATTCTGATGATCCCGATCGCTTATGGAGTGGGCATCTGGTCGGATGCCTTTGGGCCGTCGGGGGCCTTGATCGCCGCTTCCATAGCGGGATTTTTGTCGGTGGGAATATTTAATAGCATAAAGCTGCCCAAAAAAAACGAGCTTCCGCCGGTTACTGGCAACACCGTAAAAAAGGGCAAGTTTTCGTTTGCCGAGCAATGGAAGCTGGTTAAGGACTACCCGATATTGGGCGTATTTTTGATTGCAACAACGTTTGCCGGCTTTGGAAATATGCTTGCCAGTCCTCTGTATCAGATTATTCAGGTGGATGTGCTGAAGCTGACCAACACGGAAATCGGCTTTGCGCGAGTTGCTTATTTTACAGCATTGCTGCTCACCTTCTGGACTGCGGGAAGAATGATTGATCGTTATCCTATAAAATATACGCTGTTGATTGGCATCGGGGCTTATGCCATTGTGCCGATGCTGTACGGCTTGTGGGGCACTTATCCGGCCGTCATTTTGGGCAACGCCATTCAGGGCGTAGGCGAAGCCATTTGGGATATCGGCATTTTGGCATTTGTTTTCCGTCTTGTCCCTGGCCGGGAAGCCGCCGTATTCGGTATCCATCTTATGCTGTTTGGCGTAAGGGGCACGCTTGGGCCGGTGTTAGGCGCTTCCTTGACCTCCAGCGTCTCCATCAGTACCATTCTGATTGTTGCCGCCATCTGCGGCTGGATCGGAACCATGACGTTTATATGGGGAAATTGGGAGAAGAAGCTTGCCCCTCATTGATTTAAATACCATTTTGCCAAAATAAAAAGACTGCTGTAAGCCATGACAAGTTCCCCGGATAGCTGATGTTCAGCTTTCCGGGGGGACTATCAATTCCGGCTTATCGGCAGTCTTGTTTTTGTTATATGTTCAGAGCGGCAAAGGAGGCCTTGAGCAAGCTCTGGGACACTCCCCTAGTAGAGGGAAATGGTCAACGTATCGCGCTCATAGTAGGAATGAAGCGTCGCTTCGCTGCCAATAACCTCGATGCTAATCAAAGAGCTGATACATTTTTTAAGCGCGTTTTTTCCGGTTTCCAGCTTGCGGTTAAGCGTAGTAGTCAATTTTTCCATCGCTTGCTTGTTTGTATCTGTCAAATAAACGGGGATCCTTTTGTTTTGGAACATCAACATCGTTTTCATATGGAGCGCCTCCATCCTATGAAGGATTTATTTTCTAATTTGAAACCATTGTAACGCATAAATATTAAATGATTCTTAAAATTCATTAAAAAGACCCCTTGATATTATTACATTTTTGTTACAGAGAGCCGTATGACGGCCATGGGGCTGTGCAAATTCAATAAATGCCTGTCATTGAAGGTAATCAAGGCAGCGCACTAATCAACAATTGCCCCATGTGAAATAGAATAGAGAATTGTTTGTTCCCTGTCCATTCGGACTCCTTTGATTTCAAAGGTTTTAAAATCTACACCATCTACTTTGGCCCCCCGTATGTCTGCTCCATATAATTTTCCTTTTGTCAAAATCGTTCTGGACAGATCGCAATCTCTTAAATCCGCTTTTTCCAGGTTAACATTTGAGAGATCCGCCTCGTAAAACCGGACCCCGCGAAGATTTTGCTTCATTAGCTTGCAATGGCGCAGATTGGTGTATGACCAATCGCCTTTCAGGATTGTAATTCCATCCATAATGCAGCTTGAGAAATCCGACCCTGTCATTTTGCAGCTTTCAAATGTGGAAACAAAAAGATTGGCTTCACTGAAATTACAGTTTTCAAAAGCGGATTCCATATGTATTGAGCTATTTAGCGATGCGCCTTTAAAATTACATTCAATGAAGCGGACAGCAATGACAAAATCGCATAAAAATAAGCTAATAAGACAACTTTAATTGACAAAAAACAATCGTTATAATGATACACGAAGACAGGTAAGCCAAGCTGGCTTATGCTGCGCAACTTGGATTGCGAAATAGGCAAATGATTTTACCTACAAAAAGGAGTGCAGCTCAAGATGGAACGTATGGGCATTGGTTTACAGTTGTTTACGCTCAGGGATGCGCTGGCAGAGGATTTTGAAGGCACGCTCCGGAAAGTAGCCGCTATGGGCTATGAAGGCGTTGAATTTGCAGGTTATGGGGACTTTGAAGCTGAAAAATTACGCGATTTGCTGCAGGAGCTTAACTTGAAGGCGATCGGGAGCCATGTTAGCCTTGAAAATCTGGAAAACAATCTGGACAATGAGATCGCTTACCTTAAAACAATTGGCGGCAAATATGTGATTTGCCCATGGCTTCCAGCAGACGCTCGCGATGCCGAGGCATGGCTGGGACATCTGGAAAACTTTAAACGATACGGCAAACATGTCACAGAAGCAGGCCTGCAGTTCGCCTATCATAACCATGAGTTTGAATTTGAGGTTGAAATTGACGGCCAGATGGTGTTCGATGCCATGTACGACCGGATTAATTCAACTGATCTGAAGGTGGAAATGGATATCGGCTGGGTTCAATACTCCGGACTTGATCCGCTTGCTTACATCGGTAAATATGCAGGCAGACTGCCGCTGCTTCATTTGAAGGATTTCCGCAATGGTCACAAAGGCGAGCCGATTGATACGGTTGAGCTGGGACGCGGGGATTTGCCGTTGATGGCTATCATTGAGGCAGCCTCCAAGGCTGGTACCGAATGGCTGATTGTGGAGCAGGACAGATGCGCCAATCCGCCGCTCGAGTCCGTTGCGGAAAGCATGGAATGGGTTAAAGCCAACTATAAAAAATAAATGGCGTTACAATTAATAGCTAAATGATAAACCTTCAGGAGGAAGCAGAAATGACAACCAAAATTAGAGTAGCCGTTATCGGATGTGGCTCCATCTCCAAGCATCGCCATATACCGGAATATGCTGGAAATCCAAACGTGGAGCTTGTTGCATTTGTAGACCCTGTAATTGAGCGTGCAGAGGCTTTTGCACAACAGCATGGAGGTAAAGCTTTTGCCGATGTAGATGCCATGCTGGCGGAAATCAAGCCTGATGCAGTGTCGGTCAATACGCCAAACTATTTGCATGCGCCAATTAGCGTTAAAGCGGCCAATGCAGGCGCGCATGTGCTTGTGGAAAAACCGATGGCTGTTACGGACGAGGAAGCAGCTGGCATGATTGAAGCAGCCAAAGCAAACGGCGTAAAGCTGATGGTTGCGCATAATCAGCGCTTTATGCCTCCGCATGTGAAGGCAAAGCAAATTCTGGAGTCCGGCGTTTTGGGCATGGTGCTGACCTTCCGTACTTCCTTTGGCCATCCCGGTCCGGAAGGCTGGAGCGTTGACGGCGCTGGCAGCTGGTTTTTCCGCAAGGAAGAAGCTATCATGGGAGCAATGGGCGATCTGGGCGTTCATAAGTCCGACCTGATTCGTTGGCTGCTGGATGATGAAGTAGCGGAAATCGGCGCTTTTGTTGGTACGCTGCATAAGGAAGGCACAAAAATTGATGATAACGCCAACTGCGTATTGCGTATGGAAAGCGGCATTATCGGTTCTCTGGTTGCAAGCTGGACGTACTATAAAGGTGAAGACAACAGCACCATTCTATGGTGTGAAAAAGGCGTTATGAAAATCGGCACTCATCCTGACGATCAGGTTATTGTAGAACTGCGCGACGGCACAGTTGAAAAATATAAGGTTGGTGCAATTTCCACCAATGACAAGCAGGAAACAAGCGGTGTAATCGATGCTTTTGTGAACAGCATCGTTACGGATACAGCACCTCCCGTTCCGGGCGAAGAGGGCAGAAAATCGCTTAAAGTTATTTTGAGCGCATTTGAATCGCAGGATACAGGACGTTTCGTTCGTATTCAAAATTAATCTCTCTATAAAAAAAGCGCAATCTCCTTTGTCGGAGGTTGCGCTTTTTTTCATTATTAATGTCTCATTAATAGATTTTAATAAAGCAGTATTGATGCGGGATTGCCCCTTGCTTTAGCGTATTTGGTAATTATTGCGTCATGAAAGCGATATATCCCCATGCTAAGATGTGTCCATCGGCAAGAGGCCCGATAAAAACCATCATGCATAGGAGGCACAAGATTCATGAAGATGAAACACTTGACACTCGGAGTAGCAAGCTTGCTAACGGCGACTGTTATTGGCTCTGGCTTTGCGGCTCCAAAAGCGGATGCGTCATCTGCTGGGAACTATGGATTCAAGCTGCAAACGCAAAACATCCAATATGAACTATTAGGGCAAATCGCCCAAAAATATGGCATAGACCTAAGCGGCTTCTCCTTTACTTACGGAGGCTACACGTTTAAATTCCCAAGCGGCGGCAATTGGAGCACGCCTAAGCCAACGACGCAGCCAACAGCGGCTCCAACGGCCAAGCCAACGACACAGCCAACAGCGGCACCAACGGCTAAGCCAACGACACAGCCAACAGCGGCTCCAACGGCTAAGCCAACGACACAGCCAACAGCGGCTCCGACGGCTAAGCCAACGACACAGCCAACAGCGGCTCCGACGGCTAAGCCAACGACGCAGCCGACAACGGCTCCAACCGCTACGCCTGCGCCAACTTCCGGAAGCGAAATGAGCGATTATCAATCCCAGGTTGTGACACTTGTTAACCAGGAGCGCGCTAAAGCGGGTCTTAAAGCTCTGCAGGTTGATTCGCTTCTGAATAAAGTTGCAACGGAAAAAGCAAGAGACATGGATGTAAACAACTATTTTAGCCATACGTCTCCAACCTACGGCTCGCCTTTTGACATGATGAAAACATTTGGCGTTAAATACAGCTACGCTGGAGAAAACATTGCATCGGGCCAGCCTACGCCGGCACGAGTTATGCAGGACTGGATGAATAGCCCAGGTCATAAAGCCAATATCCTTAATGCAAACTTCACCAAAATCGGCGTTGGTTATGTAAACGGCGAATGGGTTCAAATGTTTATCGGTTAAACAGCCCTTTTATTGCTCAGGATGGAGCGGGCAAATACGCA
Source organism: Paenibacillus oryzae (assembly GCF_001675045.1). Taxonomy (GTDB): domain Bacteria; phylum Bacillota; class Bacilli; order Paenibacillales; family Paenibacillaceae; genus Pristimantibacillus; species Pristimantibacillus oryzae. Next base: position 330,564 of record NZ_LYPA01000065.1, read on the forward strand.
CCTCCATCCTTTTCTTATTATCATACCGGGAGGTACTACGATTTGAAGAAGCAACTTATAAGCTGTGCTGCAATTGCTTTAACCGCTTTATTAGCAGCGGGAAGCGCGCAGGCTGCGGAACAAACACATACGATTCAAAACAACGATACATTTTGGAAGCTTTCGCAATTTTATAAAGTGCCATTGGCAGATGTGCTTGGAGCTAATGCCACTTTGGACCCGCTTAATCTACAGCCGGGTATGGTAGTGAACATTCCTTCCCAAGGAGCTATAACGGCAAAGGCTGACGAGCTTCAATCTGCAAAAATGATTAGCGCCGACATTCAACAATCCGAGTCGGCCAAGCCTCAAGCAACCAAGTCCCAAGCTGCAGCCAAGGAAGAAGCGCCAAAGCCTGAGGCAAAAACCGTAACGGCGCCAAATGGCGAAAAGCATGTTTATGCCAAGAAGCTCCAGCTTAAAGCTACTGCCTATACGGCCGCAGCTTCGGAGAACGGGAAGTGGGGAGCCGTTGATTATTTCGGCAATAAGCTGAAGGTTGGCACCATAGCGGTTGATCCCGATATCATTCCTTTGGGCAGCAAGCTTTATATTACGGGCTATCAATATCCGGGCCTTCCGGAAGGCGGCATGCTTGCGACTGCGTTGGATATGGGCGGCGCAATTAAGGATAACCGGATTGATATATTCGTTCCCGGCTCGACCCAGCAAGCAAGTAAATTTGGTTTCCAAAACGTTAATGTGTACGTTTTGAAATAAAAGCATTGTACAGTCTTTAAAAGCAGGTTCAAAAAGTCCGTCTAATGAGAAATGGACTTTTTGAACTACACTCTTTTTAGCGGTAGGGCTTTCGGTTAAGCAGTTCGGGTAAAGTAACCAGAGTATACCCTTTGCCTTGAAGCCATTCAATTAATGGAGGCAAAGCGTTAAGGGTTCCGCTTAAATCCTGTTTGCTTCCCCCTCCGGCATGCTGAAGAATGATAGATCCCGACTGCAGCGTTTTTCTGATATTGGCAAGCACACGGCTGCTGTCGGGGTTATTCCGCCAATCCTCCGAGTCTACATCCCAATTAACAACGGTATACCCTTTTTCCTGACTCCATTTCACCTGGCTGGGCAATAGCTCTCCATAGGGCGGCCGCAGCAGGGTAGGTTTTTTCCCCGTTATCGAATAAAGAATTTCATTTGTTCTCCCTAACTGCCATTGGAATTGCTCCAATGAAAGCTTGGAAAAAACGGCATGGTTGTAGGAGTGATTGCCAATAACATGGCCTTCGCGCATAATTCTTGCCACAAGCTCCGGATGCTTGGCCGCTCGTTCGCCCACAACAAAAAAGGTGGCGCAAATATTGTATCTGGCCAAAACATCAAGAACAGCTGGCGTAACACGGGGGTCTGGCACATCGTCGAAGGTTAATGCAACCTTCTTTTGATCACGCGCTCCATTCAGCATAAATGTGCCCGGAAATTGCTGATGAAGCTGAACCCAGGACATGCCGCTTTTTTGCCTGACTGCATTGCGTTTTTTTGCTTTGTGCTGTCGTTGCCGTTTTTTTTGACTGCTTCTTTTGCCGGCGGCTGTTTTTTTTGCGTTAACTGCAGGCCGAACCGCTCCGGCAGCTGCTTGAAGCTCATGGTCGCTTTCATTAATGTGTGGAATAGCTGCATGCATGGAGACGGGTTGCGTCGTTAGCAGCAATAAGCAGCACAAGCCTGCGGCAATAAAACGCAGAAATAGTCTGGATCTGGTATAAGACATACGTTTCGCATCCATTTCTGTCAATTCTGTAAGGGTCAGATGTAATATTTCCTCTTACGTCTATCTTCATTCGTTTCAAGCACAAATAAGCCTTTGCTCACGGTATAACCGCTAGCAAAGGCTTAATAAGCTTGAGCATGCTCTACTTGACTTTAAATACCTGAATCGTACGCTGCAATTGAGTTGCCGTTGTCAGCATACGCTCCGTTTCGTCAACGACAGCTTGTACCGACGGAATTTGTTCGTTCATGGAAGCGGATACCTGCTGAGTTCCAGCTGCCGATTCCTCGGTAATGGCTGAAATGTTTTGAATCGCGGCAGAGATTTTTTTGGCGCTTTCCAGCATGGCGTCGCTTTCCTGTGAAAAGGCATATATTTGGTTCGTAATAAACTGGATGCTTTTTTCAATATCTTGAAAAACCAGCTCGGACTGCCGGATATGCTCGGATTGCAGCATAACAACCTCTTCATTTACCTTCATGTTGTTAATCGCAAGATTAATACCCTCGTCTATACTTCTAACAAGGCCAAAAACCTGTTTTGTGGAAGCCGTTGATTCCTCCGCAAGCTTGCGAACCTCCTGGGCAACAATGGCAAAACCACGGCCATGCTCGCCTGCGCGCGCTGCCTCGATGGAAGCATTAAGGGAAAGGAGGTTTGTTTGCTCCGCAATATCGGAAATTGTAGTCGTAATTGCGGAAATGCCCCTTGCCTTCTGAGCAAGTTCTTCAATCGTTTGCGATACCTTGGCGGTGGCTTCGATATTGCGCTGCATGCCTTCGGTCTGAACGCCTAGAGCTTGCATGCCTTTGTCTACCAGCTGTATCGTTTGTTTGGAGCGTTCGTTCATTTCTTTGGTGGAATGAGCGTATCCGGCGACTTTTTTTTCAATTTCATTGATGGAGTCGCTCATATCAGCGACATCCTCCGAAATTTGATTGGCCCCGGTTGCGAGTTCGCCCGCCGATGTGGCTACCTGCTCCATGGCCACCTTCAAGTTGTTGTTTTTGTCGAAAATGCCCCGGCTTGTTTCTGCGACGTGCCTGACGATGTTTGAGGTTTCCGTCAAAATATCCTTCAGCTTGTCCACCATGCTGTTAAAGGAATGACCCAGCTCACCAATGCCCGCATGCATATTGACGTCAATTTTTTGTGTAAAATCCCCTTTTGAAATACGATGCGCAGCGTTGGATATTTCCTCATAGGAATGAGTTACGGTTCGTCCTACAAATGTAATGAGCGGATATGCCAAAAGAGCCAAGAAGATGGATACGATAATGATGGGCCAAACGGGACCGCCCGCGATCGCGGTTGTAAGAACCAGAACAATGGCAAAAAACGCTAAATTTAAATAAGTAGTAATCAGCAATTTGTTACGCACCGACAACGAGTAGTACCATTGCATCATTATGTAAGCGCTCCTTTTTATAAATTAACCACATTATAACATTAAGAAGGCGTAATGGTCTATAATGACGACGGTTAATTTTACCGCAATGCGGTCCTAAGACTCATTGAAAAATGAATATGCCTATAATGGGAATTTGGTGCTTTATGACCTTGTTATTTGCGTGATTTGCGGAATCATCCTCCATTACGCAAAAGCGGGTTCGGAAAATACTAACAAGCTTTTCGGTGAAGAAGCAGTATGCATTTGTTAACATTAGGGCAATACGATGCAGAAAATCATCTGATTATGTCAAATGATGTCGTCGATATGAAAACAATCGGGAGGAATAAACGATGGATAAAAGTGTAACATCTCTTGCAAGACAGCTGGATTTTGTTTTTCGCCAGCTTGAGGGTGAATTGATTAATGCTTCAGCAGGAACGGTGCTGGTACATATCCGCAATAACTATGTAGGCAAATTCGGCATCCGCCACCATCCTATCCAAAGCAGGGATGGAAAGCTTGAAAATGAGGCCGGCAAGCAAAAGGGGCTTACGGCTGCACAGGTGCAGGAGTTTAGGCAAATGGCGATTGATGCGCTCAAATACCGGACCGAATGGACGCACGGGGAGATTTTGTATGATTTTTCGGTCCGCTCCCAATCCGGTTCATGGTCGGCAAGCGTATTATACGAATCCAACTTTAATATGGCGACCTGGGGCAGCCGCTACGCCCCCCAAGCGAAGCAGCCCCAAATGCTGCGGGACTATAGATAAAACGCCCTTTTTCTACTCCAGCAAAAATCCCGGATTACAGCAAGCGCTGGTCCGGGATTTTTCATCAAAAGCCGAATTTTAGATCGGGATATACGTAAGGGGAGAGAGGCGCCTGAATGCGCTCGATATGTGTAACATCCAGCGTCATAATTTCATTCTCCATATAGTCGGAGGTAGTCAGCTTGCCCCGTACCTTGATCCATTCATCCGATTGGTACTCCCCGGCTCTGGGCCAATTAATCATCATACCGTAAGGCAAGGCATCGGCCGAGCAGCAATTCATGGCAAAACGGCTTACAGCCAGCCTGTCATTCCCCATTTCCTCTTCCCTATAAACAAAGCCGCTTAGCTCGACTTCTTTTCCCATCAATGCTTCACGGTACAAATCCAATGTAGTTAATGTTTCAATGAATTGCTCCTCCGGTACAGAAATGAGCTCTTGTCCGTACAGCCGTTTCCCATATTCGGCATGCTCTGCCGTGTATTCATCCGAAGGAAACAAGGCGTCAAGCGGCGTTGCGCCGAATGCAAGCGCAGCTTGTACGGCCTGTGGGGTTCCGCCTGGTTCAGCCGTTGTTGGCAACGCCGCTGTTGCGACAGCATCCTTGCGAACGATGGATTCGCTGCCTGAGAAGCTTACCCCTTTTTTGGCCGCGAGCGAGCTGCCAAGTGTTCCAGCCGGCATGAGAAAGCCCAATACAATCGGAAAAATAAATAGTCCATAGATCATCGTATTTTTGGCAATAGACGGGGAGGGCGCGTGATCGTGGCCGCAATCGCATTTCAGCTCATGGACAGGGCGCTCCCTTTTTTTTCGAAGCCCTTCATATACCTGGTAGCTGCCCGCAATATACAGGCCAAGCGCGGACAGCTTGATTATGAACTCCATGCGAGGTGCGATATATAACGAAATTTCCCCGGTCTGAAACAAATAAACAATAAGCATAGCAAATCCGAGCAGAATAGCCGCTCTTATAAAATGATGGGTCATATGAACGCCTCCGCGATTGCTGCAGCCGCCATTGTCAGGACAGAAGTTAAAGCGATAAGCAGCAGCACAATTTTTAATTTGAAGGTTGTTAAAAGCATCAGCGTATTTTTAAAGTCGATCATTGCTCCGAATACGAGAAAGGAGATAAGCGGACCCGGCTGAAACAGGCTGCTGAAGGAAGCGGCTATAAAGGCATCCGACGTAGAGCATATCGACAGGATAAACGCAAAGCCCATCATGAACATATAAGAAAGAATAGGCTGATCGGAAAATAAAGCTAAAGCGCTGCGATCAACCGCCGTCTGGATAATAGCCGTTAGCAGCGCTCCAAAAATCAAATATTTACCCATCTCGAAAAATTCATCCGATGAATGGGACAATACCGAGGTAAGCTTGCTCCTCCATCTCCCTTTGGCTGCTGTTTGGACGCTATGGACGTGCGAGCGGCTGGAGCCTGCGCCATTTTCCTCATGGATGTGTCGGGTACGACTTCCAGGATGTCCTGGACTGTGTGCGACCAACGATTCGTTGTGCTTTAACGGGCTTTTTTTCATCCATTTACTTAAGATAAGCCCGATGATTACCGCAACGGTAAAAGCAACTGCCATTCGCGAGTAGGCAATGCCAGGGGACAGCCGAAAGGCGCTGTAGGTGGAGGCGAATACGACCGGATTGACGATCGGTCCGGCCAGCAGGTAAACGATGCCTATGTAAGCCGGCATGCCTTTTGCGATTAGACGCCGTACAACCGGTATCATGCCGCATTCGCATAATGGAAAGGCGATGCCCAGAAGCCCGCCGAACAAAACGCCGGCAACAGGATTTTTGGGTGTCCATTTTTTAATCGTTTCGTCCGTCACAAAAGCCTGCAGCAGCGCAGAGAAAATAACGCCCAACAGAATAAAAGGAAAAGCTTCAAGAATAATGCTGATAAAAAGTATTTTGAAGGACTGAAGGTTGGCCGGCTCCGTAAGACGCAGCAATGCCCCGGGCAAGCTGCCGCTGGTTAGAATAAGGGCAGCCATCATAAGGCAGCCCGCGGCTAGCGTTGGAATACCAAGCCGAAGCAGAAGCTTTTGTTGCATAAGCATCCTCCTTTCGTTAGTAATGATTACGAATAAGGTTTATTATAGCTTATGCAACAGCTTCTGGCGATAGGACAACCTCTGATTTTATTTGTTGTTTTTTCTTCGCAGACGAGCCTTTACGATAAAACCGGCGCCTGTGCTAAGCAGAAACAACAAGCTGAACAGCAGCACCAGCCAGCCGTTATGGGCGATGGATATGGCGGTTGCGCTCATGAACAGAACCGATAACACCGCAAAAAACAGAGATAATGATTTGGACATAATGCACGCTCCTTGCAGCTTCGTAAAATTTTCAAAAATGTTTTGAATTTCAGGATAGATTGTTTAAGCCTCGCACATAATATCTTTGCAAGCTTGCAACACAACAACGTGCAGAGGACGAAAGGAGAAATACATCATGGCTAGCAACCGCAGCAACCAACTTATTGTTCCACAAGCGAATCAAGCCCTGAATCAAATGAAGCTGGAGGCAGCTCAGGAGCTTGGCGTACAAATCCCGGCAGATGGTTACTACGGTAATGTTTCCACTCGCGATGCAGGCTCGCTTGGAGGCTATATTACCAAAAAGCTGGTACAAATCGCCGAGCAACAACTTTCCGGCGGTATGCGTTAAAACCAATTCATTACAAACAATCCATGTTGAAAACAACAAGCCCAAGGGAAACCTTGGGCTTGTTTTATCTAGCCTGCGCAGCCTGCAAAAGAGCCTCCCCCCATTGTGAAGGAAGAGGCGCCGGATCGTCAATGCCGTCATTTCAAGGATTCAATACGTCTCCATCCGAAGCCGCTTGGACAGCCGCTCGTCGCTGAGCCAGCCTACGTAGGAGCCGATGGTTTCATAATGCTTGTTCATAAGCAGCACGCCGACAAAAGGATATTGCTTCCGCTGACGGTAACGCACGTCGGACCAGCGCACCTCGAAGCCCCAGTCATGCTCTTTGACATCGGCGCACGCAAAGCTGGTAAAATAGAGAAATGAAGCGATGGCGGGGTCGCTTTTTGACTTTTCTACGGCGGGATGGCTGGAGCAGCGCACCCGATCGACCCAATGCAAGGAGTCGTTGCGCAGGGTGCCTACATGAAACACGCCATCGCGGTCCTCCTTAACAATATTCCAGATGGATAACGATATGGTTGGAATCGCCATGTACGTATCGCCGCTCCTGTAGGATTTGTCTATCCGCTGCAGCCGCTCTACCGTTTTGCGGGACGAGGCAGTGCGCCATGCAAAATATACGCCAAGAAAAAGGTACATAACCGGAAATAGCACAGCCGGATCGGCAATTCCCGCTGCCCAAGCCAATATGGCGATGATATGGGCGGTAAAAATGACGGGATCAAAAATGTGGATGATATTCCACGAAATCCACTTTTCGTTAAAGGGGCGCATGGCCTGAGTGCCATATGAATTAAACAGATCCGTTAACACATGAAGCGAAACCGCCAGCAGCGTCCAGCCGGCGATATGAAGCCAAGGCAATCCTCCCCGATAAATCAATTGCAGCAAAATGGTGATGACAGCTGTCCATGCCAGAATGGCGGGGATGGAATGGGAAATGCCGCGATGATTGCGGATATAACACGCATTGCCGCGCAGCCGGAGCAGATTGTCCAAATCGGGAGCCTGCGAGCCAGCCACGGTCCCGATCAGCACTGCTGTATGGACGGCGGGACTTGCCGCCACTACGGGATCAACCATCGCCAGACCGGCAAGGCCAATGCCCATGACCAGATGTGTGCCAGTATCCATGTATAAGCCTCCTTGAGGGTTGTGGGCTTAGTATCCGCGATGGCAGGAAACTTTATGAGGATGAAAAAGAGGGGACTGACGCCAAATGTACATTTGTTTTGCAGAATACAAAATCATGCCGGAGCACAGGGAGCCGTATCTGGCTTTCGTTAATAAACTGGTGGAGCAGGAAAGCCGCGTGAAGGTTTATGAAGGCAGTGATCAGCGCGAGCTTTTTGTGGAGATATGGACTGCGCAAAGCCAGGAGGAGGCGGACGCAATAAAAGAAGAGCGCTGCGGGGAGCGCTCTTCCTGGCATGCCGTTTCGCAATGGATCGCCGGGGGAGAGGCGAAGCTGCATGTATGGACCTTTAAGCCGATCTAGCCTTTAAACCGTTATCTCATTGTTAGCTCATTGGCGTTCCGGGAGTGACAACGCCGCCCTGGAACGGGTATTCATAGTTGATTGGCCCGTCGAACGTAACATAATCAAGATTCAGCATCAGCAGCAGATAACGCATGCCAGTTGCCGAGTCGCTAATAATAATATGATCCCGGCCAGCCGCTTCAATTACGCCCTTGAAGATTTTGGCGTTCCACTCGCGGTTGTTTTCGTATGTCATATAGAAGGTAGCCGTTTTGCCTCTGTTCAGGCGCAAAATATTTTCCACATAGGATTCTTCCCGTGATGGCTGCGTCGTATAATTGGTACCCGACGGCGTCATGTATCCCCCGCTTGTAGCTGTGGGCGGAACCGCCGCCTGCATGGTTGCCATATGTCCCGTTCCATATGGGCTTTGCCCATAATAACCATAAGGCGTATATCCGCCTTGCATGCCATACATCGCGTTAGCGTTAGGCATTGCGGCATTTTGCATAGCCGCCATGTTGGCTCCTTGCTTGTAGCTGTAGTTGCTCATAAATGTAATCCTCGCTTTCGATTTTAATAAACGACCGGACATTCGCCTGCTTCAGGCACAAAAAAACAATGCGATTTGAAGCGGCCTCTGCCCTCATCAGCCGCGCGAGCACCTTGGTATCTTCCGAGTTGGCCTTGATAACTGCCATTTGAGCTCATTAAGGCGACTTTTTGAACTGTCACTAATAGGCGATGCCCCACATGGATAACGTATGGAGAGAAAGTCAATTTGGTGCATCATGATTTGTCACAATTTCAGTGTCGAATTGATGAACAAAACAGGTGAGCGTTGTCACGATAGCCTTTTTTCGGTATCATTAGAAACGATTCATGAATGAATGTTAAACGACTCACATGTCTGTCGTATAACTCGGGAGGCTAGCTTTGTGCTGAAAGATTTAATAACACTGACGAAACCACGGCTTCTTAGACTAAATATTTTTGCTGCTTTCGGCGGCTTTTGGGTGGCGTCTAAGTGGGATTTTGATTTCTTGCTGATGCTCTGGATGCTGATTGGCTCCACGTTGACCATGGCTTCCTCGACGGTAATCAACAATTATTGGGACCGGGAGCTCGACTTGAAAATGGATCGAACGAGAGGCAGAGCCGTACCCATGAACCGGATCAGCCCGCCCGTGGTGCTGGCTTACGGCCTTGCGATGGGTGTTGCGGGGATAGCGGTTTTGTTTCTGCTGGTCAACCCCATTACGGGGTGGCTGGGCTTGCTTGGCTGGTTTTTTTACATTGTCATTTATACGCTGTGGCTTAAACGGACATCAACCTGGAGCACTTCCGTTGGGGGAGTGGCAGGGGCGATGCCTCCGGTTATCGGATATTGCGCCGTAACCGGCGAGGCGGATATGGGAGCATGGCTGCTGTTCGCGCTTCTGTTTCTGTGGCAGCCCGCGCATTTCTGGTCGCTTGCCATCCGCAGAGTCGAGGAATACCGTGAAGCCGGGTTTCCGCTTCTTCCCGTTGTCAAAGGAGTCAAACGGACCAAGCTTCAAATGATTCCTTATGTTTTGCTGCTTGTTCCGGCTGTCATCTTTATGTATGTATATGGTTATTCGGGCATTTATTTTCTGATTATTGCCGGCTTGCTCACCATTGCATGGCTAATTCACACCATCGGCGGCATAAAAGCCAAGGATACGGAAAAATGGGCCAAGGTCAATTTTTTGATCTCCGTTAATTATTTAATGATTGTTTTTGTTGCAATGATTGCCAACACACCTCACGCCTGATATTATGGAGGGCGAAATGATGGCGAATGGGAGTGTTAGGCATGAGCTTTTTAAAAAGGCATGGATTTAAGATTGCAGTACTGTCTTTATGCGCGGCCATGGGGGTTTATCTTCTGTTCACCTATGTTATCAAGCCCGCGGAGCCGCTGCCGATGCTTGGAGCTGCGCCTGCATTCGAGATGCAGGATATTAAAGGGAATGTTGTTTCGCTGGATTCAACAGCAGGAAAAGTAAGGCTTGTTTATTTTTATTTTGCCAACTGTCCTGATGTTTGCCCTCCAACCACCTTTTTGCTGTCCGGCGTTCAGGACAAGCTTCAGGAACAAGGAAAACTGCCTAGCAAGGTGGAAATGATATCCATCACATTTGATCCGGAGCGGGATACGCCAGAGGTGATCGAAAACTTTGCCAAAAGGCTGGATGTCGATTTTGACGGATGGCATTTTTTGAGGGGCGAGGAGCAAGCGACAACAGAGCTTGCCGATGCATTTAATATCGGGGTCAAAAAGCTGGAGAAAGAAAACACGTTTATCCATTCCAATCTGATTGTACTGGTTGACCAAAATGGCGAGATAAGAGAGTGGATAAGCGGAACCGATGATCAGACGGTAGACTACATCGTTTCCCGGGTCAATAAGCTTTTTTAAGCAATTAAAATTCGTCTTTGCTCCATTGTGTGGCGGGATCGGTCGCGGGATACATAATCTGCGCCTCGAATCCCGCCTTTTCCAATTGAGCTATCAAATACTCTTCCGGGGTATGCTCCACGCCGGAATAGCCCCTTCGTGTATAAATATGCTCCGCATCCGGGAACAGATCACGGAGAATGCCCCTGATTCGTTTGCCGGAGGAATCGTTGTCGGTAAACAGAAAAACCTGCCGGTCTCCCACCTCTCGTCTCAGCTTTTCCAGCTGTTCTGTGCCCGGCGTTCCGAAGGTGCAGTAGATAGGCACGCTGCTATCCAATACCCGGCGAAGTCTGCTTCTGTCGTTTTTTCCTTCTACGATAATGACACTGTCCATGCTTGTCCTCCACATAATTTATTATCCTATTTTATCGCAGCAGGAAAGACGGTTCAACCGAGGGTTGAACCGTCATTTGTCTGTTTGCACATTAGTCAAAAAAGATGATTACCAGCAGAAGCCGACACATAAGATGACAACGAGCAAAATATACAATACAAGCACAGTGCCGATGTTAGAATGTCCATGACAGCCAAATCCTCTGGATACGCCACCCATCTCCGGAGTCACCCCTCTCCTTGGTCCATGAAGCCAATGCGCCGTGTTGCAGTCTCTTGTTGCTCGAGGGCTGCCGCCGCTAGGCACAATGTATCCTATGCTGGCAGATGGAATATGCCTTGTGCGTCTACCCAGCTTTATGAAAATTGGGTGCGGCAGGCGCGATGGAACGGGTTCGGCAGAAGGGTAAAAAAAGCAGCGCCGTCATCAAGGCTAGAAACGCGATGTAATAGGGAGAGATATGATCCCTCAACTGCCCCGCCAGCATTGGTCCAAGGAAGGAGCCGATCGAAAAGGCGATAGCCAAAATGGAAAAGGTTCGCCCGTATCTTGCGCCGCCGCTCAGCTCGATCAGCAGCGTGGACATGGCGGGCATAATGATGCCTTTTGCCATTCCAACGCCAAGCAGCATAACGGCAAGGGGGAGCGGAAAGCCCGTAGCGATACCGAAATATACAAGCGCCAGGCATAATGCCCCCCAGAGCGTCCGCTGAAAGGAAGGTAGACGGTTCAGGAAAAGCATGCTTAGCGTAACCAGCGCTCCGATGCTGACTACTGAAAACAGCAATCCGGTCGTAAGCATGCCTTCCTTGCTGCTTGCCATAAGCGGCAGCTCAAAGCTAAGGATGCCTTGCGCGCAGCTTAACGCAACGGGAAGCAAATAAACAACAATTGGCACATTAGCGTCCTTAAGCGTGTTTTTTGGCTGAAGCGGCTTTTTGACGCGGTTCGGGAGAGCAGCTGCCTTTTCGTTCATTCTGGCATGAATATCCCGAATAAAAATCAACGCGCATAGTGCGGTGACAACCAGAACCCAGCCCAGCACGGTAAAAGCGGTTGAAAACCCGATTTTGGCAACCAGATAAGCGCCTGCCGCGGGAGATACAACTGCGGCCAGCGTATGCACCAGTCCATTGCCTGCCATCAGCTTTCCTTGACCCTCCGGGTCGGTGGTCAGCCTGGCCAACAGCGCCAAGCAAGCGGGCGACAAAAAAGCCAGCACAAAGCCGCTGATTGAACGAAGCAGGAGCAGCTGCCAAGGGTCTGTGACATAAGCCTGGAAGAGCAAAATAATGCCGGCCCCCAACAGGCTGAATACGATAAAGAGACGGCTGCCGAACCTGTCCACCCCGTAACCGGCAATGACGTTGCCAGGCAGATGGGTAATGGAATACATGCCCATCATCAGACCGATAAAGGAGGGAGCTGCCCCGATCGAGATCGCAAACGGCGTCAATATGGGATATTGGGCATGCAAATCAAAAAACGCTACAAACAAAAACAGATATAGCCAAAGTGCGGTTTTCACGGCTGCGGCCTCCTATCGTTTGAAAAAGTCCGTTATCTACTTGTACGCCATAATGGGACGGGATATGTCTTGCCGCCAACGAAGACAGTGGCGTTTACGGACCGTTCGGGGTAGGCTATAATGTTTTGTAATACATATAAGCTAGGTATATAATGGAGGGGTATGGATGAGCTTTCTTGATTTTTCATCGTATGATACAGAGACATGGACTACTTTTTTTCAGGAAAACTGGCTGATTATCGCTATTGCTTTGCTTGTGCTGTTTCTGATTGTGAGAATTGTCAAAACGGTCGTCAAATGGGCGCTTGTGGCTGTTGTCGTGATTGGACTTGTGCTGTACAGCGGATATACGCTGGACGATGTGAAAGAGCTTGGCAGCAAGGTCGTGGACACGGTTAAGCAGGAAGCGGTAAATGTTATGCTTGGCGAAGCGGACAAAGCGGAGTACAAAGCGGGTTCGGACGGAACCTTTACTATTACAACGGACAACATTGAATTAACGGGCAAAACCGGTTCCGCCGAAGTGAAGGTTTCGCTCAAGGGTGCGCCGGCGATTACCCTTCAGCTGGATAGCACCATTCAGGGATTTATAGACGAGGCTAAAAGCAAGTAATAGTGAGTTTATGGTACGAATATTTCAATAACAACGGCAACATGGAATGCCTGGGTTCAGTATAGGGAGTGGGAAATATGCAGGACGATCATCAAAAGCGTGAAATCGACAACAGGCGGAATTTTTCTTTCCGGTTAAACTTTTTTTTCTTTATTACATTTGCGTTGTTCAGTCTTTTAATTGTGAAGCTGGCCGTACTGCAATTTGTTGAAGGACCAACGCTAAGCGCGGAAGGCGCCCGCAAAGGCACCAGGAGTACCGAAATTCCGCCAATTCGAGGTAACATTTATGATGCCAATGGTTATCCCATTGCTTATTCCACCTCAACCCAGTCGCTTTATTACAGCATTCAGCCAGGGAAAAACTCGGATGAGCTGGCTCGTGAGACGGCCAAGGAGCTGGCTAAAATATTTAATGAATATGGCGATCCCGAAAAGGCGATGACCGAAGAAGACGTTATTTTCCAGATGGACCTTGATTTCCGCCGAAACATTATTTCTGTGCCTAGACGTATTAAATCGGGCTTGAGCAACAAAGAAATTGCTTATTTTATGGAGAATCGTACGGCCTTCAAGGGTGTCCAGATTATGGAGGAAAGCGTCCGCAATTATGATAAAGATTCTATTGCTGTTCAGCTTGTCGGTTATTTGAAAAAATATAAGGGTGTTCGGGTAGACGATCCTTTTTATATGGAAAAAATGAAGGAAGAGAATAAACTGCTGAAGTATCTTGAAGAGGAAGAGGTAGGACTGGACGGTCTTGAATTTATGTACCAGGATGTGCTGAGGGGCAAAAACGGACTAAAATCCTTCCCGGTTAACAATAAAGAGCAAATTATCGGTCCGGTGCAAATTACCAACCCGGAAAAAGGCGCGGATCTTTATTTGACCATCAACAAGGATGTTCAGCTGTTGACCGAGCAAGCCATTATGGATCATCTGGCCAAAATCAGAACCTCTACGGATAAATACGAAAGAGCGAAGGATGCCCAAACCGGGTTTGCGGTAGCAATGGAGGTAGAAACCGGTAAGGTGGTCGCGATGGCCAGCATGCCGGATTACGACCCTAATATTTGGGCTGGGGGAAGCATCAGCGCAGAGGATTACGCCAATTTTGGCTACGTTCTTGCTAACGGCACGATTCGCTCAGTATACGGTCCTTACAAAACCGACGAAGAGCGGAACCAGCATCCATCCTCCATTGTGCCGCTGGGGTCCACTATGAAACCCCTGACCGTGCTAATTGGCCTGAATGAAGGTTTGTTTACGACATCAACACGTTATACCGATACGGGTGTTTTTACGTATGGCAGAAAAGGTTATGAAACAAATATCCGGAATTCCCAATTCAAAGCTTTTGGCTCTATAACCGGCGCAGACGCCATTCGATATTCCTCCAACCCTTTTATGGCGGCAATGGTGGGCAACAAGCTTTTTTTGAGGGGGGAGGTTGACGGTAAATCATCTGTTGAAATATGGGATGACTATATGAAGCAGTTTGGACTTGGCGTTTTGACGGGCAGCGGCCTGCGCGGCGAATCCAAAGGCGTCATCGAGTATTTCGGAGAAGCTGAGCGGGCAAGCGCCCAATCCGCCTTGGTTCAAGCCTCCTTTGGTCAGCAGGGGCGTTATACGGCCTTGCAGCTTGCGCAATATACGGTTATGCTGGCGAATCGGGGCAAACGCCTTAAGCCGCAATTCGTTAATGAAATCAGGGATGCCGACGGCAATTTGCTGCAAAGCTATAAAACCGAAATTTTGAACGAAGTACAGTATGATGAAGCTTATTGGAAGCAAATCGAACAAGGCATGTCCCAGGTTAATGTCCGGGGCTTTGATGACTTTCCATACGAATTCAACCGCAAAACGGGTACGTCGCAGCAGCAGGTTGCCAAACGGATGGCGGAAAACGCGGTATTTATCGCCTATGCGCCCGCCAAAAATCCCAAGCTTGCCGTAGCGGTTGTTGTGCCGGACGGCGGGTTCGGCGGTTATGGCGCAGCGCCGATCGCGCGAAAGATTTTTGACGCCTACGATGACTATATTGGCTTGACTGGCGTTCCCAAAAAGCCGGAGGCTGCAACGAAGCAGGACGGGAGTTCCGCTAATGGGGATGCGGCCGGCTCTGCTGAGGATGCAGGGGACAATGCGGAGCCGAATGGAGAAGCAACCGCAAACTCTCAATAATTAGGACAAAATCCCGATAGGGCCGAAGAATGACCGTAAACCACGGCGTTCTTCGGTTCTTTTTTGTTTTAAAAATAAATGTTGCACAAGAGAAACATTTTTGTGTATTATTAAAAAAGAGGCGCTGAACAAAATAAACGTCTTTGATGCAAAAAATGGGGAGGGACTAATTCATGAGGAAAAAAAAGTATAAAGTCAATTCGGCCGTGCGCCGTTTTATAATGTCGATCTTGTTTTTGACAATGGCTGCAGCACTGGCGGCTTGCAGCGGTACTAACGGTAACGGAGAAAAGGATGGGGAATCCGGCAAGCTGAGGGTGACAGCGACAACCGGCATGATCGCGGATGCCGCCGCCAATGTTGGCGGCGAGCATGTCATCGTAACGGGGCTGATGGGCCCAGGCATCGACCCGCATTTGTATAAAGCGTCGCAGGGCGATGTCAAGAAGCTCGACGGTGCAGACATCATCTTTTACAATGGCCTTCATCTGGAAGGGAAAATGGGTGAAATCTTTGAGAAGCTGGAGAAAAGAAAACCTGTTGTAGCCGTTTCAGCAAACATTGATGAGTCGCTCCTGCATGGCGATCCGGCGGCAAAGGGCGAGGCCGTGCACGATCCCCATATCTGGTTTAACGTCAAATTGTGGATGTCGGCAGTAGAAACGATTCGCGACGCATTATCGGAGAAGGACCCCCAAAACGCGGCAGCCTACGAGCAAAATGCGGCGGCATACTTAAACGAATTGGAGAAGCTGGATCAATACGCACAGGAGCAGATTGCACAAATACCGGAAAAAAGCCGTATACTGGTCACAGCCCATGATGCGTTTGGTTACTTCGGTGAAGCTTATGGCCTCCAGGTAACAGGATTGCAGGGTATGAATACCATGTCGGAATACGGCTCCAAGGATGTAAGCGAGCTGCGGGACTTTCTAGTAAAAAATGAAATCAAAGCTGTTTTTATCGAATCCAGCGTATCCTCCAAGTCCATTCAGTCGGTCATAGAAGGAGCGCGCACATTGGGACATGAGGTATCTATCGGAGGCGAGCTTTTCTCTGATGCAATGGGGGATGAAGGAACCGTGGAAGGCACCTACATCGGAATGGTTCGCCATAACGTAGACACGATTGTAAAAGCCCTTAAATAAATATCCTCTTAAGGAAGGAAGCGACGGGAATGAAAACATTAGATAAACTACACCAGCATGGAGCTGGCGGCGTAAAGGCTCCCTCCGGAGCGACTTCCCCGCTTAGCGTGTCGGGTTTAAGCGTGGCTTACCAGAAAAAACCGGTGCTTCGCGATGTCACCTTTGAAGTGAATGAAGGAGAGCTGATTGGCGTCATCGGGCCAAACGGAGCGGGCAAATCAACAATGATGAAGGCGGCTCTGGGACTTATTCCAAGCATTTCCGGCGAGGTGCTGGTCTACGGAAAACCTTGCAGCGAGCAGCGCAGATTGATCGGCTATGTGCCGCAGCGCGAATCGGTGGATTGGGATTTTCCAACCAATGCGCTTGACGTTGTGCTGATGGGCACTTACGGACGGCTGGGATGGATACGCCGCCCCGGCGCCAAGGAAAAGGCCGAAGCGATGGAATGCCTGCGCAAGGTCGGAATGGCGGATTACGCCGACAGGCAAATCAGCCAGCTTTCGGGCGGCCAGCAGCAGCGGGTTTTTCTGGCCCGCGCGCTTGTGCAAAACGCCAAGCTGTATTTTATGGACGAACCTTTTGCAGGCGTAGACGCAGCGACGGAAAAGGCCATTATTACGCTGCTTCAGGAGCTGAAAAAAAACGGGAAAACGGTTATCGTGGTCCATCACGATTTGGCGACGGTTCAGCAATATTTCGACTCCGTGCTGCTGCTTAATGTAGAGTTAAAAGGCTTTGGGCCTACCTCCAGAGTGTTTACACAGGATATGCTCCAGCATACCTATGGCGGAAGGCTGGCGTTTCTGGATCACACCATTGCGGCGGGAGCGACTGAGGCTCACGGGGGTGTAAGCTTATGAATAACTTTTTCGCTATGCTTGGCGATCCCAATATGCGCTGGATTTTTCTGGGCTGCATGCTGCTGGGGCTTAGCAGCGGCGTAATCGGGAGCTTCTCGTATTTGCGCAAGCAAAGCCTGGTTGGCGATACGCTGGCGCATGCCGCATTGCCCGGCATCTGCATAGCCTTTATGCTGACGGGCGTCAAATCCATAGGCGTGTTTCTCGTTGGAGCTGCGGCGGCAGGCTTTCTGGCAACGTTTGGCATCAGCTTTATTACAAGACATACCAAGCTGAAGCAGGATGCGGCGCTTGGTATTGTTTTATCTTCATTTTTTGGACTCGGCATCGTATTGCTTACCTTTATCCAGCATGGCGATTATGGCAACCAAGCCGGCTTGGACAAGTTTTTGTTCGGGCAGGCTGCCGCTATGGTGGGCGGCGACGTTATAACCATGTCCGTCATCTCCGCCGTTCTGGTCGGAATTTGCAGCTTGTTGTTCAAGCAATTCAAGCTGATCTCCTTTGATCCCGGCTTTGCAAAAGGGCTTGGCTACCGGGTCGGCTTGCTGGAGCAGCTGTTGATGCTTCTGGTCGTCGTTGCCGTTGTAATCGGCATTCAGGCCGTTGGGGTTGTGCTTATTGCCGCGCTTCTCATTACACCGGCCGTATCCGCCCGCTACTGGACTAACACGCTTGGCATTATGGTGACACTATCCGGCATGATCGGAGCGTTAAGCGGCGGACTTGGCGCCTGGATTAGCTCCTCCGTCTCCAACCTGCCGACAGGGCCGGTTACGGTATTGGCGGCTACTTTGTTTTTTGCGGCTTCGGTGCTGCTTGGACCGGAGAGAGGTTTGCTGGCCAAATGGCTGCTTAGACAAAAGGTTAAACGGAGCTATCATGCTGAGCGCGAGGTGCGGATTGCGGAAGCGATGAAAGGGGAGAGCGTATCATGAGCGACTTCTGGATACTTTTGACGGGTTCGTTAGTTGCGGCATGCTGCGGTATCGTAGGCGTCTTTCTTGTGCTTCGCAAAATGGCGATGATCGGCGACGCCATCAGCCATTCCGTCATGCCCGGCATTGTGATCGCGTTTCTGCTGAGCGGCTCCCGGGATTCCATGCTTATGATGAGCGCGGCGCTTCTTTTTGGCCTCATTACGACGTTTCTTATTGGTCTGATGCAGCGGACCGGCATTCAGTCGGATGCTTCGATCGGCGTTGTGTTTACCGCGCTGTTTGCCATTGGAGTCATTCTCGTCAGCTTGTTCGCCAGACAGGTTCATTTGGATCAGGACGCAATTTTGTATGGCGAAATTGCTTTTGTCCACTGGAATATTTGGGAGCTCGGCGGCGTTAATATGGGACCAAAAGCGGTTTGGCTGCTAGGTTTTACGCTGGTCGTCATCATTGCGGTAATCAGCCTGTTTTATAAGCAGTTCAAGCTGGCGTCCTTTGACCCGGCGCTGGCGGCGGCGGTAGGCATACCCGTTGCATTTTTCCATTACCTTCTGATGGGGCTTGTGTCCATGGCGACCGTTTCCTCCTTTGAAAGCGTAGGCGCCATTCTGGTTGTCGGCTTGCTGATCATTCCGCCGTCAACCGCCTATTTGCTGACAGACCGGCTCGGTGTTATGCTTGGCTTAAGCGTTGCCGTCGGAGTTGCCGGAACCTTCCTTGGTTACGGGGCCTCCGTTCTTCTGGATGCATCCATTGCCGGATGTATGGTTGTTGCGGTTGCTGTGCTGTTTGCGGCTGCGTTTCTCTTTTCGCCATCGCAAGGTCTTGTTGTGACGAAGCTCAGACAGAGACGTCTTGCGGCGCAGGCGGCGATTGCCTCCGTTCAGAAGCAATAAGCGGCATTAAACGATTGACGGGGAGAGAATGCGGAGATGATTGAGGCTTCAGTGCTTTCACTGAATATCGGCTTGCCTGCGCAGATGCCCTTTAAGGGCAAGGAGGTATCTACGGGTATCTTCAAAAAACCTGTGCAGGGGCCGCTTTTTTTATCCAGGCTTAACTTTGAGGGAGATGGTCAAGCCGACACCGTTCATCACGGAGGAGCGGATAAAGCAGTATGCGTTTATCCCTATGAGCATTATGCCTACTGGGAGCGTGAGCTGGACATTAAGCTGGAGCCGGGCGCTTTTGGCGAAAATGTGACGCTTGACGGGCTGAGGGAAGACGACGTACATATCGGAGATATTTTTTCGTTAGGGGAAGCGGTCGTCCAGATTAGCCAGCCGCGCCAGCCGTGCTTCAAGCTTGCGCTTCGTTATGGCGTTCCCGAAATGCCGGTCAAGGTGCAGGAGACGGGATATACGGGCTTTTATTTTCGCGTACTTAAGGAAGGCAAGGTGGAGCGCTTGGACAAACTGACCCGGACGCAGCGGCATCCGCACGGTATTTCCGTCTCAGAGGCCAATCGGCTAATGCATGTGGACAAAAATGATCCCGATGCGGCCAGGGCCATGCTGCAGGTGGAGGAGTTGTCCGAAAGCTGGCGCAAAACATTGATGAAGCGGATTGCGGGAAGCGAAGCCGATACCACGACCCGCTTAGAAGGCATTTGAACAAACTAGTGGTCCTTTGCTTTCCATACGGACTGCTCCGACATGCTCCGACACGTCTCCCGAGGCGTGTCTTTTCTTTTTTCTAAACATTGACGACATTGACGAATCTCCTTTCTCCCGTTTGGTTTCCGGCACAGATATGATAGAATAAGACGGTATATCAGGAACGGAGAAGGGATGGAGCAAAATGGCAAACTATAAGCTGGTGGCACTGGACATGGATGGCACGCTGCTTAACGATCAAAGTGAAATCAGCAGCGAAAATGCCGAATGGATCGCCAAGGCGCTTCAAGCGGGCGTAACGGTATGTTTCTCAACCGGACGCGGCTTTGTCAGCGCGCTGCCCTTTGCGGAGCAGCTTGGCCTGGAAACGCCGATGATTACCGTTAACGGCGGCGAGATATGGGCGAAACCACATGTGCTGCACAAACGTATAGAGTTAAGTCCAGTTTATGTCAAGCAGCTGCATGAGCTGGCCCGGAAATATCCGGAGGTGTGGTACTGGGCGTATTCAACAGAAGGCATATATAATAAAGAAAAGTGGATTGCGGCCGACAAGGATTACACGGATTTCAACTGGCTTAAATTCGGCTATTACACGGAGGACGATGCCGCAAGAGAAGCGCTTCGCAAGGAAGCGGCCTCATGGGGAGCGCTGGAGCTCAGCAACTCGTCGCCCCATAACATAGAGCTAAATCCTATTGGCGTGTCCAAAGCAAGCGCGATGGAGGAGCTTTGCGCCATGCTTGGCATCAGGATGCAGGACGCGGTAGCTGTTGGCGACAGCCTCAACGATATCGAAGCAATCAAGGCAGCGGGGCTTGGCGTTGCCATGGGCAATGCTCAGGACCTGGTCAAGGAAGCGGCGGACGTTGTTACGCTGGACAATAATGAGCATGGAGTTGCCGAAGCTATCAGGTGTTACGTATTGGCTGATTGATAACGGAGGAGATGCGGCATGGATATTTTGGGCTGGGTATTAGTTATTCTGCTTTTTGTGATTGGCATGGCGGGAACGATCTATCCCATTTTGCCGGGGGCGCTGGCTATTTATGCCGCCTTTTTTGTTTATGGCTTTTTTTTCTCGTTCAAGGAGTTCGGGTTTTGGTTCTGGACGATCCAAAGCTTGATTGTCATTATTTTGTTTATCGCGGATTATGCCGTCAGCGCATGGGGCGTCAAGCGATTCGGGGGAACAAAAGCATCCGTGGTGGGCAGCACGATCGGATTGATTGCCGGTCCATTCGTCATTCCGGTATATGGCCTCATCATCGGACCGTTTGGCGGCGCGGTAATTGGAGAACTCATTGCGGGCAGAAGCCTGGAGCAGTCCATTAAAGCGGGCTGGGGAGCTTTAGTTGGCCTCTTTACCAGCGTTGTGGTCAAAATCATTTTGCAGCTTGTTATGATTATCGCTTTTATACTGTGGCTCGTTTTTTAACAACTATGAAATCGAGGCGGGAATGTATGATCAGATTAACCATTTGGAACGAATATTGGCATGAGCATCATAATGAAATCGTCAAAAGCATATATCCCGACGGCATACATGCCGCTTTGAAAATGGGGCTTGCAGGAGATGATTTGCACATATCCACGGCAACGCAGCAGGAGGAGCAGCATGGTCTGAATGCAGAGAAACTGGCCAACACCGATGTGTTGATCTGGTGGGGACACAAAACGCATGACGAGGTTGATGACGCCGTTGTGGAAGCCGTGCAAAAGCGCGTTTGGGAAGGCATGGGGCTGATCGTGCTTCACTCCGGTCACTTCTCCAAGCTGTTCAAAAAATTGATGGGCACCAGCTGCGATCTCAAATGGCGCGAGGCGGACGAAAAGGAACGTTTATGGGTCGTTAACCCCGCCCATCCAATTGCCGCGGGAGTGCCGGAGCACATTACGCTGGAAAAGGAAGAAATGTACGGTGAGCACTTTGATATTCCTGCGCCGGACGAGCTGGTTTTTGTCAGCTGGTTTGAAGGCGGCGAAGTGTTCAGAAGCGGCTGCACCTTCCACAGGGGACAAGGGAAAATCTTTTATTTCCGTCCCGGGCACGAAACATATCCAACCTATTACAACAAGGATATTCTGAAAGTTATCGGTAATGCCGTACGCTGGGCGGCCCCATCCGGAGCAGCGGCCCCGGTTCGCGGCAACCATAAGCCGCTTGAACCGATAGCTGTCAAACCTTAAAAAGACGGGAAGCCACAATGCCATGGTAAAAAAAGACTCATTAATTAAAGGTACGCTTATTTTGGCGGCAGCGGCGCTGACAGCCCGGGCGCTAGGCCTGTTCCAGCGTATTCCGCTCGACTACATGCTGGGCACGGAGGGCAGCAATGCCTTTACGGACGCCAACAATATTTATTTGCTTTTGCTGCTTATAGCAACCGCGGGATTTCCCAGCGCGATCAGCAAAATGGTGTCGGAGCGGTTTGCGTTAGGACGCCCCGACGAGGCCAAACGGATTTTCCATGCGGGATTGGTGTTTGGCGCAGCAGCCGGCCTCATTCTGGCAATTGCCTTGTATATGCTGGCGCCCGCATACGCAACCTTGACCAAAGGCGAAGGCAGTGTGCTTGCGGTCAGAGCCATTGCGCCTGCATTGCTGTTTTTTCCGATCATTGCCATGATGCGGGGGTATTATCAAGGCAGGCAAATGATGGCCGCAGGCGGAACCTCTCAAATTGTCGAGCAATTTCTGCGCGTTCTGCTGGGGATTGGCCTAGGCTTGATTGTGCTTCAGCTGGGCTGGGGCGAGCGCTGGGTAGCAGCGGCCGTATCATTCGGCACTGTGTTTGGCGGCATAGGAGCATTGGTCGTTATGCTGCGGTTTGGCCGCAGGCTAAAGCGTCAGGATGATGCCGAACAGGCTAACGGCGTTGCGGGGGCGGAAGCCACCGCCGCTTTGATGGGACCCGCACGAAATGCCGGCAGCCGTGAACCGCTAAAATACCGAAATATATATCGCGAAATTTTTGCGATGTCCTTGCCCGCAATCATTACCTCGATGGCGGTAAATCTTGTTTATCTATTTGATACAGCGCTAATTCCGCGATTGACGGAGAGCTATTACGGTCTTCAGATGGCTTTGGATATAAAAAAGGACTTCGGCATCAAGGCGATTTCTCTTGCCGGCATTCCGCCTATTTTGGCAATTGCGCTTGGTTCATCCATCATTCCGATAATTGCTTCCGCCTATTCCTTGCGCAATATGAACGTGGTTCAGCGGCAAGCCTCCATGGTGATGCGAATTGTTTGCTTTACGGGCGTTCCAATTGCTCTCCTGCTCAGCATTGCGTCCTTCTCCATTACCGGATTGCTTTTCAAAGGCACTTCCGGCTATGAGGTTGTAGCGGCGCTTACGGCGGGTACAATTCTGCAAATTACAATGATGACCTCAAACTCCATCCTGTATGGAATGAGCAAGCAAAGGGTGTCCATGCGACACACATTAATTGGACTTGGGCTTAAGGTTGTGGCTAGTATCGCTCTTGCTCCGCTTATGGGTATATTCGGCATGATCATCGGGTCGACGGTTTGCTTTGCCGCTGTTACACTGCTTAACCTTCGCCACATCAACCGCGAAGTCAAGCTTGTTGTTTTCGGCAAACGCTGGCTGCCGTATATCGCCGCTGTTGCCATTTCGGCATTAGCCGGATGGGGCGCGGAATACGGTATGCTGGAGCTGAGCAAGGGATTGCCAGCCAAGCTGTCCTATTTCCTGGCCGCCGGTACGGCTGCTATTGTTGTAGGAGGTTTGTATTTCGTTCTGCTCATCATGCTGCGGGTTATTACGGCTGACGATGTTTCATCGCTTCCAGGACGTCTGCGCAAGCCGTTCCAGCGTCTGATGAAGCTGGTGCCGGGCGGACGGCTTAAAGCCGGAGGGTAGCAGGGCAACGCATCCAATAGGAGCGGACATGGGCAGACATGTCCGCTTTTTCATGGGTTTCCATCATTTACAAGACCTCTTTGGCTCCTGTACAATAATAGAGCGCTACATAGCATTTATTTTAATAAAGAAACTGGAGGGAATTTATGAATAACAGAATTTTTCGTTCAATGCGGACCAGACTGGGCTTGCTGTTGCTTGCCTCCGTATTGCTAATCGCGGCAGGTTGTCAGGCAATTGGCGGACTTGACTTTAATAAAGCGCTTATTCAGTCGCTTAAGGTGACTTCCAGCGAAAGCAAAGGCTCCGTTCAATTTAATTTGCAGCTTAACGAAGCCGCATTGGACAGCGGAGATTATAACGAGGACGAAATAGGACTGCTCCGTCTGTTCTCGAATATTACACTGAAGTTTGATGAAATGAAGCAGCAGGACCGCAATCATGTATCCATTAAAGGCAAATTGATTTTGGGAGACAAATACAACATTGGCTTTATTGTCAAGCAGGATAAGGAAACGCTTGTTATGGAGCTGGAGGGGGCAAAAGCTCCGTTTGTGCTTGATTTGACAAGCGAAGGCTTGCTTGAAGTGACAGGGCAGACGTTTGACGGAGAGCTGACGCCTGAAACGGAGCAGTCGCTTACAGAGCTGGGCTTCAAGCTGACTGATTTAATCGGCGGTTATGCTATTAATAACCTGCCGAACCCGAAGGGGCTTAAGGTTGCTCCTGTTACGGAGTCCATTAACGGCCAGCAGGTTAGCTTGCTGCACGCCAGCTTTGAGATGAACGGCGAGGAAATGCTGGCATGGGTGGAAGGTTATTTGGAGGCGCTGCTCAAGGATGAAGCGGGGCTGAAAGCAATGATTAAAGGTTTTGTGCAGCTGATGAGCGACGAGCCCGAGCTGTGGGGGGTTCTGGGAGTAGAAAATCCTTTTGCTAGCAGCGATTCGCTGGATGCTCCAACCGCCGATGAAATTGCGGATGAAATGGCTCAGGAAATGGTTGCTTTCATGAAAGATATGCAAGAGGAGCTTAAACAGGATAAACAAAACGAATATTTGGCAAGCAGTGGCGTATTTACGGATGCGCTGAAGCTAAAAGCCAGCTTTTATGTGGATAGCAAGCTGGATATTCGCAAATCGCAGGCTGAGGTAAGTTATACCGATCCAACGCTCGCCGAGCAGGAGGAAGAGGGCTATTATCAGCCATTTACGGGCTTTACGGTGAAGGTTGAGAACGAACAGTGGAATGTGGGCGGAGCCGTAACCGCTGATAAAGCCGTTGCAGCTGAAAATGCGGTTGACGCGGAAGAGCTTACCTGGCTTGAAAACTATGAGATATTGGGTTATTTTGATGAAAATTCCGATCTCTACAGCCTGCTCAAAAACGAATTGCATATGGCGCGTCAAACTTACTCAGCCTATAGTGATGATTATTACAACCCGCCAATCATTGTTCCAGGCTACATCACCATTGTGTCGCTTCGTGATGTTGGCGAAGCCTTTGGAGCGGAAATCAGCTATGATGCGGCATCAAAAACAGCTACGCTATACGATGCTTTGACCGATACAACAATTAAGGTTAAGGTCGGCAGTGATAAAGCAGTCGTAAACGGTGTAACGGAGATTTGGCCATTCCCGGCAACCAAAATAAACGGCAGCGTGTATGTGCCTGCCCGCAAGCTTGCGGAGGCGCTTGGCGCAGATATTAGCTGGGAACCCCTTTACGAGGACATTAAAGAGCTTGTTATTGAACGCGAGCTATAAAGCTTGCAATCGAGCCCCGGCAAGCAAGGCCGGGGCAAAAATTAGTGTACAAGGACGGAGCGAATCAGCATGGAAAAACTGACGACAGATGAACAATTTCGCGAAGCGGTATCCTCGGAAGGTCTGAGCATTGCCGTTTTCAAAACGACCTGGTGCAAGGACTGTCATTTTATCGACCCGTTTATGCCGGAGCTTGAGCAGAAATATAGCGATGTAGTCAAATTTTTTGAAATTGACCGTGACGATTTGCCTGATTTGTGCTCCGAGCTCAATATATTGGGCATTCCCAGCTTTATTGCGTTCAAGGATGGGAAGGAGCTAATCCGCTTTGTCAGCAAGCTTCGCAAAACAAGGGATGAAATAGAGCAGTTTGTGGATAGAAGCATTGCCGTAGCGGGTAGCTTGGGCAAAGAATAACCACGGTTCTGGCAAAGCAAACAGGTGTGAAGCTGGAACGGTCAAGGTTGCCATAAAGGTCCGCCGGACGCATCGATAAGGACGATGCGCTGGCGGACCTTGCTGTTTTCAGGACATTCCGGAATGGCAATAGTAGGAATCGTCACATTTTCAACATGGCTTTTAAAAACCGTTATCGCTATAATTGTACTGACATAGTCTACGGAAAATAGGTGATTTTAAATGGTAACCCGGCGTTTGCGCGCTTTTGCCATCGCATCGTCCATCGGTATGTTATTGGTGCTTCTGGCAGGAGCGCTTGTAACCAAAACCGAATCGGGACGGGGCTGCGGGGACGATTGGCCGCTTTGCAACGGAAAGTTTATTCCTGCTTACACAATGGAGTCGATGATTGAATATTCACACCGGGTTGTTAGCGCTGTCGAAGGTTTTCTTGTGCTTGGGGTAGCGATTGCGGTATTCTTAAAGTACCGAACTAACCGCGACGTTTTCCGCGAGCCGCTCTATTATGCGGGATTTGCCCTTTTGTTTACGATCATTCAAGCTTTAATGGGAGCCGCGGCGGTGATGTGGCCCCAATCTCCGCCGATATTAGCCATTCATTTTGGCATATCCATTATTGCATTCGCCGCCACGTTCCTGCTGGTGATCTGGATGTATCGGACACGCAACGGGCTGCCGAAAGCTTATAGAGTACCGGGGTCCATTATGCCGCGGGCGCTGGCGACATCCCTATTTTGCTACGTGGTTATTTATCTGGGCGCATATATCCGCCATACGGATACAGCTGGCGGATGTCAAGGCTGGCCGCTTTGCAACGGACAAGTTGTGCCTGATTTGACCGGCACAGCTGGCCCTGTATTTATCCATAGGGTGGCTGCGGTGATTTTGACTATTATGATTGCCGAGCTCTATTTCCATATTCTCAAGCTTAAATTGGAAAACAACCATCTGCAGAAAACGTCGGGCTGGGTGCTTGGGCTAGTATTGCTCCAAATTTGGAGCGGGGCTTTCCTGACATGGACGATCGGCAATGAAAACATCTACATTTTCTCCAACCTTCTTCACAATTTGATTATTGTATTCCTGTTTGGTTATTTGCTTGATGTGTTGATAACATCATGGCGGCTTAAGAAAAGACAATGAAACCAGCAGGTTTATGCAAATTATCTAGATCTGAATTTAATGCAGAGCTATAGAAGAGGAAGGAACGGCGCTGCTTTTCACCACTGTGAAGGGCAGCCCTTTCCCTGTGATTGCAAGCCTGCTCGACGCGCTCGCGCAAGAACAGGGACCTGGAACGAATTCAAGCTGTAGGAGGCAATAAGCTATGCTTCATATCCTGTTTGGCGAGCCGGAAAAGGTGCCGGACGGCGCATTAGGCGAAACGCTTTCCCTAATGGACCGTTTCTCCGGAATAATTGGCAAAAGGCTGGCCGAGGGACGAGAGGGAGACATGGGGGCCAAATTACGGAAATATCATATTTGGACTCGTGGTCTTCGCGCTTCTCTCATTGAACTGGAACAAAGCTGTTACGCATCAGTCAAGTTCAGGGAGAAGGTTATTTCAACCTCCGTCGAGGCTATGACGCCTGAAGAAAAGCTTAACTACGATCGCTACGTCTATTTTGATAAAAATGCGTTTATACGGGTTTTTTCCTTGCTGGACAAGCTGGGGACATTGCTGAACGAGCTGCTTGGCTTGCGGACGGAACGGTTTAAGCCCCACTTCTCGTATTTTACAGTGCTGCGCCATATGAGGGAAAAAAGAGTTCATGCCAACCTGGGGCGGCCCCTTGATGAAATTAAGGAGCGTTATAGCGAGCCGATGCGCAGACTGCGTAAGCGCAGAAATACGGAAATCCATTATATGAACTCCGAAATGCAGGATGATTTGATTCAAAGCCAGCGTATGTATGGCGAGGAAATCCGTCTTGAAAATATTCAGGCTCAGGAAGAGGATTTGCATCAAGCCTTAAACATGGCGATAGATTCACTGCGGCTTACTTTTCAGTATGCCTGCAGCTTGATGAAGAGCTAAAATCATGTAATGCCGGGGGAGGGTGAATGGTTGTGGAGCTTAAGGGCAAGACGGCGCTTGTAACAGGAAGCGCCAAGGGGCTTGGCAAACGTACCGCCTTGCAGCTTGCGGAGCAAGGATGCGATCTGATCATCAATTATTTGGAATCGGAGCAGGAAGCGCGAGAGGTTAAAGCAACCATTGAGGAGCTTGGAGTTAAAGCCATTACCGTGCAAGCGGATATCGCTACGACGGCTGGTGCCCATAAGCTGGCTGACGCTGCTGAAGCTTGGGTGGGCGGCGTCGATATCCTCGTTAATAATGCAGGGCCCTTTGTGCGCAAACGCAAGCTGTTTAGTGAATACGATGAAGAAACCATTATCCGTTTGATGAACGGCAACCTGCTGAGCGTGATGCTGCTTGATCATCGGTTATTGCCGTATATGCGGGAGCGCAGGTGGGGACGAATTATTCACTTCGGCTTTGGCCATGCCAATGAAGCAAGGGCATGGCCTCATCGGGCGGTTTACGCCGCAGCTAAAACCGGCCTTGTATCCTTTACCAAATCATTAGCTGTTGAGGAAGCTCCCTTTGGGATTACGGTGAATCTGATTGGGCCTGGCGATATTCGAGGAGTGAACAAGGAAAGGACGATAGCGGAGGCCAAGGACGAGCAGGACCCCGATTCTCCGCTTGGCCGGCCCGGCACGGGAGAAGATGTTGCTCGGGTTATTCAGTTTTTGTGTATGAAGGACTCCAGCTTTTTGACGGGGAACGTTATTGACGTAACCGGGGGGTTTGATCCCATCCGCGCCAATATTAAAGATTTGATGTAGGGGCTGTCCGAAAAGTCCATTTTACAAAAAGCCGGCTGCGCATAACATCATGCGAAAAGCCGGCTTTTTCCCTTCATGCTGCTCAAAAAAAAGAGCCTTATCTAATCCAAGCAGCTTGAAGCTTCTCGGTCTGATAAGACTCTCTGCATTAAAATACTTGTACGACTTCCACAACACCGTCAACTTCTTCAAGCAAAGCGCGCTCGATGCCGGCTTTCAGTGTAATGGTTGAGCTTGGACAGCTGCCGCAAGCGCCCATCAGGCGAAGCTTGACGATTCCATCCTCCACGTCAACCAGCTCAACGTCGCCGCCATCGCGTTGAAGGAATGGACGAAGCTTATCCAGTACGTCCAGCACTTCATCGTACATTGTGTCTTGTACTTGTTCACTCATTGCAATCAGCTCCTTTCTCCCCTATTATAGTACAAAGTGAAGCAATTGAAAATGGATGATAATGAGGCATCCTGGAAACAAGGTGACAATCATGTTAAAACCAATGATCGATTTTTGCGCCAGCAATATGCATCGCGGCACATTTGCCGTGATGGAGGAGCTGGAGCTTGATGATACGCTGGAAGTAACCGAATACGGCTGTCTTGGCAATTGCGGCGAATGTTATCTTTCGCCATTTGCCCTGGTCGACGGCGCTATCGTTGCCGCTGATTCCGCGGAAGAGCTGACGGAGGCAATCCGTAATGCCATCAAGCAGCAGGAAAGCGACCGCGAGGCGCTGGACAAGCTGCTTGGAGATTAGCGCAGCACTACGTCATTATTCCCATTTAACCAAGATGACGCTTGGAGCGCCATAATACGCCGCTTTTGACCAGCCTTGGCACCCGGCCCAAAATCGGCGTATTGCCCATAATACCAAATCCGCTTTTTTTCCCTAATGATCCCAATACGCCCTTTAGCTTCAGCTTGCCAAGCTTGGGCGTTGTGCCTTGCCAGATGCTATGAAGCACTTCCGCAATTTGTTTGCCTTGAGCGCCGGCGGCTTGACCGCTTGGCGAAAAAGGCATCGACGCGCAATCCCCAACCACAAATACATCGTTGTAGGCGGGAAGCATATGGAATTCATTCAGAAGCAGCCGTCCCGTCAAATCCTTGGGCAAGTCCATACGTTGTACCAGCTCGACAGGCTGA
The DNA here is from genome assembly GCF_001675045.1 of Paenibacillus oryzae. GTDB lineage: Bacteria > Bacillota > Bacilli > Paenibacillales > Paenibacillaceae > Pristimantibacillus > Pristimantibacillus oryzae. The sequence goes on from NZ_LYPA01000065.1 coordinate 360,453, forward strand.
ATGCCTGCCGTCCAAACCGTTACATCGGTCAAAAAGGAAGTATCAGTATTGCCGTCATAAAGCTGGCCTTCCTCAACCCTGGACAAGGAGACATGTCCCAGCATTTCGACTTCATGTCCCTTGAACCATTCCGCTACAAACCGTTGCAGCTTTCCGGGGAAGGCGGATAAGACGCTAGGCCCGCGATCCAGAATGCGAACATTGAGATCGGGGCGGCTTTCCCTAAGCTCCGCTGCCACTTCTACTCCGCTAAGTCCGCCGCCAACAATGGTAACCTGTCCATAAGGCTTAACATCATTCAAGCGGGCATAGGTTTTACGGGTTGCCGAAAAGGTTTGAATGCTGCTGGAATATTGCTCTGCGCCTTCTATGCCATGATATTTATCCGTACAGCCCAGGCCGATGACGAGCCAATCATAGGAAACGGGATCATGACCCTCTACGTTCACCAGCTTGGCTTCAAGATCCACATCCTGAATTTCACCGTATACATATTGGACTTTCGGATGAATCGGGAAGCTGACGCGCAGCTCCAAATCCGACACGGTGCCTGCGGCAAGCGCGTAATATTCCGTCTTGAGACCTTGAAAGGGCATGCGATCAATCAGCAGTATGGATACGTCCTGCGGAAGATGATGCTGGATCAGTTCGTTGACCAGGGCGGCTCCGCCATAGCCGCCGCCCAGTATAACCACTTTTTTCATAGTAACAGCTCCACGCTTTATGATGTTGGGTTCTGAAGCCTTATTCGTATACTTTTATTTCATTATAGAACGTATCCCTCTCGACTGGAATTCGTCCCGCTCCTTTAATAAGCCAGATCAAATCTTCGCGAGTAATGCCTTCGGGCGTAAGCGCTCCGGCGGCATGGCTGATTCTTTCTTTAACGATGGTGCCGTGAGCGTCGGAGGCGCCCATGGTCAAAGCAACCTGTGTCAACTGAACGCCTATATTAATAAAGTAGGCTTTAATATGCTGGAAGTTGTCCAGCATAAGTCTGCTGATCGCAATCGTTTTGAGGTCCTCGAACGCTGAATTGCGGCGTCTGATTCCTGCATTGGGATTAATGGGCTGCATGGAAAGCGGGATGAACACGAGAAAGCCGTTCGTTTCATCCTGGAGCTCGCGCAGATGGATCAAATGCTGAACCCGGTCCTCCTTGGTCTCGATGGAGCCGTACAGCATCGTCGTATGTGTTTTGAGGCCCAGCTCATGTGCTGTACGGTGAACCTCCAGATATTGTGAAACATCGGCTTTAGTCACCCGCATTTTTTTACGGTATTGATCGGATAAAATTTCGGCTCCGCCGCCGGTCAAGGATTGAAGCCCAGCCTTCATGAGCTCTTGAAGCACTTCTTTATAGGATAACCCGCTGATTTTCGAGAAAAAATCGATTTCCGCAGCGGTGTACGCCTTAAGCGTCACTTCAGGGAAGCGGTCCCTAAGCGCTTTGAGGGAATCCACGTAATATTGGAAAGGCACGTGGTTATTATGCCCGCCAACAATATGGAACTCGCGGACGCCAGGGTGGAAATGCTTCTCAACGTAGGCGATCATTTCTTCGCCGGAAAGCGTATAGGCTCCGGGATCGCCCTGATCCTTGCGGAAGTTGCAGAAAGCGCAATGCGCTTCACAAACATTCGTAAAATACAGGCTCATATTTTCAATAAAATAAACCTTTTTTCCGTTTTTGCGCAGCGCCACTTCATTAGCCAGCTGGCCGATAGTAAGCAAGTCCTCGGATTGATATAGAAAAACGCCATCCTGAAGGCTTAAGCGTTCTCCGTGGCGTACTTTTTCGATGATGTCCTGCATGCGGCTTTCTTGAGTCGGAATAATGACATTCAAGGAAAGACCTCCTCGCGAAGTTATAATGTATTTTGTGAAAAAAGGAACATGTATCATGTCTCATTAGCTCTAACTATTATAAACCTCACAGGATGTACGGGCAACAAGAAAGTCGTTCCGGCTTGAGCAAGCCGGTAAAGTGGAGTATACTATAGATAAGTAAGCATGATGGCGGCTCTATGGGTCCGCCAATACAGCGAAAGCAAACGGAGGGATGATCATGATCACAATTAGTGAGCTGGCATCTGAAAAGATAAAGGAAATGCTGGAGCAAGAAGCTTCACCGGATTTGTTTCTGCGCGTAGGCGTCAAGGAAGGCGGCTGCAGCGGCTTTTCTTACGGCATGGGCTTTGACGATGAACTAAATGAAGGCGACCAAACCATTCAGACCCAAGGCTTGAAGGTAGTTGTAGACGAGGACAGCATCAAATATTTGAATGGCCTTGTGATCGACTTCAAGGAGTCAGCGATGGGTGGCGGTTTTACGATTGAAAATCCCAACGCCTCCGCGACCTGCGGATGCGGCTCATCGTTCCGCACGGCAACCGATGCAGGAAAACCTGCCGCAGCCGGCGAGTGCTAATGTAAGTTCAATTAAAATAAACGGCAGAGATCGGACAGAGTGTTAATGGTTCTGGAGAAGCGAAGCGTTCGCCTGTGTTTCCGGATTACAACATTAGATTAATACAATCAGGTAATCTGGAAACAATAAGCGATCGGAAGAACCATTCACATGGCGGACGCCCTCCTGCCAGCCAAATTAATTTGAACTTACACCCTCTCGTGAAAAAAATCACTTTTCACTCTAATTAGTGATTTAAATCACATACTCTCCATTTGTCCGATATTATAATAAGGACATAAAGAGAAGGAGTGATGAGAGATGATGAAATTTTGGAGAGAAAACGTATGGGCGGCAGGTTTCGCGGCATTTATTCGGATATTTCTTGGTTATCAATGGCTTAGCTCGGGGCTGCCAAAACTAACGGGCGCCACGCCGTTTACCGCAGAAGGATTTCTGAACAATGTCATCACTAACCCGGTTATGAACAAAGCAACAGGCGAACCGCTTTATCCGTTATTCAACAGCTTTGTCGAGCATGTCGCCTTGCCAAATATTAAAATTATTAATATCCTTGTTCCATGGGGCGAAGTATTGATTGGCGCGGGACTGATTTTGGGCACCCTGACATTGACGGCAGCGTTTTTTGGTCTAGTGATGAACTTTATGTTTATGTTCGCAGGTACTGTAAGCAGCAATCCTTGGCTTCTGTTGTTGGGCTTCATCGTCGTATTGGCTGGCGCCAACGCCGGCAGATTCGGTCTTGACAGATACGTTCTGCCATGGCTGGGCAAAAAAACCGGAGGCAAGCTGTTCCGCCGCGCCGAGGCAGGACCGGCCTTCCGAGTTATTAAGTAAGGAGCGAAACAACGTATGAGAGAATGCATTTTTCACTTTAAGGTAATCCGGGGCGACAAAAGCAAGCTGCTGCGCGCTTTGATTATGCTGGAGCCGAACAAACATCCAGCGATCTCCGACTTTATCGCCGCTTTCAAGCAGCTGGGCTACAATGTTACGCTGGAGGACGAGCGGGAGCTGATTTTTGCGCCGCTAGGCGGCGAGGACTACAAGCTGGATATTACCAAAATCGAAATTAAAGGCGAGGACAATGGCGAGGGCTATCATGACGGAGAGCTCAAAAGCATACTTGACCATTTAATCAAAACAGGACTATAAGCGAGCCCTTGACGGATGAGTTAATCGATATGGGAATCGCGCTTGAGGAGCAACGCTCCCTTGCCCCGACCCAAAACCTTCTGTTCCCCGCGATAGGGAGAACAGAAGGTTTTTTTGTATTTTTTTTGTGCTTGAACGAGCAGGCAGAGTATAATGGGACATAAACACCTTTGGCGAATGGGATGATTGCTTATGATGCGGCTGCTCGTCAGAAGTCTTGCGGATTTCCGTACCTCCTTCAAAAAATTGCTTCTGTTTGAATATATGTTTATGCTCCTGTCCAGCTTTGTCGTTATCCCGGTTATTACATATGTGTTTAACCGGATATTGACGGTGCTTGGTTCAGGCTCGCTGCTGAATGGAGAAGTGTACCGGATCGGGCTGGCCTATGAAGGCGTCCTTGGTCTGGTTATTATCGGACTGCTGGCTTCTTTCACTCTTTTTATCGAGTTATGCGTGCTTGTTGTTATGGTGCAGCAGCATTATTTTTCCAAAGAGGTTCTAATTTCGGATTCCTTGCTGGCTGCGCTTCGCCGCACGCCGCGTCTGCTTGGCTTTGGCATACTTCAGCTATTGTTTTTTTTGCTGGTTCTTATTCCGTTTATCGATTCCCCGTTATCGGAGTCTTTTTATGCTCTGTTTAATTTCCCTATCCTTATAAATAGCAGGGTGGTCGAAAGCTCTGTCATTATGACCGTAGTTTACGCCTTTTTGCTGCTTATTTTGCTGTACCTGCTGCTGAGATGGGTTTTTGTGCTGCATTATATTATGCTGGAGGGTAAAAGCATTGCGGAGGCGGTCCGCAGCAGCATGGCGCTTACAAGAGGCTGGAGCCAGCTAAAGCTGTTTCTGATTTTGTTCCTTCTGAATGCGCTTGTTCTGTCGGCCGGTTTTTTTGTGCTTTCCTCTCTTTCCCATTTGCCGGCTTGGCTTAACATCAATGTGCTAAGGCTGTTTTCCGCTCATTATTCACTCACGCTTTCCTCCATTCTGAACTATATGTTTGCGCTTTTATTGCTGCCGGTCAACCTGATTTTTCTGACCCGCCTTTATTTCTATTTTCGCGCAGGTCAAGGCATTCGGCCCCGGGATACGCTAGAGCTGCGGCCCAGCCGGCTGGGAGGGCTGGAGCGGAAGCTGACCGTTTATTTGAGTAGGAGAAAAACGACCCGGACGTTGTATATTTCCATTACGGCCATCTATGTCGGGCTAATGATTTTTGTGGGCTTTCGCGCTAATGAAAATCTCCTGTACGCCCAGTGGACCGTTCTCATATCCGCCCATAGAGGAGACGTGGAGCTTGCTCCTGAAAATTCAATTCCCGCCATAAGATCAGCTATTGACAAAGGGGTGCAGTCGGTGGAGCTTGACGTACAGCTGACCCGTGATGGCGTGGCGGTGCTTCACCATGACTATACGTTACAGCGAATGGCAGGCGTGCAGCTACGGGTGAACGAGCTGACTTATGATGAATTAAGCAGGCTGATGATCGGAGAGGATGGAAATCTGGAGCCGATTCATATTCCCACATTAAGCGAGGCTCTATCGGAGGCGCAGGGGAAAACTAAGCTGCTTCTTGATTTGAAGCCATACGGACCCGGAGCGGAGCTGGTTCACAAGGTCGTGGGAACCATCCAGCAATTCGGGATGGAGCGGGAGGTTTATATTCAATCCTTTGACAGCGAGTCGCTTCGTCTGATCCGCGAGCTTGCTCCCGATATCAAAATCGGGCAAATTCTTTATTTTGCATTGGGTGATTTGTCCGCTCTGGATGTAGACTTTTACACCATTGAACAGGTTATGCTGACGGAGCCGCTGGTCAAACGGGCCCATAGCAGCGGGCGGGAAGTATGGGTCTGGACCGTCAACAGCAGCCGGAACATGAAGGAAGTGCTGAAATTCCGAATCGACGGCATGATTACGGATTATCCGCTTCGAGCGCAAAGCATGGTGGAGCTGAATTTATAAAACGGCTTATCACATTCCGATTCATTATGGCTGGTTAGGATTGGGAGGGAAACATGTATAACATTTTTATTGTTGAAGACGATGCCAAAATAGCTGCTATTTTGAAAAAAAAGATGGAGCAATACGGGTATTCGGCCGCTGTTGCCGTTAATTTCCGGGAGCTGTTGCCGGAGCTTGAGGCGTTTCAGCCTCATCTGGTTTTGCTGGATATCAATCTGCCGTATTTTGACGGTTATTACTGGTGCCGCCAAATCCGCATGAGATCCAGCATGCCAATCCTTTATATTTCCGCACGGGCGGGAGAGATGGATCAGGTGATGGCTATTGAAAACGGCGGCGATGACTATATAACCAAGCCGATTCAGCTGGAGCTGATGATGGCCAAAATTAAAGGGGCGCTCCGGCGGGCTTATGGCGAATACGCATCCTCGGGAATGGATGGCGGAAACGAAGGAGCTGTCTCCGGCTTGCCCTCATGGAGCGATCAAACGTATGTGGGCCGCCCTTTGCTGGAATGCGGCGGCTTGCGTCTATACCCCGGACGAAATGAGCTGGAGTGGAAGGGGAAGCGGCTGGAGTTGACCAAAAACGAGCTGCTGCTGGCGGAATGTCTGATGAGCAAGCCGGGAGAGGTGTTGTCGCGGGATGTGCTGCTGGAGGCGCTATGGGACGATGTTCAGTTTGTCGACGACAATACGCTTACCGTTAACGTGACGAGATTGCGCAAAAAAATGGAGGAGCTTGGCTTGCCCAAGCTGATCGACACCATCAGAGGTTTGGGCTACAAGCTCTCTATCCAAAGGCTGGAGGAAAGCGGCGATGAATAAAGTGACCTTGACCGCTTTTTTGAAGGATCGATTGGTTTATATCATGACGTTTTTGTTTCTTGCGGGTTTTGCCATCCTTTTATTTGTGCTGGAGAATTACCGTTATCCCGGTCTTATTGAAAGCGGGACCATGGTTTATATTGCGGTATTCGCCGTTTTTCTGCTTATCATTTGGCTGGCGGCGGACTATGTTCGGCAGCGTCATTTCTACAGGCAGCTGCAGGAGGCGACGGAGAGGGCCGGCGAGCGCGATGGAGCCGCCATTGTCAATAATGGCGTCACGCATGAGCAAAAGCTTGTTGTTGCCCTGCTTCAGGAGCAAAACGCGGCTTTTTTGAACGAGCTGAATCAGTACAAGCGCCAGCAGGAGCTCCGCAATCATTTTGTGCTGCAATGGGTGCATTATATGAAAACTCCGGTTTCGGTCATCGATATGCAAATGCAGGAGGTTTTGCGGGAGCTGCCGTTAGGAGAGGAGGCGCAGCGCGAAGCGGCGCAAAGCATTCAGGAGGAAGCGGAACGGATGACAAGAGGGCTGGAGCAGATGCTTCATACGGCTAGACTGGACAAATTTGCTCTGGACCTTCATATTCGCCGCAGGCCGCTCCATGAAATCCTTCGTTCGGCGGTCAACAGTCATAAGCGGTTATGCATCAAGCATTCCATTTTTCCCCGAATTGACGGCGAGGCATGGGTGGAAAGCGACGAGAAGTGGATTACTTTTGTACTGAACCAGCTGATCGGGAATAGTATCAAATACAGCAAAACCAAGCCAGGCTCCAAAAATCTGCAATTTCGTATCAAGGAACAAAACGGAGGTGCGGTAACGCTGGAGGTCGAGGATGAAGGCATAGGCATTTTGCCGCATGATCTTCCCCGCATATTTGATCCCTTTTTTACGGGGGAAAACGGCAGATCCTCTGGCGAATCAACGGGCATGGGGCTTTATTTGGCTAAGGAGGTTTGCAGCCGGCTAGGCCATAGCTTGACCGCGGAGAGCGTGCCTGGCAAGGGAGCCGTCTTTACTTTAACCTTTAAGCCGGGCGGCATTCATGTTATGGAATAAAGCAAAAGGAAGGATAGTGACAATGTTGTAAGCTTGCCGGAGGCCATTGAAAGACAAATCGATGGGCGTGGAGTTGTCCGGCGGTATATACTTGCTGCATTAACGAGATGGGAGGCGACGGCAATGAGCGTGCTTAAAGCGACGGCTCTTGGCAAGCTGTACAGCAGCAAAGGAAATGTCGTATTCAAAGCGCTGGAGGATATTGATCTGGAGATTAATCCCGGCGAATTTGTCGGCGTGATGGGGCCATCCGGCAGCGGAAAAACAACACTCCTGAACCTGCTGGCTACTATTGATCGTCCAACCTCGGGCACGGTCCAAATTAATGGCGTCAATCCCGTAAAGCTAAACCCCGCTCAGCTGGCGTTATTTCGCCGCCGGGAGCTTGGTTTTGTCTTTCAGGATTATAACCTGCTGGATACGCTAACAATTAAGGAAAATATTATCCTTCCGCTTGTATTGGGGGGCGTGCGTCCTGCCGAAATCGGGAAGGCGCTGGAACCACTTGTGGAGCTGCTGCAGATCGACGGCATTTTGGGAAAGCGGACATATGAAGTGTCCGGCGGGCAGAAGCAGCGCGCTGCGATTGCAAGGGCAATTATTCACAAGCCTTCGCTGCTGCTGGCTGACGAGCTGACCGGCAACCTGGACTCCAAGGCGGCCAAGGACGTCATGGATGCGCTGAAGGATATGAATGAGCAGTATAACGCAACCATTTTGATGGTGACGCATGATCCGTTTTCGGCCAGCTACTGCCAGCGTATTGTATTTATAAAGGACGGCAGGCTGTTTTCGGAGATCAGACGCGGCTCCAATCGGCAAACCTTTTTTCAGCAAATCCTGGATGCGTTAAGCGTGCTGGGAGGGAATTTCGATGACGTTCCGTTCGCTCGCCCTTAGCAACGTCAAAGGGAACTGGAGGGCGTACAGCGCCTTTTTCCTCAGCAGCGTCTTTTCCGTTTTGATTTTTTATATTTACGCCGCTTTTATTATGCATCCCGATGTGCTGAACGGTGAAATTCTGGCAGCGGGAAAGGTACGGCAAGGCATGGCCTTTTGCCTGTATCTCATCATCATGTTTTCGATTCTTTTTATTCTCTATTCCAATTCCGCATTTCTTAAAACGAGAAAACAGGAGTTTGGACTGTTCACGCTGTTTGGCATGACGCGCCCGCAGCTGCGCAAGCTGATCATTTATGAAAATATCGCGATTTCGGTCCTGTCTATTGCGACTGGCATTGGTCTTGGGATCTTATTCAGCAAGCTGTTTTTTATGGCGCTGACGGCGATGCTCAAAATAGAGGACAGCATTGCATTTGCCGTACCGTTAAAGGCAGTTTGGCTGACAGCGGCCTGTTTTTTTATTGTGTTTATGTGCATTTCGGCGTGGTCGGTCATGACGATGAGGCGCGTTGAAATTATCGAGCTGCTGGGTGCATCGAGGCAGCCTAAGGGCGAGCTTCGGTATTCGCGTCTGCAATGTGTGCTTGGTGTTCTCTGTCTCGTCGGAGGCTACTGGATGGCCTTGTCCATGACGATGATCAATTTTATGGTATTGGCGCTGCCTGTGCTGGCGACGGTTGTGACCGGCACCTATTTTTTGTTCTCCCAGCTCAGCATTATTTTGCTCCGGCTGATTCAACGGCGCAAAAGCTTTTATTACAATCGCACCAACCTGCTTATTTTTTCCCAGCTAGGCTACAAAATCAAGGATAATGCCCGGATTTTGTTTGCTGTATCCATTATGAGCGCTGTTATTATGACGGCTGCCGGGACCGTTTATTTTATGTTTATTGAAAGCAAGCAAGCGGAGCTGCGAAATGCTCCATACAGTCTGGCTTATATGGAGGAGGGGCTTGAGTCCCATCAGGTATTGGAGCGGGAGCTTCTGAACGACACGCTTAAGGATGCGGGATTTGAACTGATCCGGGAGGTCAGAGTGGCTGGCATCGGAATAGATCAATATACGGTAAACCTGGAGAACGGCCTTGAAATGACGGGAAACCGAACCGAAGAGGACAAGCAAAGGGCGTTTGTTATTTCGGCTTCCAGCTACAACAAGCTGGCTGCCCAGCAAGGGAAGCAGGCTTTGACAGCCGTTAGCGGCAAGCTGACCCTCCTCTCCTCCTATTATCTCAATCTGGGGCAAATGGAAGGCACTATTAAGGGCGTTTTAAACGGCAAAGCCGTTCATTTTCCAATATCGGGAACCTTGCAGCATACGGTTTTGAATAATCGGATTCATTCCAATGCCGTAACACTGGTTATGGATGATCTGACTTTTATAAGCTTGCTTGCCGGCATACCGGAGGAGAAGCAGCTCGTTTTTTACGGCTACGAGGTAGCTGATTGGGAGAACAGCATCCTTCTGGGACATAAGCTGGAAGCTGCTGTGGCAGAACAATGGCGCGGCGAAACGGACTTTACGCGCGCTTCCCGCTATGCAGTGACAGCCGAAAGCTATTCATTGACCTTGTTTATCGGCTTGTTTATCAGCCTGCTGTTTTTTATCGCTGCAGGCAGCATGATTTATTTCAAGCTGTTTACCGAGCTGCAGGAGGATCAAGCGCAAATCAGAGGACTGACGCGTATAGGCATGACATTGAAGGAAATCAGGAAGATGGTCGTTACGCAAATCGGCATTGTTTTTTTTGTGCCTTGCGTAGTGGGAACCAGCCATGCGTTGTTTGCCATGCTGGCGCTGGACAATATCATGATGTCCTCCAACTGGCTGTACTCCCTGGTCATCGTTGGCATTTTCGTCGTTATGCAGGGCTTGTATTTCCTTATGGCGAGCCGCAGCTATATGAAAATGATTTTGGTTAATGACCGTTGAACCTAATTCCTGCGGTCTCTAGCTGATAATCGCTGCAGCGGTATTGAGGATTGGCGGCGCAGGAGTATGCCAGATCATTTGTAAAATCGACCAGCGTCAGACGCATGCCCTGCTTGGCGCCCGTGTCGATGCCTATGCGCAGGCTGTCCCGCCACAGGAACCCGGCATCGGCGCCAAGCTTATGCGTGGCTGTATGCCCGAATACGATCCGGCTCCACTCGCTTCCGTCGTCCTCCGGGGCAAACGGGAAGCTGTCGGGGGGACAGGCATAGAATCGTTCGCGAATTTCGGTCATATCCCGCACGCTTTGTGCCGCAAGCTGTACTCCAGGACGGATTCCGGCATGCACAAACAGATAGGGAGTAATAATTTTGTATAACGGCAGACCCGCAATCCATTTGACGTAGGGCCGATAACGGGAGGCGCCTTTGCGGGTCATGGCTGCAAGCTTTAGCTCATGATTTCCCGCAATGACAATCGCCCCTCCTTTAGCAAGCAGACGGATGGTCTGAAGAATTTCCCAGGTTGAAGGTTTGTCAGCCTCAATATAATCGCCTAACAGAATGAGACAATCCTTGCCGGGGGTGTATTTGGCCATTTGCAGCAGTCTAAGAAGCCCCTCCTGCCGCCCGTGGATATCCGATATGGCAAGCAAGCGTCCATCCGGCATTCCTGTTGCGGCATAATCCAACGCGCTCGCCTCCTTTTTGCGGATTCCTGATGTTTACCATCAATATATTATGGGGGAGCTGCGCGGGAAGCGGCGGCGTTACAATTGTCCTCGGCCCAAATTTTCAAACGTTACTTTTATTTCAACAACCTCGCTGCGGCTTCCAAGCCGCATGGGCGGTCCCCAGAAGCCGAAGCCGGAGGAGACGATGGCGTGCAGGCTTCCTTTTTGCTTATAGCCCCAATCCAGCTCGAACATCCGTTTTGTAATCCAATGGTTCGGCGCCATTTGGCCCCGGTGGGTATGGCCCGACAGGGAGAGGTCGATGCCCGCCGCTTGTGCGGCATTCAGATCAGAAGGCTGATGATCCAGCATGATGATCGGCAGCTCGCGCGGCAGCGTCTCAACCAGCTCGGCCACCGATTTGCGTCCTCCGCCTTTAAAGCCCGCTGATGCCTTGTCCTTGCGGCCCAATACAACAAAGCTGTTTTCAATGACAACCGCTTCATCCATGAGCACCGGTATGCCAATTTCCCGCATGGCCTGGATATATTGCGGCACCTTGCCTCCGATATATTCATGATTTCCCGTAACGGCGTACACGCCAAGCGGCGCTTTGAGCTGTTCCAGCGCAGAAGCCATTCCTTTGCGCAAGAAAGGAGCAAGATCGTCATCCAGTATATCTCCAGGCAGCAGGATGATATCGGGCTTGATTTCGTTAACCTTGTTCACCAGCCGCGCGATATGCCGTTTGCCGATGACGATGCCCAGATGCAAATCGGATGCCATTGCAATGGTTAACGTTTTGCGGGAACCGGCGCTTTTGGGAATGGTAACCGCATAACGTCGAATTACGGGGCTCCATGCATTGCGAGTGCCAACGACGAGCAGAACGAGGAGAAGGATGGCTACGGCCGAGCCTACGCCGTTAATATAAACAGACTGCGGCAGTCCGGCCAGCTTGAGGGAAAGTCCAACGATGCCCGCTACGGGAAGCAGCAGCAGACTGTATTGGAACAAGCCGATCCAATAGGAGCCGGTTATTTTGAGCGGTTCGGCGAGAGGGCGGAGTGCGGTAGACTCCCCCATTCTGCCCAATACATAACCAAGGGAAAGCAAGCCTATCAAAACCCAATAAATGATGGCAGGCGGCGAGCCGACGACGGAGGAAAGATATATCCAGCCGTTCCAGCCGATGTAGGCAACGAGCGCGCCGTAAAGAAGCAAAAAGCCTGTTAAAGCTGCAACAGTCCGACTATTCATTGCAAGGGCACACTCCTTGTTTGACGCTGCCGGGAGGCGGCAGGCGCTCTTTTTGAGCCTACTATAGCACAGGGAAAGAGTAGACTACAAATGGATGCGGAGGGCTAGAGTGTGAATGGTTCCGGAGATTTATTGAAGAGCGTTTTCATTGCGCGCCACTTCTTCATGTGGTATCTTTGCACCATAACGGAAGCCGAAATGGAGAGATAGGGGAATGAAATCATTAGTGCTTGCCGAAAAGCCAAGCGTTGCCAAGGAAATCGCGCGCGTATTGGGCTGCAACGGCAAAGGAAAAAGCTATATCGAGGGACCTGGCTATGTGGTGACCTGGGCTTTGGGCCATCTTGTGACATTGGCTGAGCCCGAGGATTATGATAACCGGTTCAAAACATGGAATCTGGAGGATTTGCCGCTGCTGCCGGACAAAATGAAGCTGAAGGTATTGAAGGAAACCTCCCATCAATACAAAGCGGTTGCCCAGCTGTTAAAGCGCAGCGATATCGGGGAGCTGATCATCGCTACGGACGCCGGGCGCGAGGGAGAGCTGGTAGCGCGCTGGATTATGGAGCTGGCAGGCTTCAGGAAGCCGTTCAAGCGGCTGTGGATATCGTCGCAGACCGACAAAGCCATTCGGGACGGCTTCAAAAATTTGAAGCCCGGACGCGATTACGATCACTTATATAAGTCGGCCGTATGCCGGGCAGAAGCGGATTGGCTGATCGGCCTTAATATGACGCGCGCATTAACGACCAAATACAATGCGCAGCTTGCGGCAGGCCGCGTCCAGACGCCAACGCTAGCGATGCTGATGGACCGGGAGCGGGAAATCGAAACCTTTCAAGCTCAGCCTTATTGGACCGTCAGTGCGCCGTTTGGCGAATTTACTGCGCAATGGCGCGCGGCTGACGGTCATGACGGACGCATATGGAAGCGGGAGGATGCGGAAGCGGTCGCCGCCCGAGCCGGAGCGGCGGGAAGCGCCAAGGTGGAGAAGCTGCGCACGACTGAGCGTGCCGAGAGCCATCCGCTTGCGTATGATTTGACAGAGCTGCAGCGCGATGCCAACAAGCGGCTGGGCTTTTCCGCCAAGCAAACGTCCAATGTATTGCAGAAGCTGTACGAGCAGCACAAGCTGGTGACCTACCCTAGAACGGATTCCCGCTACTTAACCAGCGATATGGTTCCAACGCTCAAGGGACGGCTGGAAAGCGTAGCTGTTGGCCCTTACGCCGCCTTGGCCAGAAAGGCGTTACGGTCGCCGCTGAAAATGACTAACCGGATTGTAGACGACAGCAAGGTGAGCGATCATCACGCCATCATACCGACGGAGCAATATCTTCAGCTTCAGTCGCTTTCCAACGACGAGCGCAAGCTGTACGATTTGATCGTCCGCCGCTTCATCGCGTTGTTCTATGGTCCTTACCGTTACGATGAAACCTCTGTAACGCTTGTTGCGGGCGGAGAACGCTTTTATGCGAAGGGAAAAATCCGGAAGGATGCAGGCTGGAAGGAGCTGTACCAAGGCGGGAGCTACGATGATGAAGACGATGAAGAGGATGACGATAAGGAGGGGGGAGGACGCCAATTTGGCGACCGCCAGTCCTCACAGCTTCTGCCTCCGCTTGCGGCGGGAGCGGCGCTTCCGCTCAAAAACCCGGCAATCAAGGAGCTGAGAACGCTGCCGCCTGCGCGTTATACCGAAGCCTCCCTGCTGGGCAAAATGGAGAAATACGGCCTTGGCACGCCGGCAACGCGCGCCGATATTATCGAGAAGCTGCTCTCCACGGATACGATTGAACGCTCCAGATCGTCGCTTATTCCAACGGGCAAGGGCAAGCAATTAATCGGCCTTGTCGTTGAGGAGCTGCGCAGCCCTGAATTGACGGCAAAGTGGGAGGGCGAGCTGGAGCGCATCGCCAAAGGCAAGGGGGATGCGGTGGCGTTTATGCGCGGCATCCGCGAGCAATCCCGCAAGTGGGTACAGGAGGTAAGGACGGAAACCAAGGAATACAAGCCGCATAATTTGACCACCTCGCGTTGTCCGGAATGCGGAAAGCCGATGCTGGAGGTTAAAAACAAACGGGGAAAATCCATGGTGTGCTCCGACAAGGAATGCGGCTATCGCAGACATTCGGACCCCGTTTTATTAAACAAGCGTTGCTCGCAATGCCGCAAAAAAATGGAGCTGCATGACGGCAAAGCAGGAAAATACGCACAATGCAAGCCTTGCAATGTGATCGAGATGCTGGGCGACAAGGACGGCGGACGGATGAATCGGCGCGAGCAGCAGCGGCTGGTGGAGCAATACAGCGATAATTCGCCACTGGCTAACAGCCTTGCCGATAAGCTCAAGGCCGCCCTGGAGAAAAAGGATGGCAAGTAACCTGTTCAATTGGGAAGCCAATCTGTTGTAGGCTTATGGCACCTGCTTGGCAATTCCCGCTCTTAACCAGCGGCATACATCCACAAGCTCTCCTGCCGGACAACATAGTATGTACTATGGCGACTGGAAAGGAGATAACAGTCATGGCCAATCACAATCATTCAGGCAGGCAGCTCGCAAGCAAATGGGCAAAAACGGAGGCGCTTATGTCGCATCCCGGCATTGTTCCGCATATTCCTCCCACGCGGCGATATTCGCCATCTCAGCTTCGCATGATGCTGGACAGCCACGGCTTTGTTGTGGTGAAGCCCGTGGTGGGCTCGGGCGGCAGCGGAGTCATCAAGGTATTCAGGGACGGGGTTGGGTTTGCGTATACATTTCGCGATCGAACAACCCGTTTTTCCAGCTTTGACGGGCTGGCGGCAGGTTTGGGAAGCCGGGTTGGGCGCAGGCCTTATCTGATTCAGAAAGGAATCCAGCTGGCTACGGTAGGCGGCCGGCCTATTGACTACCGCGTCAAATACGTAAAAGGCGCCAGAGGGTGGGAATACCGGTCCATGGTGGGCCGGATTGCCAGACGCGGGTTGTTTGTCACCAATTTGAGTCAAGGCGGGCAGATGGTCACTGCCTCCAATGGCATTGCCGCTTCGTTGGGTTCCTCCCAGGTCAAGGCCAAGAAGGGCCGCATGAGAGAGCTTACGGTAATGTCGACCCGGGTATTGGAGCAGCGTTTTCCCGGCATTTCGCATCTTGGCTTCGATTACGGAATCGACAGGCAAGGCAAGCTATGGATTTTTGAAGTCAACACGCGTCCCCATTAACATGCAAACGGGATAACTAAGCTCTGCTATTGCCTGCATCAAAATGGAATGGACCTTTCGCAGCGGTCAACGGACTGCCGGAAGGTCCTTTGCATGTTAAAGGAAGGGCAAAAAAGCGGTTAAGGATGGAGTCCGGAATCCAAGGTGCTTAATGCCGTTAAAATATTCCATTTATAGCAGAAGGAATATCCATCAAACTTTTTTATGGAAAAAGCTTTGAAGGCAGGTGTGGATAAGGATATCCACATTATCCACGCTGATATTGCACGTTTTCAAGCGGGTATTCACAATTGATTCACATGGTATCCACAGGGGTATGTGTATAAGGAGGTCTGTTGTTGGGGCTAGAAGGGGCATGCTACACTATTTACATTCCTATATGAGGTAGTGAACTCGCATTTGTATGAGGTTGTTCACCGCACTTTATGGATGAGGAGTGGAATGGACGATGGAAATTTTAACGGACGAGCTATTGGTGGACACGTACCACGCGGCGATCCAGTTCAAGCTTGACCCGGAATTTATCCGGATGCTTGCGCAAGAACTGAAGCGCAGGGAATTGGCGCCGGCTTTGCTTGTAAACAGCGTCTGACGCAGCAGGTCGGGAGCTTGGCTCCGTCCTTGCTTCATCAGACGCTGCGGGCAGTCCTATCTCAGGCTTTAGCGAAAAATTAAAGTAAATTAAAGCTTCATGTTGCTGCTATGTCCAGGAGACAGCTTCGCGCTTGGATCAATATATACCTTGGCGTTATTGATAGCAGTTGGCGCTTCGCCGAAGCCTACCGCGATCAGTTTAAGCTTGCCGGGATAGGTGGTTACATCGCCTGCGGCAAAGATGCCCGGAATTTTGGTTTCCATCCGCGTGTCCACGACAATGGAGCCGCCCTGGATTTCGATGCCCCATTCTGCAATCGGTCCAAGCGAGGACACAAAGCCGAAGTTTACGATGACAGCATCCACTTCATGCTGCGTGTTTTCTTTCGTTTTTACATCGGTCAGCGTTACGCTTGTAATGGCGTCGTCGCCATGCAAAGCCGTTATTTCCGTTGGGGTAATGACGTTCACGGATGAGTTCATCAAATTTTCCACGCTATGCTCATGCGCTCTGAATTTATCGCGACGGTGAATCAGCGTTACGCTTTTGGCGATAGGCTCCAGCATAAGCGACCAGTCCACGGCGGAATCGCCGCCGCCGCTAACCAGCACGCGCTTGTCTTTAAATCGGTTCAGGTCTCCTACAAAATAATGCAGATTGTTACCTTCATATTGGGATGCCTCCGGAAGCTCCAGCCTGCGCGGCTCGAATGCCCCTACTCCCGCTGTAATGATAACCGCTTTTGCATAATGCACGTCTTTATCGGTCGTCACCTCAAACAGCCTTTCATCCAGCTTGCGGACATTTATCACTTTTTCCTCCAGGCATACCTGAGGCTTGAACAAATCCAACTGCTCCTTGAGACGGTCAACCAGCTCTTGAGCGGTTACTTTCGGAAACCCGGCAACATCATAAATATATTTCTCGGGATAAAGCGCGGCAAGCTGTCCGCCCAGTTGGGGCATGCTTTCCACGATCTTTACGGATGCCTGGCGCATGCCGCCATAGAAAGCGGCGAACAAGCCGGCAGGGCCTCCACCGATAATTAAAATATCGACCGGATTCAACTCTTTATCTGTATTAGACACTTATAGTGCACCTCCAACAATTTTACTACGCTATCTATTATAAACGTTCCCACATGGGAATGAAATCATTTCTCATTGTGATTATGCCAGTAATTGTGCACAATTCTAAACTTTTTCGTAGAATTTACTCTTGAACTTTGTGTGAAAAGTCTGTAATATGTCTGATGTATATGAAACTTGTCTGCATGGAATGAATTGAAGGGTAAAAACCCTTATTTTAGCGTAAACTTGAAAAGTGAATTATGGCGGTTTGGATGAGATTGTGTAATTTTTCACACCTCTTAAGATAAACACAAAAGAACATGTAGAATGGATGGGATTAGGCAATGAGCAACATACCAAAAATCGTTATTCTTGGCGCAGGATACGGTGGCGTTCTGACCGCGCTTCGTTTGCAAAAGGAGCTTAATTATAATGAGGCGGATGTGACGCTTGTCAACAAGCATGATTACCACTACTTCACAACTCATCTTCACATGCCTGCAGCAGGCACGGACGCTCATGAAAATGCTCGCGTAAGCATCTCCAAGCTTATTGATGAATTCAAAATCGATTTTGTAAAATCAACCGTTGTTCAAATTCGTCCTCAGGACAAAAAGGTCATTCTGGAAGACGGAACGCTTTCCTACGACTACCTGGTTATCGGACTTGGCGGAGAGCCTGAAACGTTTGGCATTCCTGGCTTGGCGGAGCATGCAATGAACATTCGCAGCATCAACTCCGTTCGCCTCATTCGCGAGCATATCGACTATCAATTTGCCCGTTATAAACGCGAGCCGCACCGTACGGACTACCTGACCTTTATCGTTGGCGGAGCCGGCTTTACAGGAATCGAGTTTATTGGCGAGCTTGCCGACCGCATTCCGGTTTTGTGCAAGGAATTTGACGTAGATCCTTCACTCGTTAAAATCTACAACATTGAAGCAGCGCCAACGGCATTGCCGGGCTTTGATCCCGAGCTGGTGGAATACGGCATGAACGTTCTTACTAAAAAGGGCGTAACCTTCCGTATTGGAACAGCAATCAAGGAGTGTACGGCTGAAGGGGTTGTAGTAGGCGAAGGCGAAGAAATTAAATCCGCTACCGTTATCTGGACAGGGGGCATTCGCGGCAACCGTCTGATCGAGGAAGCCGGCTTTGAAACGATGCGCGGACGCGTGAAAATCGATGAGTTTCTGCGTTGCCCGGGTCACGAAAACATCTACATTGTTGGCGACAACTCCCTGATGTTTAACCCGGAAGGCCGTCCTTATCCGCCAACCGCCCAAATTGCTATGCAACAAGGCGTCGTTTGCGCAAACAACCTGGTTGCATCCATCCGCAACCAGCCGCTTAAAACATTTGTATTCAGCAACAAAGGCACCGTGGCGTCGCTTGGCAAAGGCGAAGCAATTGGCGTTGCGTTCGGCAAGAAATATAAAGGCCGTTTTGCGGCTTTGCTGAAAAAAGTGATTGATATCCGCTATCTGTTCATTATCGGCGGCATTCCGCTTGTACTGCGCAAAGGGAAATTTTTCTAATGCGTCATTGCAGCGTACAGGTTCGGGGCTTGTTGACTAGAGATGAGCTTGATCGGTACAACGCGTTGATGGAGGTAGGCTCGTTTCTGGAGTCGCAAAACCGCTATGATTTGGCTTATCCGGTTCAGAAGGAAGTGGATCTGCTTATTCAGCCCGCTATCGAACGTCTGAAGGACAAGGGGCGGGAGCGGGACAGGGCGACGCGCGAATATTTGGATGCCAAGCGGCTGAATGAAGAGGCCAATCAAGAAGAAGAGTAAGCTGCGGTATTGAGCTTGCCCCATTCAATTTATAATGTGTAAGGCTCCTGCATGCTGCATTCTACGGAATGCGCACATGCAGGAGCCTTTTTTAAATAATAAAAACGGGGCTCTTCGGACAGCCCCGCAGCACTTTTTAAACGCTTAACAATTCCTCAAATTTACCGCCGTCCAGATAGTTGCCAACATAGAAATCGCCAAAATCGCCATAACGCGCGCTTACCTCGTCAAAACGCATTTCATAAACGAGCTTTTTGAATTGCAGCGAATCCTCGGCAAACAGCGTAACGCCCCACTCCCAGTTATCGAAACCGACGGAGCCTGTAATAATTTGTTTGACCTTGCCGGCGTATTTGCGGCCAATCATGCCATGGCTTCTCATCAAGGCTTTGCGCTCTTCCATGCCCAGCATGTACCAATTGTCATTGCCCGAGCGGCGTTTGTTCATAGGATAGAAGCAGATATGGCGCCATTTTGGCAAAATCGGCTTCAGACGGGCCACAATCTCGGGATTTTCCATCGGGTCTGCCCCTGGTTGTCCCATATAGTTACTAAGCTCCACCACGCTGACATAGGAATGTACAGGGTAGGTAAAGCTGGCAAACAACGTTTTGTTAAAGGCGGTTTCCAGCTTGTTCAGGTCCTCCAGCGTTTCGCGCAAATGCATGAATACAAAATCGGCTTTTTGACCCACGATGGAATAATGGGCTGAGCTGCCCCCATTTTGTTCCTCAAGCTGCGACCATTCCTTCAAAAAAGCATGCAATTCCTCCAGCGCGCGAGCCCGCTCGCTTTCATCGGCAAGTCTCCAGGCAGTCCAGTCCATGCTGCGGAAATCATGCAGCGCGTACCAGCCCTCTAACGTTTGTGCGGCTTCACTCATTGTTTTGTTTCTTCCCCTTTCGCTGCCGGTTCGGCTATTTCTTCCATAGTTCAATTGTATCCTAACGCTTTGGTATGGGGCAAATGTACGACTTGTGACATTTCTCTCCATGCATGGTGGGCCTGGGCGAGCGCTGCCTAATCGTTTGTTTCCGTCATTGCATAGAAAAAAATTTCCAATATGACAGGATGCTGTCAAGTTGGCTATGTTACGCTTGTACTGAAAGCCAAACAATCGGGAGGTTAAGACGATGAAGGGTTATGACAATTATTTTTTGCCGGTGGACGATATGGACAGCGCCATTCATTATTATGCCAATGTTCTTGGACTAAAAATGAAATTCAACTTTGCAGACAAAGGTATGGCGGCATTCCATGTTGGAGACGAGGAGCCTGCTATTATTTTGAAGGACATTAATAAACATGCCGATGCAAAACCGGCGATATGGCTTGTCGTTGACGATGTTCCAGCAGAATACGAACGGCTCAAGGCAAAGGGCGTACGTTTTTTGACGGAGCCCTTCAAAATCGGAACAGGAATGTCTGTTGAATTCGAGGATGAATTCGGAAACCGGTTAGGCATTACCGATTATTCCAGGTAGCAGCTGTAAACAAGGATGCAGGCGGCGAGCCTTTTTGGCATAGTGATTGACTTCACTTTCGGCTTTTATTAAACTGAAGGATAGTTGCAAGCATTTTCATTGCATCCTGCAGCTTTAATACGAAAGGGGCAAGCCGCTTTATGGTAGAAGCTATTCAAATTATTATTGCAGCCGTGCTGTTTTTTGTCATGATGTTTGGCATTGGTTTTATTCTGAATATGCTGCTTAAGACAACGTGGTTCCCTATCGGGCTTTTTGTCGTTGTGCTGATCGGCCTGGCTATATGGTCGCCCTGGGACCCTTCCCAAAATCCAACAATGGAAAACCTGGGAACCTATACGCTTGTTTATTATATTCCCATTATAGGGGCTTTGATTGGCGCTTATGTTAGCGGTTGGGCCATTCGCGCGTTGCGCAGGGGCGGCTACAAAATGTTTTGAGGCTGTTCCGATAGTTCGCTTTTCATTCCCATCCATTGCAACATACCAACCTCCGGGGCTTTCGTTTCGAGCGAACGTCCAAGCGGAGGTTTTTTTCATATATTAGCCTGCGACTCTATGATGCGTTTTATGATAATATAGTAGAAAGAAAAACAAGGATGGAGACGGTGCAATGCGCATCCCAAATCTGATGCAATTTACGGAGCATCACCGATACTACATATTTCGCGATTTTTCGTTAAGCAGTCTTGACGGGCGAATGTTGTCGCTTATTTACCAGCCCATGATCGGCGCGTTTGCCATCGGGCTGTATCAGCAGCTATATCATTCCATTCCCGGCGATTCCGCCGGATATTCCAGGCTGGAGCCTCAGCGGAAGCTGTTTCTGGGGCTGGGGCTGGAAATGAACGAAAAAAGCAGAAGGCAGGTTGTGGACGCGGCTTCCAGGCTTGAGGCGGTAGGCCTGCTGCAAACCTCAAGATTAGGCGGTTCCTTATTGGAGGAAACCGTATATGAATATGAGCTGGTGTGCCCTCTTTCGCCGGGGGAGTTTTTTAAAAACATGCATCTTGCTATGCTTCTGCGCGACAAGGTTGGCAAATATGCGGTGATCGAGCTTCGCGAGCTGTTTGGTTCGCCGGAGCCGGACGAGCTTGCGGGAGCCGAGCTGGAGAAGGAAAATATATCGGTTCCATTTTACGAGCTGTTTAAGCTGAATATGCAATCCTTTGATTCCGAGCTGGAGCAGGCGCTTACGGAGGTTGCTCCGTCAAGGCAAAGCGCTCCTCGCCAGGAGCTTGCAAGCGCTGGTATTGCCTACGGCGAGCTGCTCCTTCGTTTCCCGCGGAACTCCGCCAACAGACCTTATGTCGAACGTCTTCGCGGCAATGACGACGGCTTGGCTCAAATCAACTATGTCGCTTATAAATATCACTTGTCCGTTTCGGCCGTATGCCGTCTGCTTGATGAAGACGAGGTATTTGATTCCTCCGGCTCGTTGAATGTTGACGAGCTTCAGCTGCGCGCCAATCAGCTGTACCGCCAGGATAAAAAGCGCGAGGACGACCGACAGCGAATGCTGGCCAAAACGCCTATGACCAACGATGCAGCGGATATGCAAGCCGTGGACGAGCAGGAGGACGAAGCAGAGGTTCTGGAGCAATATTATTTGCCGGTGCCGGAGCAATTGAAGGGGCGCTGCGATATTCAGCAATACAATATGCTGATGCGCAATGAGCCTCATACCCGGTTTCTTCGGCGCTTTTTTCCCGGAGCGGTGCCGGACTGGATAGAAGGCGTGTTTGAACGAATCGACCTTAATTACCGGTTGGCTGCACCCGTCATAAATGTGCTTATTCATTATGTGATCGGAGCGGGCGATTCCGGCCGGGTAACCCGGACCTTCCTGGATGCGGTAGCCTCCAATATGCTGATCAAAAATATAGACACGTTTGAAAAAGCGGTTCATTATGTCAGAGAACAAGCGAAGCTTGAACAGGATAAAGAGCGCCGCCGCGAGGAAGCTTCGACTGGGGATGCCGGAGGACGGCCATCCTACGGAAACGCCCGGGGCAGCGGATCAAGGGGAGGACGAGCCGGCAATGGCCGGGGCGGCCTGTCCGGCAAGCCCAATATTCCTATCGTGTCGGAGGAATACAGGAATGATCCCATTTCGGCTGACAAATTGGAGGAGCTTCGCAAGCTGGCAAGAAAGCTGGATGGAAAAACGTAGAGATGGGGTGTGTTAAATGGAGTCGCTTGGCGATTTGTTGAAGGCATGGCCCGCAGGGCAATCGCTGACGGAGAAGGCGGAAGGCAAGCTGCGAGAGTTGATGGACGACCCTCTGGTCGGCAAGCTTCTGTCCAAATATCCCGATCTGGACGAAGGGCTGATCCGGCTTAATCTGAACCGGGTCTATCAATATGTTACCGAACACCATAATTGCAGCAACTGTCCAGGACTGGACCGCTGCCCCAATGATTATGAAGGGCATTATACGCTACTTAGCTGCGAGACGGTTGGTGCGCAAACGCAGCTATATGACCGGAAGGTTTCCTGCCGCAAGTTTTTGGCAAGGCAGGCGGACGAAGCTATCCGCAGCCGAATTACAAGCTTTTACGTGGATGAGCATGTGCTTAGGAAACAATATTCCTCCGATGAAATTTTGACAAAGGATTTGATGCGGGCGGAATCGGTTGGACAAGTGCTCTCTTACATTCATAAAACGAAAGAGCAGGGACTTCAGCAGGAAGGCCTTTATTTGGCGGGGCGTTTCGGAACGGGCAAAACGTTCCTGATGTGTTATTTGCTGCAGGAGCTTGCCAAAGCGGGATACTCCGGAGTTATTGTGTATATGCCGGATTTTGTCGAGGATTTGAAAGCGATGATGCATGAGCCTGGCAAGCTGAAGGAAACGGTTGACATGATGAAGGAAACCGATCTGCTTATTTTTGACGACATCGGGGCTGAAAATTTGAGTCCCTGGGTGCGTGATCATGTGCTGGGCGCTATTTTGAACTACCGGATGGAGCGAAAGCCGACCTTTTATACCTCCAATTATGAGCTGGACGCGCTGGAGAGGCATTTCAGCTTCACAAGCAAGGACGGCGATGAGTCGCATAAGGGTCAGAGGCTTATGGACCGCATATCGCCTTATGTTGAAGTGGTGATGGTTGCGGGCGAAAACAAGCGCGGAAAAAAATAAGTTGCAGATATAGCCTGGATGCGGGGGAAAAGGTCCTCCCCTCCGGGCTTTTTGCTGTCCTTTAAACTCTTTTGCAAGCATTAAAGCAAGCATACAATTTTGTTATTGACAGGACTGGAGGCTGCTGGTAATATTCAGTAATAACCAACTAAATGGGTAGGAATAATGGTGATGACCGGACGAACCGGAGTTAACTGCTTCCCGAACAAATTTGGAACAAGGGGTGCTTAACAGATGAAAAAAACGTCGGTTCGTTTTCAAACTCTTTTTTTATATTTGGTTGTCATGACTTTGGTGCTGGCTGCATGCGGCAGCGCAAAATCAGGCAATAACGGCGGGAATAGCGGCGGTGCTGCTGGAACGCCGTCCACAACAGAAGGTTCCACAACAGCAGCTCCCGGCACAGACGCTGCGGCAGAGAGCAATAAGCCGCTTCCCCCCGTAAAATTGCTTAACGTTTCCTATGACCCTACAAGGGAGCTTTACGTTGAATTCAACCAAGCTTTTGCTGCCCATTGGCTTAAGGAAAAAAATCAGAAGGTAGAAATTGACCAGTCGCATGGAGGCTCCGGCAAGCAGGCAAGAACGGTTATTGATGGCTTGAAGGCGGACGTGGTTACATTGGCGTTAGGTTATGACATTGACGCTATTGTGGATGCAGGGCTGCTGGGCAGCGACTGGCAAAGCCAGTTCGAGCGCAATAGCTCCCCTTATACGTCAACCATTGTTTTTCTGGTGAGGAAGGGCAACCCCAAAGGGATTAAGGATTGGAATGACCTTCTGAAGGATGGAGTGGAGGTCATTACGCCTAACCCCAAAACCTCCGGAGGCGCACGCTGGAACTATCTGGCCGCTTGGGGATATGCGCTGAAGCAAAACAATAATGACGAAGAAGCGGCCAAACAGTTTGTTAAAGACCTGTTCAAGCATGTGCCGGTTTTGGATACCGGAGCTCGCGGCTCCACAACAACGTTTGTTGAGCGCGGCCTTGGCGATGTGCTGCTTGCTTGGGAAAATGAGGCATATCTGTCCATTAACGAGCTTGGGCCTGACAAATTCGACATCGTTTATCCGTCGATCAGTATTTTGGCGGAACCTCCCGTTGCTATTGTCGACAAAACGGTCGATGCGAACGGCACGCGTGAAGTAGCTGAAGCCTACCTGCAATATTTGTATTCCGATGAAGGGCAAAAAATCGCCGGAAAGAACTATTACAGACCAACGGATGAGGCCATTGCCGCACAATTTGCGGAGCAGTTCCCGTCATTGGAGCTGCTTACGATCGATAAAGATTTTGGCGGCTGGAAGGAAGCGCAAACCAAGCATTTTGCCGATGACGGCATATTCGATCAAATTTATACACCGGGTGCATGATGGAAAAAAAGCGTGAAAGAGGGGCTGACTTCTCATGAAGGGTTCCAGGAAGATTAGAGTGCTGCCGGGATTTGGTTTATCGCTTGGGTTTTCTATATTTTATATCAGCCTGCTCGTGCTTATACCGCTTGCTGCCGTGTTTATAAAATCGTTTGACCTCACCTGGGCGCAGTTCTGGAGCACAGTGAGCAATCCGAGAGTTGTGGCTTCTTACCGCATCAGCTTCAGCACTGCATTTTGGGCAGGCGCGATCAATGCCGTATTTGGCTTGCTGGTTGCCTGGGTGCTGGTCCGTTACCGTTTCCCGGGCAAGGGGCTGATCGACAGCCTTGTGGATATTCCGTTTGCGCTGCCAACGGCTGTAGCGGGCATTGCCTTAACGACGATTTATGCCAAAAACGGGTGGATCGGCTCGCTGCTTGATCCGCTCGGCATCAAGGTTGCTTATTCGCAGTCAGGCATCATCATTGCCCTTGTGTTTATCGGGCTTCCGTTTGTTGTCAGGACGGTGCAGCCGGTGCTGCAGGATCTGGAGAAGGAAAGAGAAGAAGCCGCAGTGATGCTTGGCGCATACAGGCTCAGAACCTTCATAAAAGTCATCCTGCCGGAGCTGCTGCCGGCCTTGCTCACCGGCTTTGCATTGTCTTTTGCCAGAGGTATTGGCGAATACGGCTCGGTTGTGTTTATATCGGGCAATATGCCGCTGAAGACGGAAATTGCGCCTCTGCTAATTATGACCAAGCTGGAGCAGTTCGACTATGCGGGCGCTACGGCGATTGCTGCCGTTATGCTGACAATTTCTTTTATCCTGCTCCTGCTTATTAATTTGCTGCAATGGAAAATGAACCGCCGTACGCTGTCGGAATAAGCGGGGAGGGCCGCCTCCCCATTTTTACTTAAGGAGAGGAGGAAGAGGAATGGCGGGAGCTATATCCGTGCATACGGACAGCGAGGCGTCCAAGCGGCCGCGGCATATAACGGAGTCCCCTGTCGTCAAATGGCTGCTGATCGGGCTGGCACTGGCTTTTTTGGGGCTGGTCGTGGCGTTGCCTCTGGTGTCGGTGTTTGTAGAGGCGTTTCGCAAGGGAGCGGAGGTGTACGTGAAGGCGCTGACGGAGCCGGATGCCTTGTCCGCACTAAAGCTGACGCTTCTCGTCGCCGTTATTGCGGTGCCGCTTAATACCGTTTTTGGTCTCGCCGCGGCATGGGCCGTAAGCAAGTTTTCGTTCAAAGGGAAAAACTTTCTGATTACCTTGATTGATTTGCCGTTTGCCGTATCGCCCGTTATCGCCGGGCTTGTTTATGTGCTGCTGTTTGGCGCGCAGGGATTTTTCGGACCGTGGCTGGATGAGCGCGGCATTCAGATCGTGTTTGCTTTGCCAGGCATCGTGCTTGCCACTGTTTTTGTAACCGTGCCGTTTATAGCGCGGGAGCTGATTCCGCTTATGCAGGCGCAAGGCGTGCAGGAAGAAGAAGCGGCTGCCAGCTTAGGCGCGCGAGGCTTTGCTATTTTCTGGCGAGTGACGCTGCCGAATATTAAATGGGGATTGCTGTACGGCATTATTTTGTGTAATGCACGCGCAATGGGCGAATTTGGAGCTGTATCGGTCGTATCGGGCCATATAAGAGGCCAAACCAATACGCTGCCCCTGCATGTCGAGATTTTGTACAACGAATATCAGTTTTCGGCATCCTTTGCTGTGGCATCGCTGCTTGTTATGCTTGCGGTCGCTACGTTAATGGTTAAAGCGATTGTGCAATGGAAATCATCTGCCCATTAAGCGGGCTAACTTATTGGAGGGAATCAAAATGACAAAACCTTTGGAAGTGGATGAGCAGTGGCGGGATCGGATTTTGAGCCAGGTGAGCGGATTGCAATACGGTCAGGTCATTATTACGGTCCACGATGGAAGGATCGTGCAGATTGATCGAACAGAGCGCACGCGTTATGATGCGGCCGCCCAAAAGAGCGAGCAGCCTGCTTCGGCCCCATCGTCCCAGCGTAAAAAAGGAGCGGGAGCCCCTTCGGCAGGACAGCAGAGTCAGGAACGACAGCAAAGGCAAAATGCCCAGTCTAAGCAAGATGTCCGGCAAAGCCAGATTGGCGAGCCGAGCCTGGGAGATCAGCGAACCCAGACGGGCCAGTCTGAGCAAGAGGCTCGGCAAAGTCAGGCCAGCCAGCGCCAGCAGTCAAACGCTGACGAAGACAACGGGCACTTATCGCTTCGGGCAGCTCAATAATAAAAAAAAGAAGGCGGGTTTCTCAAGCTCAAGCTTGTGAAACGCGCCTTCTTTCTTGCGCCGCTATTGCGGTGCAAATCAGGAAATGACGAACTTTATGATGACCGCCGCTGCAAACACAACGGTCATAAAGGTAAGCATTCCGCCAAAGCCGAACACAACATCCATCAAATCATGACGGGGCTCTTCATTAATGTGCTCGCGCGGGTCTCTGACATTTTCCATTATGGTCGTCCTCCTTGACAGCGATCAATCGCTTACATTAGTATACCCAACTCTCTGGATAATTGTAAAGCGTTAGCTTGACAAATTCCGTTTATACTTTTGCGGCCCTACGGACACTCATGACTGCCAGGGCGCTTTTTCACTCCTTGCCAACTGTTTTTATGATAAAATAAAGGGATAAGCAAGGCGGTTGGAGGGGAAGCAGAATGGAGCATAACAGGAGCGGCGCAGAGAAGGAACAATTTGACGCAGCAAGGGAAGCGATTCGCAACAAGCTTGCGCTGCTGCCGGATAAGCCGGGCTGTTACCTGATGAAAAACAGGGATGGCGTCATCATCTATGTCGGTAAAGCCAAAGTGCTTAAAAACCGGGTACGTTCCTATTTTATCGGGAGCCATAACGTGAAGACGCAGCGGCTGGTTTCGGAAATTTATGACTTTGAATTCATTATTACAGCCAGCAACATGGAAGCCCTTATTCTGGAGTGCAACCTGATCAAGCAGCATCAGCCAAGGTACAATGTATTGCTGAAGGACGACAAGTCCTTTCCTTATATCAAAATAACGAATGAACGCCATCCCAAGCTGGAGGTTACACGCAAAATCTACAAGGACAAGGGCAAATATTTTGGCCCCTATCCTAACGCGTATGCGGCGCAGCAAACGAAAAAGCTGCTGGATCGGCTTTATCCGCTTCGCAAATGCAAAACGATGCCCGACAAAGTTTGCCTGTATTATCATATCGGCCAATGCCTCGCTCCTTGCGAATTTGACGTGGAGCAGAGCCAATACGATGCTATGATTGGGGAAATCGTCCGTTTCCTGGGCGGCGGGCACGATGCCGTAAGAGAAGAGCTTCAGCGTAAAATGGAGGAGGCGGCGGAAAATCTGGAGTTTGAGCGAGCGAAGGAGTTCCGCGACCAGATTTTGGCCATTGACGCCGTGATGGAGAAGCAAAAAATTACGATGAACGACGCCATGGACCGCGATATTTTTGGTTATGCGGTGGATAAGGGCTGGATGTGCGTGCAAATTCTGTATATGCGCGGCGGCAAGCTTATCGAGCGCCATGGCAGCGTGTTCCCTTATTATGGGGAGGAATACGACGACTTCATGACGTTTGTGACGCAGTATTATAGCGACAATCCGGCTCTGCCCAAGCAAATTTTGCTGCCTTCCATGCCGGAGAAGGATACAGAGCACGAGGAGGAGCTTGTTTCCTCGCTGCATAACTGGCTGAAGGTCAAGGTGCTGCTGCCGCAGCGCGGCAAAAAAAGCCAAGTCGTAACGATGGCCCAGGATAATGCCAAAATGATGCTGGACGAAAAATTCCGATTAATCGAACGGGACGAGGCGCGCAGCGTCAAAGCGAGCGAATCGTTGGCGGATTGGCTTGGCATGGATAGCATCAAACGGATCGAAGCCTTCGATAATTCCAATATACAAGGGACGAACCCCGTATCCGCTATGGTGGTATTTACAGACGGCAAGCCGGATCGCAAGGAATACCGCAAGTTCAAGGTAAAAACGGTGGACGGGCCCGATGATTACGAAACGATGCGGGAGGTCATCCGCAGACGATACGAGCGAGTGCTGAAGGATGGTTTGACACAGCCTGATTTGATCGTGGTGGATGGCGGCAAGGGACAAATTGCGGCAGCGCTGGACGTGCTGGAGAATGAGCTGGGGTTGTTTATCCCGGTATGCGGCTTAGTGAAGGATGCCAAGCATAAAACGGCTCAACTGATGACGGGCGACCCCGCGGAGATTGTGCCATTGCCGCGCGATAGCCAGGAATTTTATTTGCTGCAGCGCATCCAGGACGAGGTTCACCGTTTTGCGATTACGTTCCACCGCGAGCAGCGGGCAAAGTCGATGGTAGAGTCGCGTCTGGACGCCATCCCAGGCATCGGAGAAAAGCGGCGCAAACAGCTGCTGAAGCATTTCGGCTCGCTCAAAAAAATAAAAGAGGCCTCCGTCGAAGACTTCCGGCCTCTCTCGATCGGCGACAAGCTTGCCGGGCAAATCATTGCGGCGCTTGCCGATCCACAGCAGCCTTAACGGCCTTATGAGCCTTAGCGGCCTTATGAGACTTAACGGACTTAACAGCCTTAACAGCCTTATGAGCCTTAGCAGCCTCGGCAACCTAAGCAAATGCCTTAATCCAGCTAGTTAATACAGGCTTGCTCAAATGCACAAAAACATAAAGCTGGAGTGAAACAAGGGCGCAGGGGGTTATCCCAGCCCCATTTGCTTTCGCTCCAGCTTTTTATGTTATGTGTATTAGGGGAGGTTTTGTACGATATTTCACTCAAAATACCGTTTCATCCACGGCAATAGATGCCGGTTGTACGAAAAATCGTACAAAATAAAAGGATCATGGCCTGAACGTTCTCATTTTGTATGATTCATCGTACAAAAAGCCAGGAACGGCTTGGGGGAGCATATATTTTATACGAAGAATCGTACAAAATGACTTCTTTTATGAGTCGGTGTATAGTGTCATCAACATTAAAACTTTTGGAAGGATACATTTTAATGATTTTCGGTTTTTCGAGCTAGCAAATACGCTCTGTGCGCAAAAGCTGTACGTAGCGTGGTCACGGGTTCGCTATGTTGCGAGGCACTTGGAAGCGCTCATGCGTTCAAGCTGCGCTACTTGGCTGGCACAGCGGATGCGCACATGCGCGCAAACTGCGACACGTAGCGTGCCCGCGGATTCGCTATGTAGCGAGGCAGCTTGCAAGCTGCGCGAGGCTGCGAGGCACGTGGATGCGCTCATGCGTTCAAGCTGCGCCATATTGCGAGGCACGTGGATGCGTCATGCGTTCAAGCTGCGCTACTTGGCTGGCACAGCGGATGCGCGCAAAACTGCGGCAGTAGCAGGCTCACGGATGTGCCATGTGCAAGCTGCGGTGCTGAGCCCTGCGGATGCGTTATGCCAATCAAGCTGCAACACATCCGCAGGTTTACCCTAGCAGTTATTATTGCGGCGCCTGAGGGCCGCCGGCATATTGGTTAGCCGCTATAGAGGGCGGGCCCTTTCGAACGGCCCGTTTGTTCCATTCCCGCAAAACCCAGGCTATGATGACAGGCAAAACGATAAAGAAGGTAGCGGAAATGATATTTGCCGCGGAGCCAATCAGATAAAGCGAGCTGGCAACGGCGATGCTGTTGAAGATGGCATGTGTAAACATGGCTGTAATAAAGCCGTAACGCACAAAGATAAAGCTGAATATCAAACCAATGACCATAAGCTCGAACAGCCGGGTTGTCGATGGATAGAAAGGATACATAACATGGCCGAGCGACCAGACAATCGTTGGTATGATGGTTGCGGCAAACGTATGACGGAACCATTTGCGGAGCAGGCCGATGCCGAAAAAGCGGAATACGGCTTCCTCCGAAATAGCTGCTGCCCAGGCCAGTACTGGCATCAGCCATAGAACGCCCATATTGTAAGGCGACATCATCACATCGGTTGTTGACCATGTTCCAATAGCCAGCTCCAGCGCTTTAAAAAGAAGGGGCTGCAATCCCAGCATGCCTAAAGCAAACAGATAGGAAAGCCCTACGCTGCGCCACACATAATCGCCAAAGCCTGGCGCAGACGGACGCGGCCACAAGTCCCTTCCTTGCGACCTCCACAAGCCGTCGCCGCCAACAATGGACACATAAACGGAGCCAACCATAGGAATGGCGAGCAAAATAGTAACAACAAGCGTAATCATGCCGAACCCTTGCGGCAGTCGCGTTTCTCCGCTGGCTGCATATCCGCCGTCCAGCATATTCAGGTTCATAATGAGATAGGCAACAAAGAACACAACCGTCAGCAAGATGCCATATTTGAATGAAGTATGCTTCCGATACAAGATGCTGTAAACGATGGCCAAAATGCCAAGAATAATACTAAACAAAACGTAGCCCACGCCAGTCAGCCATTTTGCCAGATTATCCTGCTTGGTCACATAGCTGATGTAATCCTGAGGCGCCTTGAATTCAGGCTTGAACTCCACGACAGAAATGCTGCCGTTGTTCTCCTGGGCCACTGCTTTAATGGATAACGATGCTTTACCGATCGAGGCTCCCGCGACCTGCCACGTATTTCTTCCCTCCAGCGTCAGGCTTCCCGGATCGATGTCTCGTGACCGGAGCTTATCCGTCAACGCCGCGAGTACCTGAGCTTCATCACTTAGCTGTCCGTCTCGGGAAATGTCCAGCTTCCAAGCGGCAATTTCTCCCGTATACATATGCACATAAACGAAGCCGTAGCCTCTCCCGTCTTTTTGATCCAGATTAACTTGAAAGGTATCGGCCGGATAACGCGCTCCATATTTGGCTTCATAGGTCTCCAGCAGCTTTTCCTTGGACAAATAACCGTTTAAGAGCTTATTGGTTTGATGCAGGACGCGGCTGGCTTCGAAGGAAAGCCCCGTTTCTCCATTTGCGAAAGTAATTGCCGCTTCAGCGGCCTCCGCTTTTGAAATGACCTTGTTTTGGTAAGGATGATTGGAAACGGACTTCACAAGGGGATAAATTTCAATAACCATAAAAACGGCTGTCAGCAGCAAT
The DNA here is from genome assembly GCF_001675045.1 of Paenibacillus oryzae. GTDB lineage: Bacteria > Bacillota > Bacilli > Paenibacillales > Paenibacillaceae > Pristimantibacillus > Pristimantibacillus oryzae. The sequence continues at coordinate 392,376 of NZ_LYPA01000065.1, forward strand.
GCCGCCAGCCAGTAACGCCGCCATTCTCCGGCATTGATTAGTTGGCGCTCCATAGCTCACCTCTGTTTTTCTAAAATATAGACCGGTTCAAAAAGCTCAGCTTTTGAACAACATCTTATGGTATACCATATCACAATGGTGGCTTATTTATCCAACCCGCAACGGGAGCGTTTAAGGCAATTTAGCTGTATCTGGCTTCGATTTCGCGGATGCAGTCCCGAACGGAGGGGCTGAGCCGGGCAGGGTCAGCGTGAATGAGCGAGGTCGTCCGTTTGGTTTCCTCCAGTTCCCGGATGGAAAGGGCGATGACGTCGTTATCCTCCATCAGCTCGCGTCTCATATATGACTTAGGAAGCAGCGTCGCTGCCCGGCAGGTATGCAGCAATCGGAGAATGGCTTCGAAGGAGTCGATTTCCATTCGAACGTCCGGGGCAAGGCGATGCTTCTCGAACAGCTCGTCCGTAAGCAGGCGATACCAGGTGCCTCTGGAAAAAAGAATCATCGGCAGCCCGTTTAAATCCCCGATGGAGAGCCCTTTTTTATGTGCCATATCGTGATTGCTGGGCAGCACCAGCAGCAGATGGTCCTCGAAAAGCGGGCTGCAATGCAAGGCGGAATCGTCGATGCTGGACGCGATAATGCCAAGGTCTACCTTATGCTCGCGCACATAGGTGATAATTTCATGTGTTTTGCCCGTTACCGCCTTGATGTCGATTTCGGGATGACTTGCCGTCAGGATCTGAATGAGATCCGGCAGCGTTGTCTGAAGCGTCGTCAGGCTGGCGCCGATTGTCAGCGAGGCTCGCCCCGTCGCGGTAAATTCGGCTACCGTCTGCAGGTAATTTTTGTGAAGATGGCGCAGCTCCAGCGCATATTCGTAGGTCAACTGGCCGATGCGGGTCAGCTCCAGCCGCTTGCCGACGCGCAGGAAAAGCTTGACTCCGATTTCGTTTTCCAGCTTCGCAAGCTTGCGAGACAGCGCCGGCTGTGACAAATTTAATTGCGACGACGCTTTATTGAGACTCCGTTGCTCGACGATAACCGCAAACATTTCCAATTCTTCATACATGCTAACACCTTCTTATGTCATTTTGTTATAATAGTTAATAATAAATATGCAATTCCATTATAAGCTGAAAAAGAGTACCATGGAAGTGTGGCGAATGTGTGTCGAGTTTTGTTGACGGAGGCAAACGCCAGCGTTACAATGTAAACTGGCTTATGTGACAAGTGGGGGTATTCACAGATTTGAAAGGAGAAGGGAACAATGAAAGGGAATTCGTATTTCGCGCGCAAATTGCACTCGCTTCTGGGTATTATTCCGCTTGGCGGGTTCATTGTTGTGCATGGCTTGGCGAACTATCAGGCGTTCGAGCGCGGGCCGGAAGGCTTTGCCAAGGGCGTTGGCCTGATTAACGGCCTGCCGCTGCTGCCGCTGCTTGAGGTGGTAATGATTTATCTCCCGCTGCTGTTTCACGGGATATACGGCTTATACGTGGCGTATCAGTCCAACTCCAATACGGGGCGATTCAAATATGGTCGCAACTGGGCGTTTACAGCACAGCGAATTACCGGCGTGATTACTTTTGTATTCGTTTTCTGGCATGTGTACCAAACCCGTCTTCAAGTGTATATGGGCAAAATTACGCATGAAGAGTTAGGCTCCACCATGCATCACATTGCCAGCAGCCCGGTTTTTTTCGCTCTTTACGTTATTGGCGTATTGGCGGCCGTGTTCCACTTCAGCAATGGACTCTGGGCATTTCTGATCAGCTGGGGCATTACGATCGGCCCTAAGGCTCAGCGTGTCTCTTCTTATATTTGCATGGGTGTTTTTGTTATCGTTTCCGCATTGTTCATTCTTTCCCTTGTAGCGTTCAGGGGTGACGAGTTTAATGAAGTTGCAAGCGCCGCCATTGCCCTGCTTGGCAATATCGGCTAGATTGACGACAAGGAGGCAAGCGTAATGGCTAAAAATAAAATTATCGTTGTCGGCGGCGGTTTGGCCGGCCTGATGGCGACAATCAAAGCGGCGGAAGCCGGCATACATGTCGATCTCTTTTCACTAGTGCCGGTAAAGCGCTCCCACTCCGTATGCGCGCAAGGCGGCATTAACGGCGCGGTTAATACAAAGGGCGAAGGCGATTCGCCTTGGGAACATTTTGACGATACCGTATATGGCGGCGACTTTCTGGCAAATCAGCCTCCGGTCAAAGCGATGTGCGACGCGGCTCCCGGCATCATCCACCTGATGGACCGGATGGGCGTTATGTTTAGCCGTACGTCGGAGGGCTTGCTGGATTTCCGCCGTTTTGGCGGCACCAAGCATCACCGCACGGCATTTGCGGGCGCAACGACAGGCCAGCAGCTTCTGTACGCGCTTGACGAGCAGGTCCGCAGATGGGAAGCGGCTGGTCTTGTCAACAAGTTCGAGCATTGGGAATTTCTTGGCGCGGTGCTCGACGACGACGGCGTATGCCGCGGCATTTCCGCTCAGGATCTTCGCAGCATGGAGGTTCTTACCGTCAGGGCTGACGCCGTTATTTTGGCATCAGGAGGCCCAGGCATTATTTTCGGAAAAACAACCAACTCCGTTATCAATACGGGTACGGCGGCCAGCGCGGTTTACCAGCAAGGCGTCAACTACGCCAACGGCGAGTTTATCCAGATTCACCCCACAGCCATTCCGGGCGACGACAAGCTTCGGCTGATGTCGGAATCGGCGCGCGGCGAAGGCGGACGAGTATGGACGTACAAAGACGGAAAGCCGTGGTATTTCCTTGAAGAAAAATATCCCGCATACGGCAATCTGGTGCCGCGCGATATTGCGACACGGGAAATTTTCGCCGTTTGCGTCGATCAGAAGCTTGGCATTAATGGCGAAAACATGGTTTATCTCGACCTGTCGCATAAAGATCCCAAGGAGCTTGACGTCAAGCTGGGCGGCATCATCGAAATTTATGAAAAATTCATGGGCGACGACCCTCGCAAAATTCCGATGAAAATTTTCCCTGCGGTTCATTATTCCATGGGCGGCATGTGGGTTGATTACAACCAGATGACCAATATCCCGGGCTTGTTCGCCGCAGGCGAATGCGAATATCAATACCACGGCGCTAACCGGCTGGGAGCCAACTCCCTCCTGTCAGCCATTTATGGCGGCATGGTGGCCGGTCCAAAAGCGGTTGAATATATTAAAGGCCTAAAAAAATCGGCTGAGGATGTAGCTTCCTCTGTATTCGACCGGGATACAAAACGCCACACCGATAAATACAACGGCATTCTGGCCATGAACGGCACGGAAAATGCTTACGTGCTTCACAAAGAGCTTGGCGAATGGATGACCAACAACATGACCGTTGTCCGGTTTAACGACAAGCTGGAAGCGACGATTGGCAAAATCAAAGAGCTGAAGCAGCGCTACCGGAACATCAATATCAACGACACCGCTGGCTGGAACAATGCAGGCGTCGCCTTTACCCGCCAGCTATGGAACATGCTTGAGCTGTCGGAAGCGATGACGCTGGGCGCCCTGCAGCGCAATGAAAGCCGCGGCGCGCATTACAAGCCTGATTTCCCGGACCGTAATGACGATCAATTTATGAAATCCACAATCGCAACCTGGACGCCGGATGGTCCCAAAATCAGCTACGAGGATATTGATGTCAGTCTGATCCCGCCTCGCAAGCGCGACTATTCTACCGATAAGAAGAAAGGAGAATAACGATGGCTGAAACGACTGCTGCTACTAAAACGGTTAAGTTTATTATCTCTCGCCAGGATACGCCTGAATCCAAGCCGTATACGGAAGAATTCGAAATTCCGTATCGTCCCAATATGAACGTAATCAGCGGGCTGATGGAAATCCAGCGCAATCCGCTCAAGGCAGACGGAACCAAAACCTCGCCGGTATGCTGGGACTCCAACTGTCTGGAGGAAGTGTGCGGAGCTTGCTCCATGGTCATTAACGGCAAGCCGCGTCAAGCGTGCAGCGCGCTCGTTGACAAGCTGGAGCAGCCGATCCGCCTTGAGCCTATGCGTACCTTCCCGGTTGTACGAGACCTTGTTATTAACCGCGAGCGCATGTTTGGAGCGCTCAAGAAGGTTAAAGCATGGATTCCGATCGACGGTACGTATGACCTTGGCCCTGGTCCGCGCATGGCGGAAACAAAGCGTCAATGGGCGTACGAGCTTTCCAAGTGCATGACCTGCGGCGTCTGTCTGGAATCCTGTCCTAACGTAAACGACCGGAACAGCTTTATCGGTCCTGCGGCGATTTCACAGGTTCGTTTGTTCAATGCTCATCCTACGGGTGAGATGAACAAAGAGGAGCGTCTGGAAGCGCTGATGACCGATGGCGGCATTGAAGGCTGCGGCAACTCGCAAAACTGCGTCCGCTCTTGTCCAAAGGGCATTCCGCTGACAACATCCATAGCGGCGATGAACAAGGACACCACCAAACATCTGTTCAAGAAATGGCTGGGTATGTAACCTAACATTATACGTTTATTCTTGATGACAATAGCGCCGCCATGGTGGCGCGTTTCAGCAGCCGGCAAGCGGCGACAGGCTTGCCGGCTGTTTTTTTACATACATAAGCTTGATTTTGAAATTGATAATTATTATCATTTATAATAACGTCAAAGACGATTGCTGTCAACGCTAATCATTGTGAAGTAAATCACAAAAGCGCTTGTGAAACTGTGTTAAAATTTTCAACGTAAACATGGAGAAGTTATAAGCAATTCATCAGTGAACATGCTTGCAGATTTTGCCCGGTTAAATAGAAAACCACACGGGCGAGTGGGGGGATAGGCAGAGATGAGCGGCGATATGATTATTACCTTGCTTGTATTGGCTGCTGCTGCGGCGTTGTTCGCCAGCGGCAAAGTTCGTTCCGATCTTGTAGCCATTTGCGCTCTTATTGTGCTGGTCGTCAGCGATATTCTGACACCTTCGGAGGCGTTGTCCGGCTTTTCCAATTCGGTTGTTATTATGATGATTGGATTATTTGTGGTCGGAGGAGGCATCTTCCAGACGGGGCTTGCCGGAATCGTCAGCGGAAAGCTGCTGGCTCTTGCCGGCGCCAATGAAACAAAGCTTCTCATAACGGTCATGCTGGCAACATCGTTTTTGGGAACGTTCGTAAGCAACACCGGGACAGTAGCGGTTATGCTGCCTATCGTCGTCAGCTTGGCGATGAGAGCCGGCAGCAGCCCCTCTAGATTATTGATGCCTCTGGCATTTGCCAGCAGCCTTGGCGGGACCCTTACGCTTATCGGGACGCCGCCCAATATGGTTATTCGTGAAACCTTGACCAAAGGCGGCTTTCAGGAATTATCCTTTTTTTCCTTTACGCCGATTGGTTTGGTTGCCTTAGGTTTAGGCACGCTGCTTATTTTATTTTTCAGCAAACTCTTTTTGTCAGGGCGCAAGGATGACAGCAACGCCAGCGGCGGGGCAGGCGTCAACATTAATGAGCTGGCCAAGCGATATATGCTGTCGCAAAACCTGTACCGCCTTAAGGTGCATGAGCGGTCGCCAATTGCCCAGAAAATCATTCGCGAGCTTAATATTGGCGAACAGTTCGGTATCCATATTAGTGAAATTCGCAGAAAAACATCGCATAAAAATCCTTTTTTCAAAACGATCAATGGCGAGATGGCCCGACCCGATACGCGGATTTTGGTGCAGGATATTCTTTATGTAAAAGGCGATTTCCCTGAAATTAATGCCTTTGCCAAGGAATACGATTTGATTCTGATGGATCAAGGCGCGACGGAAAAGGAAGGGGAATCCGCAAGCGAGGGCTACGCCTCCACCGACTTTGGCATAGCCGAAGTGATTATTCCCACCAATTCCAAACATATCAATCAACTGGTGAAGCATTCCGGTTTTCGTGAAAACTATAACGTCAACGTATTAGGCATCCAGCGGAAAGGGACGTTTGTCCTGCATGGCCTAAAGGATGAAAAAATCCGCACGGGGGATGCGCTGCTGGTGCAGGGAGCGTGGAAAAGCATCGCAAGCATGGCGCGCGAGCAGGATGACGTTGTTGTTGTCGGCCAGCCGCTGGAATCCGCTGCGGCTATGCCGCTCAAGCATAAAGCGCCGCTTGCCGGAGGCATTATGCTGCTGATGGTGGTGCTGATGATAGCGGAAGTATTCCCGGCCGTTGTTTCTGTCATGCTGGCGGCTGTTCTGATGGTGGCAACAGGCTGTCTTCGCAACATGGAAGCCGCCTATAAAACAGTCAATTGGGAAAGCATCGTGCTGATCGGAGGCATGATTCCCATGTCTACAGCGATTGAGAAATCGGGCGCGGCGACCCTGATATCAGAAGGGCTTGTAGGCAGCTTGGGCAGCGCTGGCCCGATGGCGATGCTGGCAGGCATCTATTTCGCCACCTCGTTCCTGACCTTGTTTATCAGTAACACGGCTTGCGCTATCCTGTTTGCTCCCATCGCGCTATCGGCGGCCGTTCAACTTGGCGTTAATCCGGTGCCTTATCTATTTGCCGTTTCATTAGGCGCTACCATTTGCTTTGCCGTTCCATTTTCAACGCCTCCCAATGCGCTAGTCATGTCCGCGGGACGTTATTCCTTTATGGATTATGTTAAGGTGGGCATGCCGGTGCAGATACTGCTAGGCGTTGCTATGGTTGTGGCGCTGCCCTTGTTCTTCCCTTTTTAAGATGACAAAAAAACAGTCTCCTGGTCATGCCGGCATCGGCAAGGCGGGAGACTGCTTGTTTTTGGGAGCGGCATAACAGCCAGGCTGCATGACGCGCAACGCATGTTTTACATCCAGGATTCTCCCCAGACTTGAATCGACTCGATTACGGGCTTCAGATCGCGGCCTTTCGGCGTAAGCTCGTATTCAATCCGTACTGGCATCTCGGGATAAACATGGCGATTGACAATGCCGAGCAGCTCTAATTCCTTCATCCGGTCCGTCAGCATTTTATCGCTCATCTCCGGAATCTGCTCCTTCATGTCCTTGAAGCGTTTCGGTCCGCCCAACAGCACCCGGATAATCCGGCCAGTCCATTTCTTACCCAGGATATCTGCAGCCGCCTCGTATCTAGGACACATGATCGAATAATCCAACGTAATCACCCCGCTTTTCTGCTTCCATTATACCATATACACGTACAAAAAGTAAGTGTCTAATACGGTATGCGTTCCCAGGTTCAGAGCAATGGAGGAAGGGGAGCCGTTTCATTACTTTCAACATGTCCTATTTGTTACACAAATGAAATGTTCCTGTTATCGCACGTTTATATAAAGGGGTTATTATAATAAGCAAGACCCCCTTTTCATATAACTATATTGGGACCTGCGTTTAGCGCGGGTCCACTTTTTTGTCTATAGAGGCACAATAACGGGTTTGCGCTGACGGTAGAAAACCCATTTTTTAAAGCCGATTTCCTTCAGCCGTTTTGCAACAAGCTCCCACTCGTCCCCGACTCTGGAAGGGAGATGGGCGTCGGAGCCAAAGGTAACATTGACGCCAAAATAATGAGCGCGCTCCAGAATCGCGTCGGATGGATACCACCCGCCCACATATTTGGTGCTGCCGGAGGTATTGATTTCAATGGACACATTGCTTTGAGCAATGACCCGCAACGCATCGTCTATGGCTTCTGGCGTTTGAATGTCCGAAAAGGCAGGATAATACCCCTTCATGGCGTCGATATGGCCCAGAATGTCGAACATGCCGCTTTGCGCGGAACGGGCTATAAGATCGTAATAGCTCTTTTTCTCGTCAACATGCCGGATTTCTGGAAGCTTCTGCCAACGAGTCCGGTTAAAAATGCTGACGCCGCTAACCTGATGGACAGAGCCGATGATGTAGTCAAACGGAACATCTTTGTAGGCGGCCCGGTAAACGTCGGCTTTGTCGGGGAAATAATCCGACTCCACGCCAAGCAGCACCTCGATTTTGCCTCTGTACTTTTCCTTGAGGCGCTGCACCTCGGCCACGTAGTTGGCGAATTCGCTGCGCGCCATGGCGATGCCGGGGGCGGGATGATCCTCCTCATGGGCAAAATAAGGGGAGTGATCCGATATGCCGATTACCTGCAGGCCATGCTCAATGCCGGCTTTAATATAATCCTCAATGCTGCCGTCGGCATGTCCACATCTGAAATGATGAGTATGTAAATCAAATTTCATTGTACTCACGCTCCTACTCGCTGCTTATGAATTGGTGCTCCGGCATACCCCTCAAATCGCTAAGAAACTGCTGCATCGCGGTATTAAGGTAACGTCCCGACCGATAAACCACCCCAACGGGATGGGTTGTCTCCAGCTCATGCACCTTGATGATTTTTAGCGTGCCCAATTTTAGCTCCGTAGGTATCGATAATTTGGACACGATCGCTGCGCCCAAATCTATTTCCACCATTCGCTTCACTTCTTCGCTGCTGGACAGCTCCATGACAATATTTGGCTGCACATTATGCTTTCTTAAAATACCGTCTATAAACCGTCTCCCAAGTGTGTCCGGCGCCAGCATAATCATGGGCAAATCTCGCAGCTTGTCTACTGTTGTATGGGTTAGACGGCTCATAGGATGCTCGGGAGACACGACAAGCTCGAAGGTGTCGTAATAAAGAACGGATGAGGAAATATTCGGATTTTTTTCGGTCAGGTAGGTGATTCCGACATCAACCGTACCGTTCTCCACGCATGTCATCACCTGTGAAGAAGGCATTGTATGGATGGTGGTTTTAATTTGCGGATATTGATCCTGGAAATAGGAAAGCACCCTGGGCAAAATCTGAATGGCAATGGAGGTTGTTGTGCCAAGCACGATGTGGCCCTGAGGGGTCTGATTCAAATCATCCAGACGCTGCTTAAGCTCCTCTACAATGCCAAGTATTTTCTCCGCATGCTCCAGAAAGACTTGTCCGTGATCCGTTAATGTGACGGGTTGATTTCGATTGATCAGCACGGACTTGAATTCGTCCTCCAGACTTTTGATCTGGGCCGACACAGCCGGCTGGGTCAAGTTCAGCAATTCGCCAGCCTTGCGAAAGCTCATCGTTTTGGAGATGGTCAGCAGCGTTTCCAACTGGCTGATATTCATATTCGGTTATGCCTCCTTCCGACTTGCAGAATGCCGCCAGTCCTTATTCTATTATAGCCTTCCCGTCAAGCGGCAGCAAAAAGAAAAAGAAAAAGAAAAAAAGGAAAGGCATTAGAGCCATTCCTTTTTGCGGAAGATAACAAACATGCTGAAGCCAAGTATCGCCATGATGCCAAGAAGCACATACGCGCCAAAGCGATAATGTAGGCCGGGTATAATGTCGAAGTTCATGCCGTAGATTCCGGTAATAAACGTCAGCGGCATAAAAATGGTTGTAATAGCGGTAAAAACGCGCATAATTTCGTTTGCTCTGCTGGACAGGCTGGACTGATACGCCTCGCGCAAGTTGCCCATCAAATCGCGGTACGTTTCAAAGGACTCCGCGATTTTCAGCGTATTTTCATAAACGTCGCCAAAATATTTCTGGAGCTGGTCGTCGATCAGGCGCAGTTCTTTTTTATTTAATGTAAAGATAAGCTCGCGTTGAGGGCCAAGCGCTTTTTTGACCCACAATATTTCGGCGCGCAAGCCGATAATTTCATTCAGATGGGATTTTTTCGTATGCATGAGGATATCCTCCTCAAGCGCTTCTATCCGCATGTCGATCCGGTCGCCAACCAGGAAGTAATTATCGACGACAAGGTCGACAAGATGATAGAGAAACTGGTCGGGGCGGCAGACCTCCTGCTCCCATAGAATAGGCTTCAGCGTGCGCAGCTCGCTAATTTTTTGCCGGGTAACTGTAATAATATAATGGCGGCCCAAAAAGATGTTAAGCGCACGGAGGAAAATTTCCTCATCGTCGAACCGGATGCTGTTGATTACAATAAAATAATGCTGCTCGTAAAGCTCGATTTTGGGACGTTGCTCCTCTTCCTGAAGACAATCCTCCACGGCCAGGTCATGCATGCCGAACAACGGCTGCAGAACGGCCAGATCTTCAACGTCGGCGTCGATCCAATAAAAACCTTCGGCGGGAGGCGTAATCGTTTTTTCGATTTCCTCCAGCACTTCAAAATTGCCATTGATCACATGTCTGATTTTCATATGCAGTTTCTCCTCTCGCTTCATGCAGGAAACCGCCAGTCTGCAGAGGCGAAATCAAGCCTTCAGAGATGCCTTGAGAATCTGCCCGATAAGCGGCGACAAACAAGGGAACTGAGGGTTATGCTTCGCCTTCTCGCGAAGACTGGCGGTAATGCCGTATCACAATTGTCCGAGCTACCTCGATCACCTTCCATAATCCTGCGTTCACTCCTTTTTGTCTTCAATTAAGCCGCAATCCTTGTCTAGTATACTCCCGGTTCGCTGTAACATTCAAGCATTGAACAGATATCAGTAGTAGTGTATGCAAAACAGGTTCTTGACGAGAGTGACATAATGCATTAAAGTGTAAATAAATTAGGATTGCAAAAAATTGAATAGACTACTTTCTTATCAAGAGCAGGCGGAGGGACTAGCCCGATGAAGCCCGGCAACCGGCATAAGCACGGTGCTAATTCTTGCGGAAACGACAACGTTTCTGGGAGATGAGAGAGGCGGATGGCTTCTTTTCCGAGCAGACGACCTTTTCTCACGCAGAAGGGGTCTTTTTTATTGCAGTCTGATGATTTTGGCGCAAGCCGCATCATGAGCATAGGAGGAGTCAGAATGCCCATTAAAGTTCCGGACAACTTGCCGGCAAAGGAAATACTGAACCGCGAAAATATTTTTGTCATGGATGAAAGCGTCGCTTACCATCAGGATATTCGTCCGCTTCGAATTGCCATATTAAATTTGATGCCGACCAAGGAAACGACTGAAACCCAGCTGCTCCGCCTGATCGGCAATACGCCTCTGCAGGTTGAGGTCGTGCTGCTCCATCCCCGGACGCACACGTCCAAAAATACGTCTGCAGAGCATCTGGAGTCCTTTTACAAAACGTTTGACGAAATCGCACACCGCTACTTCGACGGCATGATTATTACAGGAGCGCCCGTTGAGCATCTGCCGTTCGAGGAGGTTACTTATTGGGAAGAGCTGAAGGAGATCATGGAGTGGAGCAAACGCCATGTCACCTCTACCTTCCATATTTGCTGGGCGTCCCAGGCGGGGCTTTACCATCATTATGGCATTCCCAAATATAATCTGGATCAAAAAATGTTTGGAGTATTTCCTCATACGGTAGAAAAGCAAAACGTTCAGCTGCTGAGGGGTTTTGACGAGTTGTTTTATGTACCGCAATCCAGACATACGGAAGTGCGCGTCGAAGATATAGAGAAGGTGGAAGAGCTTGAAATTTTGTCCCTATCGGAGGATTCTGGCGTATATATCGTAGCGTCGAAGGATGGAAAGCGCATATTTGTTACCGGCCATTCGGAATACGATACAGATTCGCTCAAGGCGGAATACGACCGGGACGTGGCCAAGGGTATGGATATAGCGCTGCCGCTTAACTACTATCCGGGCAACGATCCTTCCTGTATGCCGCTCTCCATATGGAGAGCGCACGCCAACCTGCTGTTTTCCAACTGGCTCAATTATTACGTCTACCAGCAGACGCCGTACGAGCTTGGAGCGGGGATTTGAAACAATCAGGCTTTGTGACGGCATTTCATATCACTATTGAGGGAGTTGCTCATTTTTATGAAGATTGAAAGTCATTTGGCACAAATCGGCTCGCAGAAGGAGCCGGTTACGGGAGCCGTCAGTTTTCCAATCTATAATGCAACTGCATTCCGCCATCCCAAATTGGGACAAAGCACGGGGTTTGATTATACGCGGACCAAAAATCCGACCCGTGCCGTGCTGGAGGAAGCGGCAGCAGAGCTGGAATGCGGCGACGCTGCTTTTGCCTGCAGCTCCGGAATGGCCGCTCTGCAAACGGTTTTTGCCTATTTCAGCCAAGGCGACCATCTCATTGTTTCGCTTGACCTGTACGGGGGAACCTATCGTCTGCTGGAGCAGATTATGACGCGTTTTGGTATAACGGCCTCCTATGTGGATACAAACGATATCGATGGCATGTCGGAGAAGCTGACGCCACATACAAAAGCTATCCTGGTGGAGACGCCAACAAACCCGCTTATGATGATTACTGATTTGGAGCGTGTCAGCGCATGGGCCAAATCCCGAGGTTTGCTCGTTATTGTGGACAACACCCTGCTGACTCCGTTCCTGCAGCGTCCGATTGAGCTTGGAGCGGATATCGTCATTCATAGCGCAACCAAATATTTGGGCGGCCATAATGATGTATTGGCGGGCCTTATCATATCCAAAGGCGAAGAATTGTCTGCCAAGCTGGCTTTCCTGCATAATTCCATTGGCTCGGTATTGGGGCCGCAGGATTCGTGGCTGCTCATGAGGGGCATGAAAACGCTGGCTCTTCGTATGGAGCGTCATGAGTACAATGCGACAGCGCTGGCTAACTGGCTGATGGAGCATCCCGCAATAGAGGATGTTTATTATCCGGCTCTGAAGCATCACCCCGGCCATGATATTCAAAACCGCCAATCCTCGGGCAATACGGGTATTTTTTCGTTCAGGCTGAAGGATGCCCGTTATGTGGAGCCTATTCTGCGCCATATCAAGCTGATTGCATTTGCGGAAAGCCTTGGCGGCGTAGAGTCACTGATGACCTATCCCGCGATTCAGACCCACGCGGATATTCCGGAGGAAATTCGCAAGGCCATAGGCGTAGACGACCGTCTTCTGCGCTTCTCCGTTGGCATTGAGCATGTGGATGATTTGATTGCCGATCTGGGTCAAGCTATTGAAGAGGCGCGACTGGAAATCGAACAATCATAAAAGCTGTAACTGCGGCCGATGAAAATCGGCCGTTTTGCATCCTCATTTTTTCAAATAGTGAACCGCTGGACAAACAGAATTCCTTAAATGGACAAAATGAGTCAAAAGCGACAGATGGCGCGTCCGTTCGTAGTATGTTAGGATAGATTATGATTACTTGACATTGAGATCAATTCATGAATGGAGGGAGATCCTGCGAATGAGCGCAATTGATGCAATTCTGGACAAGGCTTTGCGCGGAGAGCGTCTCGGCCTTGAGGAAGGTATGGAGCTGCTTGCATCCGACGAAATCGAAAAGATGGGGCATACCGCTAATCAGATCATGTTGAAATGGCATCCCGAGCCGATCACGACCTTTGTCGTTGGCCGCAATGTGAACTACACCAACGTATGCGACGTGTATTGCCGCTTCTGTGCCTTTTATCGCGCACCGGGCTCCAATGAAGGCTATGTGCTGGATGACGAGGTCATTTTAAATAAAATACAGGAAACGATAGATGTGGGGGGTACGGAAATTTTGATGCAAGGCGGAACTAATCCCAACTTGCCGTTTACGTATTACACCGACCTGTTGAAAAAGATCAAAGCGAAATTCCCTGACATTACCATGCACTCCTTCTCTCCTGCAGAAATTCAGAAGATGAAGGTTGTGTCCAACGGACTGACGCTGGACGAGGTTATATCGCAGCTGCATGAGGCGGGATTGGACTCTCTGCCGGGAGGCGGAGCTGAAATTCTGGATGACCGGACGCGGCGAAGAATTAGCCGTGCGAAGGGATCATGGACCGATTGGATGGACGTTATGAACTCCGCTCATCGCCATGGCATGAATACAACGGCAACGATGGTATACGGTCTTGGGGAAACCATTGAAGAGCGCGCGCTGCATATGCTTAGAATCCGCGAGGAGCAGGACCGCGTGTTGTCCCAAGGATATCCGACGCCGGGCTTTTTGGCGTTTATTTCCTGGCCGTTCCAGCCCGACAACACCAGGCTGAAGCTGGAGAAGCAAAAGCCTGAGGAATATTTAAGGATTGTAGCCGTCAGCCGCATCATGATGGACAATATTAAAAACCTTCAGTCCTCCTGGGTGACGATGGGACCTGATATGGGCAAGCTGTCGCTTTCCTATGGCTGCAACGATTTTGGCAGCACAATGATTGAGGAAAACGTAGTATCCGCGGCGGGAACAACGCATAAGGTCAACATCGAGCTGATTCTTCAATTGATTCGGGAAGCGGGAAAAATCCCGGCTCAACGCGATACGAAATACAACATTATAAAAATGTTTAACGAAGCAGAAAAGGTTAAGCAGGACTTTATTATGCAAAATTAAGCAGTGTCGCCGCATGTTATCAATTAGCATTTGATGCTTCATGCGCCAGGCCCGGGAGTACCATCCTAACAGATTGGTCTCTTGGGTTTTTTTGTTCTTGTTCTTGTTCTTGTTCCCTCGCCCTTGGACATGCCAATGCTTCCCTTCGCAGAGGCCGTATATACGGTGCTGGAGGGCCATATACTGTAACGGAAGGAAAGGGGCGAGCGCAGTGGAACTATTCAGTATTATCTTGCCGGAAACCTGTGCAGGCAGCGCGGATAAGCTCGGCGCACTGCTGACGGAGCACTTAATAGCCGATTTACATAAAACGGCTGGTTCGCGGAGCAAAGAGCAGCGCGAGATGCCGGTTTATTTTGAGAGCAGCGAAGAGGTTAGAGTTAATTGCAAAGCTGTGATGGCCCGGTTTCATCTGCGCACTCATGGGCCGGTCATTTTCCAGTCCGCTGCTTCTGCTATTGCTGAATTTGTGGTAGCCGAGATGGAGAACGAAATGCTTCGTTCCTTCATTACGCGCAAATTTCCCGACACCCGGCATGGGGAGGACCGGCGGATATTGGATTATTGCAACGAGCTGATGCAGGGCAAGGAATGGGACGGTCTGGGGGGCAAATTCAAGGAAGCGGACCAGGCGCGGAGAAGAGACAAAATAGAGCAGGAAATCCGGGAGTATTTGCATGAAGGAATCACGCTGAATTTGGAAGGCTTTGCAACATTCCGTCTGTCTGCTTATCGCAAGGAGCTGGCTGAAATAGTGGAATACGCCATGGATGAATACGCCATGGATAAACAATATCAGGAGTTTATTTCGTTACTTAAATATTTTGTGCAGATGCAGGATGAAAAGGTTGCGCATGTGCATGTGCTCCACAAGGGCGGGCAAGAATTCGTTATGTACGACAGCCGCTTTAAGCCGATCGAGGCAAAACCATCCCCCGACCGGATCGTCGCCGAAATGCTGGAAACGGAAATGAATATGGAGGATATGGTGGTCAGCACGCTGATTTCCGTTGCGCCCGGCCAAATTACGATTCATACGCGACAGCCCGAGCTTCAGGTCATTCGCACGCTTCAGACGATATTCGAAGGCAGAGTCAAGCTATGCGTCAAGTGTCCGTCTTGCGCCGAAAGTCTGGATGTGCTTCGGTAGTACACTTGACGAATGGAAGCAGCCGTTCTATAATTATCGACATATCCAAGCAACAGCAATGACAAAAGACATGTATTCGTCAAGACGCTTGCAGCAGAGAGAGGAAACCCGGCTGAAATTTCCTTGCAGGACGGTGTCGAATGTACCCCTTTTGTAGCTGTGCGGTTGAACCGGAGAGGGCGTTCCTTCCAGCATGTGCCGATCATTCAGGCCAATATGCAGCCAGGGATAAGCCGGTAATCTCCTTCGCTGTAAGCCGCACCGGACCTCTCCGTTATAAGAGTTTACAAGGACTGTATGGTTTAGTCATTGCCGCATGCGGCAAAGCCTAACGTATCAGTTGAAGTAGGGTGGAACCACGAGACAACAAGCGCTCGTCCCTTTGCGGGATGCGCGCTTTTTTTGTGCGCTGTCATCCCGTCATGACGGCTTGAATACATGGTCAAGGAGGATGTGGCAACATGAACATCAGCATTACGCTGCCGGATGGAGCGGTAAGGGAATATCCGGCGGGAACAACTATTGAGGAAGTAGCGGGCTCCATCAGCCCCGGTCTGCGCAAAAACGCGCTTGCTGGCAAAATCGACGGCAAGGTGGTTGACGTTTACGCGCCGATCCAAAGCAATGCCGCAATCGAAATCGTGACAGACAGCAGCCCGGACGGGCTTGAGGTGTATCGTCACAGCACCGCACATTTATTGGCGCAGGCATTGAAGAGAATTTACAGCGATGTGAAGCTGGGCATCGGCCCCGTTATCGAAGACGGCTTTTATTATGACATCGACATGGAGCATTCATTAACGCCGGATGATCTGGCCGCCATCGAAAAAGAAATGAACAAAATCGTCGGCGAAAATCTGGAAATCCGCCGCCGCGAGGTGAGCCGCGACGAAGCGGTAGCGATTTTCACTGAAATCAACGATCATCTGAAGCTGGAGCTGATCCGCGATTTGCCGGAGGATTCCGTCATTACACTGTACGATCAAGGCGAATTTTTTGACCTGTGCCGCGGCCCTCATTTGCCGTCTACCGGCAAAATCAAAGCCTTTAAGCTGCTAAGCGTTGCAGGCGCCTACTGGCGCGGCGATTCCAAAAACAAAATGCTGCAGCGCATTTACGGCACAGCGTTTTTCAAAAAAGCCCAGCTTGACGAGCATCTGCATTTGCTGGAGGAAGCCAAAAAGCGGGATCACCGCAAGCTTGGACGAGAACTCAAGATGTTTACATTCTCCCGCGAGGTTGGTCAAGGCCTGCCGCTGTGGCTGCCGCACGGAGCGAAGGTTCGCAGAACTATGGAGCGTTATATTGTGGATCTGGAGGAACGTCTTGGCTATCAGCATGTTTATACTCCGGTGCTCGCAAATGTGGATTTATATAAGATTTCGGGACATTGGGAGCACTACAGCGAGGACATGTTCCCTTTGATGGCGATGGATAATGAAGAATTGGTGCTTCGCCCGATGAACTGTCCCCATCATATGATGGTGTATAAAAGCGACATGCGCAGCTATCGCGATCTTCCAGTCCGGATTGCCGAGCTGGGCACAATGCACCGTTACGAAATGTCCGGGGCGCTCACAGGGCTTCATCGCGTAAGAGCGATGACCTTGAACGATGCGCATATCTTCTGTCGTCCCGATCAAATCAAGGAAGAGTTTGCCCGCGTCGTTAATTTGATCCGTCAAGTTTACGAGGACTTTGGCATCAAGGAATACCGCTTCCGTCTTTCTTACCGTGACCCTAACGACAAAGAGAAGTATTTCCAAAATGATGAAATGTGGGAAATGTCGCAAAGGATGCTGCGTGAAGTTGTTGAAGAACTGGATCTTCCGTTTTTTGAAGCGGAAGGCGAGGCAGCCTTCTACGGTCCAAAGCTTGATGTACAAATCAAAACTGCTCTGGGCAAAGAAGAAACACTGGGTACATCCCAGTTGGACTTCCTCCTGCCTGAGCGTTTCGAGCTGGAATACGTCGGCGAAGATGGCAAGAAGCACCGTCCTGTCGTTATTCACCGCGGGATTATCAGCACTATGGAGCGCATGACCGCCTATCTGCTGGAAAACTTTGCTGGCGCGCTGCCGCTTTGGCTGTCGCCAGTTCAAGCCAAGGTTATCCCGGTTTCGACCGCTTACGAGGCTTATGCGCGTGAGGTGGAAGAGAAGCTGCAATTCAGCGGCATTCGCGTGGAAAGCGATCTGCGCAACGAAAAGCTTGGCTATAAAATCCGCGAAGCCCAGCTGGAGAAAATCCCTTATATGCTCGTTGTGGGGGAAAACGAACAGCAAGCGGGCTCCGTATCGGTCCGCAAACGCGGAGAAGGCGATATCGGCTCCATGCCGATAGCTGAGCTGGCATCACTGCTTAAAGGCCAGATCGACTCCAAGGTTTAATTTATTTTCGCATAAAGCTTGTGCCATCGGGGCATGATTTCCTTCAAGGAGGAGTTAGCCCAGATGGTTACAAGCTTTTTTGTATGTCTGTCCAGGCTGGCAGGCGCTTGCGCGACGGCTGTATTGCTGACGTCGCCATGTTTTCCGATTGCCGCCGCAGGCTCGCAGCAGCCTATGGCAATTGAATCAGGTACTGATATGCCCGCGACCAACGCGTCAACGTCAACTAAGCCGGATGCAGCTCTGGCGGCTCCTGTTGCCGTCAAAAGCCCGACTCCGGCCGAGCCGGAATCGGTGGAGGTTGTCGCAACTGGTTATACGGCCGGAGTTGAATCCACGGGGAAGTCCCCGGGCCACCCCGGTTATGGCATTACCTATTCAGGCGTTAAGGTGAGACGCGACCGTGTGTCGACAATCGCTGCCGATCCCCGGCTGTTTCCGATCGGTACGCTGCTGTATATTCCCGGTTATGGCTACGGGGTTGTGGCGGATACCGGCTCGGCGATCAAGGGTAAACGGATCGATCTTTATTTTGAAACGATCAGGGAAGTGTATGAGCAATGGGGTAAACGCAAGGTGAGCGTTCAGGTGCTGCGCAAAGGAAACGGCAAGCTGTCGCAAGCCTGGCTTAACGGAATCAACGGCGCTGTGCAAGCAGGGCAGCCCATTCCCCAGTCCTATCTGGAATCGTAAGCCGCCGCATAAGTTGAAAAATCGACGGCATACTATGACATAGGCTGGGAGGTGATTATAATGGCTAAGAACAAAAACAATAAAGCCCCGCAAAACAAACAGCTTAACGCCGAGTTTTCGCAGGAATTGGTTCAGAACAATTCCACTAACGGACAAACTATGTCGCAACGCCAAAATAACCGCAACAACCAAAATCAAAAATAAAATCAGCTAATTTAATAGTAGAGGCAAAATAACAAGGAGGAACCAAATCGGTTCCTCCTTTCTTTTGGGGCTATTTTGATTAATTCCAATTAAAGTAACCTTCTCCGTCCAGAGACCGAGATGAATTTCAATCGGCCGTCCCTTCTTTGCGGGCAGGACAATGGCTATACTAAATGTAGGTAGTGAACAATGTCATAAGCATGAGGGGTTGTAGACGATGAGGCGCGGTATTATGAGCCGGACGTTGACCGGTACATTGATTATTGGAATTGGCGTAATGTTTCTTCTGCGGCAATTGGGTTACATTCAATTTGATGCGGGAGATTTGTTGCGAACGTATTGGCCCGTTATTCTTATATATTTTGGTTTAGTGAAATTGATGGAGGGCAGAACCTTTGCTGGCAACGGGGGCGGCGGCGGCTTGCTGCTTCTTATGGTGGGGGTCATATTTTTAGCTAAAAATCTTGATTTTATCGAGCTTTCGCCAGGGGAGATTGTTCGTTTTGCGATCCCCGTTATCATTATCTATATCGGCCTCAAGCTGATTTTAAAAACATCTCCCAAAAAGCGGGAAACACCGCAAGAGGATGAATGGAAATCCTATCGACCTTATAATGATGACCGTCCAGTGCCGCCGGCACCGCCGCTTCATCCCGATCCTACCGGCAAGTTCGATATGAATTCCGTGGAGCAGCCGCATGGAAAGAGCAAGCCTGGGTATGAGCAGCCACATGAAGGAGCTGGCGGCTATCAGGAGCCGCAGCATAATCCGGAAAGCGACAATAAGTGGAGCGATTGGACCAAATGGGGCGAATATAATAAGGATAATAAACACGGGAAATACAAGCATTACGAAAAACAGGAAAAACATGAGCATGAGCATGTGGAATGGTGGAATTCGGGCAATCCCAATGTGGTTAACCGTTCCGGCTTTATCGGCGACATTCATATGGGACATGAATATTGGGAGCTTAAACCGCTTAATATCTCTCATTTTATTGGAGATACCGTGCTTGATCTGACAAAAGCGCAAATTCCGTATGGCGAAACCCGAATTAACATCTCCTCGTTCATTGGCGATGTA
This sequence comes from Paenibacillus oryzae, assembly GCF_001675045.1. Classification (GTDB taxonomy): domain Bacteria; phylum Bacillota; class Bacilli; order Paenibacillales; family Paenibacillaceae; genus Pristimantibacillus; species Pristimantibacillus oryzae. The sequence continues at coordinate 412,112 of NZ_LYPA01000065.1, forward strand.
AAGGTTTATGTGCCGGATGATTGCGAGCTTGGCATTCTGGTCGTGTCCAGCACCTTTATTGGAGATGTCAAAGTATTTGGCCGCAAGGAAGGCGGAATAATGTCCAGCACCAGCATTCAAACACCAAGATATTCGGAGGCGGACAAAAAAATCAAGCTTGTCGTCAGCTCGTTTATTGGCGACACGCGAGTAACCAAGGTAGGGTGATGTAGCGCATGATGGTTCGGTTTTTCCGAAGCGGGAAGTGGGAGCTGGTTGGCATGTTTGCCCTAGCTTCCGCTGTTTCGCTTTCCTTGCTGTATATGATATGGAATACGCTCGATTCCAATTTGTCCCAGATGGAGCGCAACCTATCTGCTCTTGCCATCGTTGTGCTCATTAGCGCGGCGTTTGGCTACTGGGCGGCACAACGCTACGGACGGCGGCTGGACACGCTTTATTTGGCTCTAAAGCAAGGCATAAACGGAAATTATCAGGTTCGCATAACGGATTCGGGACATCATTCCTTCGTTCAGGTGTACAGAGAGTTTAACGAGCTGGCCCAAAGCATGGAAGAAAAGATGAAGCTGCTTCAGAAAATGGGCGAGGAACGAGTGCTTGCGGAATCGGCATCTAATGAAGCGGCGGTATTGGAGGAGCGTAAGCGTCTTGCGCGCGACTTGCATGATACGGTAAGCCAGCAGCTTTTTGCCATACATATGTGTGCGTCATCCCTTCCCAAGCTTCAGGAGGTGGATGCCTCGCGGGCGGCTTCTGTTCTTGAGCAGCTTATTGGAATGTCCAATCTGGCGCAAAAGCAGATGCGGAACTTTATTGCACAGCTGAGGCCGATGGAGCTGGAGGGACGATCGCTTCAGGAGGCGCTCGACAAATGGTTTCCCGACTATTGCCGTCAAAACGGCTTGCAGGGCGTCCTGGAATGGCGGCTGAGCGAAAAGCTGAGCGAGGCCAAGGAGCACCAGCTGTTTTTGATTGTGCAGGAAGCGATGGCGAACGTCGTCAAGCATGCCAAAGCCCAAGGCTGCACATTGACGCTGGCCGATACGGAGCGGCAGGTTGTTATGATGCTGTCGGATGACGGAGCCGGCTTTAAGACGGATACCGTCAAAAGAGGCTCCTATGGCTTGTCGACGATGAAGGAGCGGGCGGAAAAGCTGGGCGGTACAACAGACATTATAAGCAAGGTCGGGAGTGGGACCCGCATTAAAGTGACGATTCCAAAAATATACCGGGGAGAGCAAAATCAATGAGCGAAAGCATTAAAATCATGATTGTTGACGATCACGACATGGTCCGAATCGGACTGCGCACTTATCTCATGCTGGAGCCTAAGCTGGAGGTAATGGCGGAAGCGGGCAATGGAGCCGAAGCGCTTGACTATCTGGCTTCTTGCACAGAGCAGCAGCGTCCCGATATTATTTTGATGGATTTAATGATGCCGGTTATGGATGGAATTGAAGCGACAAAGGCCGTCACGGCCCGCTACCCCGGTATTCGAATTGTTATGCTGACCAGCTTTCTGGAGGATGACAAGGTTTACGGTGCGATTGAAGCAGGAGCCGTCAGCTACGTGCTTAAAACCGTTTCCGCCGAGGAATTGATTTATGCCATCAACGGCGCATTCAAAGGAATGCCTGTTATGACAGCCGATGTATCGCAGGCTTTGACCCGGGGACTGAGACAACGAACCGCGCAATCCGGCGACGAGGACTTAACCGATCGTGAGAAGGAAGTGCTTTTGCTTATTGCTGACGGCTTATCCAATAAGGAGATTGCTGAAGAGCTGCATATCAGCATCAAAACGGTAAAAACGCATGTAAGCAATCTGTTGATGAAATGCGAGCTTGAGGATCGGACCCAGCTTGCCGTCCTGGCTCATCGCAAGGGATGGGCAAACCGGGCCTAACCGTAACCTTTCATTTCAAAACCAGGCTTTGTATAGCCCCGTCATTCGGCGGGGCATACTACGTTACAGCAAGCAAGCGCTGGAGGTGGTTCCCGTTAGACTGATTTCATCCACAATAGAAGGCAGCACGGGGAAGTTTACGGAGCTGCAAGGAGAATTGCAGGGGTTAGGGTATACGCTAGGAGGCAATTGGGACTACGAGCAGGGTTGTTTTGACAAGCCGATGGATTCCGCACATAAAGTTTGGCTGCGTATTCCGTTCCAGGTGACAGATGGCAATATCGACAGTGAATATTCCGAAAATAATGCCATCATTACGTTAGGGCAGCCATTTGTGCTAAAGCATTTATATAATGAGGGCAATGATCCCGAAGCATCGGTGCGGGTGGTTGGGGCTATGTTTGATCAATTTCAGTCCCCTGTTGATCCCGATGCAGAGGTTGAAGACCGCTGGGCGGAGCGGGGCGAAGAGCTCGTCCGGATGGTGGAGGCTGTTTTGACACGTTAACAGGACTATATGATTATGAACATGGCCGCCATTCTGCAATGGCGGCCATTTACACTTAGAAAAGTCCAGCGATTAATCTGCCAACATAGGCAAAAAATACAGCAATAAAAAGAAAGTTTTTAAACTTTTCAAAATAAAAGGTAATAAGCGGCGGCGATTGAATATTTCTGTTGGTTGCTTTCAAATGAGGTTGAAAAAAAGGAATTAGCATGCAATAGATAACTCCTGATACCCAGCATGCCACAAACGCAATAAACCATTCTGAAAAGAGAATGCCGCATAATAACCCTGCCGCAATAGCCATGTGAAAACTTCATCCTTTCTGTGCTAATCTTATCCTGGCTCTTATTACCATTATTTTTCCATTATACTTGAAATGGAAGGAAACAGACAGGGGGTGTTTTGTTTTCACTGGCGGCATATTGATTTTGATAAATTATCAAAGATTAATGAAATTTTAAGTTTGTTTTAAGGTGTAGTGTGCATGATAGAACTAACAAAAAACATACTTCATATTGATAGATCATGAATGGAGGAGAGCGCAAGATGGACGACCAAAACAACAAAAAGGGTTACGATGATTTCTTTTCGTCCGACGGTTCCAACCGCTCCGACAATAATACATCAAGCTCGGACGATCATTCCTACGGGGAAGGCAAAGGCTACTCCGGGAACTATGGCTATGAGGATAGCAGAAAGACTGACGAGGCTCATAGGGAGAGCTTTCGGAATGAGCCGCCCAAAGAGGCGCATTATTACTCCTATGGCCCGATTTCGGGCGGGGAACAGCAGCCTCAGCCGCTAAAGGTACAGCAATCAAATGATTACAATCAACATCAATTCTCTGGCGGCTACAGCCAGCCATCTTCCGGCTATCCGCAGCGGCCTCAGCAAATTCAACCGGCCCGCACGTTTACGCCTTCAGGCAAGGGCTGGGGGGAAACGAAGGAGAAAAAACGCGGCAGCTCCTTTAAATCTGTGTTTCTTTCCTTTATGGCAGGCGTGCTGGTAGTTGGCGCATTGATGTATACGGCGGATGTGCAAAACTGGTTTACCTCCGGCAGAACCGTGGAAACGGTAAGCGGATCGGGCCAGACAACGCAGGGCTCAACCGTATCCCAGCAAACGGGAGGTTCTTCAAGCGCCGTCGCCGCGCGTCCGGACAATATCGCGCAGCTGTTTGAAACAGCGAGTCCCGCAGTTGTCAAAATCGAAACGTATGCCAAAACGCAAGCCAGCACAGGCGGCAGAGGACTGCTGGATGATCCGTTTTTCCGCCAGTTTTTCGGCGATGACACTCCTTCCACAAGAACTCCAGACGCGGGCAATGAAGGGCAGCTGCAGCAAACAGGCGTTGGCACCGGATTTTTCTTTGATTCCACCGGCTATATTTTGACAAACCAGCACGTTGTAGGAAATGCCGATGAAATCAAGGTAACGGTACAGGGATACGACAAACCCCTGACCGCCAAGCTTCTCGGCAACAGCTACGATCTGGATTTGGCCGTCATCAAGGTTGAAAGCGATAAGGCGTTTCCTACCCTGCCGCTAGGAAGCTCCGAGGATATTAATATCGGGGATTGGGTTGTTGCAATCGGCAATCCGTACGGCTTCGACCACACCATTACAGTTGGCGTGCTTAGCGCCAAGGAGCGTCCAATCAGCATCTCCGACAGCAACGGCGAACGCAACTACAAGCATTTGCTGCAGACGGATGCTTCCATCAATCCCGGCAACTCAGGCGGGCCTCTGCTGAATGTCAAGGGCGAGGTGGTTGGCATCAATACTGCGGTCAGCTCGCAGGCGCAGGGCATCGGCTTTGCTATTCCAACAACTACTATTAACGAGGTTTTGGATAACCTGAAGAACAACACTGAAATTCCTAAAGAGCCGGCGCCGTTTATCGGGGCCAACCTAATGGATATGACAGAGGAATATGCAACCAAGCTAGGCTTGGACAAAGTGGAGGGCTCTCTCGTAACCGGCGTTTATTACAACTCCCCGGCTTACCTGGGGGATCTGAAGCAATATGACGTTATTACTGGCGTGGACGGTAAAACGTACACAACGACCAAAGCCTTGATCGCCGAAATACAATCCAAAAAAGTAGGCGACAAAGTGCAGTTTAATGTTATCCGCAAGGGCGAGGCCATTAACCTTGAGATTGAAATTGGCGATAAAAACGTTTTTGGGGTAGAATAATTGGTAATTATTTAAGTTGAACAAATGAGATGCAGCTATGCTGGCCTCCATGTGAGGAGTTCTTCCGAATCGCTGTTGTTCCCAGATTTCTCTGAATGGTAATGTCTAATGGTGAAATCCGGGAACAAAGGCGAACGCTACGCTTCTACAGAACCCCCCACACTCTGGCCGTTGCTGTCTTTCTTTTGTTCAATTTATAGTGTTGGGGTTGAAAAAATGGAGAAGGGGCTGTCCGAAAAGTCACGTGAAACGAATAACTATTCAGCAGCGAGGACCGGAGGGGAAAGGGTGTCTTGAGGGCGAGTTTTTTTGTCTGCTTTTATCCACTAAAAAACTGGATCAAAATAAAGCGGACAAAAATGTTTGAGCTTCCAAGACACCCTTTTCCTGCAGGTACCGGTTTTCCTGAATATTTATTCTCCGTAACTTACTTTTCGGACAGCCCCTTTTTCTTCCGATTTTTAGGGGGGGCCGGCGATGAGAGCTCATATTGTTGTGGTTGATGATGATGACCGGATTATTTCCATGCTGCGCAGAAGCCTGGCTTTTGAAGGCTACGAGGTGACAACGGCCTCCAATGGAGCTGAAGGGCTGAAGGTGCTGCTTACCGCTGATCCGGATTTGCTTATACTGGATGTGATGATGCCGCAAATCGACGGCTGGGAGGTATGCCGCAGAGTAAGGGAAGGCGGCAGCGCCGTTCCGATATTGATGCTAACGGCCAAAGACGATGTCATTGATCGGGTCAAAGGACTGGATCTGGGGGCCGACGACTATTTGGTCAAGCCCTTTGCGCTGGAGGAGCTGCTTGCCCGCGCTCGCGCTCTTCTTCGCAGAAAAAGCGACAAGCTGGAGGAAGCGGGAAGCCAGCTTCTTTTTGAAGACCTTGTTCTGGACATGGATGCCCGCGAGGCGATAAGAGCGGGACGCAGAATCGAGCTGACATCCAAGGAATACGATTTGCTGCTGCTGTTTATGCAAAATCCCCGCAGAGTATTGACGAGAGACGCCATTATGGAAAAAATATGGGGATATGATTTTAGCGGCGAGTCCAACGTGCTTGAGGTTTATATTGCAATGCTTCGCCAAAAGGTAGAGGAAGGCGGGGCAAAGCGGCTGATCCAGACGGTGCGGGGAACCGGCTACGTCCTTAGAGGAGAGGCGGGTTAATTATGTCTATCAGGCTGCGCCTTACTTTATGGTACTCTGGCCTGCTGGCCGTCACATTGCTTGTATTCGGCGTTAGTCTCTACTGGTTCGTCAATTGGAATACGTATAATGAACTGCGTTCGCAAATAAAAAAGCAGGCAGACGAGATTCGGATAACGGGAACGATTTTTAACAGCCTTGACCTTGATTTGGACCGCCGGACGCAAATTGCTGAAAAGGACATATATATTCAGCTTATTAACTACCATGAAGGTATCATCAAACAATCCTCCAATTTACGCCAGCAATCTATTTTAATTCCTTACCCGGAGCTTACATCCAATCCTGAGCGGGAATTCGTGGAACGAAGCATTACTATCGGTTCTTCCAAATATAAAATGATTACGTATCAAATCCCGGTTGTTGTTCTGCCTAACAACGAAATGGTAGGCCTGCTTCAGATTGGCATGCTTACCTATAACGAGGACCAATTTTTGGCTGGACTTCGCAATACGTTTGTTTTTTACTCCGTCCTTCTGGTCCTTATCGCTTTTACCGTGGGCATGTTGATTGCGCGTCAAGCGCTTAGGCCGATTGAACGGGTTATTGCCTCCACCAAGCAAATCGAAAAGGGCGTTGATCTCAGCGTTCGCATACCGTTTGTAGGCTCTCCTAAGGACGAGGTAGGCTTGCTTGTTAATACGCTTAACGGCATGTTGTCCCGGCTGGAGACTGCTTATAATGAATTGGATGATGCCTACAAGATGCAGCGTCGCTTTGTCTCAGATGCATCCCATGAGCTTCGCACGCCGCTGACAACCATTCGCGGAAATATCGATCTTTTGGAAAAAATGTGGAGTAAAGCCAGAGACGAAGGAAAAGCCGCAGACGGCCTGCAGCTCAGCGCCGATCATTGGATGATGTCGAATGAAGCGATGAGCGACATTTCGGCGGAAGCCAAACGAATGAGTACGCTGGTAAGCGATTTGTTGGCTCTGGCGCGTGCGGATGCGGGATATGTGATGGAAAAAGAACAAATCAGCCTTTTGCCGTTAACGGAGGAAGTGGTGCGCCGGGCGAATCTGCTGCCGCGAAATGCGGAATGGAAAGTTGCGGATTTGTCAGCGCTGGAGGGAGCGCGCGTATACGGAAATCATGACTATTTACAGCAGCTTCTGTTCATATTTATAGAAAATGCGTTTAAGTATACGCCAAGCGGTTATGTCGAGATGAGTACCGTCTCCAGAGAGGGGCATATCGGGTGGAAAATAGAGGATACCGGAATCGGCATGAATCCGGAGGAGATTCCTCATATTTTCGACCGCTTCTACAGGGCGGATGAATCACGCGGCGTTACGGTTGGCACGGGGCTTGGCCTGTCCATTGCCAAGTGGATTCTTGATGAGCATAGAGGCTCTGTTGAGGTGACCACCCGGGAAAATGCCGGTACCGCATTTGTCATCTGGCTGCCATTAGACTTTTCCGTTCAGGCGGATTACACTATAATGGAAGAAACGGACGAAAACAAGCTGGACTAGGTCCGTTGGAAAGCAGGTGCAAGAAATGGAGATTGTCAAAATATCCCCGCGCGGCTATTGCTACGGAGTAGTTGACGCCATGGTGCTGGCGCTGCAAACCGTCAAAGATTTGGAAATGCCGAGGCCTATCTATATTTTGGGCATGATTGTTCATAACGCGCATGTAACGGAGGCTTTTGAGCGGGAAGGCGTTATTACGCTTGACGGAGCCAACCGAATGGATATATTGGAACAGATTACGGAAGGCACTGTTATTTTTACCGCCCACGGCGTCTCGCCTCAGGTACGCGAGCTTGCCCGGGAGAAAGGTTTGACCGTTGTTGACGCTACTTGTCCCGATGTTACGCGGACTCATGATTTGATTCGCGCGAAAACCGCCGAAGGCTTTCATATTATATATATCGGTAAAAAAGGCCATCCTGAGCCGGAAGGCGCTGTTGGCGTTGCTCCAGATCTGGTGCATCTTATCGAAAAGCAAGAAGAAATCGACGAACTGGATGTACAAGCCGAACGTATTGTCATTACGAATCAGACAACCATGTCGCAGTGGGATATCCGCCACATTATGAAGCGGCTGCAGGAGAAGTACCCCCATGCCGAGGTGCATAACGAAATTTGCCTGGCTACTCAGGTGCGCCAGGAGGCTGTGGCTACACAGGCCGGAGAAGCCCAGCTCGTTATCGTTGTGGGCGATCCGCGCAGCAACAACTCCAATCGCCTTGCGCAAGTGTCGGAGGAAATTGCCGGTGTCAAAGCTTATCGCGTGGCCGACGTTACCGAAATCAAGCGGGAATGGCTGGAGGGCATGGAGCGTGTTGCGGTAACTTCAGGCGCATCTACGCCTACGCCGATTACGAAGGAAGTTATTGCCTATCTGGAGCAATATGACTATCGAAATCCCGACACCTGGGAAATCGTTAGAACAATCAATCCTAACAAGCTGCTTCCCAATGTAAGGGCGAAAGCATCGGAGCAAAAGCCGAAGGAAGAGCAGCCAAAGGAAGCGGAAGCAAATAAAGCTTAAGCAAGTATTCATCATTTTGACGCATTTTTTGATTCTCCGCTGTTGACGGAGAATCAAAAATGCGTTATATTGACTTTAGCGAATAAAAGCATAAAAGCATAAAAGCTAAAAAGCATAGACGCATAAAAGCCTAAAAGCGGGTTATGTGAAAAATAAAGGAGTGTTTTGAATGATTGCCATTACTAAAAACAACACTAGCGACGAAAGAATACAGGAAATCGTCAAACATATCGAACAAACGGGCGTGCAGGCGCATGTATCCAGAGGCACCGACAGAACGGTAATCGGTATTATCGGAAAGGCAGAGCCTACATTGGCGGAGCATTTGCGTCAAATGAAGGATGTTGAAAATGTTATTAAAATTTCAAAGTCCTACAAGCTGGCAAGCCGCGACTTCCATCCCGACGATACTATTATTGATATTAAAGGCGTCAAAATCGGAGGCAAGCATCTCGCCATTATGGGTGGGCCTTGCGCCGTTGAAACACCGGAGCAAATCGACGAAATCGCCAGACTGGTCAAAGCAGCCGGAGGCCAAATTTTGCGCGGCGGAGCGTTTAAGCCAAGAACGGGTCCATACAGCTTCCAGGGCGTAGGTGTGGAAGGCCTGGTTATGATGGCGGAGGCTGGCAAAAAGCATGGACTGTTAACTATAACCGAGGTCATGACGCCTGAATACGTAGACATTTGCGCTGAGCATGCCGATATCCTTCAGGTAGGCACACGCAATATGCAGAACTTTGACTTGCTGCGCAAGCTGGGAACGATTCAAACTCCGGTTTTGCTGAAGCGCGGCTTTAGCGCCACCTATGACGAGTTCCTGAATGCAGCGGAATACATTTTGGCCGGCGGCAATCCCAATGTTATGTTGTGCGAGCGCGGAATCCGAACGTTCGAGACTTATACCCGGAATACATTGGATCTTTCTGCCATTCCGGTTCTGCAATCGCTCAGCCACCTTCCTGTTATATCCGATCCTAGCCATGGCACCGGACGCCGCGAGCTGGTGGAGCCGATGTCGAAGGCCTCCGTCGCGGCTGGCGCCAACGGCTTGATTGTTGAGATGCATACGGATCCCGACAACTCCATGACGGGAGACGGCGTGCAGTCTCTGTTCCCGGATCAGTTTGCCGCTTTGCTGAAGGACCTGGAGAAGCTTGGAGAGCTTGTAGGCAAAGAATTCAATACGCCTAAAGAGCCTGCAGACTACTTCAAAGAGTGGAAAAAATAAAGGAATAACAGCGTATATCCGTTTATTTAAGCAGCCGTCGGTTTTGTCCCAAAAGACGAAACCGACGGCTGTTTTTTTTGTATTGCTGCATTTCCATGTCAGAAAACGTTTACACGTGATATTGGAAATCCGGAGGGAATTTTAGAAATGGGATTTTTATATCCATTTTTAGGTATGAATCAGAGAAAATGGCTATTTTTATTAGGTATTAGCCAAACTTGTGAGGCTTCCTAACATTCCAATAAAAAATACCTGACATAGCTATTGACTGCTACATTGCGGAGTTTTATAATAACGACATGGTTCAGCAATTATTGAACGTTCGAGTGCGAAAATCAAGCTAATGTTCGGAAATGGAGGAAATTTAGATGTCAGTTGAAAAGGTTTTAGAACTTATTAAGGAAAACAACATTCAGTTCGTAGATTTCCGTTTTGTGAGCCTCGCCGGTGGCGCTCATCATATCACGTTGCCTGCTACAGAGGTGGACGCTGATACTTTCGTAAACGGCGTAGCTTTTGACGGTTCTTCGATTCCCGGCTTCCGCGGCATTGAAGAGTCCGATATGGTAATGATGCCGGATACAGAATCGGTATTCGTAGACCCTTTCAATAGCCATCCAACAATTAACATCATGTGTGACATCTACACTCCAGACGGACAGCGTTATGATCGTGATCCACGCGGCATTGCGCAAAAAGCAGAAGAGTTTCTGCAAGCAAGCGGCGTAGGCACAGCAGCATTTTTCGCTCCCGAGTCCGAGTTCTTCATTTTCGACGACGTTCGTTATGAAAGCTCGATGAACACTTCCTTCTTCTCGGTTGATTCCGAGGAAGCGGCATGGAATACGGCCCGCAAGGAAGAAGGCGGCAACCTGGGCTTCAAAATCCCTGTAAAAGGCGGTTATGTGCCAGTTGCTCCAGTGGATTCCCAACAAGACATCCGCAGCGAAATGGTTCGCCTCATGCAAGAATCCGGCCTGCGCGTAGAACGTCATCACCATGAGGTGGCGACAGCAGGTCAAGGCGAAATCAACTTCCGCTTCGACACGTTGAAAAAAACAGCCGACAATCTTCTGAAATACAAATATATTATTCATAACGTTGCACGCCAATGGGGCAAAGTGGCAACCTTTATGCCAAAACCGCTGTTTGGCGATAACGGAAGCGGCATGCACGTTCACTCTTCCATCTTTAACGGCGACACTCCTTTGTTCTATGACAAGGATGCTTACGCTAACCTGAGCCCGCTCGCTATGAACTATATCGCGGGTATCCTGTACCATGCGCCTGCGCTGATCGCTTTGACTAACCCAAGCACCAACTCCTTCAAACGTCTGGTTCCAGGCTATGAAGCACCGGTTAACCTGGTATTCTCGAAAGGCAACCGTTCCGCTGCGGTTCGTATTCCAATCGCTGCTGTAACGCCTAAAGGCTGTCGTATCGAGTTCCGTACGCCTGACTCCACCGCTAACCCTTACCTGGCATTTGCAGCTATGCTGCTTGCTGGTCTGGACGGCATCAAGAAAGGTCTTGACCCGGTTGCATTGGGCTATGGTCCTTTCGACAAAAACATTTACGAGCTTCCTGAAGAAGAGAAAAAAGAAATCCGCAGCGTTCCAGGCACTCTGGACGAAGCGCTTGACGCTCTTGAGGCAGACTCTGAATTCCTTACTGAAGGCGGAGTATTCTCCCAGGACTTCATCAACAATTACGTGGCATTCAAACGCCAAGAAGCAAAAGCGGTTAACATTCGTGTTCATCCGCATGAATACAGCCTCTACTTCGGCTGCTAATGGGCAGTTGAACGAGGACATGAAGGCGGGCCTGTATAGGCTCGCCTTTTTCGTAGTTTTTTCATATATACTATCCATGTGAGGTTTAGTGCCCTGTCGATTGAAATGTGTATATCCGAATAATCTATTCATAATATTATAAATTTGTTCGACTTTCAGTGCCTTTTGTGACAAATTCACTTGATACGGCTCCTTAAACTTGCTATCATAGCGATATCATGTACGCAGTGGTGCACTTTATAGAAGGACGGGAGAGAAGGACGATGACCAGAGCTTATAATTTTAATGCAGGACCCGCAGCCATTCCGCTGGAAGTACTGCAGCAAGCCCAGGAGCAATTTGTTGACTACCAGGGAGCAGGCATGTCTATTATGGAAATGTCGCATCGCAGCACTTTTTATGAGCAGGTTAATAATGAAACGCAAGATCTGATGCGCGAGCTGTTCCAAATTCCGGAGAATTATCATGTGCTGCTGCTTCAAGGCGGCGCCAGCACGCAATTTGCGATGCTGCCGATGAATTTGCTGACTCCAGGCAAGGTTGGCGCTTATGTACAAACCGGCGCATGGGCCGACAAGGCGATCAAAGAGGCCAAGGTGATCGGAGAAATGGCTGTTGCCGCTTCGACGGCGTCCGACAGCTTTATGCGCGTGCCGCGCCTTGATGAAATTGTTGTTCCCGAAAATGCGGCTTATCTTCATGTTACATCCAATGAAACAATCGGCGGAACCCAGTTCCATGAATTTCCGGATACAGGCAGCGTGCCGCTGATTTCGGATATGTCCAGCGATATTTTGTCCCGTCCCGTTGATATCGGCAAATTCGGCCTGATTTATGCCGGCGCTCAAAAAAACCTGGGACCTTCCGGTGTAACGGTTGTAATCATTCGCGATGACTTGGCTGCAGACAGCCCTAAGAGCATTCCGGCCATGCTTCGTTACGACACCCATGCCAAAGCCAAGTCGCTTTATAACACGCCACCGTCCTTCTCCGTGTTTATGATGAAGCTTGTGCTGCAATGGATTAAGGGAAAAGGCGGGGTTGCCCAGCTGGATCAGCTGAACCGCGACAAAACGGGTCTGATCTACGATGCGATTGACGGCAGCGGCGGCTTCTACAAGGGCTGCGCTCATACCGACAGCCGTTCCATTATGAACGTAACGTTCCGGATGGCAAACGAAGAGCTGGAGAAGCTATTTGTGAAGCAATCCGAAGCAGAAGGCTTTGTTGGCTTGAAAGGCCATCGCGATGTTGGCGGCTTGCGTGCCTCCACCTACAATGCCGTAACCTTGGAAAGCTGTCAGGCGCTTGCGCAATTTATGAAGGAATTCCAGCAGAAAAACGGATAATAGCCATCAAAAAAACCGCCCCTCCTCTCTTTTACAGAGCAGGAAGGGGCGGTATTCATTGAAGGGCCGCTTTATCAAGCGCGGAATGCCTCAAGGGTTTCGGTCCGGCCTGGCACGTTCAGCTTGTAGCCAACGTTGCGGACTGTCATAATATATTCCGGAGTACGGGCGTTTTGCTCGATTTTGTCTCGCAGATGGCTGATATGCACATCTACGATCCGGGTATCGCCGAGAAAGTGATAATCCCATACGCCATGCAGCAGCTGCTGACGGCTGAGCACCTTCCCTTTGTGTTTGCAGAGAAATAAAAGCAGTTCGAATTCCTTCGGCGTCAAATCCACGGAATTGCCATCAACCAGCACTTCGCGCTGCTGCTCCAGCACCTGCATGCCGCCTATGTCGTATACATTGTCCTCTTGAGCGCCGGGCATGGTCTGAAGCCGGCGGAACAATGCGCCGATCCGCGAGATTAGCTCCTGCGGGCTAAACGGCTTGGTCATATAGTCGTCCGCTCCGTTATCGAGGCCTGCAATTTTGTCGCTGATGTCCTGCAGCGCAGTAAGCATGATGATCGGCACTTCGTTTTTCTGATCCCGCAGCGTGCGGCAGACCTGGATGCCGTTCATTTTGGGCAGCATCAAATCAAGTACAATCAGATCGGGCCGAAACGGCTTGAGCTGGTCAAATACCGCTTCTCCGTCGCCCACACATCTGACGTCGTAACCGGCAAGCTTTAAGTTAAACTCAATCAACATGGCGATAGACGGCTCGTCATCTACAACCAGTACCTTTTTTTTCATCAGCTGCTCTCCTTCGCGCCTTCTTTCTTCCTTATTATGAAGAGATATATTTTGCGCTGGATTAACTGAACGTAAAGGGCGTGTAAAATCGTGTCATTTCACATTGTGCTGGTGGAGCCGGAAATTCCGGCCAACACGGGCAATATTGCAAGAACCTGCGCGGCTACTGGCACTCACCTGCATTTGGTGAGGCCGCTTGGCTTTCAAACCGACGACCGGACGCTTAAGCGTGCCGGACTCGATTATTGGCATGCGGTAAACGTTCATTATCATGATTCCTTCGACGAGGTGCGGGAGCAGTTTTCACAAAACCGCTTTTTCTTTGCCAGCACCCGGGCGAGCAAGGTGTATTCGGAATTTGCATACCAGAATGGCGATTTTTTTGTTTTTGGCAAAGAAACGAAAGGATTGCCGCAGGAGCTAATTGATGCCAACCTGTCCACCTGTATCCGGATGCCCATGACAGATGCGGTCCGTTCGCTCAACCTTTCCAATTCCGCAGCAATTGTTTTGTACGAGGCATTTAGGCAAATTTCTTTTGCCGGTTTGAAGTAATTGTGTGAAAATTACAAATTAATTCGCCGGGAAGGATTTGTGCATTTTTTGTCGAAAGTATAATATCTCATAAGCAAGGTTTCTCAATTGCTGACAATTCCAGACATAAAAGAGGTGAATGTGATGAAACCGGCAGGTGTTGTAAGAAAAGTAGACCAGCTTGGACGTATTGTGCTTCCCAAATCTTTGCGCAAACGATATTTGATGAACGAGGGCGACCCCGTTGAAATATTCGTTCAGGGCGATCACATTATCCTTGAAAGGTACCGTCCCAAATGTGTATTCTGCGGCTCCATGAACGAGGTGCAGGAATTTAAGGAACGTTCCATATGCTCCGAGTGTATGAGCGAGATGGGCTTTCTGAAGCGTTAGAAGGCCGTTCAAAAAATCCGCTTTCCGAATCGGACTTTTTGAACACGATTGTAGAAACAAAACAAAAGAAGCTTCCCGGCTCCAGCATTTGCTGGCCAGGAAGCTTCTTTTGTTTTAAGCCGGTATTACAAGCCGCTTGTTTTGTCGTCATTATAGGAACTGGTCAAAATCGCGGTAAGGAACAATACTAATACGGTCATCACGATCCAGAAATTCATTCCTTAGACACCTCCAATGAGCTATGTACATTATACCCAATTGTGGCGAAAAAGAAAACTTTAAATGTAGCGAACACCTTGATATGATAGTAGGATATATATTGAAAAGGCTTGATGTTCAATGGCTATATAAGTTCAACTTAAAAATCGGCACAAGCAGGGCAGAGTGAGGATGGTTCTGGAGAAGCGAAGCGTTCGCTTGTGTTTCCGGATTTCAACATTTTACTTATAAAATCAGGAAATCTGGAAACAATTGCGATCGGAAGAGCCTTCCTCACGGCGGCCTGTACCCTCAGCCAACTATTTAGTTGAACTTATATAGAAGATGGCAAACAGATAAATGACGGAGAGGGCGAACACATATGGAATACCGATTTTCATCCAGAGTTTCACAGCTTACATCGTCCGCGGTTAGAGATATTCTGAAGCTAACGCAAGGCAAGGATCTGATATCGTTTGCGGGCGGGCTGCCTGCAGAGGAGCTGTTTCCGGTAGATGCCGTCCGTGAGGCTGCGGATCGCGTTTTCCGTGCGGGTCCCGGCGTCCTGCAATATGGGCTGACGGAAGGGTATACGCCATTGCGGGAGCAGCTGTGCGAACGGATGAGCAAGAAAGGCATGGCGGTAACGCCGGATGAAATGTTAATGACAACCGGCTCACAGCAAGCGATATATCAGCTGGTCGGTGTGCTGACGGAGCCGGGGGATACGGTGCTTGTTGAAATGCCAACTTATTTGTCCAGCCTTCAGGTATTTGCTCTTCACGGCGTTCAAACGGCGGCTGTGGAAAGCGACGAGGACGGCATGATTCCGGAATATGCAGAAGAAATGATTAAACGCCATAAGCCTAAACTGCTTTATGCGGTAATGACGTTTGGCAATCCGACGGGGCGCGTATGGAGCGTGGAGCGCCGCAAAGCAATTCTGGATATTTGCCGGAAATACGGCGTATTGATTATCGAAGACGATCCTTATGGAGATATTAAGTTTAATCCGGAGGATTCCATTCCTACTCTATTTTCGCTGGAGGGGAAAGCCCAGGACAGCATTGTTGTTTATACGGGCAGCTTCTCCAAAACCGTTGCACCGGCGCTGCGTACGGGCTGGGCTATGGGCGACAAGCGCATAATGGAGATGGCGGCCAAAACAAAGCAAGCAGCGGATTTGCATTCCAGCACGCTGGACCAGCAAATATTAAGCCAGCTGCTCCAGTTTTTCGATCTGGATGGGCATATTGCCATGATCTCCAGAGAATATGGCAACCGAATGCTGGAGATGCACCGCTTACTTGAGCAGGCGGCTTTGCCGGGCGTCAAATGGCAAAAGGCGCGCGGCGGCATGTTTCTCTGGCTTGAGCTGCCGGATGGACTGGACGCGGAAGCGCTGCTCCGCTGCGCGGTTCAGAAGGGCGTGGCGTTTGTGCCGGGAAGCCCGTTTTATGCGGCCTCCCCAAAACGGAATACCGCTCGCCTGAACTTTACGCATAACACCGGCGAGCGCACGGCTGCGGGGGTTGCCCGCTTTGCGGAAGCGATCGGGGAGTTCACGGCTAGAAGCTGATCCCTGCAGTCCAATCTCCCAGCACATCGCGATATTCCTTGAGGGCTTCTTCCCCTTGCGGCAGCAGGATGTATTTACCGCGTTCAACCCGCTGAAACCAGCCGTAGTAATTGGCCCGCAGCATTTGCCCGCTGTTGCTGAGGCCGGTTGCTGCGGCAATCTCTCTGGGGGCGCTGGGACCTCGCTGCTGAAGCACGTATGCGCACCGGAGGGCTTTCTCGCGATATGCAGTGACCAGCTTGCGCCCGGTGCTGCCGCCGACGTTATAATCGCCGCTGCGCTCCCGGAATTCTGTAAGTAGTCGGTTGCGCTTGCTGGGACGTTTTCCTCTGACAGGAGGATCGCCGGGCTGGCATAACATGTCGATGACGGGAGCTTTTGTTTTGAAAAAAGTTACCGTCATAAGACCAAGGCCAAGCATTCGGCAGAGCTCTGCCAAATCGCCGAAGCGCTGGTTGTGTGCGCCGCTTTTTTTGCGGTTGCGCTCCACAGCCAGCACCACAGTCGCATATAAGCGCATGCGTTCAATCCCTTGCAGCAGCAAGGCGAGATTGAACGTTTTTTTCATTTCAACAATGATGGTTTCTCCATGCTGGGGATGGATTGCAACAAGGTCGCAATGCATCACCTCGCTTTTTACCTCATAACCCATCCCCTCGTAATATTTTTTGATGGGAGCATATAGCTCTTCCTCTTTTGCAACAGCCAATTGTTTTGCTCTCCCTTCCATTATCCTTAAAACAAGGATCAGTGCTTGGCCAGATTCCTAACAATTATTCAGGTAAGGTTGGAATCGGTCTTTAAAGGCGAACACTGTCGTTTCTCCAGAAGCCCTCTGTCCCTCCGCTGCACTCCGTCTCTCTGTCAAACACTGATTATTCATTTACGCTCTTTTTATTATAGCAGGGGCATCAAAATAGTGGTCAATTTCCGGCCCGAATAAGCATAGGTATTTAATACTTCATTAAAAAGTGCAGGTTCCAAACAGAGACAGGGAAAGCGGAAGATGCGGGAGGAGGCACGACATGGATATTTTTAAACGGATAACGCAATATCAGGCGGAAAGTGAAAGGTTGGCATGGAGCGGGAGCTTTAAGGAATATATTCAATTGTTAAAAAACGATCCTTCTCCTGCTATGACTGCTCATTCGCGCGTATACGAAATGATGAAGTCGTATGGAATCGAGGAGAATAACGGCAGGAAGACGTATAAGTTTTTTGAACAGGAAATTTTCGGACTGGATCGTGCGATCGAAAAGCTGGTGGAGGAATATTTCCATTCCTCGGCCCGGAGACTGGATGTGCGGAAGCGGATACTGCTACTGATGGGTCCTGTCAGCGGAGGTAAATCAACTATAGTAACGATGCTTAAAAAAGGGCTTGAGAAATTTTCAAGAACAGATCGCGGCGCCATCTATGCGATCAAAGGCTGCCCGATGCATGAGGAGCCGCTGCATCTCATCCCGCATGAGCTGAGGGCGGAAATCCAGAGGGAGTTGGATGTGCGCATTGAAGGCAATCTTTGCCCTTCCTGCCAAATGCGGCTTACGACGGAATACGGCGGCAATATCGAAAACGTGCAGGTGGAAAGAGTGTTTATCTCCGAGGATAACCGCGTGGGCATAGGAACCTTCAGTCCCTCCGATCCCAAATCGCAGGATATCGCCGATCTGACGGGGAGCATCGACTTTTCCACCATTACGGAGTTTGGCTCTGAATCCGATCCTCGCGCCTATCGCTTCGACGGGGAATTAAACAAGGCGAACCGGGGATTGATGGAGTTTCAGGAAATGCTCAAATGCGACGAAAAATTTCTGTGGAATTTGCTTTCGCTGACGCAAGAGGGCAACTTCAAAGCAGGCAGATTTGCATTAATCAGCGCCGACGAGCTCATCGTAGCCCATACCAATGAATCGGAATATAAGGCTTTTATCAGCAACAAAAAAAATGAGGCGCTCCAATCCCGCATGATCGTAATGCCCATTCCTTATAACCTCAAGGTGTCCGAGGAGGAGAAGATATACGCCAAGCTGATTTCCCAGAGCGATATGAGGCATGTCCATATTGCTCCGCATGCCCTCAGAGCCGCGGCTATTTTCTCTATTTTGACCAGATTGAAGGAAACCAAAAAACAAGGTATGGATTTGGTTAAAAAAATGCGGATGTACGACGGCGAAGAGGTGGAGGGCTTTAAGGAAGCGGATTTGAAAGAAATGCAAAACGAATATATAGAAGAAGGCATGTCCGGCATCGATCCCCGGTATGTCATCAACCGCATATCCAGCGCGCTAATTAAAGGCGATATGCAGTGCATCAATGCTCTGGATGTGCTTAGGGCGCTCAAGGACGGTCTGGATCAGCATCCCTCCATTACAAAGGATGAGCGGGAGCGGTATCTGAATTTTATCTCTATTGCCCGCAAGGAATACGATACGCTCGCCAAAAAAGAAATTCAGAAGGCGTTTGTATATTCCTTTGAGGAATCCGCGCGCACCCTGTTTGAAAATTATCTGGATAATATCGAAGCCTATTGCAACTGGCTCAAAATCAAGGACCCTCTTACGGGAGAGGAGATGGACCCGGATGAGCGGCTTATGCGCTCCATCGAGGAGCAAATAGGCATATCCGAAAATGCCAAAAAGGCATTCCGTGAAGAAATTTTGATTCGGATATCCACCTATTCCCGTAAAAATAAAAAGTTTGATTTTACAAGCCATGAGCGGCTAAGGGAAGCAGTGGAGAAAAAGCTGTTTGCCGATCTTAAAGATATTGTCAAAATTACGACGTCCACCAAAACGCCGGATGAAAGCCAGCTTAAGCGAATTAACGAAGTAACCAAGCGATTGATTGATGAACATCTGTATTGCCCGGTCTGTGCCAATGAGCTTCTAAGATATGTAGGCAGTTTGCTGAACCGGTAGCGGCCATTTCATCCAGCAGAGGAACTCGATTGCCGAGTTCCTCTTTTTTGATGTTAAATAAGTTGACACAAAAATTGGAATCTTGTATGATAATCCTAACAATAGATGAGGTTTTATTGCTTAATGTTAGGTTTTGAAACATTTGAATGACATAATTTGAGCGGATATGGAGGGTGAGACAGGCTAAAAGCAGATGTTCACCAGGTTAACCCATCAGGTCATCAGGCCATCAAGAAGGAGGCGGTTGTGTTGTCGACGGCCAAAAAATCGCAAGCTCAATTTTACGATGCGCAAACATTTTATGACGAAATGTACGACAAAGACTCCTCCGTTCGCCCTCATTATGGAGCCATTCACCGCTTGTTCGGAGCAATG
This sequence comes from Paenibacillus oryzae, assembly GCF_001675045.1. GTDB lineage: Bacteria > Bacillota > Bacilli > Paenibacillales > Paenibacillaceae > Pristimantibacillus > Pristimantibacillus oryzae. The sequence goes on from NZ_LYPA01000065.1 coordinate 431,612, forward strand.
AAGCCAGCCGAGCTTGCCTTGAGGCAGCAAGCCATCAATCAAAGGATGCTGGAGGAGGGCATTACCTTTACGCTCTACAGTGAATCGCAAAGGGAGCCGCTGGAGCGGACCATCCCCTTTGATTTTATTCCGCGCGTCATTCCAAAGCATGAATGGGAGTTGATCGAACGGGGGGTCAAGCAGAGAATAAAAGCGCTCAACGCTTTTATCCATGATATCTATCATAAAGGAAGCATTGTGACCGACGGCGTTATCCCGCGGCGGATGATTGTTTCCAATACGTATTTTCGCCCGGAGATGGCGGGGCTGGATGTTCCTGGCGGAGTCTATATTACCGCCTCCGGCATCGATCTGATTCGGGATGAAAAGGGACGTTACTTCGTGCTGGAGGACAATCTCCGTTCCCCGTCGGGATTTTCGTATCTGTTCAAGGGCAGAACGCTGATGAGCGAATTGTTCCATGATTTGTATCTGGCCAGCTCCGTGCAAAGCATTGACCGCAGCCTGAACTGTTTTTTAAGCTCGCTTCGCAGTCTCGCCCCTAACGGAAAAAGCGATCCGCTTATTGTGCTGCTGACGCCCGGCGCTTACAATTCGGCATATTACGAACACACCTTTCTGGCCCAGCAGATGGGCATTCACCTGGTAGAGGGACGCGATCTTGTTTATAAGGATCACAAAATCTATCTGCGCGATTTGAGGGGCTTGCGTCAGGTAGACGTTATTTATAGGCGCATTGATGATCATTTTCTGGATCCGTTGTCCTTTCACCCCGATTCCTTGCTCGGCGTCCCGGGCTTGATGAACGCGTACCGTGCAGGAAACGTAGCGATTGCCAATGCTCCCGGAACAGGCGTGGCAGATGATAAAGCGGTATATGCCTATGTGCCGGATATGATCCGGTATTATTTGAAGGAAGAGCCGATTCTTCATAATGTGCCAACCTATATTTTGACGCGTAAGGAAGAAAGAGACTACGTGCTGGAGCATCTTTCCGAGCTGGTGGTCAAGGAAACCTCATTGTCCGGCGGATACGGCATGCTGATTGGTCCCAGCGCCAGCCCTAAGGAAATTGCGGCTTTTGCGGAAGCGATAAGGCGGGAGCCCTCCCGTTATATTGCGCAAACCACCATGAAGCTCTCACAGGCGCCCGTCATGATGGATGGAGCCATGTCTCCAAGACATATCGATCTTAGAGCGTTTGCCCTGATGGGCAATGAAAGTCATGTTATACCCGGCGGCTTGACACGAGTGGCGATGCAGAAGGGTTCATTGGTCGTCAATTCGTCGCAGGGCGGCGGCGTGAAGGATACCTGGGTGCTTAACCGATGAATGAGGAGGTTTTTTTATGCTCAATCGGAATGCGGAGGCTTTATTCTGGATCGGAAGATATATGGAGCGTGCTGAAAATCATGCCAGACTGATCGACGTTCATTATCATATGCAAATGGATCAGGATGCTTTGATTGATCAACTGGCTGGCGGCGAGCCGGAGGAGCATTATTCCAAGTGGCATCGGATTGTGGATGCGTTAGGGAGCCGGGATGCCTATGAACGGGGATATGGGGCGTATACGGAACAGGATGTGCTGCATTACACGACGCTGGACCGGGACAACGATAATTCGCTCGTATCCTGCGTCAGCCATGCCCGGGCCAATGTGCGAACGCTTCGCGAAAAGCTGCCTAGCGAGCTGTGGGACACAAGCAATGCCTTTTACCTGTGGCTCCGTGAGAAGCAGCCCGATGAAATGATGAGGGAGTCTCCGCATTTATTTTATGGCAGAATCAAGGAATGGACGGCCCAGTTTCAAGGATTAAGCCAATCCGTTATGCCGAGGGAAAATGAATGGCATTTTATTGAATGCGGGCGTTATCTGGAGCGCGGCGAAAATACGCTTCGTATTATTCGTTCCGCCATGCTGACCGCCTCTCATGAAGGCTGGAGCAATGCCGACGCGTATCCCTATCTGCAGGCCGTGCTTAAATCAGTTAGCGGCTATCAGGCTTTTCGCCGCTACTATGCCGACGGACTTTCCGTCCATGCGATTCTTGAATTTGTTCTGCTGAGCAGCGTATTCCCGCGGTCGCTTCAATTTGCTCTTTACATGCTGGACGATCATATGCGCTCCATAGAATTGCAGGATCGCGCGCTTCGGGTGGAGCATGACCGGATTTTGCGGCAGGTAGGCAAAATGAGAGCGGATTTGGCTTGTGTGGAGCGAGACGATCTAGCCATTGATTCCGAAGGAGCCATCGTTATCCACTTGCTTCAATCGTTTCAGCAGCTAGGCGCTATTTTTGCCAAAACCTTTTTTCGCATGGGGGAGGCCAGCGCATGAAGCTGCATATTACTCATGTGACGCAATACGAATATCAAGGCAATGTGACGGACAGTGTCAATGAAATCCGGCTGACGCCAAGCACGAATGAACGGCAATCCTGCTATCAGCAGTCGATCAGCATTGAGCCTAACGCTTCGTTGTTCAGCTATGAGGACTATTTTGGCAATCGGGTTCATTCCTTCTCCGTCAATATCCCCCATAAAAAGCTGGCGATCAAAACAGACATGACCGTTGTGACCAAAGGAGCCCGGAGCGAGGAGGAGCGAACGCAATATTTGAACCGATGCTCCATGGAGGACTCCTGGAAATGGCTAAAAAGCGAGGAAGCGGGAGACCGCTACGCGGAATTTCTGCTTGAAACGGAGTACACCTCCATTACTCCCGAGGTCAAACAGTTTGCCGAAAGCGTTCAGGTGATGCCTCCAGGCGCCGAAGGAAGCTCCTGCGTGCTGGATTGGCTCGGCGGACTCAGCGGATTGATCCGGGAGCAATTTCAATATGATCCGGAGGCAACCACTGTCAAAACGACAACTTCGGAGATGTTTCAAAGCCAACGAGGCGTTTGTCAGGATTTTGCCCATCTTATGATTGCTTCCGCGCGAGCGGCCGGCATTCCGGCAAGATATGTGAGCGGCTATCATTTTGTCGGCGATCTGCAGGGGGGCAATGCTGACTTCCTGCAAGCATCCCATGCATGGGTAGAGGCATACGTACCATCGCTTGGCTGGTGCAGCTTCGACCCCACCAACGCGGACCCCGTCGGCGAGCGGTATGTAAAGCTTGGTCACGGCAGGGACTACAAGGATATTGTGCCCGTCAAAGGCGTTTACCGGGGCACGGGAGAGCAGCGGCTAAGCGTGGTTGTTGATGTGCAAAAGCTGGAGGAATAGGGGGAAAAGATGTATTAAACTATGCATCTCTGTACATGTTAATTCATATACGGAGGTGCAGTAATATGAAGCGGAGTATAAAATTGGTAGTTGATTTGAGCGTGCTGGGGCTACTTGCTATAACAGCCGCTGGATGCGGGGATACTGGCAACAACTATGGAGGCAATTATGAATCCTTGGAAAATGGCCGTGGAAGCCATTATGTTTCACCCGAATCATTAAATGAGCTTGGCGATCGAGCCCCTCTAACCTATCGTAATAATGGTACACCGAAGGCTTTGAATGAGGGTCAGCCAGGCTTGAATGACAATCAGCAGCCTTTAGGAAGCGGCATGTATAATGGAATGGATGCCGGCACCAGAGTAACGCCAAGCCAACTGGCCGCCATTGCGGAGAACGTACCTTTTGTTGAATCTGCGGTTGTGCTGATGACGGATTCCGATGTTGCGGTTGGCATTACGCTTCAGCAAAACGGAAACCGCCGTATCGTTGAAAAGCAGGTAATTTCTGCCCTGCATGCGCAATATGGCGAATATAACTATCATGTAACCGCTGATGCTCAGCTATACCGGATTATCCAAACTGGCGATCAGGCAGCTCTGGATTCTGGCGATCATATACGAATATCGGCCTTAAACGGAACAATGAACGAGTTGATTGACGATATTGCAAAAACTCAGATCAGACGATAAGATCAAGATTATTTTTAATAAGGACCGACCGAGAACAATCGATCCAATACAAAGATTAAAATGATTCATCAAATCCTCCAAACCTGCCTTCAGTGGCGGCGGCTTGGAGGATTTGTTGTTTTACTTCATATGCCTTTAAGCATAATCATCAAAACTGAGATTTAGGCACGGTCGCGGTCGCGGCTTCTCATGCCGGCCAAACCGATCAAGCCCAAAAGGCCAAGCCAGCCCCAGTTGAAGTTCCGGTTTGTAGCCGTAGTTGTTGTCGTTGCCGCATTGGTGCGGTAACGGCCGTTATTCATTGTAGCGGCGCGATTGGTATTTGCATATCCATCGGTGCCAAAGGTGCGGTTCATGCCATTTTCAACATAGTTCATAGTGCGATTCATGCCATTTTCCACTCGGTTCATGCCGCGATTCATGCCGTTTTCTACACGGTTCATGCCGCGATTCATGTCATATTCAGCCCTGTTCATCATATTGCCGTCGGTGGAGGCGCGGTTGTAGTTGGCCGCGTTATCCATTTGCGAAACATTAGCGGTCAAAGCGTCTGCGCCATCATGTGCGCTGGCTGCCGGCAGCGCAATGGCGAAGGTGAAGCAAGTCATAATAATGGCAAGCAATCCTGCTTTTTTCATCGTTTAGCAAACTCCCTTTCATGTTGTAATGAGCTTTCCGGCTTAGTTTGACCCTAATAGCGCTGTGTATGCATGTAATCCTATCCAGCAGCCACGCCTAGCCACGCTTAATGAAACTGCAAAATCAGACTAGTCTACCGTCGCTGATGTTAAATAAAAACACCTCCTCGTTTGGAGAAGTGAAGGCGTTGAGCAATCACAGGCCAAACGGAAGAGGTGTTTTTTTCATATTAACGCGGAAGTGCAATTTTCTGGTTGTTATTTTTTTCTGGTTGTTATTTTTTTCTGGTTGTTATTTAAGGAAGATGCGCATCAGCAAATAATGGCGTTCCGAATTTTACTTCCGGATAATCGCTGGAAGGACCCTCAATCAGCCTACCGCCTTTGTTTTTTAAATGGTTATTGAAAAAATCCAATGTATACGCGTTTATGATGGAGGTGGCGCGTGCTGGAGAGATCTGCCCGGTTAAGCCTATAAACCGAAATAGCGGAGTGATCAACTGCAAATCAGCAAAGTTATAATGCTCTGTATTTTCGACGTAAACAATTTGTCCGCCACGTCTGGCCGTATTCACAAAATGCTGAACCTCCGCCTTCACTTCCTTGAACGCCTTTTCAAATTCATCACGCTCAATGTTACCCATCTCTTTTAACTCTTCATCTGTATAAATGTAATCCCGTCGGGCGTTATCGTAAGTGTTGAAGCTTTGCTCCGTCATCATGAACATAAATGGCGTGGACGAGGCAGCCTGATCATACCGGAATAACGAGCCATCAAGGTTAATACCTGCTTTGATGCGGGAATCGTAGGTAGCGTCATATGCTGCCGCCCCGCCGAACGAATGTCCGAAAACACCGACTTGCTCAAGATCCATTCTGCCATGCAGCTTGCTCGGGAATTCACCCGTATTCATTCGCTCAAGCTGATCAAGCGTAAAAAGAATATCATCCGTCCAAGCTTGGCCAACCATTTCGCGATAGTCCTTGTCGATGAACTGTTCTTCGTAGGTCCGCAATGTGGTCAAGGTGCCGTCGGGAAATACGGTACCGAACGTGCTGTATGTATGATCGATGGAAGCAACGATGTATCCGTGGCTAGCCAGATTTTCGGCTTGGGATGTCTGGTATATTTTCGATGTACCGAAACCATGATTTAGCAGCACTAGCGGGAAGGTCTCGTTAGAATAGGCAGCTTCGGCATTTTCGTAGGCATGGGTTGGTATTTGCTTCATATAGCTCATAAACATTTTGGGAAGGCCAAGCATGGACGACAGAGGCTCCACTTTCAATAATTGATCGGCATCCGGCATTAATGGATAAGGTTTTCCGCTTGTATGCTGCGCGGGGTAAAAGAGCTGGACCATCAGTTCCCGCTTTCCGCCCGGCGTTTCATCGAATCGTTCTTCCCGATCATGATCAACAAAATGAAAGGTTTGGGTACCAATCAGGAAGTCTCCCGTTGGCTCAGGCAGCTTGAATACAGGGAATAGATATAGAAGCGTCCCCGTCACTGCGAGTAAAATCGCAATTAAGCTGTATCCCGAAACCATCCGTCTTTTATGTACCGAGCGAGAAGGCGTCTGCTCTTTTGATGTCTGCTTCACACAGTAATAAGTGGAGATAACAACCATAACGAGCGTGTAGCCATATGGAAAAAGAAGCTGCATTCTCAAGCTTTCTATTAACATGTGGACGATTAACAGCAGAGCGCTCGTTCCGCTTGCGACAAGCAACAGCTTGTATTTTCCTCTCCCCCAAATTGAAGCCGCAAGCAATCCGACGTTTGATAAAAGAAGCAGCAGTTCAAACAGTCTCAATGTTCATTCCCTCATTTCTGTACGCGATTCATGATAAAATATCGGGCTGCCGATTGATATCATTACCGATTGCTTTCATTATAAGAAGCGAAGATGAACTGTTTGTGAACTGTGTTAAAGCTCGAAAAAATGCACCCACACTGGAATGGTCCAGGGGGTGCAGCTTAAAATCACAAAAACTTCCGGCTAACCTTTTTCCCGTCGTAAACAAATACCAACGGTTTATCTTCAACTATAGTCTCCAGATAAACGTTTTTCCCCCACAGCCGGTAAACGTAAGGCAGCGTCCGTTCCACATATCTCAAGTCCAGCTCCACGCCTTCAAATTGATGAAATAAATATAAATCCCCATTGCGAAGGTAATCGCCGTCCTTGACGACCAGATAAGGAAAACCGCCGTTTACGCGTGAGTAGGCAAGCTGGTCCCGTATGTTTTCCCATGTTTTATCGGTTATTTTCCATTCCGGCCCCTTTTTTTCGAAAATGTATAAATCCAGCTCCTCCACCAGTTCCTTCGTCAAGTAATTGCGGATAAAGGAGATGTCGGCGTCATGCTCGCGCACCTCGAACATTTTTTCTCTGCCGCTGCCAGGCTTGCGTCCCCATCGCTCGATTTCTTCCTGAGTGGGATTATCCCATCGTTTTTCAATATCCTCGAATATTTTGAGGCCAAGATAATAGGGATTAAGCGAATGGCGCGAGGGTTGAACAACGGATGAATTCAGCTTGGCATATTCCACCGTTTCCTCTGAGGTCAAATCGAGCTCCCGCATAATTCGCTGGTGAAAAAAGCTGGCCCAGCCCTCGTTCATTATTTTTGTCTCGATCTGCGCCCAGAAATAAAGCATTTCATCACGAAGCATGGTCAAAATATCGCGCTGCCAAGGCTCCAATACGGTGGAATATTCCTCTATAAACCACATGATGTCCTTTTCAGGGCGGGGCGGGAACGAAACAGGAGTTTCCCCGGGCTGCTCCTCTTCGCTTGGCTCCAGCGACCACAAGTCGTCATAAGGCGTTGCGAGGGTTTCCGATTTTGCAGGTGAACGCTTTTTCATGGACGTAATATAATCGTCCTTCGACATTCGGTAAGGCTTGACGATGGAAGGGTCCACATGCTCCTGAATGGCCAGAACGGCATCTATGAACTCCTCTACTTCAAGCGTGCCGTGTACCATTTCATATTCGCGAATGCGTTCAGCGGTTGCGGTCATGCTTTCGACCATATTCCGGTTTGTTTTGGAGAAACGGGCGTTGTTTTTGAAAAAGTCGCAATGGGCAAGGACGTGGGCAACGATCAGCTTGTTCTGGACAAGGGAATTGCTGTCGAGCAGAAAGGCGTAGCAGGGATCGGAATTGATAACAAGCTCATAAATTTTGCTTAGTCCAAAATCATATTGCATCTTCATCTTATTAAAGGTTTTGCCAAAGCTCCAATGGCTGAAGCGCGTGGGCATGCCGTAGGCTCCGAATGTATAAATAATATCGGATGGACAAATTTCATAACGCATAGAATAAAAATCAAGACCAAGACCCTTCGCGATTTCTGTAATTTCGGCAATGGCGTATTCCAGCTTTTTCAAATCCGTGGATGACATTTGGATTCCTCCGATTCATATCCGGTTCTCGATTTGACACTAGACGTGTTCAAAAAGTCCACTCCTCGGTATTGAGAAAATGAATGACTCATACCATATGTATGTACGAGGGGAGAGGGATATGAAGCGGCGAAGCCAATTTGATGCGTCCTGATTCTGATCTTAATTCTGAACTTAATCTCTGCCTTTGCGCTTGGCGGCGTACATGTCCTGATCCGCCAGGGCAATCAGCTCCTCCAGGGAAAGGCTTCCTCCGGGATGAAACCGGCTGCCTGCGCTAATGCTTACCTTCACTTCAATTTGACCAATAACAAAAGGCTCCTCCATTGCCGCCAAAATTTTATTCGTAATGAGAAGCAGCGTATCCGCATGATCCAGATGAGGGAGCAAAATTAAAAATTCATCGCCGCCGTACCGGATTGGCACATCGCTTTTTCGCAAATTGCAGCGAAGCCGTTCTGCGACCTGAACCAGCAGCGAATCGCCGGCCTCATGCCCGTAGCGGTCATTCATATCCTTAAATCGATCCAGATCAACAAACAGCACGCTGTACTGCGGGACTGCGGCATTTTGCTTTAAATAGGAGAGATAGCGCCGATTAAACAGTCCTGTCAGGCTATCCGTCAAGCTGGCGGCTTCAAGGTCGGCATTATACGCCATTAGCAATGCAATGTTGCTTAAAGCCGTCTTGATTTCCGGCTTCAGAGAAATTGGAGAAGAATGGATAAGGCATAACCCCGGATAATGAGGACTTTTTTCATCAGGCAGCGCTGACAAATAAAGAAGAGAACGGTTGTTTAAGGATTCAGCAAGGGAGGTCGTGCCCATCCAGTCTTTTTCATTCACCCGGTCAATCGTGATACAGCCTGCTGAAGCCATTCTGCCTGCTGCTGCCAGACATGGAGTAAGGGGAGCGCGAAAGAAAGGCAAAAAGGAGCGTGCGGCAAGCCAATGCTCCCGATTATTGACAGCGGCAATAACAAAATAACCCGTCTCCTGGCGGCGGCATACAGCAAGCGAGTCGATATCGGCCAAGGCATTAGCAATTTGAAGCACAGCCGAAGCAGCCTCTCCGGGGGAATGGATAGTTGGGTACAAAGAGATCATCTCCCTAAATAGAGGTTGTTTACTTCCTTGAACAGCATGGGACATGCTCCCTTAGTATTCCGATTTTTAGGGGAATTAGACTGTGCGGCGGAGAAAGGCGGGCTGTTGACTATATTTCCAATCATCAATACTATAGAACTACCAAGTTATGAAAATCTTGTGAAGAAGGAATTTGCCGCAGTGCGGGAAGGATGAACGGAATGATTGAAGCAGGCACCGACCGCAAATGGCTGCCATTATATGAGGCGCTGGCGAGTGATGTAAGGCTTTCTATTATAGAGCATTTGGCGGAGCAGCCCATGAATGTTAAAGATATCGCAACCGCGCTTGGCTTGAGCAGCGCCATCGTTACAATGCATGTCCGCAAGCTGGAGACGGCTGGACTCGTTGAAACAAAAATGGTCCGCAAGGATGGGGGCACTCACAAAATGTGTACGCTAGCGGAGCAATCCATCAGCATTCAGCTGCCTCGAAAAACGGATAACAGCCTCAAATATCATGAGACGTTCGTTCCCATCGGCCACTACTCGGAATGCGAGGTGCATCCTACGTGCGGGATCGCAACAGCGGTCCGAATGATCGGCCAGTTTGACGATCCCCGCTATTTTATGGAACCGCAGCGCATGCATGCCGGCATTTTATGGTTTGGCCACGGTTATCTGGACTACAAGCTTCCTAATTACTTATTGCCGGGACAACGGCCGCGCATGGTGGAAATTACGCTGGAGCTAGGCTCGGAGGCGCCCGGCTTTCGGGAGCATTGGCCCTCCGACATCAGCTTTGAGCTTAACGGCAAGCCGCTTGGCATCTGGACCAGTCCCGGAGATTATGGGAGTCAGCGGGGACGTTATTCGCCGGACTGGTGGCCGGAGTTTGTTAATCAATACGGGCTGCTCAAGCTGATTTCGGTTCAGGAGGACGGCACCTTTATTGACGGCCAAAAGATTTCGGATTGTACGATCGGTAATATCGAGCTTGATCGCAATCTGTGGAGCTTTCGGATCGGCGTTAAGGCCGATGCGGTTCACAGAGGAGGGCTGACGCTTTACGGCAACGGCTTCGGCAACTATAGCCAGGACATTAAGTTTAAGGTTTATTACGATTAAAGAGGTTGTTCACCTATTAAAAGCATAGCTGGTTAAGGGGAGGGGCTGTTGGTTTGCGAGTGATGTTCTCTTATTTGTCCAAATACCGTGCAGCGGCCTTTGTGGCCATTCTGCTTATGTTTTTTGAGCTTATTGTAGAGCTGCTCCAGCCGTATTTGATCGCCAAAATCATCGATGAAGGCATTGTCCCTAATCGAAGCGACGTTGTAATGTTTTGGGGCGGCTTAATGCTGGCATGCTCCTTGATCGCGTTTGTTATTGGAATTTTGAGCTCCTTCTATGCGGCGCACGTTAGCCAAAGCTTTGGGTTTGATTTACGGCAGTCGCTTTATAGTAAGGTTCAGGATTTTACCTTCCCCCAATTCGGAAGATTTCAGGTCTCATCCTTAATTACGCGGCTCACCAACGATGTCCAGCAGCTGCAAAATACGGTGTTTATGGGGCTGCGCGTTATGCTTCGGGCTCCGCTGTTCGTATTTGGCAGCGTTATCATGTCGCTTCTCGTCAACCCGTCGGTGGCTCTGTGGTTTATAATCGGCTTGCCTTTTCTTTGCCTTTTTTTAGCCTGGGTATTGAAGCGGGGCGAATCTCTGTTCAGTGCGGTGCAAAGCCGTCTGGATAAGGTGAATGGCGTCATTCAGCAAAATTTGATCGGCATGCGCCTTATCCGCGTATTTGTTCGCATGCGGCATGAAGGCGCAAAATTTGATCAGGCAAGCGGCGAATTGACGAATAGGACGATTGTGGCGCTAAGATTTACGGAACTGACAATGCCGATTATTTTGCTGGTGATGAATACCTGCATCATCCTGGTGTTATGGTTTGGCAAAATTGGCGTCGATGCCGGCGCGGCTTCCATGGGCGAAATTGTCGCTATCGTCAATTATGCAACGCGAACGACAGGCGCGTTATCGCTAATGTCCATGATCGTTGTAGCTTTTTCCAGAGGGCGCGCGTCGGCGCAGCGCATTTCGGAGGTGGAGCTTGCTGCAAACGATACGGAACAGGATGCAAGCAAAGCCGCTGATCATTCAAGCGACGAAGCCGCGAGCAATGCAGCTAAGGCAAGCGGGGACATCAGCGCAAACAGTCAAAATAGAGAAGCTAGAGCAAATAACGAAAACGACTATGGCACAACGCGTCCTTTAAAGGGAGCGGTGGAATTCCGGCAAGTTGGCTTCCGTTATCCGGATTCCGATGTCAATGTGCTCAGCGATATCTCCTTTTCGGCTCGCGCCGGGGAAACTCTGGCAATTATGGGTTCTACGGGCTCAGGTAAAACCTCGTTGCTTGGGCTGATTCCTCGTCTTTATGAAGCCGATGAAGGAGCAGTGCTGGTTGACGGGATCGACAATAGGAAAATGGAGCTGGAGACGCTTCGCCGTCAGATCGGATATGTGCCGCAGGAGATCATGCTGTTCTCAGGAACGGTGGCCGAAAATATTTCGTGGGGCAAAAGGGACGCTTCCCTGGATGAAATCAAGGATGCCGCCAAGCGTGCGCAAATTCACGAAACCATTATGAAGCTGCCTCTGCAATACGATACCGTCATTGGCCAAAAGGGCGTCAACCTCTCCGGCGGCCAGAAGCAGCGCTTGTCCATTGCCCGGGCTTTGGTGCGCAAACCTGCCATTCTTTTGCTTGACGATTGCACCAGCGCGCTGGATGTTAGGACAGAGTCGGCCCTGCTGGCCGAGCTTAAGGATTTGTCATGCACAATCCTGCTCGTTACGCAGAAAATAAGCTCAACTGCCAATGCCGATACTATTTTGCTTATGGATGACGGTAGACTTCTGGCAAGCGGCAGTCATCATGAATTGATGCAAAATTCGCTGTTGTACCAGCGTATTTACGAGTCTCAATACGGAAAGGCGGGTGTAGGGAATGCTTGAAAAGCTCAAGGAGCCGTTTAGCTACCCCGTCCCTGTCGGGGCCAAAGCAGACTCCAGCAATGCGGCGGGCAAAAAACGACAGGCCAAAGCGAGCGATATGGGCGGCACCATAAAGCGGATTTGGGGCTATTTGCTCCAGCATCGCGTTCGTTTGAGTCTGGTAGCTGTGCTTATTGTCGTTAGCTCGGGTCTTTCATTGCTGGGGCCTTATTTGGCAGGCGTGGCTATCGACCGGTTTATTGATGGAGGAGAGAGCGGATTCGGTGTTTTTTTATTTGCCATGGGTGCGGTATACGCCATTCATTCCCTCACCGTCTGGTTTCAGAGCATCTGGATGATTGCTATTTCCCAACGGGTTGTGCTGCAGATGAGGACGGAGCTGTTTGCTCGCCTGCATCGTCTTCCAATTCCCTTTTTTGGAAAGCGTCAGCAAGGAGAGCTTATGAGCCGCGCCACCAACGATATTGAAAATGTGAGCGCAACGCTGAACAGCTCGCTCATCCAGGTGTTTTCCAGTATTTTGCTGCTGGTTGGCATTGTTGTAGTGATGTTTATGCTAAGCCCTCTTTTGACCCTGATTACGTTTGCGGTAGTGCCTCTGATGTTTTTTGGCATGAAGTGGATCACAAACCGCACAAGCCGTTTGTTCAAGGCGCAGCAGCGGAATATCGGAGATTTGAACGGATTTGTGGAGGAAACGTTGTCGGGACAAGGCATTATTAAAGCATTTTCCCGGGAAAACGAGGTAAAAACGCAATTTGGCGTATTTAATAAACGAATCCATCAATCCGGGTTTTGGGCGCAAGCTATTTCCGGCTTTATTCCGAAGCTGATGAACGGCCTGAACAACTTCAGCTTTGCGCTGATTGCAGGTGCCGGCTCCTTGCTGGTCCTTAATGGAAATTCTGCTGTAACAGTAGGAACGATTGTTATTTTTGCGGAATATTCCAGACAATTTACGCGCCCGCTAAATGATCTGGCCAACCAGTGGAATACGCTGCTCTCCGCTGTGGCGGGAGCTGAACGCGTTTTTCAGATTATGGATGAAGAGGCGGAGGACAAGGATGAGGCAGGTTCATCTGAAATCCGGCATGTGACCGGAAAGGTAGAGTTTCGGCAGGTGTCCTTTAGCTATGATAGGGGAAGGCCAACATTAAGTAATGTCAGCTTTGAAGCGTCGCCGGGTGAAATTGTTGCATTTGTGGGACCTACGGGGGCAGGGAAAACAACTCTCATTCAGCTGCTATGCCGCTTCTATGAACCGGACTCCGGGCAAATTCTGCTGGATGGCGCCAACATAGCCACGATTAAACGAGAAAGCCTTAGATCCCATATGGCGTTTGTGCTTCAGGACCCCTTTCTGTTCGAAGGCACAATCCGCGAAAATATCCGGTACGGAAAGCTGGACGCAACGGACGAGGAAGTTATTGAGGCGGCAAAGCTTGCAAACGCCCATTCTTTTATTGTCAGGATGAAGGGCGGGTATGATGCGAGGCTTAAGCTGGACGGCGCTGGAATAAGCCAGGGGCAAAAGCAGCTGCTTGCGATTGCCAGGGCTATTCTGGCAGAACCGTCGGTTCTTGTGCTGGACGAAGCGACCAGCAGTATCGATACGGTTACCGAAATTAAAATCCAGGAGGCTTTACAGCGCTTGATGCAGGGGAGAACAAGCTTTGTCATTGCCCATCGTCTTAATACGATTACTCAAGCGGACCGGATTGTTGTTTTGCAGGACGGCTCCGTGAGCGAACAAGGCACTCACGAGGAGCTGCTGAGAAAGGGCGGCTTCTACAGCACCCTCGTGAAGGGGCGTCATATTGACCCCGAATAAAGACTCCTTAAATAACAGGGTTCTAAAACAAGCTCCAGTTCATTTCTTTGGACAAGGTTTCAAGCAGGCGGACGCCTGCGCTGCTGTTTCCTTTAGGGTTGAGGGCGGGGCCAAAAACACCGATGCCATATTTGCCCGGTACAAGGGTAAGAATGCCGCCCGCAACACCGCTTTTTGCAGGCAGCCCCACTTGAATGGCAAACTGCCCCGACGCATTGTACATGCCGCAGGTGATCATAAAGGTTTTGGCGATTTGGACATAGCGCCGGGGGATAAGGGCTGCGCCCGTAACGGGATCGCGACCGCCCGATGCCAGCACAAGCGCCATGCGCGCCAAGTCGCTGCAGGTGGCATTAATGGAGCAATGCTTGAAATAAACCTCCAGAACCTCATCGACGGGACAAGCCAGCACCCCTTTGTCCTTCAGAAAATACGCCATGGAGCGGTTCAAATCCGCTGAAGCCGATTCGGTGCGATAAACGTCGTTATCGAAGTCCAGCTTGTTGTTGCCGGCCAGCAAACGGAAAAATTGAAGCGTTCTTTCCGATTTCTCCGCAGGGCCGCTTCCGTTTATCAAGGATGAAATGACGATAGCTCCCGCATTGATCATAGGGTTAAAAGGAATGCTGGGCTGTACAAGCTCAAGCTTGAGCATGGAGTTAAATTGATCGCCCGTCGGCTCCATGCCTACTTTGTCAAAAACGGCTTCTTCGCCCCTGTCCATTAATGCCAGCAGCAAGGTGAATACTTTGGAAATGCTTTGCATGGTGAAGGCTACGCCGCAATCTCCGGCTGACAGGGAGCGCCCGGACGCATCAATAATGTGGATGCCGAGATGATTCCCCGAAGCTTTGGATAGCTCCGGAATATAGGAGGCTACTTTTCCATCCCGGCAAAAACGCCGGTTTTCCTGGAGCCACAAGGGAAGCTTTTCCCGGAGGCGGTTAAATTCATGGTCGATTACTTCGGCATTGGACATGGCGTTCATTCTCCTTTTAGAGCAGCCTCTTTTAGCATTTTTTTAAGGATGGAACTTGTTTATACTTTACACTTTATACCAATGTGTATGTCGGATCAATTAGCCGGAACGCTGGAAAATCAGGGGGATATTTATGAAGCGTTTTATTGATGAACCTCCTTACAGGTATAATTATTATTCTGTATTGAGACGAGGAGAACCCATTGACGTTAAATGCCCGCGCTGCGGCGGCCATGCTTGCATAACGGCAGGGGAAAACGATGTGGAATGGAGATGCTTTAGCTGTTATGCGAAGGAAGTAAAGGAGCCCCTCTACCAATACCGTGCAAAACAAAATTGCAACCTGTGCCAACGCTGGTTTAACGTCGAGGTAACGGATAAAAAGAAAATTTCTCATAGCCACACTCATGTGGAGTGTCCGCATTGCGGCAGCGTTAATCAGTGCAGGCTGCAGCGCAGCGAGGCATACAGAGGGTACTACGGGGATATCCGGAACGGACGAGATCCATTGTTTGGCATGGAGCTGTATTTCTCCGACTATGTGCGAGGCAAGGCAATATGGGCGCTTAACCGTTCGCATCTGGATTACTTAATCGCCTATATTTCGGCAGACTTGCGGGTCAGAGCCGGCCAGGCTCCTCTTAAGACGGCAAGCCATTATTTGCCCTCCTACATGAAGCTTGCCAAAAATCGGGCCGTGATGATTAAGACATTAACCAAGCTGCAATTTAAAAGGTAAGAGCTTTGTATGGCTATAAAAGTTTGATAAAAACCCTATTAGGAGGTCTTTAAATGACGTTCCCGACACATATTGTATCGGCAGGAGGAATTGTAGAGGATGGAAGTGGAAATATTCTTTTGGTAAAGGCTAAAGATGATGGCTGGGTATTTCCTGGTGGAATTATTGAAGTGGGCGAAAACCTGATGAATGGCGTCATCCGCGAAATAAAAGAGGAAAGCGGAATTGATACGACTGTAAGCCATTTGATTAACATTGTTTCTAATACAGGATTACATAAATGGTATGATGGCGTGACGGATGTGCCTACGAAGATCATGTTTGATTTTGTGTGTAAGGCTGAAGGAGGCGAGTTAACTACCTCTGATGAAACAAGCGACTCTCGTTGGGTTCCAAAGGACGGGGTCTTGGAGCTCCTTACTCTACCATTCATTCGAATTCGCTATGAAGGATATTTAAATTTTAACGGCTCTGTAAATTATATGGAGTATACGACTCCGATACCTTCAGAATGCCATGTCAAGGTTCAAAGGCATGTATGATTGATAGTCTTTTATTTAAAAATAATAAGGTTTTTCAAAAAAAGATCTTGACGGTTAGTTATAGCCCATGGTATATTCTATTTCCGGCCAATAAATAACCGCTGAAGCAAAACGGCTTTAAACTTCCTTTTAAAAAAGGACTTGCACCTTGGCGGTGAATATGGTAGGATAACAAACGTTGTGAAAATATTGTTCTTTGAAAACTGAACAACGAGTGAAACTGCCCTGTTTAATCTCCTTAAGAAGCAGCAATGCTTCGAGGGATCAAATGGATAAAGCAACACGTAATGAGCAAGTCAAACACTTTTATGGAGAGTTTGAT
>NZ_LYPA01000066.1 GCF_001675045.1 Paenibacillus oryzae
TCTATGTCTTGGTGGCCAGTTTATTCAAGCATAGATTCTCACCATTACCAGTTAATCTCGCGAACTGCATAAGTCATGTCTGAATGCAACATAATCCAAATAAAGTATAAATCTAACACAGCAAAAACCGCTCACAGCAATCAAAAGCTCATCCAGCCAAACGCGGCTCGCTTGCTGACAATCAAACAACCCTGCTATCCGGTTTATGCTTCTAATTCAGCGTTTTTTCGGAGTCGTGCGTATAAGGCACAATTTCGCTAAATCTGCCCTCTTTTATTTTGAGCGCCCATTCAGGATCGGCGATTAAGGCTCGCCCGATTGCAACGAGGTCAAATTCATCATTATGAAGCCGGTCCATCAACCGCTCCAGGTTATCTAGCGTCGGATTTGCGGCTTCTGTGCTGCGGTTGACGAAATCGCTATCCAAGCCAACAGAACCAACAGTAATGGTAGGTAATCCGGTCAGCTTTTTGGTCCAGCCCGCAAGATTTAGCCCGGAATCCTGGAACTCCGGCAGCCAGAACCGTCTGGTGGAGCAATGAAACACATCAACGCCCGCTGCCGCAAGCGGCTCCAGAAACGACGCAAGCTGCTTGGGCGTATCCGCAAGCTTTGCCTCGTAATTGCCCGTTTTCCACTGCGAGAAACGAAAGACGATCGGAAAGTCGGGACCTATGGCCCTGCGGCATGCCTCAACGACTTCAATGCCGAATTTCAGGCGCGCCCTCAGGTCTCCGCCGTAAGCATCCTTTCTTTTGTTCGTCTTTGACCAAAAGAACTGATCAATCAAGTAGCCGTGCGCGCCATGCAGCTCAATACCGTCAAAGCCGATCCGTTTGGCTTCGGCAGCCGCTTGGCCAAACGCTTCGATTATATCGGCGATTTCGCTTTCCTTCATCGGCTCCGCGATTTTGACGCCGGCTGGAGTCAGGCCGGAGGGTCCCACGGGAATCTGCTTCGGGAACGGCTTGTCGCCACGCTTGCGCGCCGCGCCGACATGCCAAAGCTGCGGAATGATTTTGCCTCCCGCCTCATGAACCTCGGATACTACCCTCTCCCAGCCTTGCAGCGCCTCTTCTCCATAAAAGCGCGGTATGGCATCATGATTAACCGCAGCAGGATGGTCAATCGCCGTTCCCTCCGTTATGATCAATCCAATTCCGCCAGCCGCTCTTCGCTTATAATAAGCTGCCACATCATCGCCCGGTACGCCGCCAGGTGAAAATTTCCGCGTCATCGGAGCCATGGCCAAACGATTGCCAAGCTCCAGCTTGCCTGCTTTGCAGGGTTGAAACAACGCATTCAGATCCATTTCTCGCACCTCCATTTGTATCGCGTGCAGCAGTCCGCCATACGCCGATACCTTATGCTTTAATGGTATGCCGTGTTATGTGCCCAATGATATGACTGTAATCATATTTTTCAAAAAGCGGCTCTTCAGAAGCCGGAAAAATGATCGTTTTTTTCATTTTGAACTCATCAGGCCGTTCAACTAGATTATCCGGTTTGTTACTTCTATCACTTCTACGCTCCCACGCAATAAAACGGCAGCCTGACAGGGTCATATTTCCGCCCGCAAGACTGCCGTTTTTTATGTCTATATCTGCTTGCTGCTGCGCATTTAAGCGCAATAGCTTCACCCTCCCTGCGCATTTAAGCGCAATAGCTTCACCCTGCCTGCGGCTTGTAGCATAGTAGCTTTATCCAGCTTACAGCTTGAAGCGCAATACCATCTGCTGAAGCTGCTCCGCCAGCTTGCTCAGCTCTGTTGCGGAGGCAGCCACTTCCTCGATGGAGGCTAACTGCTGCTCGGTTGCTGCCGAGACCGTATCCGTTATACTTGCGGATTGCTCCGAGATGGCTCGGATATGCTCCATTTGACGAACCGATCCGGCAATGGTATCCGTCATTTCTGCAAAAGCGTTGGACACCTTCTCCAGCGTTTCGGAGGATTCATCCACATTGCCGGATATGCGGGTAAAGGATTTTTCCGAAACGCGAACCGCCTCCATGCCCGCAACAACCCTATCGCGTGCGATACCCATTTCGGTTGCGACCTCCGCCATGTCGGTATGCACGTTAGCAATCAAACCGCTGATTTGCGCGGCAGCCTGCTCTGAATTTCCCGCCAGCTTGCGCACCTCGGAGGCAACCACCGCAAAACCGCGCCCATGCTCGCCCGCTCTCGCGGCTTCAATTGAAGCATTCAGAGCGAGCAAATTTGTTTGCTGGGCAATCTCCGATATCACTTCCACGATTTGCCCAATTTCATGGGAGCGGCTCTCCAGCGTAACCACAACCTCGCCAAGCCTCATGACGGCTTCCTGCACCGTGTAAATTTGCCGGGTTGCCGTATCGGCGGCTGCCGTGCCTTCGCGGACGGAAGCTTGCGCGTCCATCATGCCGGATGAAATTTCCTCCATCCGTTGCGAAAGCTGAACAATTTCCTCCGAAATAAGCCCCATGTTTTGCGAGCCCTGCTGAACGCTGACTACCTGGCGCTCGCTTCCCGATGCAAGACCCTCCAGCGATTCGCTGACATGGACAACCGCGCTGCTTGTTTGCTGCGCGCCGGCCGCCAGCTCCTCGGACGAGGCCGTAAGCTGTCCCGTCGTAGCCTGCACGCGGATAATCATGCCCCGCAAACTTTCTATCATGGTTCCGAAGCTGGACGCCAGCTTTCCGATCTCGTCCTTGCGGGATATGCGAATGACCTCGGTCAAGTCGCCGCCAGCCGCCTTTTCCGCCACCTTTTGCAGCCTTTGCAGCGGCCGCGTAATGGAATTGACCAGCAAAATGCTGACAGGTATAAGAATGACTAAAGTAATGCATACCGTCCAAATAACAACTCTGGCAATGCCGTTGGATACTTCGTTGATTTCATCCACATACATGGAGCCGCCAATCTTCCAGCCTGACAGCTCATTTGTTTCAAACATCATCTTTTTATCCCGGCCATCCAGTGGATAGTCAATAATTCCGCTGTCCTTTTCAAACATTTTTTCCGTATAAACGGGGTCGCCGTCTGCAGCCGCCTCCAGCACAGGATGCTGAATCACCTTCCCGTAATTGTCGAGCAGCAGCACATAGCCGTCTTTGCCCACCGCTATCTCAGTCATTTCACGCAGGCTTTCCATATTCAGCGATATGCCAAGAACACCGGATTTATCCGCAAGCTGTCTGGACAAAACGATTGCAGGCTCGCCGGATGTATTGATGGCAACACCGGTCATCGCTATTTCTCCGCCGGCTTCAAGCCCCAGCTTATACCAATCGCGGTTGCGGGGATCGTAATTGGTGTCGTCCTTGGGCACGCCGCGGATCATCAACCCTTCCTCCGTGCCGATAAAAATATCCGCCACCTCGGGATGCAGTGCCAGATATTGCTTAAACCGTGAAACGATTAGCGGGCTATCGGCACCGTCAATCATATTGCCTGTAATCGCAGTCATGAAATAATCGGCATCCACCCTTTTTCGCAAAAGCGCATCGTTAACGATCGAATTGACTATCGATACATATTGGCTTGCGCTATCCATAATGCTTTGCTGCGTTGCTGTTTTCGAGGTTTGAATCGAAGCGAAGCCTATTGCGGCCGCAGGAATTGCCACAGCACATATCATTGCGATTATCAGCTTCATTTTGACCGTCATATTCAATAATCTACTCATGGTTGCATTCTCCTTTTTTGATTGGAGCGATAATAGAAGCCTCACTTCTATTATCGGAAGCAGAAAAAGGAAAATGAATCCCAATTATGGAAAATGACGTTACATCTGCGCCTGAGGGGCACTCCGGCGATTAACCCAACGCAAATTTGACCGTTCTGCTGATGGCCGCCGGCAAAACGCTAACATGGCCTTCCTCCGGGAATTCAGTCAAGCCGCAATGGAAGCCGTTTTCGGCTAACAAATCCAGCCGCGCCGCGACCTCTCTCGCATCGCCCCAGTGCTTGACAGAAAACAGAGCTTAGCGGAGGGGCGGAGGGATTCTGGAGAAGGCATATGCTTACGAAGCGATGTTCTTTCAGAACATTTGAAGTGTTCGCCTTTAAAGACCGATTCCCACCATAGTCCTCATAAAAATAAAAGGAATCGGGCTTTAACAGCGATCGGAAGAACCCTCTGTCCCGTAGCGCCTCATCTCGGCCCATGTCAAGCACTGATTTCTGGTTTGAGCCATACATATTATAGAGACTTTTCAGCCAGATTATGGACATGTGCTTTTCAAATAAGCTGAACAAAGAACGGAATTCGAGGAGGGGTTCGCGGTGTTTTTCGGCAAACAGGGCTCCGGCGTAAAACAACAAATGAAAAACACTGGTCAGAGAACGCGCGCAAAGCACGGGGGCAGCAGCAAGCTCGGCTCTTCTCTTAAGGACAACCTGGACAAGCTCAAGACGGATTTGCACAACAGCTCCGATCTTGAAATACGTCCCATCGGAAGCCAACTAGCTCCTGAAGTTCCCATGACAGCCGTCTACATCGGCGAGCTTACGGACGAAACAACTCTGAACGAATACATTTTGCGCCCTCTGATGTCCACCATTTTGCGAACGGAAGCACGAAACGAAAAGCTTGTCCACATCATTTTGGAGCGCGTGGTTGAAGTTGGCGCGGCTTATATTACGACGGATATCGACGAATGCATACAGCGGCTGCTGGATGGCTACTGCCTCCTGCTTGTTCAAGGCGCGGCTTGCGGCCTGCTGATCCACATCAGCAATATGGAGGGCCGCCAGGTCAGCGAGCCTACTGCGGAAACGGTGCTGAGGGGGCCGCAGCAAAGCTTCAACGAAAATATCGGCACCAATATCAACCTGGTCAGGCAAATTATCCGCTCGCCCAGCCTGCATATCGATTCTCTGCAGGTAGGCAGCGAGACGCGTACTCAGGTGGCCCTTCTTTACCTGGACGACGTTGCCGAGCCCGAAATTGTAAATACAATCAGGAGCCGGATCGAAGCGTTACAGATAAGCAGCGTGCTGGAGAGCGGATATATCGAATCGCTCATTCAGGACCGGATCTACACCCCCTTTCCAACCATGAAAAACACAGAACGCCCGGATGCCATCGCCGGCGGCATTCTGGAAGGCCAAATCGCAATTATGGTAGACGGTTCGCCGTTTGTGCTGCTGGCTCCGGTGACCCTGTTTCAGCTGTTTCATACGCCAGAGGACTATTACAACCGCTTCGACATCGCCTCCTTTTTACGGCTGATTCGATTTACCGCCTTCTTTATATCCATGACGCTGCCGGCTTTGTATATCGCCGTCACCACCTTCCATCAGGAAATGCTGCCCACAACGCTGCTCATTACGCTCGCCGCCCAGCGGGAAGGCATCCCTTTTCCGGGGCTGGTCGAAGCGCTCCTCATGGAGCTGACCTTCGAGGTATTGCGGGAAGCAGGCGTCCGAATGCCTCGCGCAATCGGCCCCGCCATTTCCATTGTCGGCGCGCTGGTGCTGGGACAAGCCGCAGTGGAAGCCGGTATTGTATCCGCCGGTATGGTTATGGTTGTGTCCTTTACCGCAATCTGCAACTTTGTCATCCCCCAATTGAATATCGCTATCTCGGCCCGGCTAATCCGGTTTACGTTTATGCTCCTGGCAGGAGTTTTTGGTTTTATAGGGATTGTATCCGGCATTCTTACCGTGCTGATCCATCTGGCGGGGCTGGAATCGTTTGGCATGCCCTATATGTCCCCTATCGCTCCCTTTGACTGGTCCAAAATGAAGGACAACTTCATCCGCGCGCCGATGAAATATCTGCTTAAGCAGAAAGCCGGAAATGTGATTAACAGGAGAAGCAAGCAGGAATAAACCGATACGGAGCACAAGGGAGGGGATTGTATGAAAAAACGGCTGTTGACGCTGCTGTGTTCTCTCGTCATGATGTTGCCCCTTGCCGGCTGCTGGAACCGGGTGGAAATGAATGAAATCGGCATCGTCACCGCAACGGCCTTGGACTGGGACAACGGCAAGTGGGTAGTGTCCTATCAGCTTGTTATTCCGCAAGCGATTTCCTCCCAGAGCGGCGGTTCGTCCAGAGGGGACGCTCCCGTCAACGTGTTTTCAACCGAAGGTACGAGCATGCGCAAGGCGATCGGCGATGCGAGCCGGGAGATGTCGCGCAAGCTTTATTTTGCCCATAACCAGATCATTGTCGTAAGCGAAGCGGCCGCCAAAAAGGGCATCTCTACCATTCTCGAAATTTATATGCGAAATACGGAAGCGCGCGAGACGGTTTCCATGTTTATAGCCAAGGGCAAAGCCCGCACACTCATCGAGCAATTGCTTCCTATCGAAAAAATTCCGGGCACCGCCATCAAACAGCTTGTTAAAAATGAGGCTAACAGCAATTCGCTTTATCCCGATATGACCATATACCGGATTTTGCAGGATTTGCTGGGTCCCGGCCAGTCGACAGGCATCCCACAGCTTATGATTGCTGGCTCCAGGCAAGCGCTCAATTCTCTGGATTCTCTCAAAACAACTTCAACGGCTGCCAAAATCAAATTTGGCGATTTGGCGGTCCTGTCAGGCGACAAGCTGAAAGGATGGCTCAGCCAGGAGGAGGCTGCCGGCGTCATGTGGCTTTCCAACCAAATAAAGCGAGTCACTATACCGTTTAATTGCTCCGGGAACAGCGAAGCTCCCAAATCCTCCTCGGTCATCGTTGCAAAAGCTGGCGCTGAACGAAAGCCGGAGCTGCTGCCAGATGGCCGGATAAAGATGTATCTTCATGTCAAAGCGGAGGGGACGCTGCTGGAATATACGTGTGCCGATAATTTGGAGGATCCAAAAAGCCTGAAGCAGACAGAGGAGCGTATTGCCGAAGAGATCAAAAGCGAAATGATGAAGAGCTGGAAGGCTATAAGCCGCCTGGAAACGGATATCGTTGGTTTTGGAGCCTTAATAAATCGCACCTATCCACAACAATGGAAGAAGCTAAAGCAGGACTGGAACACCAGCTTTGCCGCAATAGAGCCTGAAATCGATGTTCATTTCAAGCTTGTCCGCATTGGCTTCAGCAATCAAAACTTTAAAAGCATTCAGAAGAAAGCCCGGAGCTAAGCAGCAAGAGCAGATATTCCGCGGGAACGGCAGCTACAGTTTAAGGAGGTGAATGTGCCATGATGCAGGTTAAAGCTCAAATCGGCAAGTTCCAGCTTGCCATCATGATTTTGCTGTTTCTCATCGGAAACACTCCGCTTCTGAAGCCGCCGGGACAGCTTAAACAGGATAGCTGGATTGCCTTGTTAATCGGCGCTGCATTCGGCTCTCTTTATTTATGGATGCTGCTGGTCATTCAACGCCGTTCGCCGGATTCCGATTTGGCTGAGCTTTATCAGCAGCTTTTTGGCAAATGGCTTGGCTTTGCCCTGGCTTTTCCTCAAGGTCTCTTTTTTGCATACGAGGCCTCTCGCAACATAAGGGATTTCAGCGACCTGACGGCTATGACTATTCTTAGCCGTACTCCTGAATGGAGCATCAAGCTGCTGATGGTTATGCTTTCGCTATACGCGGTTTGGGGCGGTACACGGGTTTTGTTCCGCTTGGCGGAGCTGCTGTTTCCAATTGTTGTGCTCGGCTATCTGCTCATTATCGTTTTGCTTATTCAGGCAGGCTTGCCTGACTTTCATCGCTTGCAGCCTATTATGAGTGATGGTATTGGTCCCATTCTCAAGGTTGTTTTTCCGGATTTCACAGCCTTCCCCTTCGCCCAAATCCTGACAATGCTCGTCTTCTGGAAATATGTTAAACCTTCTGCCGCAATAGGCAAAATAACGTACAGAGCCTATACCATGACCGCGCTGTTTTCCATTTTTATGCATATGCTGGTTATGTCTGTATTAGGTCCGGGCTTAAATGAATACAGCACGATTCCGTTTCTTCAAGCTGTCCAATTAATCCAGCTTGCAAATTTTCTGGAGCGCCTTGACGTTGTCGTTACGGTATTAATTATTATTGGACTATTCATAAAGCTGTCTCTCCTCTTTATGGCTGCGGCGCTGACCCTCAGTTCATTGCTGAAAATCCCCTACCGGACATGTGCGGTCGTGCTTGCGCCAATCATTTATGGCGTTTGTTTTCTGGAACCGAACCATTCCGTTCATCAATGGATCGGCTTTCATATCGTTATCAGATATTTAATACCGGCACAGATGCTCTTAATGACGGTTGCATTCCTCGTGGGATTTTTCCGTAAAGGAAAAAAAAGCAGCAAAGCAAGCTGAAACTGCCGCTGTTACATTTGAGGCTATTCTGCTATAATAGCTAAAGCTTCTACATAGGCGACATAAGAAAGCATGAGGAGGATTTCGGCATGATCGCTGCTATATTCACGGCTTTGGTTGCCATTGAGCATGTGTATATTTTAATTCTGGAGATGTTTCTCTGGACGAAACCTAGAGGAAGAAAAGCATTTGGCCTTACGCCCGAGCAAGCCGAAGCCACGAAGTCGATGGCCGGAAATCAAGGTCTTTACAACGGCTTCCTGGCAGCCGGCCTTCTGTGGGCCCTTATTCATCCCAACGAGGTCTTTGGCCACCAGCTGCAATTGTTTTTTCTGGGCTGCGTGCTGGTCGCTGCCTTGTATGGCGGCTTGACGACCAAACGGTCCATTCTGGTCATGCAGGGTCTTCCTGCTCTCATCGCGTTGATTTCGACACTACTCAACGTTTAAAAAAATCCCGTGTTCTGCCATTCCAGCAGTCCACGGGAATTTTTCTCTTTTGACCTTCCTTTTAAAGCCATCTGTCCAGCACGCCCGAAAGCGTAACAATGCCAAATACTCCGATAATGGCTCCGGAAGCAATATTAATGATCTGCAAGCCTTTTGTATTCAGCTTGTTTCTGAACAAGCCCACGCCCATGCATAGCAGCATCCACCACATTGCCGAGCCGGCAAACACCCCCAAAATCAGCGTCAAGGCCGATCCCGCATGATGTTGCGTAAGCCCCATTGCCGCAAAAATACCCATAAACGCCAGTATAGTAACCGGATTGGCAAGGGTAAGCACAAATACCGATGCGTACGCTCCCAGCAAATGCTTGCCATTGCTTTGAGGAGGGGCATCCGCCGCTTTGGATAACGCGGTGCGGATGCCCATATAACAGAGAAACAAACCTCCGATCAATTGAATCCAAAGCCGGTTTCCGGTCAAAAAAGCTGTCACCATATTTAAGCCAAAACCCGCGATCAAGCCATACAAGGCATCCGCGCTGGCGGCTCCCAAACCCGAGACCAGCCCGTACAGTCTGCCCTGCGCAAGCGTTCTTCGTATGCACAAGATCCCGATTGGTCCCACGGGGGCTGCAATCGAGATTCCGATAATCAATCCTTTTGCCAATAAAATAGCATTCATGTTGTTGTATCCCTTTCCCGGTTATGCCAATCGCCTTCTCTACTTATACTATGAAATGGACGAGGATGCAAAGTCATTTCTCCCCCGCTGTCCAATTTTTAAGATCCGGTACCTTGTATTGCAAAGTACTGTGTGATAACATGGGTCTCAGAAGGAGCGATACCATGGATATGCCGGATTGGACCGCCCAGGTCAGAAGAGGAATTTTGGAATACTGCATTTTGTCGCTTATTAGTGCCAGACCTTGTTATGGCTACGAGCTGATAACCTTGCTGAACCGATGGGAAACCCTTGCCGTTACGGAGGGCACGTTGTATCCGCTGCTGCGCCGTCTGGTAAAGGAAAAGCATCTGGATTCCTTTTGGCAGGAATCGGATTCCGGCCCTCCCCGCAAATATTACAGCTTGACCGACAGCGGAAAGCTGCTGCTCGGCGCTATGGCTCTGGAATGGAAAAAAATATCGTCCGCAGTAAGCGAAATCGAAAAAGCTGGAAAGGAAGATGACGAATGAGTCCGCTGGGAAAAGCCTATTTGGACAAATTGAACGCATGTCTGCACAAACTGCCGGAGGAAGAGCGGCTTGACGCCGTTCGGGAAATTGAAAGCCACATTACGGAAGGGATATTGGGGGGGCAGCCCGAAGCGGCCATTCTTGCCCGGCTTGGCGACCCTCGAAAGCTGGCGAAGGCCTATCGCAGCGAATATCTCTCGCAAAATATTTCATTTTCATACAAATACGTCTTTGGACTTATCGGTTTTTATTGCACAACCGGCTTGTTAAGCGTCATGGTTGTCCCGGTGCTGGCCACGATCGCTTATGGCTTTGGCTTCTGCGCCGCTCTTATTATGCTGGCCAGCTTTATCCGCACGTTTGGCGTAACCTGGATCACCATGGATATTGGCAGCTACGTTGTACCTACACAATTAAGCCTGCTCTACGGGGTAGTCATCGGCGGCATCGTTGGAGGAATTGCTTTTGTGTGCTGGAAAGCGCTGAAACGTTATCTCGCCTACGTAACGGGGCGCTACAGACGTATCATTGATACCGAAATTCGCTTTTAACGCATGGCGAAGTAATGGCTCCCCCCTCCTGTTATTCCCATATACATTCCGGTAAAATAGAGAAGAACCAAAAACAACCTGGGGAGTGTTTTGCATGCACGCCCTCACATACGGGAGAATCGGAGGAGTATCATGAGTCAATCATTAATCGGCGTCCCGCTGGAAGGCTTTGCAGAGTTTAGCCGGAAGGTCGCGGCGGAAGGCGCCGTCCTTCTCAGAAATGAAAACGCAGCGCTGCCGCTAGTGAGCAGCGACAACGTTGCGATTTTCGGCAGAACGCAAATCAACTATTACAGAAGCGGCACCGGCTCCGGGGGAAGCGTTAACGTAACGCATACGACCAATTTGCTGGACGGCCTGCGGAGCAAAGCCGCTATTACGATAAATGAGGAGCTTGCGGCCGTCTACGAAAAATGGATTGGGGAAAATCCGTTTGATAACGGCGGCGGCGGCTGGGCTTCGGAGCCTTGGCATCAGAAGGAAATGCCGATCAGCGACGAGCTGGCTGCAGCTGCAAGACAAACCTCCAACAAAGCTATCGTGGTTATAGGCCGTACGGCCGGCGAGGATCAGGACAACGCCAATGCACCCGGCAGCTATTTGCTGACGCCGGAAGAGCTGGACATGCTGAAAAAGGTAACCTCGCATTTTGACCAGGTCATCGTTTTGCTGAACGTATCCAACATTATCGACATGAGCTGGCTTGACGACAGCGACTACGTTCACCCTATCGCCTCCGTGGTTTATGCCTGGCAAGGCGGCATGGAGGGCGGCAACGCCATTGCCGACGTATTGTCCGGTGAAGTGACGCCAAGCGGGAAGCTGACGGACACCATTGCATACTCCATTGACGATTATCCCTCCACCCGCAATTACGGACAAGAGCATGAAAGCCTCTATCAGGAGGATATTTATGTCGGCTACCGCTATTTTGAAACCTTCTGTCCTGAAAAAGTGCAATTCCCATTTGGCTTTGGCTTGTCCTACTCCACCTTCAGCTTCCAGCCGGAGGCTGCAGCGGTCATTTCCAAGGGCGGCGAAGAATACATCCAATTGAAGGTTTCCGTATCCAATACGGGCAGCCAATACGCCGGCAAGGAGGTTATTCAGATTTATGCAGAGGCTCCTCAAGGCGCGCTTGGACAGCCGGTCCGGTCACTGGCAGCGTTTGCGAAAACCGGCCTTCTGCAGCCGGGAGCTTCCGAAACGCTGACCCTTTCCTTCTCCGTAAACTCCCTTGCGTCCTATGACGATAGCGGAGCTACAGGCCATGCCCACGCCTATGTGCTGGAGTCCGGCTTCTATCGCTTCTTTGCAGGAACGAGCGTGCGGAACACAACTGCTATCGTTCTGGACGGCAAGGAAGGTTATACGGTGGACAAGCTGCGCGTCGTCAAGCAGCTGCAGGAAGCAATGGCGCCTGTACAGCCGTTCTCGCGCATGAAGCCGGGCATTCGTAAGGCGGACGGAACCTATGAGCTGGAATACGTCCCCGTTCCGCAGCGCTCAGTGTCTCTGCAAGACCGCATTCAGAGTCATTTGCCGCCGGAGCTTGGCGATACCGGCAATCTTGGCTACAAGCTAAAGGATGTTCAGGCAGGCAAGGTATCGCTGGAAGCTTTTGCAGCCCAGCTATCCAATCACGATCTTGCCGCTCTGGTGCGCGGCGAAGGCATGAGCAGCCCGCTCGTAACGCCGGGAACGGCTTCAGCCTTTGGCGGCGTCAGCGACAGCTTGCTTGGCTTCGGTATTCCCGTTGGCTGCACCTCCGACGGTCCTTCCGGCATTCGAATGGACTGCGGCGCCAAGGCAACCCAGGTTCCTATCGGCACGCTGCTGGCGGCATCCTGGGATGTCGGACTGGTCGAGGAGCTGTATGTGCTTGAAGGGCAAGAGCTGGTCCGCAATGAAATCGATACGCTGCTGGGGCCTGGCCTGAACATTCGCCGCAGTCCGCTGAATGGCCGGAACTTTGAATATTTTTCGGAGGACCCGCTTGTAACGGGCCTGTTCGCGGCCGCCTGCACAAAGGGCATAGCCAAAGGCGGCTCCCATGCCACCCTTAAGCATTTTGCCTGCAACAATCAGGAAAAATACCGTTCCAAGGTCAACGCCGTCGTATCAGAGCGCGCGCTGCGGGAAATATATCTTAAAGGCTTTGAAATCGCGGTTAAGGATGGCGGGGCAACCTCCATCATGACCTCGTACAATCCCATCAACGGACATTGGGCGGCGTCCAATTATGATCTGAACACGACAATTCTACGCGGAGAATGGGGCTTCACAGGCATCGTCATGACGGACTGGTGGGCCGTCATGAACCATGTAACGGAAGGCGGCGAGCCGGACCGCAAATATACAAACTGGATGGTTCGCGCCCAAAATGATTTGTATATGGTTGTGCCTAACTACGGCGCGGAGATCAACGCTTGGGAGGACAATACGTTAGAGTCGCTGGCAAATGGCACGCTGACGCGCGGCGAGCTTCAGCGGTCCGCTCTTAACATTTTGCGCTTCCTGCTGAATGCGCCGGTGTCATCCAGAAATCAAGTTATTGAAGAAACCGTAGCTGTCATTTCCGCAAGCGCGGCGCTGGAGCCTGCTCCGCAGGCCATTGCGATAAGCCCTGAATCCCCGGTAGCTATTGGGGAAAACGAATCCGCCCTTTTCCGTGTTGAACACCCGGGTCAATACCGGATCGTTGTTAGCCTGGCTTCGGAAGGCACGGAGCTGGCCCAAAGCGCAAGCAACCTCCTTCTTAACGGCAAGGTGGCGGCTACGGTGCAAAGCAACGGCACAGAGGGCAAGCAGGTCCTGCAGCGTCTGGCAAAAGTGGAGCTTGAGCGCGGTCTCTACGAGCTGACGCTGGAGCATACAAAACCCGGCTTGCAGCTGCGGTGGGCTGAATTCAAGCAAATCGGTCAATAAGCTGCCTCCGGCAGGGGGCGCAGGTAGTGCAGGCGGCATTCGGCGTTTCATGCCGGGTGCCGCCTGTTTTTATGTGTTTAAACAAAAACAGTCTTGAAAGGATGAACCACCATTACGCTAACCTCTCTGCTGCCCGAGCTGGCTGCTCATGAAACGGGCAGCTGTCTTGTTACTCGGGGCCAAACCGCTTTATTAACCTATTACAGGGAAGAGCATATGGCAGACTCCTTGGCCAAAATCAACTCCTGTACCAAAAGCATCCTGTCCGCCTTGATCTGCATCGCAATTGACCGAGAGATTCTCCCCCATTGGGATACGCCGATATCCACTTTTTTTCCTGCTTTGCTGCAGTCCTCGGATAAACGAAAACGCGAAATTACCATCGCACATCTCTTGACGATGTCAGCGGGCTTTCGGTGGAATGAATTTGGAGGCTTAAACTCCTTTCCCGTCATGACGAAGCAGCCGGATTGGGTCAGCCATGTACTGGAGCTGCCAATGGCGGACTCTCCCGGAACGGTCATGGTCTATAACTCCGGCTGCTCTCAGCTGTTGTCAGCCATTCTCCGGCAAGCGTCGGGCCTGTCAACGGCAGAGTTTGCCGAACGTTATCTGTTCGGCCCGCTTGGCATCCAAAACTACAGCTGGGAAACAGATCCCGGCGGAAACCATACCGGAGGGTTTGGCTTAAAGCTGACTCCCCCCGATATGTTGAAATTTGGGCAGCTTTTCCTGGCGCAAGGCATTTGGGAAGGGCAGGAGCTGCTTTCCCGCGAGATTGTACAGCAGGCGCTGAAGCCCGCATTAACCGCAACCGCTCCGGTGCAGGCGGAATACGGCTGGCATTGGTGGATTTCCGAAATAACCGGGGAAACAGCAGCCGGTGCAGCTGTTAGCTTGCCTTATTTCTATGCTTTGGGCTTTGGCGGGCAATACATCGCTGTTGTCCCCGGTCTTGAAGTGACCGCTGTCGTTACCTTTGACAAAATCAAACGCCGCAGCCAGCAGGTTCATATTTTCCGGACCTTGATCGCCCCGCTGCTGCTGCGCACGTTATAGGCTTGCTTTTCTCTGTACATTTGGGAAAAACACAAAAAGGGGCTGTCCGAAAAGTCTATTTCGGTGAATAAATATTCAGCAAAACCGGTACCTGCAGGAAAAGGGTGTCTTGGAAGCTCAAACATTTTTGTCTGCTTTATTTTGATCCTATTTTGTAGTGGATAAAAGCCGACAAAAAAACTCGCCCTCAAGACACCCTTTCCCCTCCGGTCCTCTCCGCTGAATATTTATTCGTTTCACGTGACTTTTCGGACAGCCCATTTTTCCGCGGCTTTGGCTGCACAGATGCTTTTTTTACTGCAATATACTTTTGTTCTTTGCTAATCGTGTAAGCACCTATGGGTCTAAACAGCTATGCATGCAGCTTAATGCGCGCTTGCATATTCCGCGGACTGAACGCCCGCCTGACGCCCAAAAATAATGATTTCCGCAACGGAGTTGCCGCCAATCCGATTTTGTCCGTGCAGTCCTCCTGTTACTTCGCCCGCTGCGTATAGCCCTGGAATGGCTTTGCCATCCTTATTCAGCACTTCGGTGTTAGTGTTGATTTTGACACCGCCCATTGTGTAGTGGATGCCGGGCGCAATCTTGATGGCGTAATAAGGAGCTGCCGATAAATCGTTGTCGATGCCCGTTGTTCTGCCAAACTCACCGTCATTTTTATCCTTAACCGCATTGTTCCATGTCTCCAGCGTAGTCTTTAGCTGATTCGCAGGAACATTGATTTTTTCGGCCAAAACCTCGATAGTTTCGCCTTCAACGACAAAGCCCATTTTTTCGTATTGCTGTATAGCCTTTACGCGAGCTTTAACCCCTGAATCAAAAACAAGAATCGCCGCTTTTTCCGGCAATGTGTTAATAGAAGCCGTCACCTTGTCCCGCGTGTCCAGCTCGTTGCCAAAACGCTTGCCCCCGGCGGATACCATAATGGCTCCTTCGCCGCGAACGGCCTCTCCGATCAAATACGATTTGTCCTGTTGAACGGTAGGGTGAACCTGAATCTGATCCATGTCAACGGTTGTTCCGCCCAGCTTTTCAATCATCGAAATGCCGTCGCCGGTGCTGCCCACCTGGTTTGTTGTAACATATCCCTCCAGGTCCGGCCTTACTTCTTTAATCAAGTCCATGTTGGAGCCGAAACCGCCAGTCGTTACAACCACTGCTTTTGCCGTAATTGTTTTTTCATCCTGCTGGTTGAATACAACCTTGACGCCCGTTGCTGCGCCGTCTTTTTCCGTAATTTCCTTTACATCGGCATTAACAAACAATGATATGCCTTGCTCATGAATGTTTTTGACCAGCCCGTTCACCAAATATTGGCCGACTGCGGAGCCATCCTCAGGACGATGAGTGCGCTTCTGGCTCATGCCGCCGGTAATGGTAAGATTGTTCAGACGAATGCCGATGGAATCCAGCCAGTCAATGGCATCTGCGGAATGATCCACAAAATAACGAAGCATTTCCTGATCGTTGGTGCTGCGTCCGCCCTTCAGCGTTTCTTCGTAGAACAAATCATTGCTGTCTTGTATTCCTTGCTCCTCCTGGAACTTGGTTTGAGACGCGTTCATACCGGAGGAGGATTTGGTCGTATTTCCTCCAGCCACCGGCATTTTTTCGAAAATGACCGGGTTCATGCCTTTGGCCTTGGCCTCCAGAGCAGCCGACATGCCGGCTCCCCCAGCTCCTATAATGATAATGTCATAGCTGTCCTTCAACTGGTCCAGCGGAGTGTAGCTTAGCTCGGAAGCGCCGGAAACCGCCTCCACCTCTTCCTTCGCGCCGTTTTCCTTGTTGCCTGCCGTATTGGCGGAGCTGCCGCTTTCGCTGCTTGCGCTTGGACTGCTGCCTGGTTTTTCGGTATTTTTACCATTGTTGCCCCCGCTGCTGCCGCAGCCTGCAATCACCAGCATGATCGACAGAATAAAAATAAGAGCCGCCGTTGCTTGTTTTTTCATTTTAAACCGTGCCCCCCACTTGTGCATATTTTCACAATTATAATAATGCTAAGGGGCCGTCTTTGGAAGCTTTCGTAAGTAATAAACATTATGTAAATAAAGTAACCGCGACAAAGCACGACAAAAAAGGAGGCTTGCGGGTTATGGCGAATAAGCTCCTGCCACTGCAACCCGCAGTCCTCCCGGCATTTCCTTATATTTCACATCAATTTCATTGCCTGGCTGATATAAAGGAACGTTCGCGACGTGAATCGCCGTTCGGACCGCAACCCTCTCCGTTGAACCATATGGCAAGGAAACGTCCAGCTCCAAAATGACAACGGGCTGATCGTCAAGCTGCACATTGGTTGACGTAATCGACATCACCGTTGCGCGTGCGGATATTCCATCCTCCAACAGCGCCTTATCCTCTGCTCGTTCTCCCCGACCTGATTGCTTCAGCGACCGCACGACCAGCGGCAGTGTAATAAACAGAAAACTCGCTAGGACAAACACAGCAATGGTTATTTCAATCCACGGAGTTCCCATATATTAACCGCCTCCTCTGTTTTGCCTGTCATGATGTATTACCCATTCATGCAGCATTTGAAACAGAGGAGTCCGATTCAGAGCGGATTGGTCAGACTTGGTTAGTGTTTGCAGCGCTTTTTAATGCTTCAGGCTACACTAGCCCCGCTTTCCACTGCATTAAAAACTCCATTTCGCCGCCGGTTTCCTCGTTAGCCAGCTCTTCAGCTACAGAAAACCCATTACGTTTATAAAACGCTACTGCTTTTTCATTCTTGATATAAACCTTTAACGTAAGACTTGAAGCCTGCTGCTTGCAATGATTCAGCAACGATGAGCCTAACCCTCCGGAACGGCGGCTGGCATCCACGAACAAGCCGGCAATATAATCATCCATCAAGCCAATAAAGCCCGCTATCTCGCCCTCCGCCTCGTAAACCCAAACCTCCGCCTGCGGCAGCAGTTCCTTTACAAGAGGAGCATTTTGTTCCCAAAATGCAGCTTCAATAAATGGATGAGCCTCTTTATTGGCATTCAGCCATATTGTCATAACGCGATCCAAATCTTCCGGCAATAATTTTCTAATCATGGTTGTACTCCTTCTGCTATATAAGTCGAACAAATGAGTTTCAGCGACGTTGGCTTGCGTGTGAAAAGTTTATACAATTGCAATGGACTGTATTCTGCGGACATCCGTGACCCTTAGAAGCTTCTTTTTGCGGAAAGCCGGGTTCTAAAGGACATCGGTGGCTATAAGAGACGATTTCCACCCGCATTTGCACCGTTTTTGAGCGGTAACGGCCACGGATGACCGTAAGCCGAGGTGAATAACTTCATATCAGTTGCTAACGGACATAATCGTCCGGCCCAGCGTACAAGCGATCATCTAACTCAAACAGTCAATCACTTCAAGCTTTCAGACACTCAACACCCCAATACTGAACACTCCAAGACTCAAACACTCAAGCACCCCAATGCTCAACACTCCAATACTTCAACACACGAGCACTTAAGCATTCCATACTAAAATGAAACTCCCATTGTAAAAGATCCGCCTTCCAGTCGAGCCCCGGTATCTGTTATTCTAGGAATACGCTTAAAGCATGAAAAGCAGTATTAGCCGCATTCCGCTGAATAACGCATAAAATCAATGATAGCGGCATGAACGATCGCGCATGAAAGGAATCTGCACATGGCCCCTATAGGGAAAAATATACTTTTGCTGGATCGAAGCAGCGATTTGAGCCAACCCGATCCGCTTTACGCTTTTGCTATGGACGAGCTGTTATGCCGAAGCGCAGGCAATGGCGGACCTGCGGTTTGCCATCTATGGAGACAACCCCGCGCCTTTATTCTGGGTTCGCGGGACAACCGGCTGCCTTATGCCGATAAGGCCAAGCAGTGGCTGCAAGCAAACGGATGGCTCGTCATGGTCCGCAATTCCGGCGGCGCTGCGGTTCCGCTGGATGGCGGAGTTGTGAATCTGTCGCTCATTTTGCCCAAAAATGAATCTTCGGAAGCCGGCTACAATGGGGACTTCGAAACGATGTACCGTCTGATTGCCCGGGCGCTGCAGCATACAAACAAAGCCGTGAAAAAGGGAGAAGTCCAGGGTGCGTATTGCCCCGGCGACTTTGATCTGAGCATCGGCGGATACAAGTTTTGCGGCATCGCCCAGCGCAGGCAGGTGCATGCCGCCATCATTCAGGCATTTGTTGTTGCCGAAGGATCGGGGCGCGAACGTGCGGAATTTGTCCGCTCCTTCTATAATATCGCATCCGATAACGATAATAGCCTAGGCCACCCCATCGTAACCGGAGAAAGCACGGCCAGTCTTGAAGAGCTGACGGAGCTCGGCCCTCAAGCCGCGGCATCCTTTGTACAAGCCGTCAAAGACGTCATCCGGCAAACCCAGACAACCGAAGGGCTGCGGGAAGCCTCTGCCAGATTGCGCATGCCGTCCTCT
The DNA here is from genome assembly GCF_001675045.1 of Paenibacillus oryzae. Lineage (GTDB taxonomy): Bacteria > Bacillota > Bacilli > Paenibacillales > Paenibacillaceae > Pristimantibacillus > Pristimantibacillus oryzae. The sequence goes on from NZ_LYPA01000066.1 coordinate 18,848, forward strand.
GAGGACTTGCAGGGCATGATATCACAGCTTCGCGCACGGTACAATTAGTTAATTAGCTGTCTACGCGAGCCCCTCTATTTAACGCGGAATGTCCGCGCGCTGTATTTTCGGACAGCGACTATGGCTATAAGGACATACACCAGTGCCAGCCCGCTCCATATGCAAGCAAATGCAATCACCGTGGGCTTCAGAGCGAGACTGAGACCGCCCGCTACGGATACGGAAGTGTTGATGATGTGATAAGCCGGGTTTTTGACATTGAGCTCTGTGGAGTAGGGCTGAAAAATGTAATACAGAAATAAATGGTGAACCGAAAAAAATACCGATAGCGCCACCAGCCCCACCCAAAGCATGGTCAGCTCTAAGCTTCCTTCCCCGCCTCTGGCTAATGAGATGAGCGTTAGCGCAAAAGCAACCGCCGCCGCAACAAGCGCATTTAGCCAAATGATCGTCAAAAGCCGAATACTGAAATGCTGGGGAGCCGCTTTGCGGTAAAAGCTGTACCGTAACAAATGAATATCGCAATTGTAAAAAAACGATCGGCAAACCTTTTCGCCAACAGTCAAAAAGTACATAACAAGCACAAGCGCGGAAACGATGGTATTAAAACTCCACGGCAAGGCTTCCAAACGTTCCTTGCCTGTGAGCGAAAACAAAAACACGGCAACGCCAATCGCGCCAAATACGGCTACACGCTTTAGCACGGGCTTCCGAATCTGGCTGCCGTGACGAGCCATAAAAATAGCGTTTAAATAAGCATATCCGCGTTTTCCGGCAACCTTGCTCCCCAGAACTGCGGCCTCCGCATAATCGCTTTCTTTTGCCTGGACGCTGGTTTTCTGAGTTTCAACCACCATTTTCCCCAGATCGAGCAGCGGATCATCACGTTTGGTCGCGGCATTCACCACTTCGGCGTACCCCCTGTAAGCAGCCAGTCCAATGATTAGCACAATGCCCAATATGGCAAAAACCAAACAAACCCATAGGCTCCGAACCAGTTCCCCCGCGAACGGCGGCATGTCGAGAAACAGGGGAGCGTAAGCCGCGATCACGCCGACGCCAATCGTCGTCCACGCGATAAGCATATGCTTGATCAAAATAACTCCAATTTTGTCATAAACCTTGGCGTGAAGAAACTCGCTTCCCGCTCGCCACAAGGTTAGGCTGACCGTCACCAGAAGCGCCTCTAAAGCCGAACCGCCCAGCAAGGAAACAAACACAAACATGGCAGGCAGCGAATAAATGAGGAAGGTGGCATATTTATATAATAAAACAGCCTTCATATAATGGGCGGGAGATAAGCGCATCAGCTTGACCGCAACATATTTTTCCCTTTTGGGCTCCAATATCGTTGCGCTGCTGACTGCGGATATGACAAAGCTTAGCATAAACAACACATGATAGAAGGCATTTAAACGAACATCAGGCTCCATATCCTTCGACATAAACATGACGGGGACATACAGCATCAGGCCGAAATAAGCAAAACGTATAGCAAATCCGTATAAAATCTGGAGCAAAAAGACCGCTGCCGCAAATCCGTTTTTCAAATCCAGCCGCGCGTAAAGGGAATCCGGAATCAAGCGCCCGATCAGCGGCATGCGCTGCGCATAATAGATAAGCAGATTAGTGAACGTGGAGATTCTTAGAACCAGCAAGGTTTTAAGCATCGACATGATGATCATCCTTTAGCAAATCAATCACCGTGCTTTCGAATTCCGCGCTTTTCAGCAGCTCGGCCGGCACCGCTGACAATTCCCCTTTGTTCAAAATAACGAGCTCGTCGCACAAATCGGACGCCAGCTGCAAAATATGGGTGGAGAAAATGAGAATATGATCCTTCTTCATCTCCTTCAGCATATTTTTCATCTCCAGAGCCACAATGACGTCAAAGGACGTGAGCGGTTCGTCCAGCAAAATAACAAGCGGTTTTGTAATCAGGAAAAGCAGCATTTGAATTTTATTTTTCATGCCATGCGAATATCCCTTGATCAGCCGGTGCCGATCCTCCTGACTGATCCTCATCCGATCAAAATATCCGTCGATGTTATGGTCCATCTCAAGCTTGTCCTCATTAACCTCCATAAAAAACTTGATAAATTCATAACCCGTCAAAAACTCCGGCAGAAGCGGCAGTGAATACACGTATCCGATATCTTCTTCCTTTGCCTCGACGCTGACTCCATCATCATCCAGCAGCACCTTGCCGCTGTCCATAGCCAGTTCACCGCTCAAGCAGTTGAACAATGTTGTTTTGCCTGCTCCGTTACGTCCCAGCAAACCGTATATCTTCCCTTTTTCAAAAGCAAAGCTGGCTTCCTTGAGCACTTGCTTTTCATTAAATTGCTTCGATATTCTTTCTGCAATCAGTCGCATACTTTTCCTCCAATCAGTTCCCTTCTATTACATCTCTTGGAAATACGTATCAGAAAGCTTCGGGTTTCAGTCGATCGCTGGAACGGCGGGCAGCTTGTGCCCGCAATCCCGACACAAAAAACGAGACTGCCTCGGTTTCTAAAGAACCGGGAATCCCGTTTTTTTATCATTTATATCATTTTTCCAGCCCGAGATGATCTCTTAGCGTATCGCCTTCATAGTCTTGGCGGAATCTTCCTCGCCGTTGAAGAATGGGCACTACTTCATCAACAAAAAGCGAAAAATCACCCGGCAAAACAGGAGGCATTATGTTAAAGCCGTCGCAGCCGCCTTCCTCGTACCACTGAATCATCAGGTCTGCCAAGCGTTCCGGCGTGCCGATAAACTGCAAATGCCCTCTTGCGCCAAGAAAGATGCGTCCAAGCTCCAGAATCGACAGCTTTTTGTTATAGGCGAGATCCATAAATAGCTGTACTCTGCTCTTCATTCCATTGGAGCTTGCCACTAGATCAATCGGAAGCTGGGGCAAAGGCTGATCTGCGGAATAGCCGCTCAAATCATAATTAACGAAACGCGAGATGACCTCCACCGCCATTGCGGGAGTGATCAGCTCCTGAAGCTCCTCATGCCTCCGCTTGGCCTCGGCGTCCGTCGATCCGATGATCGGCGAAAGGCCCGGCATAATTTTGGCGCTGCCCCGCGCCCTGCCCGCTATCGCTAACTGGTCGCCAACAGCGTCATGGAATTGCCGTGCAGATTCTAGAGATTGCTGCGCCGTGAACACAACATCGGCAAAACGTCCCGCAAAGCCTTGGCCTTGGCTGGAAGAGCCCGCTTGAATCAAAACGGGCCGTCCTTGCGGAGAACGCGGCACATTCAGGTAACCTTTGGCACCATACCAGCGACCCTTGTAGTCCACTTCCTTGAGCTGTCCAAAATCGGCAAAACGTCCGCCAGCCCGGTCAAGCAGCAGCGTGTCTTCCCCCCAGCTATCCCACAGCTTCGCCACCACTTCCGTAAACTCCTCCGCCATTTCGTAGCGGAGAGCATGATCGGGATGTTTCTCCCTTCCGTAGTTCAACGCCTCCAGATCCAGTTGGGAGGTTACGATATTCCACGCCGCCCTGCCTCCGCTGATATGATCAAGCGAAGCCATGGCGCGGGCTACATTGTAAGGCTCGCTGTAGGTTGTGGAGATGGTTCCCGCAAGCCCCAGCTTTCCCGTAGCGCCCGCGATTGCGGACAAAACAACGACAGGGTCCAGCATGCCGTTAGCCGCTCCTTCGGAGGGCTGGACGTACAACAGATTAGCCAAAAACAGCATATCGAACCTGCCGCGCTCCGCCGTTTTGGCCAACTCCACATAATAAGGCAGCTTGAACATATTTTCGGCGCCGGATTCGGAATGGCGCCAGCCCGCATGATGATGACCGGCATAATAAATGAAGGCGCCTAAATGAAGGCGGCCGTCCCTTTTCTGTAAGCTCATACTCTTTGTCCTTTCTGCTCTAGCAAATTATAAATTCAGCTATCAGAGGCAGGCGGTCGCCGTATGAATAGTTCTTCCGAGCGCTTATGCCATTGCTATTAGTTGAACTTATACTTCGTCTCTAGCCTTTGTATACATCGCGCCAGCCCAGCCACTTTTTCTCCAGGCGGCGCACGGCGAGATCCGATAACCGGCCGGCAAGCGCAAAAATCAAGATGCCGGCAAACACGATATCCGTGCGGGTATACGTCCGGGCATCCTGAATCATGTAGCCGATGCCCGCGCTGGTCGCCATCATCTCCGCCACCACGAGCACCAGCCAGGCATTGCCCGCAGCAAGACGGAAACCAAGCAGCACATTGGGCAAGGCCGAAGGCAAAATCAGCTTGGTCAGCCGCTGCCAGGTCGAATAATTTAAAATTTGCGTAACCTGGTAAAGCTTGCTTTCCACGGACCGCACGCCAAGATACGTATTCACGTAGACGGGGAAAAAAGCTCCCAGGGAGATCATTAATATTTTGGAAAACTCGCCGATGCCAAACCACAGAATAAACAGGGGAATGAGCGCCAGCAGCGGGACGGTGCGCAGCATTTGCAGAGAAGGATCGAGCATTTTACCAGCAATACGCCCCAAGCCCGTAAACAGTCCCAGAAGCAGTCCCGTCAATGTACCTAACGCAAATCCAAAAATAACCCTCTTTAAGCTAATAAACAGATGCCGCCACAGCTCGCCGTTTACCGCCTCCGTATAATAGCTTTTAATAATAGCGGTTGGGGCAGGCAGCTGGTCGGCTGATATCCAGCCGAATGTGCCGGACAGCTGCCATAGCACCACAACGCCAATGGGCAAAATCCAGCCATGCAGGTAAGGAGGCACGCGTTCCAGCAAGCCCGATGATTTGCCTGTCAACCTGCCAGTCAGTCCGCCGCTTGGCTTGTCGCTCTTAGGGGTGGATGCCATTCCGTTTCTCCGCTTCTGCGCTTGGCCTGTGCCCGCCGGGCTCTGACCGTCGATTTGCACCTGGGCAGTCGGAAGCGCAGCCTGCTTGTCGCTCATCCCTTCACCGCCTCCGCTTTGTAGGTGTCCTGCCATGACAGCAGCCTGCGCTCCAGCATTTTGACCAATGAATCGCTAAGCTTGCCAACCAGCGCAAATACAATAATGCCAACAATGACAAGGCTGGTGATGGAAAAGGATCTTGCATCCATTATCAAATAACCAAAGCCGGAGCTTGCGCCCATCATTTCCGCTACCACCAGACTTAGCCAGGCGATGCCAAGCGAAAGCCTGATGCCTAGCAATATACTTGGCAGCGCAGCCGGCACAATAAGCTTCAGGATCATGTCCTTGCGCCTAAACTCCAGCACTCTTGCCACATCGAACAGCTTGCTGTCGACGGAACGGATACCCAGAAATGTGTTAACATATAGTGGGAAAAATGCCCCTTTGGCAATAATCAGCACCATCGATAACTCCCCAAAGCCGAACCATAAAATAAACAGCGGAGCAATGACCAGATGGGGCAAGGTGCGCAGCACCTGAATCGAGGGATCGACCAGCCGTTCCATCCGATACGAAAAGCCTGCCCAGATACCGGCTAACAGCCCTGCCCCGCCGCCCAGCACAAAACCTTGCAGAGCCCGCCATGCGGAAATGCCCAGATGATGCAGCATTTCACCGGAGCTTGCCAATGCCGCAAATTCCTCAACGATGGTCCAAGGCGACGGCAGCAAAATCGGATTTAAAAGCTCAAGGGCCGCCGCTGCCTGCCAGCTTGCTACAATCGCCAGCGGCAGCAGCCAGCCCAGCAGCGCATTTCCAGCAGCAAGGCGAAGCCGTGTCGCAGCCCCTTCTTTTTTCACTTCAACCGCCGCCTTTCTCCTGTTTTCTCATCCGGCTCGCAGCATTAAGGCTGAGCCGCTGCCAGAGCCGCATCAATGAATTGATTGTCGATAATATCCGCAACTTTGATTTCCTTGCGAATGGTTTTGATCTCAAATTGGAAGTCCGCCGTCTTCTGCAATTCGGCCGCCGTCGCTTCGCTGACCGGAATATTAGTTTGGCGGCTGTTGGTCAAAATGCCTTGTATGACGGCCTCCGGCACGCCGCGCTCCCCGGCATATCGTTTTACCGCTTCCTCGTAATTGTTTTCCTCCCACAGTCTGGCCTTCTCCAATACCGATAAGTATAGCGTCACCAGCTCCGGATAATCGGCCGCTATCTTCTCCCGCACAATGTAGAAGGAATGCGACAAGATGCCAAGGTCGCTGCCATCAGCAAGCACCTTCCCTTTGCCGGTCAATATCTCCAGCGTAATGTAAGGCTCCCAGGTTGCCCATGCATCAACATTGCCGCCTTCAAAGGCAGGCTGAGATTCATTAGGCTGCAGGTTGATCGTTTCAATATCCGACGAGGACAAACCGGCTTCCTTCAGGCCTCTGTGCAGGAAGTTAAAGGCGTTGCTGCCTGTCGTCACCGTTACCTTTTTCCCCTTCAGGTCGCTGATCGAAGCCGCTTCGCTGTCTGGCGGAACAATAATAGCCACGTTGTTTTTACCGTCAAGCGCTTCGGAAATAATACGGAAGGGGATGCCGGCAGCCTGAGCCGCCACAACTGGCAAATTGCCAAGTCCCGCAAAGTCCAGCTTGCCGGATGCCATTGCTTCGGTCATGGGAGGGCCGCTCTGGAATTCAGCCCATTCAATCGTGACGCCCAGCTTGCCAAACTCGTCCTCAAACCATTTTTCCTCTCTTGCTTTGCCCCATAATCCGCCGCTGCCCTGTACGCCGAGCACCAGCTTGAGACCTTTGTAATCCTTGACCGCTTCTTCGCCGCCCTTATTATCGCCTTCCTGCCCGGCCGTTGCTTCCGCCGTCGCACTTCCCGCTGATCCGTTCCCGGATTTTCCGGAGTTTCCACCGTTTCCGCCATTTGAGCTAGTGCCGCAAGCAGCGGCCGCCAGTGCTACCATCATCAAAACCGCTACTGTCAAAATCCATTTTTTCATAGGTTTCCACTCCTTCTAGAGGTTGAACGTAATTTTAAATATGTGACCCGAAATCAACAGCTGGCCCTTCCACTTTCTCGAATTCATTCATTATTGTGCGGCGCCAATCCTGAAAGGCGGTACCACTCCGCTCACGCGGATAAGTCAGCTTGACGGGGAGGATGGAACGAATATGGCCCGGCCGCGGCTCCATAATGACCACCCGCTGTCCCAAAAAGACAGCTTCGTCAATATCGTGCGTGACCAGCAGCATGGTCGTCTTGTTTTTCTCCCATATTTCCAGCAGCGCCTCCTGCATATGAACTCTTGTAAAAGCGTCCAATGCGCCAAACGGCTCATCAAGCAGCAGCACCTCCGGATTGCGGAGCAGCGCTCTGGCGATAGCAACCCGCTGGGCCATCCCGCCGGACAGCTCCCGGGGATATGCTTTTTCAAAGCCGCGCAGCTTTACCAGCTCAACCAGCCCATGGACTCTGTCCCGTACTCCGGAATCTCTCAGGGACAAATTGCCCGCAATATTTTGCAGGACGTTCATCCAGGGAAATAAGCGAGGCTCCTGAAAAATAACGCCTTTATCGACGCCGGGTCCGCTTATCGCTTTCCCGTTCAGCAGAACGGGGCCGGCGTAACCGGTATCCAGTCCCGCTACGATTTTCAGCAGGGTGCTTTTGCCGCAGCCGCTGGGACCAATGATCGTTAGAAGCTCGCCTTTATTGACGGTTAAGGTAATATTTTTTAGCGCTTCGACCCGGCCTCCCGGCGTTTCAAATATTTTGTTTAAGTCATTAATTAACAACAGAGGTTCAGATTTTGTATTATTCATCAATTTAAACAATTCACCCCTATTTACTCGGATTTATAAATAAAAAAAAGATTCCTCATCGAATAGCTGCTCCGGCGGACCGGAAGCTGCCTCATATGGTTATCCATTCACCAACAAACCGAACCTTGATTCGGTTTGTTGTATTGAATTATAACCACCGTCAGGAATCTCTGTCAATGCTTTTGTATGATATTTCTCACTTCACAAACAGGTTTACTATGCTTTGAGCTTCTACAGCAACCGGAACCTCGTATCCTGGCGCCTTTTGCAGCGTAAGCCCCTGGATCAGGCTGACCAAATAAAAGGCCAACTGGGTGGGATCGCCGTCCTTGATTTCACCCCGCTTTTGCCCTTCTGCCATAATGGAGGCGATTGGTGCGAGGTTATCCGTGAATCGGTCCGTTACATCCCTTCGGATTTGATGCGAGATAAGATGGCTTGTTCGTACATTCTGGCGAATCATCGTAAGCGCCCAGTTTTCTTCCACCGTCAGCCAATCCCGTGTTAGTCTGGCCAGCTTGGCGAGCGGCGGCTCATCGAGCCGCTCCAGTTCCCTGACCAGCTCGCCATAATTTTGCTGGGAACGCTTCAGCAGCACATCCAGCAGCTCCTCTTTTGACTTGAAATAATGATACAAATTGCCGATGCTGATTCCAGCTGCCTGAGCGATATCCTTCATGCTGGTTGCGCCGATTCCTTTGCCTGCTATCGTATAGACGGCAGAATCCAATATGTCGCTTATCTTCTGATCTCTGTGCTGCATGTCTCGGTCAACGTTCCGGGGTGACAACTTCATTCCTCGTTTCATGGCCTTTTTTTTCGTATTGTATCATACATCCTCTTTGCGACATATTTGGTTCGGCTGGATTTCCTTCCAAATAGTCCTCGCATTCTATCCCATTATTGCGCCAGCTTGCCTAAACGGTTAATAGGAGCTGCCATCCAGCCTTCCGAATTGGCTGGCTGCATTCCCACCGCTTTCCCGGTATTGGCATCTGCCGACAATTCCAGAAACCACGCTTCATCGTCCGTCGCCAACGCCAGATCGATCAAATCCGGAACAAGCGGACTTCCCGCAAGCTGAACATCCGGCAGAGCCCTTAGCCATATTGAACGCACGCTCGTCTTTTTGCCGATTAAGGGCTCCTGGTCGCTTTTCACCACATAAACAGAAGCGATCCCTCTAATATTATCCAGAGAATCAACAAATCCGTGAATCAATGCGCCTTCTCTCGTTCTGCCCATAACCCAATCCTCGACGTGAATATTCATATGCCGCACCGCCTCTGCTTTTTTTATTTCAACTGTAACAATAATGTTTACACTTGTTTCTGTAATTGTATTAATTACAGTTACAGTTGTCAAGTCCTGCCCCTCATTCTGGACACTGCCTTTTATAGGTTACAGCTTTACGTTGATAATCGTTATCAATATAATGGTGATAAGGCAACTGCATGAAGGAGCGAATGTTTATGTTAAGACTGGACGAGCAAATTTTGCTATGGAACCATACATCTGTCAAAGTGCTGGATATTCGGCAAATGAGATTGGAAGCCCGGGAAGAGATTGCGGGGTACCGCCTGCCCGCTAACGCTTTTATTTGCTCCTTTCAGGGAGGTGCTCAAGTTCGGCTAAACGGCACGGCTTACCGGATGGAGAGATCCCATGTTTTGCATGGCGTTTGCGGGGCAACCCTTCATATCGCGGCTAATGAGCCCTTCCATTATTGGCTTGTCCTTTACAAAGCTTCCTTGATGCTGCCGCCCGCAAAGCGATGGTTCAGCTTATTTTCCAATAACCGTCCCTTTCATGAAATGTTCAGCTTCGCTCCATTAAATCCCTTGGCCTTACAAAACCTTCTGGAGCAAATGCATCGGGATTGGAGCAGCCGCGATCCCCTTCTTACTCTACGCGCAAGGTCGTTCTTTTTTCCGTTTGTCTACGAGCTGCTTAGTCAGATGAAATGCGCCGGGATGGAGTCGCTGCGCCCTGATCCCCTCACACAGGCGCTCCGCTATATGGAAGAGCGTTACATGCAGCCGATTACACTGGAGGAGATGGCAGCCATGCTTGGCTGCAGCGTCAGCTATGTCACCAAGCTGTTCAAAAAAAAGCTGCAAACCAGCCCGATGCGCCATCTTGCGGAATTGCGGCTTGAGGCTGCAGCCAAGCTGCTGCTTCAATCTGACGCTCCGCTTCAGCTTATTGCCGAGCAGGTCGGTTATCCCGATGCACACGCGTTAAGCCGAAGCTTCAAAAAGCATTACCGCTATTCGCCTTCAGCCTTCAGATCAAGAGCCGATGCCGCACCAAAAACAATACCAAAAATGCCAGCTCGCCGTACCGGATTTGCCCTTCTTCCCCCTTCGTCTCAATGCTATAGTGTTGATGGCGGTGAAAACCATTCTCACTTAAAGGAATATGGAGGGGTATCCTTGTACAAAACAAAAAAATCAGCTTCATTTACGGCTGCAACATTAATGATCGGCTTATCGCTTCTGCTGAGCGCCTGCTCCGGCAATCCGGCTCCCGGCCCATCGCCCGCAGCCTCCGAAAGCGCGTCGGCTATTCAGGCAACGGCAACGCCGGCAGCCCAGGAAAGCACAGCCCCGGCTGCCGCAACAAAAGTATATACGAGCAGCTTCGGCAGTGTTACGATTCCAGCCAATCCCGAGCGGATTGTCGATTTGACGGGCAGCGCTATCGGCAACCTGCTTCAGCTAGGCGTCAAACCAATCGCCGCTGTAGATTTTGGACTGGAAAATCCGTTTCATGAAGGCATGATAGAGGGCATCCAAAATATAGGCGACGGCAGCGATCCCGAGGCCATTCTTACGCTTGATCCCGATCTGATCATTATATTCAGCTACGTGGGCGAAGAGGTTTACGAAACGCTTTCGCAAATCGCCCCAACCGTCCGCCTTGAATACGGCGCGCAAAAACCGGCAGAGCTGCTGCTTGAATTTGGTAAAATAACGGGCAAAGAGGAAGAAGCCCAAAGCTGGGTGGACAATTGGAAGCAAAAAATTGAAGCCGTCAAACCCGATATTGTGGCGGCCGTCGGCGACAAAACCGTGTCGATTCTTCAGCCCCATGCCAAAGGCATTTACGGCTGGGGAAATAAAGGCGGACGAGGCGGAGAAATTTTGTATGACGAGTTTGGTTTAAAAGCTCCTCCGCTGGTCAAGGAACAACTGATTGACGGAGAATTGGCCGGCCAGGACTTTTCGCTGGAGCAGCTGCCCCAATATGCCGGGGACTTTATTTTTACAAGCGAATTCGGCTGGGACAACGACACCTCCGGCTTGGCTTCCGCCCTTTACGATACCGCTCTGTGGAAAAATCTTGACGCCGTAAAAAATGGAAATGTGTTCCGCATTGATCCAATGGGCTTTTATTATAATGACCCTATCTCGCTGGAAAAACAGCTGGACTTTATCGTCGAAAGCTTACTGGGAAAATAGAGACTTGCCAAAATAATGGAATGAATAGATGCATAACAAGAAGCCGCCTCATCTCATCTGAAGCATACAGCAGATGAGATGGGCGGCTTCTGCCGCATTATTATAGCCAAGAATATCTTGCCGCTGCACCAGCCGATAAAACAGGCCATCTACAGTGTTGACGATATATCAATCCTGTTAAAGTACAGCAGTACGCTCAAGACTTTCTCTTATATCTTTGATCAAAAGAACTTTTTCAGCCTCGGTGATGCCGTCCGCGCAAAGCTTTCGCGCCAATGCCGGCAAAATCCACGGCTCAGCCTCTTCTCTCGTAATACCCGTCTCCTTGCGGTATTCATCCAGAAAAACAGCAATCATCTCTTCTCTCCAGGCATCAAAACGCTTTAGGGCGGCCGGCGGCAGGGTAGAGGGCAAAATTGCATATCTAACCATAATGATATATTCCGCCAAATCCGCCTCTGGATTGCCGGCAGAAGCATTCATCCAATCCAGCATGACGTAGGTTCCGTCATCCTTTATCATAATATTTTTAGGATTTGGATCACCGTGGCAAAACGCATTTTTTGAGGGTAATCCCTCCAAAATAGCAGCAATTTTATCCGTTTCGCCTTTTGTCAAATATCCGGCTGCTTGTATCGCATATTTCATGCTTTCTCTCTGGGAAGGCAAGGAGCCATCATGCGGCTTGCTATGAATGGCGGCAAGGGCCCGGGCCGTCAGCCGAACGTCATTTTCTATAATTGGCGTGTCAGCTAAAGAGCTTGAGGCTTCCTTGGACAGCTCTCTCAAAAAACGCTCCATAACCGTCTCGCCATAAATACGTTCAAAAATGATAGCTGGCCGCTCCTCCACCTTCAACAACCGGAAAGGCTGCGTGACTGGCAATCCGCTTTCCCATGCCAGCTTGTTATTGGCAAACTCCTTCTCCATGGCATCAAACCCCGTGTTGGGTTTAGCTATTTTGATAATTTGCCCGGCATCGCCCCAAACAAACACCTCCGAGCACCCGCCTTCGGCAATCTTTTTACCTAAATGGTGATCCGGTTCTGTTCTCGATTCCTCTGTCATCTTCCAAGCCCCTTTGCCATAAGTCCCATTTCTTACACTGCGAGTTTTTGGAAATTCAGGTAAGTTTCACTTTAGATTAGAACATTATGTAAGCGTAGTCAATAATTTTCTCGACATATAAAAAAAGACTGATTGACTCTCTGAAGAGTTGACAATCAGCCTTGTGCAATTATTGGAGTCAGCCTATCGTTTGTACGATGTTTCCATCGGTATCCTTAATGTGAGTAGGCACAATTTCAATGATAACTGACGGGAAGGATGGAGGAATGATCTTTCCTGCAACGGGCTGTAGCAAAAAGCCCCATTCCTGGGCAGTCTCTGGAGACAGCAGCAAATCGATGCCGCCGTCCCTCTCCTCGACGGCGTTGGATTCACCCGGCTTTAATACAATCTGGCAGCTGGACGAAACCAGAGTGAGCGTCCGATTATACGGTAACCGCCCGCTGAGCAGTCCCCCAACAATAGCCGCCTGCTTTGCGCCGACCGTAAGAATATATATCCCTGCTTCGTCCCCCTCTTCGCCGCCGCGCCAATCCAGCTGCTCCACGAATAAAATCCCCGTGCTGGACCCTTCACGCTTTGCTCCATCCGTAATGGCTTCAAGCGCCTCGGGACGCTCCAGAATGGAAGGCCGCTCCAAATCCGTCATGTACAGTGGATAATAAGTCTTCAGAGTCTCCAGCAGACCATTCGTATTCCACATCTGGGTGGCCTGCAGCTCGTCGGCGGTAATTCCTACCACCTGAACAAACTCCACCATTCCGTTTGGCGTATGTATTTCTCCAAGCACGGGATCGGTGACAAAACCAAGCGCAGTCAGCCTCGTGTCGGATTCCAGCCTGATGGGGCTGTTGGCATCCATATGGTCGCCGGAATGAAAAACATTCCCGCTTTTGAATACATAACGGGCCAAATTTTGCAGCAAATTCATACACCAGGCGGGGGGTTCATCCTCTCCCGGCTCTTTCGCCAGACGCATCGTCAGCTCGAAGCCATAGCCGCTATACGTCTCATCCTCGGATTCCTTCTCGTAAAGGTCGGAAAAACCGTACGTGACATAATGCCAATGCGGTACAGGCTGTTCCGCGCTATACACGCTAATGCCGTCAAGCGGGTCGTTGCCGCCCAGCATATAAGGTATTGACGTTCCGTAATGCCGCGCCTGCTGCTCCCCATAGATGTTCTCCAATGCCGTGTCTATGGCGTTCCAGCCGATTGCGTCAACTTCTTCACTCATAGCAGCTCCTCCTTCAACCTGAGAGAAATAATGATCAAACGGCGATAATGCGCCCATGCCCTGCAAGCTCCCGAAGCTCGCGCGGCAAAATATCATGATCCTCCTCCGGTATGTTCAGCTTGATGCCGTAGCGATTGCCTTCATCATCGGGCAGGCTCCAGCGAAGCTCTCCAACCAGAGTAAGGGGCTCTTCATTTAATACTAGCCCTAGACTAACCTCTATTTGTCGCTCCTCAATCGGAAGCAGCAGCGGCAGCCACACGCAACAGCCCGACTTGCTAATGTTGTAGAGAATAGCTTTAACGGGCTTGGAAAGCGTCTGTACGCCGTCAATGCTCAAAAGTCGAAGCTCAAACGCTATTGGCTCCTTGAATACGTATCGAAATGGGGTCTGTCTGCGATTGATCATAGAGGCCTCCGTTAGCGTAATTTTGTAACCGCTATTTTCTATTATACGTATTCATCGTCAGGAAAACAGAGGAAATGAATAAGTGACCCTATATTTTTCCTATATTTAGAGGGAATTCCTCAATTTGAAGGCTTTATTTCCCTATAATACAGATTAGTCGTATGATATTCTCCGTTTGCCGACTTCGCAAAACGGGGAATGCTGCCAGCTTTAATGTAGCCAAGCGATGTATACAGCTGATTGGAAGGATCGCCGTCCCTCGTATCCAGTACCAGCAGTGTTTTTCCCATTCCCATTGCAGTTGTTTCAGCGGCTTCCATCAACACGCGCCCGATCCCTCTCCGGCGAAAGCGCGGATGCGTCATAAGCTTGGCAATTTCTACACGGTGATCGCCGTTGGCCTTCATGCAGAAGTGCAACTGAACGGTACCAGCCAGCGCTCCATCCGCAAAAGCGCCTAACAAAAGCACATCGGGCGCTAATACGCCCCTCCAATAAGCCTCGGCCTCCCCAAGACTCAAAGGTGGAAGAAAACCGATAGACGCCCCTCCTTCAACAACCAGACTAAGCATCTCTGAAAATGGCGCTATATAGGGGTCGATTTCCGTAATTTGTTTAATAGCCAGTTCATTCGGCATTGTGTTTCCTCCTCGGCTTTTTGAAATATTTGAAAGGACGGCAGAGCCGGCCTTCTCCAGCTGCTGTTGTAATTATTATTGATTATACACCTTCTCATGAGAATCGGGACTATCGTTGTCAAACTTCTGAATCATGACAAAATAAGACTTTTTTTGATACGATTAGAGCCAACGACAGCGTAATGGGAGGTAAAGAATGACAGGAGCAGCAAACCGTCCCCTGATGTCTTTGGCTGAGGCCTACCGGCTGTCGAAAAAGTCGGAATTCAGGCGTCTTGGTATCGTAACCGCCCTGCTTTTTTTCGTTTTGGCGCTTTCGGTCGTTTTTTATTCCATTCAATTTGAATATGTGTATGCCTTTTTTATTCTGATCTCGACCTTGTTTTTGTGTTATCTGCTGGTTTGGCACAACAGGCTTACCGATTACCTTGGCTACAGGCGCTTTGTCAGGCAATGGCCTGAGCTGTGTGCTGTTCCGGAGCAAGTCGTTTGGATGTATATTTCCACTTCCGGCCTGCATGGCCATTTGTACAACATTGTAATAGCCGATTCCTTTGGCAACCGCCACCTGCTGGACTTCGCCGACGATTCCCTAATGGCCGAACGCTGGTTGCAGGCGGGAAAAGAGACCTTTCCGCTTTGTATTTTTGGACATGAGCCGGAAGACGGACTTTTTGACCTTTATACAAAAGACCCTGCCGTTTTTTACCTCTATGCCAAAAGACTTATGCAGCCCGTGAAGGGACTACCCGTTCTGTCGCTTCAGCAAGCCCGGCAGCATGCCCGGATGATGCCCGCACACACTCCCCCCTCTACCTTTGAAGGCTTGCCGCAGGACCCCATAATCCGGTTTATGGTCGGCTGCGACATCCGATTTTGCATCATGCCCAATGCTTACTCCATATTTGAAGTAATTAGAGAAACTGGCCTTTACGTTAACAAAATGCCGCTCTTTTTTGCTGAAATTTTCTACAGTCTGGATTATGCAAAAGATCGTTATCACGGCTCCGATTCTATAAAAGAAACGATGGAAAATGACGCCTTGGAGCGTCTGGCGCGATTTTGGGATATTACGGACAGGCCAAGCCTGATCCATTATTTGAATTGGCTTTTGCAAACCGGGCAACGGGGCGATATTAACATAAAGGAAATCAGCTCTGTCCGGAACATATTCCCTCATGTTCGTACAACGGCAGGTTTTGATATTGCGCGATTTGTACAAATCGTCCGATGCGGGCTCGTGACGGGGTTATTGAATGATTCCGATGAGGCCGAAGCATGGCTCGCAAAATGCCATCGTTTGTTTACGTGCCATTTTGCCGGATACGATGATTTTGTAGACAGTTATCTGGCGGGGTTATATGCCTGGAGTCCCACTGCGTATCAGGCAGGACTGCAGGGAGTTTGTTATGCGTATATGAACCCATATTGCCCGTGGAACACGCATAAAGGCGGAAGCCTCCATTTTAATACAAAGTGATGTGACACCTTCAATACAAAGTGACGTGACAGCCCTCCTTCCCATTTCACAAAAATCCCCTAACTGTTAATTTTGTCATAGACTTATCCCCTGCCGCTGGCTTTATAATGACGGGTATGTCTAAAAACAAGGAGAGCTGTTTTTCATGTGGTTTGTATTTGCACTATTAACCGCCATCGCCTGGGGCGGCGCGGATTTATTTTATAAGAAAGGCAGCGACCGCGGCGACCGGTTCAGCCATCTCAAAATCGTCATCATGGTCGGTTTGGTCATGGGGATACACGGTTTGTCCTATATGCTCATCAAAGGAATTGCCTTTGATCCCTTTGATATGCTTCGCTATTTGCCTGTATCAGCGCTTTATATCCTTTCTATGACCATTGGCTACATCGGCCTGCGGTACATCGAGCTGTCCATATCCTCCCCGGTTCAAAATTCTTCTGGGGCCATTACAGCGATTCTGCTGTACATCTTTTTTACGCATAGCCTCGGCGTTTTGCAGATTGTTGGCATTATTGTGGTCACAACTGGCGTTATCGGCATTGCCATTCTTGAAAAAAGGGCGGAACGGTCTGCGCTGCTCGCAAGCGCAACAACCATCGACCCCAAATATCAAATTGGCGTTATGGCCATTTTGTTTCCTATTTTGTACAGCCTCATCGACGGTTTGGGGACGTTTGCGGACGGCATCTATTTGGACGAACTGGAGCTGATTAGTGAAGACGCCGCTTTACTGGCTTATGAATTCACCTTTTTTGCCTGCGCAGTGCTTGTTTTTATTTATTTGCGGTGGGTCAAAAAAGTACGCTTTAACCTTCTGGGAGAGCGTGTTAAGGGCTATGCCGCGATTTTTGAAACGATCGGCCAGTTTTTCTATGTGTTTGCGATGTCCAGCAATGCCATTATTGCGGCTCCATTGATCGCATCCTACAGCATTTTTTCGATTCTATTATCCCGCATTTTCCTCAAGGAGAAGCTAAGCAAAACACAATACGCCGTCATTGTGTTTGTCCTGATCGGCATTGCACTGCTCGGCATAGCGGACGAGTTGTAGCCGCGCCGGCGGGTTGCGCTGCTAGGCATTGCGGGCAAGTTGTAGCCGCGCCGCGGGTTGCGCTACTCGCCATTGCGGGCGAGTTGTAGCCGCACCGGCGGGTTGCGCTACTCTGCATTGCGGGCGAGTTGTAGCCGCGCCGGCGGGTTGCGCTGCTCGACATTGCGGGCGAGTTGTAGCCGCACCGGCGGGTTGCGCTACTAGGCATTGCGGACGAGTTGTAGCCGCACCGGCGGGTTGCGCTACTAGGCATTGCGGGCGAGATGTAACGGTCCTGGGTTGCGGGGCTCGGTATAGCAGACGAACTGCAGCGGTCACGTAGGACAAGTGAAAGAGAGTTGGCAGAAGGGCTCGCAGGTGATTCGGCCTTGCCCTGATGGGTCTGCCGATTTGTACGATTTTTCGTACAATGTAGCCCGCTTCCACATGGGATTCTGCCGGTTTGTACGATTTTTCATACAATTCCACCCATTTCCACATGAGATTCTGCCGATTTGTATGATTTTTCGTACAAATCCTCATTTATGCCAGGCGGTTTGATCCCTTTTGTACGATTTTTCATACAATGCCGCCCATTTCCACATGCGATTCTGTCGGATTGTACGATTTTTCGTACAAACCGACTCTTTACAGGCTAGATGCTCCACCTTTCCCGCCGTTTATTGTTATCCCGTCCCTTTTGTTTCACACGGCAATACCAGATTACAGAAAACCCCAACTGTCACTATTGTCTCATTACCGGAGTCACTAGAGTTATCAGAGTTATCAGAGTTACCGGAGTTACTAGAGTTACCCGAGTTTACTGAAGTTACCCAGGTTGCTGGAGTTACTGGTGTGCTGGAGTTACTGGTGTGCTGGAGTTGCTGGTGTTGCTGGTGTTGCTGGTGTTGCTGGTGTTGCTGGTGTTGCTGGTGTTGCTGGTGTTGCTGGTGTTGCTGGTGTTGCTGGTGTTGCTGGTGTTGCTGGTGTTACTGGTGTGCTGGAGTTACTGGTGTTGCCTCATTACCGGGGTTGCAGGAGTTCCGCCTTATCGTAGCTTCGGCAATTACTGAAGCCTAGCTGGATACGGCTTTGAAATAGCTGTAAATCTGCTCAAGCCGCTTAGCCTGCGGTCCGTTTTTCTTTTCCATGGAGCCAAATTCAAAAAACTTGACCTTCTTAAAGCCGACATATTTGAGCAAAGCCCGCTTCATCAATATTTTGTGGGCATTGTTCAGCCATAGCAATGGATATAGGGTTGGCCCCTCCATAGTGGAAACAATAACGGCCGACTTGTTCTTCAGCAATCCCTCCGGCAACAAACTCCCCTTTTTCCGATAAGCAAAATTCGCTGCCATCATCCGGTCGATGTATCCCAGCAGCATAGCTGGAGGCCGCCCCCACCAGATCGGATAAATAAATACGATTTTATCCGCCCACAGCAGCTGCTCCCGGTATTTCTTCAGATCAGGATCGAGGTGCATATCTCTCCTTCGCTTTTGCTCATTAAATACAAGCCGGGGGTCAAAATCTTCCTGGTACAAATCCAATAGTTGTATATCGCTTACAAGGGGGTTTTCCTTCAAGCCTTCCATCGTTTTTTGCAAAAAAGCATAGTTCAGGCTTTTGTGATTGGGATGGGTATAAATAACCAGTGTTTTCATAAAGCACCTTCTTTATTATCATTTGATAATAAATTATCACGACGACGTTTACTTGTCAATAGATAATTATCTTTTAATAAATATGGGATTACAAGCAACTAAAAAGGCGCTTCCCTCAAAATAGAAGGAACAAGCCTTTTAGCCCGTTACCATTAAGTTTTATGGCATTCATTTGATACTCAGCCTTTGCCCAAGTCAGTAACAAAGCTTTAGCCGCTCACTTCATCACGCCAATATTGGAAAAGGGTTTCCGCAACTCGCAATCCGCGATCACTTTTTGGTTTCAACCGCTACCCACAGCTCGTTCCGGTTCTCCTCCGGCGGCAAATACCGTTCGATGGCGGGCAAATAAGCAAGCTCGTAGCCGGATACCGGCAGCCAATCGGTATAGAGACGTTTCCATAATTCCGCAATACCCTCCGGCCCGCCTTCCGCTTCAAACACGGCCCACGTCGCTGCCGGAAATTCCCGGCGAACCATGCCCTCCGGAGGCGCTTCATTCGAGACTATGGACAACATATAGTAAAACGTCTCGCTCCTGCCGAAATCTCCATCGGCACATACGCCCAAAATACCGATTAGCGGAGAGGCCTCAGCCCGGATTTCCCAAAGTCTTTCGAACAGCCCTTCGCTTGCCGCTTTCTCCCATAAAGCAGGCACCTTTTCAAACGCATGCTGATGATCAATGCTTTCCTGAGCGCCAACAATAGCAAACCCGGCTAAATCTTCGATTCTGTAATTCATTTCCGCAGCTCCCTTAATCGAAATTTGAAAGGAAATGCGGGAATAGGCTTTGAGTTTGGTTCCGGCATGACGCGCTGAAGTTGGAGTGGCTCCATGCAGCTGGGCAAACGCGCGGGCAAAAGCCTCAGGCGAATCATACCCGTACTTATGGGCAACCTCGACTACCTTGATGTCGCTGCTCTGTAAATCAAAGGCTGCCAGCGTCAGCCGTCTCCGCCTGATGTATTCCGACAGCGGAACCTCCGCCATGAACGAAAACATGCGCTGGAAGTGATGCACCGAGCAACAGGCAATTCGGGCTGCGGCCTGGTAATCAATTTGTCCCTCAAGCCTTTCCTCGATATATTGAATGGCATTGTTCATGCGCTCTACCCATTCCATTCCCGCTTTCCCCCTCTTCTTTCATCCTACTGCAGCGCCAGGATGCTGTCCTAGCATTTGATGCCATTATCTGCATGACAGAGCAAAAAGAAGCATCCAGTCCGAAAAGATAGCTAGTCAGTCTGGATGCTTCTTTGCTTCATACCCCTGCCGGAAACTACTGTAAGCGGCAGCCTGGCCATACACGGCGGGTTTTTCCTGGCATTAGGCGCTATTTGCTTTACTTATACCTTGAACTGGCTTAACTCCTCTTGGAGCTTTTTGGACAAAATGCTCAGCCTGTCGGACAAGCTGGCAACCTGCTCAATGCTGTCTAGCTGCTCCTGCGTGCTGGCGCTAACCTCTTCCGTGGAGGCCGAATTTTCCTCTGTTGTGGATGAGATGATTTCAAGCGCCCGCACAATTTCCTCCTTGTGGGTATAAACGCTGGACGCGCTGCCGCTAATGCGCTGCATTCTCGACTTCAGCTCCTCCAGATCGTTGCTGATGTGGAAAAATACTTGCTTCGTATCTTCAACCGACTTCGCGTTTTCCTCGGCAATTTTCAAGCCTTGAACGGTATGCTGGACGGATATTTTCGTTTTCTCTTCAATAATGCCAACCTTATTGGCGATTTCGTGAGTCGCCATTGCCGTCTGCTCCGCAAGCTTGCGCACCTCTCCTGCAACAACAGCAAAGCCTTTGCCCTGCTCGCCCGCGCGCGCCGCCTCGATTGAGGCATTCAGCGCAAGCAGGTTAGTTTGTGTAGCAATTTGCTGCACGGTCGCAACAAAACTCCCGATTTCATTGCGGCTTAAATCAATATCGTGAATGAGGGATGACATAGCTTGTGTCGCATCCTGGTTATCCTGCGACCATTTGGATAACTGCTCGACGACCTCAAGTCCTCTCACGCTTTGATCTGCAGAAGCTTGCGCCATCTGCTCTACAGCCTTTGTTTCATTAGAAATCTCATCGATTTGAGCGGATAACGTCCCCGTTTTTTGAAAAATTTGCTCAGTCTCCTCGGACTGATAATTGGTAGCATTGGCAATTTCGTTAATCGCAGTTGCCGTATCGTTCATTGTGACGGCCGTTTTGGCCGAGATCGTTTGCAGTTCCTGCGACGACTGGTTCAACACATTCGCTGAGTCGGCCACCATGCCGATCATGCCATTAATTTTTTGAACCATATTAGACATGCCGCGAGAGATTTGACCAATCTCATTCGTAGATTTGACGTCAAAGCTGACAGTCAAGTCGCCTTGCTCGATGAGCTTTATTTTGCCAAGCAGCTTTGGTATGGATCTGAGCAAATAACGCAGCGTCACGTAGCAGCAGGCAACCAGTAGAAGAGTAGCCGCGATAAAGGAAATCAGCGTCATTCGGGTCATCCCTTTTAGCTGCTCCAAAACCTCATCTTCGCTGATCGTCAATCCAACGGACCATCCCGTATCCTCGCTGGTAGCATAGCCGATGTACCGCCGTTCGCCGTTATCCTGCATGAGCTCCACGCCGGATTGCCCGTCCACCATCTTTTGACCAACTTTGCCCAAGTCGCCGGGACTTTCTGTCAGCTTTTCCTTAAGAATTTTTGTTTCATCAGGATGATACAAAATATCGCCTGTTTGGGATGCCAAAATGGAGAAACCTGTCTTGCCAAGCGAATAGCTCTTCATAATGGTGGGAATATCGCTAAAGGAAATGTCTACCGCAACAAATCCGATCATGCTGCCGGCCGCATTTTTAATCGGGTAGAAGATGCCCATCAGCAGCTCTCCTGTCGCAACGTCAGGATAAGGGTCTGAATAATAGAGGCCATCCTTCTCCGTGACCGCCTTGTAGTAGGGGCGCGTTTGGATATCAAACGAGGAATCAGATACGGTGCCATTGTCCAATATGTAGTAGCCTTTCCCGTCGATGCTCGCAACCCAGGCATCCGCAAAGGAAGGCTCCATAGCGACCATCTCCGCGAGTGCAGCTTGCACCTCGGCTGCATAAGGCGATGTTTTGGCCATTTGCGGCGTCTCTGTTGACTCTATATAACGCGTAAAGGTTTGATTAGTTGACATTAGCTTTACAAGCGAGCCTTTTTCCTTAAAAAATGCATCAAACTCTTTAACTAGCGCTGTTGTTTTCGTCTCCAGCAACGTTTCTTGCTGATTAATCAAAATGCCGCGCATGTTAGAAAACATAAACGCTCCCAGTACGAAAAAGACAACAACGATAATTCCAAACAACAGTATCGCCAACGTATTGGCAATACTCGAAAATCCTGATGCCTTCTTTTTCATAATCTGCAACATGTTGTCATCTCCCTTGGTGTCTTGTTAGCAAAGCTCACTTTAATATTTCTAATCTTGTATTTATTTTAAATGGATTTTGAATTTGTACAAGTCTCATTTTTAAAAGACAGCGGTGTCACTTCACTATTTTATTTTTGTTAATGGTTATTCACCGTTTAGAGAAGAGCTTCCGATATATATCGGGACAGCAAAAGACAGACGCAACAGGAGCTGACCAGATTGAAAAAAGGGTTATTGTCCATAGTACTGGCATTTGTATTGCTAATCGCCTTACCCGGCCAGATCACTGCCGATGAACAAAAATGGCGGTTTACTGATTTTAGAGCTATCCAGCATGATGATTTTTCCTTGACCGTTGATGGAATTATGGGGAATCCGACAGCCGGCGAAGTGATAACGGTCAGGCTGAGCAGCTCCGAAACCCTCCTTTCTGAAACAAAGGGCATTCTTAATGCAAACGGCTATTTTCGCGTAAAAACACCGCCCGTTAATATCGCCATGCTTACTGGCAACAAGATCAGCATTGCTGTCATTGATAAGGAAGGACAAAAAACGGGAAGCACTCAAGCCTTTCCTGTTTCTCTAAAAGCAAATGATCCAGACTTATTTAGCCGCAGGGACGAATATGCAAAATATATGGATAGCTCGCAGCTTGTTCTATCCTTAGAGGAGTCCCGGAAGCTTGGGCACAATGCCGTCAAACTTGCCAAACGCCTGGTCGCCGGTGACCGGGCCTCCTACTTTCTGGATGACAATGGGAAGCTTTGGGGCTGGGGACAGCTGCCAGGCATTTTCGAGAAAACAGCCAAATCCTTCCCTGTTGTGTGGCGACTGCCGAAAGGGATTACAACGGTACCCCATGTTGCTCAAGTCAGCGTTGCCGGACAATCGGGCGCTCTGCTTACGAAGCAGGGTGAAATCTGGCAATGGGATTACCGCTCAGCGGATACCGGGCTTGTTCGTATAGGCAAATTTTCCGGGGTTAAGGAAATTGCCATAACTAACGAAGGAAACGGCTTGATCTTGAAACAGGACGGAACTGTGCACAGCTGGACGTTAACCTATGGCAAAAGCGGTCTTGACGGAAAATACGCCGCACCAAAAATAACGGTGAAAGCAATGGCTTCATTAACCGGAATTACCAGCATTGTCATTGCTCCCTATAGCATGTCTGGACAATCCACTCATCTTGCGCTGCATAAAAACGGCATGGTTTGGGCATGGGGAGATTTGAGCGTTATTGCAAGTGCTCGGCAAGCAGGCAATACCAACGAAAAAAAAGCGCTTCAGGACGGGCTTTCCCGCTATATGCCGGATGCTGTTATAAGCGACAAGCCCGAGCAGCTTAAGGGCTTTCCTCCCATTTCTCAAATCGCTTTGTATGGAGGTTATCCCTTGCTTGTAAGCGATGACTTGGAGCTGTGGTCCTACCTGTCGACAGAGGATACCTTTATAAAAAAGCCGGGTAAAGTTTCGCATGGAGTAGCTGCCGTATTCCAAAATAGCAGCTATGTGCTTGGAACGGATGGGCGTTATTATGAATGGAACCCCGGCAGCCACGCCCTTGTTTATGAGCCGGTTGCCATGCTTGATGGATTTCAAAGCCTGTCGCAAGGCGCTGCCGCTGCTACTGATTCCAAGCATGCGCTTGCCGTTAATGCAGAGGGCAATCTGGTATCCTGGGGATATAATTCGAGCGGACAGCTCGGGACCAGTGCTTCTCCGGCTTCACCTACTGAGCCTTATCTGATCAGCAAGGTAGCTAATGCCGTATCTATCGCTTCAAGCGAAAAGCATGTCTTGGCTCTTGGCAGCGACGGCACTGTCTATGGCTGGGGCAGCAATTCAAACGGACAAATTAACGGAAGCGCCCATAAAGAGCTATGGAGCCCCGTCGTAATCACCAAGGCGCAAGGGATCAAAAAGCTGGGTGCCGGCAATGGTTTTTCCCTGTATCTGGATCAGAAGGGAAAGCTGTATGGCTGGGGCGATTTGGAAAGGCTTGGACTGGAGCCAGCCGTAACGCCAACCCACATCGACTCAATAACTGAAGCTATCCAGGATATTGCGGTTTCTGAATCCTCTGTAGCTGTGTTAGGCGTGTCAGGCCAGGTATACCAGCTTGGCGGCATTGTTTATCTGGGGGACACGGCTGGTGATAACAGGAGCAATTATGTACGAAGTATCGGTCCGATTACCGACGCAACCGCCATTGCAATGGGAAGGCAACAGGGCTACGCCGCTCGCAAGGATGGAACCGTATGGCGCTGGGACACTATCATTTCGGATAAGCCCGCCGGGGCAAAGCCGATTGCAGGCTTTAAAAATATCACGCTGCTGGCTGCCGGAACGGCCAATGACGATTATTTGCTTGCGCTTGATAAAAGCGGGGAGCTATGGGGTTGGGGAGACAATACAGCTTCACAGCTTGGCCGCCGGGTCAAAGACAAAATAACGACTCCCTTAAACCTGACCAAGGAGCCTTACCGATTGTCTGAAAGCTCCTTGACAAACGTGAATAAAAAGCTGGAGTACCGGGCTATAAGCGCTTCGAGCCGCGGGGCATTGCTCCTGACCAGCAACAATGAAATGTTGTTTTTCGGATATTCCTCTTATTCGCTGCTGGCCAAAAAGCTGCAGTTGAATGTCTCCTTTGCCGAGCCGCAAGGAAGCAACTATTACTTTATCATTGGCGGAAGGCTGTATGTGAACGGCGGAGACAATACGTATGGACAAATCGGCAACGGGACAAAATCGTATTTTGACAAGCCTCAGCCTATTCGCACAATTGATGGAGCTAAGCTGAACGCCTCCGCCGGATAGAACGAATCGTCAGGCCCGCCGCGACATAAAGCGCGGTGGGCAATATACCCGTTATGGGCGAAGCCCATATCTCCTTGCCGGCGGCAACCGTTATATAACCGTCAATAACAAGCGGGTTAAGAAGACTGTCCTCCACCGCATGCATCAATACGCCAGGCCATATGGAGCCTGCAATTCTGTACAGCTCCACAAACAGCACCGACCAGGCAACCATGGAAACAACCGCAATAGCAGCAAATGTTATTTTGTTAACAGGCAGCACCGTATACATCATGTCATCGGGCAAAAAATACAAGTAATAGGGCACATGCCAGACACCCCAAATGATACCGGCGATTCCGTACAGAGCCCAGTCGCCGGTTCCCCGCTGCACCAGCTTGGCAGTCAAATATCCCCGCCAGACAGCCTCCTCAAATATATTTTTGACAAACTGGATCAGCAAAAGGCTCATAAACACGCCCCCCAGGGCGCTTAACCTGAGATTGGAGAAGTCGATCCATCCGGTGGCGTAGCCGGCTAGCAGCACAATGGACGTAACCAGCGGATAAGTCAGCAGAGCAACCAAATACCAAGGCCATCCCGTGCGCAATGCCGGGGCAAGGCCCGCTCCCTTCCATCCGTCTCCGGCAAAGGAGCGAAGGACAATAACCGTAAGAAGCGGAAGGACAAGCCATAGCCCCATTCCTAGCGTATTGCCCGCCTGCTGGCCCTCCAGCAAGCTGTCAACCCATACGCCAAACCATCCGCTGGCGATTACAACAATAACGAAAATAATGAAATTCCGTGTTCCCTGCGCCTTCATATTCAGCACCTGCCTTTCTACGATTTGGTTAAAATGTCCATAATCCATGCAGCTTCAGGCATGGGATCATCCGGTCTTAACGCAATATGCCCGGCAATGCCCTGAATAGCATTCCAGAAGGCAAGCGAAAGCGCAACGGGGTCGCCTTTTTTGAACTGGCCAAGCCTCTGACCCTCCATAATCAATTCCTTGCTTAACAACGAAACGTTTCGGACATCCAGCATGTCGTTTACCTTTTGCGAAATATCGCGATGGAAAAAGGCGTTCCCCATCAATACAAACATTTTGGCCGAAAATGGATATTCCAGCATGGCAAGCAGCTCCGATACTAAAGCGTGCAGAAAAGCAGCTGGATCGGTCATCCCGGAGGAAAAATCAATGTCCATCCTCTGGCAGCCAATCTTGATCAGCTCCTCGTAGATATGCTCCTTGGAGTTAAAGTAATGAAACATCAGACCTGAGCTAATGCCCGCCGCCTTGGAAATCTCCCTTGTAGAAGTGCCATAATAGCCCCGCGCAACAAATTGCTCCAGCGCTACCTGCAGCAATTGAAGCCTTCGCTGCTCATGCTGCTCCTGTTTAGTTACCAAAACCATTCTCCTTTCCGCGAATCATGTTATTACGACTCTCATGTTATTACGGTTGTCATGTTATTACGGTTGTCATGTTATTACGCTTGTCATTTCATTAAGCAAATGCTCAATATTAAGCACTTGCTTAATATACTAAACACCTCTTTGCCTGTTGTCAATTGTCCACACTTTTTTAATTGCTATATCATGTCCAGCGAGGGATAATAAATAAGATTTAGTCTATGAGAGGCTATAATTATTGAATACGGAGGTTATCTCAACATGAGTTTTGCTATTCTGCATTCCTTCATCAAGGAGGGAGATTCCAATCGCCATTACGCTCTTTGTCTGGCTGTGGAAAGCCAAGGTCAGTTAACGCTGTTAAATGACGGACAGCCCGTATTATTTTCATTACATGAGAAGAAAAAAATGGGGTCTCCCGTTCTGTTCAGAAAGCCGGATGGAAAGCTGGGGCTTGCGGCAGCAGCTTTCGAAGGCTCTGAATATATCCTTCTGTACGACTGCGCAGAGGATTGGACGTTTACGAACGAGCGGCATGTTCGCGTTAATAAAGCCGGCATACCGGTCAAGTCATTTTCGATCAGCTACAGCCAAGACCAAAAAGAATTCATCTTGCAATGGAGCGATGGCAGCCAAGGCTATGTATCCGTTTCTTCGGACTGGACAACGTTCAGCGAACCTGCAACGGCTGATTTTGAGAAGACACAAGCCCATATTCCGGTAGCTGATGCCATCTGTGTTTCGTCGCTCCTGATCAGCACCGAGGAATACGCAGCGCTGATTATGCGTTATAACAAGCCGCAGCATACCGGATTTGCCGAAGCGTTTGCAGATATGAGCCTGCTTGTTGACGCTAATGCAGGGGACCTTAACCTGCCGGATCAGGTTACAGCAACCTACAGCGATGGTTCCACTAAAGGATTTGGCGTAGCATGGGATACAGAAGCCGTTGATTTTACAACGCCCGGCGTGTATACGCTTACGGGAAGGATCAAACAGCCGCAATATCCCAATCCGCTAATCAGAGAACGAGCGGACCCTTTTATTTTTTATGATAATGAAACGGGTTTCTATTATTTCACCGCCTCTTATCCGACCTATGGGCATGATCACAACAATGAAATTCAGGCGGACGGCTATGATCGAATTATGATCAGACGCTCCCGCACGCTGGAGGGCTTGGCGACTGCGGAGGAAATCGAAGTATGGAACGAAGAAAATTCCTCTGTAAACCATCGCTACATCTGGGCGCCAGAGCTGCACAAAATCGGTGGCAAATGGTACATTCTCTGCACAGCCAGCAGCGAGCCGGACAATGTATGGGGTATCCGGCCTATGTTTATTCCTTGCAATGGCGACGTTATGGACGTCTCCGCATGGTCGCGCGACGGACATTATGCGTTTAACGGCGTTAACGATGGCTCGTTCAGCACTTTTTCGCTGGATATGACGTATTTCCAGCACATGGAGCAGCATTATGTCATTTGGGCGGAAAAGCCTGCTGGCTCCAGATTGTATATGGCCACGATAGATCCGGCTCAGCCCTGGAGGCTCACCAGTCCCCGGATCGAGCTTTCTGTCCCGGACTATGCGTGGGAGCAAGGCCAAGGCGATCAGATTGACGAAGGGCCGGTCGTAATCAAGCATTCCGGGCGGGTATTTGTCTTTTTCTCCGCTTGCACCGTTGATGCCAACTATTGCATGGGGTATCTGCATGCGGATGAAAACGCCGACCTGATGAAGCTGGAAAGCTGGACAAAAAATCCGTTTCCTATTCTGTCCACACATGATTTCGACGACGGTCAGCAAGGCCCGGGGCACAACTCCTTTACGCGCGATGAGCTAGGAAATACCGTATTATGCTACCACTCCCGCACCAAGGGCGAACCCGGAGACGGCGGGCTGGATGATCCCGGCAGACATGCCCGAATCAAGCCAATTCATTTTGCCAGTGACGGAAGACCGGTGCTTAATATGAGCCTGGAGGAAGAGCTACGGCCCGATTTATCAGTTCTCACTCTCAAAATAAACGTGTTGGACCAAGCATAACGGTTGCCTTGCACAGAAACGGCCGGCCCTCATGGTATTTGCTCCATTGGGGCGAATGCCTTGATAGCCGGCCTTTATTTCTAAAGCTTCCATGCAGATCACACTTGACCTACAAATCTAAAACTCATCCGTTATATCGGTCCAGTTGCCCCAATCCGGCAGCTTTTGAACACGCCAGTAGTCCAGAAACATGGCGATTACCTCGTTTGCGTCAAGCGTCTGATAGCTGTAATGCTTAAACCCGTCTTCCCCGTCCTTAAACCGGATTTCGACAATGATGCCTCCCTTGTCATCCTTGGCCGGGATGGCTTGCAAATAAAAGCTTTCCTGAATCAGCTCGCTAGGCTCAAGAACGATAAAATCCTCGGAATCTTCGCTAAACTCCCCGATAATATCGGTAAAAAGCTGCTCGTTGATATCCTTGTTCGGGAAGGTGGCCCATTGCGTGTTAAGGGTATACACTAACGCTGCATCATTTTTACCGCCTTGTTTTTGCTGCTCCATATTCCTTTCCTCCGCTCTCCTCAATATTCAATGGTTAATTTATCCTGAATTGCATCAATAAATACAATGATATAATCATCTGCGTTCACGTATATACACTAAGATATCATAATATGATTTGCAGACAAGATGCCAGGAGAGCAAAAAGAAACAGGTAAAGAGACCCAGAAGATAAGAAAGCAGATGGGTAAAGACAGGCCAATATGTTCGAAAAGACAGCGGATACAAACAGGGCAACAGTGTTGCAAAGCTGGCGGGTACAGACAAGTCAACATGGCCGAAAAGCTGGCGGATGCAGACTGGCCTACATGGTCGGAAAGCTGGCGGATGTAGACTGGCCTACATGGTCGGAAAGCTAGCGGATAGGAAGAGGACAGAAATGTCCGTTATAGCTGATTTCAAGGTGCTTGTCTTTTTGTGACGGTCGTTTATGTCCGTTACAGACATAATTCTTGTGATTATCACCCTTTTTATGGCTCTGACGGACAAAAATATCCGTTAAAAATGATAAAAGCCGCGTTTTGAGCTTCTAGCGGACAAAACTGTCCGTCAGCCACAACGTACCATTACAAACAAGAGCAGGATCAGAAGTCGCTGTTATGATCGATTGCGTCTATTGCAACATTCTGGCCTTATCGCTAAAAACCTGGGGTAAAAGCTAGGGGATAGAAGCTAGAGCGTAAAAGCTAGAGCGGAGAAGCTAGGGCGTGTTTGCAAACCCGCTCTAGGGACGAATTACATCCGCATCCGCCACCGCCACTTCTATATATGCTATTCACGCAAAAGGAGCCTTCCGATCCGCTGAGAGTGGATTGGAAGGCTCCTTTACACCTATCATGCGATTCTATCAAATCTGAAGAGCCTCATTATCTGAAAATAAATCCGGATTTCCCTTCAGCATTTCCGTCAGAATTTCTGTCATAGCGACCGTATCGCACACCCTGGCAACAGAGTCGCCAAAGCGCCCCTTGGTCATTGCGCCTTTGCTCTCGAGAATGTCATCTACCTTCCAGAAATGCTCCGACCATGGCAAGCCGCAATGCCTGCGGGAAGGAACCGGAATTTCACTGCCGTCGGGCAGCACCGTATAAAGCATTTCATGGCTATCCGTCAATCGCCCCGGAATATCAACCCATTCTTCAATGCCATGAATAAACGTATTGCGCTTTAAGTCAACTCCAACCAATAAAATGGTTGCCTTGCGGTCAAGCAGCTTTCCCCAAGCGGAGCCTCTGGCGCATGGCGTATCAAACAGATGGTCGCTGCTTGTAAACTCCAGCGCGTCTTGTCCTAACGCGGCTACGGAATGAGTCGGGTGCCAGGAGCGGACCACGCCGGGCCTTTTGCGAAAAAGCTCAGGCAAAATACCGACGCAAACCTCGGACTTTTCCACATCGAATTTTGGATTGCTTCCATTTATATATGACCATGTATGAGTAGGAAGCACCAGCAGTCCTTTCGCCATATATTCTGTAAACGCATCCAGAACGGTGTCTGCTCCTCCTTCAACCTCGCCAATGCTTTTCATGGAGGAGTGCACCAGCAAGGTGCCATCCTCTCTGATACCAAGCTGCTTCAGCTGATTCAGCAAGCTTTCTTTTGTATGCAAAACCCTACCACCCTTCCTATCGCTGCACGGTTACTCCTGTTCCATAACAATATCACTACAACGAATGATGAGATCAGCCATCTTTTCGCCCGAAAACAGCATATGAGCCTCATAGCCGCTATCTACCTTATACAGCTCCTCATAAAGCCAATGGCTGCCTTCAATATATTGATCTTGTTTTATGATCTGGGCATCTTTAAAGGTTACCTTATTCAAGCTTGTAAAACCACCCTTCGTGTCCAGCCGCATCACTATGTTTTTGTTCACGACCAACTCGGTCACTTTGCAATCATGGAATCCGAAGGTATGAGCAATTGAGTCTGGAATATCCTCTCCTTGCCTGACTTTGTTGCATTCATCCATAACCCTTCTTATTTTCCGTTCATTTTCTTTACTCAGCTTTTTCAGCTCAGTCAATATTTCGTTCGTGCAATACCCCAGTGCAAACAGCCGTTTATCCGCAATGCGAGAGGATAGCTCCGCCGGCAATGAATGAAACGCGCTTTCGCACTGCCATTCATGACGAGACCTGAATTCTGCCTGGCTCCCTGACTCATCAAAAGGAGGCCGGACATCGAAGGCGGCAATTAATTGATGGATATGCTCTCTTTGCTCAGGCGGCATCTCGAATACGATAAGGTCCGCTTCGCTAATCTCTTCACCATTTAGCACCTTGCTAAGCGGTACTAAAGGAGCTCCGTCTTGCTTAAGCATGTAACGAGGATCGATATCGTACATTTCGCGCTCTAATTGGACAAATGCTTTTTCTTTTCTTTTATATAGACGTCTATATAACTCATCATCATGAATGTACGCTCCTTTATGCGACCTTTTCCCAAAATGAAGCCCCGTCTGCTGACACTGCTCGTACCACTCTTTAGTCAAATATCTCATAAATGCCTCCAACCTATACGGATTTCACTAGGGCGTGTCTGAATACTCCGAGAGGAACAGGTTGTGCCGAATTTTCGTTCCCTACAAGGAAGTTTTGTGCAGGCTTACCGGGGGTAAGTCAAGCAAAACTGACGCAGAAGGGGGCGAAAAGGCGGTGCAAGATGACCTCAAGCGGGTTTTCAGACACGACCTAGCAATTATTCGTAACTTCCAATTCATTATTTTCATAGATTATGCCGTATGTCGCGCATAACAGCAAACCACCGCAAACCTCACTGCTCACTTGAAAGTTAATATACTCATCGGAGGTATTCAGCAAATCGGGGTGAATAGTCGCTATAAGTTTTTCAAAATTCAGCACGGGCAAATATTGAGCTACGATTTGGAAGCTGGTAAGCTGATCGCAGTTGGTATAAGGATCATAAGCATATAGCTGCTCGTAAATGGGGCTTGAACCGTTGGAACCCGTTTTCAAGGCTCCCGACTCATCCTCAAACTTCTTGATGACCTCCTTATTAATATAATCCGGATATCCTCCATTACTGAACGTATTATCATCAAATTGCCAGAAAGGATACCCAATGTCGCACAGATGAGTGATGATCCACATCAGGAACTGCTCCCCGAGTTTGTCGGCATTCGCCTCCAGGTTTTTAAACCTGTCTTCGTAATAGACTGTCGCCTTATCCAAAATATCCATCTGCGACATTCCTTCGATAACTCCAGCCGCTTCACATCTATCTAGATCTATTATAATTTCATCAAACTTGCCCATGAAACCCAAATCAACGGGCTTGCTCCAATACGCTTCCCCGTCAGCTGCTATTACAATCGACATATTTATCCTCCGCTTTCATCTATCGTTCCATTATATCAACATTTTTCCAAATTCCAAACCAACCCGATGCAACAAATGAATACTAGAATTATTTGGAGAAGTAACCTAATATAGATGTAAGATCGGTCACTAATGTAACCACGAACACATTTTTTTGAATAAAAATCTTTTATACTAGTAGGAAGTAAAGGGGGCACTGACCAGAATCCTATAAATCAGAACTGCTAACTAATAAAAACGACACCACAGGAGGATTAGTATGCGGATAAAAAAGAAACAAGGTTTAGCCAGCCTTATCATTATTGCTTTGCTACTAACGATTATCCCTGTACCGCTCCATGCTGCGCCCGGGACTTCTTTTACCGTGTCGCCTGCAGGCAATCTAGATCTCAGAACATTAACTGAAGGGTATAGCTCCACCAAAGCATTGGAATTGCAGCAATACATCACTCTGACCAAAGTAGGCAGTGACGCCATCACGAATTTGACCGCCACCTTAAGCGGAGGTCCCACTTCCAGCTTTTTGATCGGAACCGTCAATGGAAACTCTCTAGGCGCGGGCGTTATGTCAACCTCCCTTAACATTCGTCCCAAGACAAATGTGCCTGCAGGCACGTACACTGAAACGCTTACGTTTACGGCAGACGGCGGCCTGAGCGAAAGCATCCAGGTCAGCTTAACCGTAATCGAATTGGTACATGCTGCAACACCTGCTATACATATTCAGCCGATTGGTGAAAGCGTTGACAAAGATTCTTTTTTGATGCTGGATGTATGGGCAACCGTTAGTGATAGCGGAACACTGGGTTATCAGTGGTTCAGCAACACAACCAACAGTACAATCGATGGCACTCCAATTCAAGACGCGAATAGTGAATTCTTTGAGGTCCCGACTGATACAGCAGGCACCACTTATTATTATGTTGGCGTCATCAACAGTAATAGTACCGTTAACGGCACTAAATTCACGAGTGTATTTAGTGATGTTGCGGAAGTAAACGTATTGGTTCATGCCTCAGCGCCGAGCATTACGTCCGAGCCCGCCAACGAAGTTGTGAATACGGGAGACACGTTGACATTAAGCGTGGGAGCCTCATCCCAGGACGGAGGAGACCTGAGCTACCAGTGGTTTAGCAACACAGTGAACAACGCAAGCGAAGGTACATTGATTCCTGGAGCAGAGAATGCTTCGTTAACCATACCGACCGATGCGCCGGGCACGTTCTACTACTATGCCGTTGTCACCAACACAAACAACAGCGTGAATGGTGTGAAAACGGCAACCTTAAACAGCCAAATTGCACAAGTAACGATTAATCCAACGTATTCAATTGACCCCATCGCCAACCAAACTGCGCCTGAGCTGGTTCAAGGCTATACAAGCAGTGACCCTAAAATCATTACAATTAAAAACAGCGGCACAGGAAGCTTAACCGATACGGCAGTTACACTAAGCGGCAGCGATGCCGATCATTTTGTAGTAACGCAGCCCGATGCTGCTTTAGCCCCAGGTGCAACATCCAGCTTCACCGTTTCTGCAAAAGCCGGCTTGGCACCTGGGACATATGCCGTCACCGTTACCATTTCCGCAACGAATTTAACCGATGAAAGCTTTTATTTCACTCAAGTTGTAGCTGCGATGGAATTGCCTGCTATACCACAGCAAACA
The DNA here is from genome assembly GCF_001675045.1 of Paenibacillus oryzae. Taxonomy (GTDB): domain Bacteria; phylum Bacillota; class Bacilli; order Paenibacillales; family Paenibacillaceae; genus Pristimantibacillus; species Pristimantibacillus oryzae. The sequence continues at coordinate 52,728 of NZ_LYPA01000066.1, forward strand.
AACGGAATCGCCGGCAATAGACAGGCCTCCCTCTCTTGGGAAACCGTCACAGGAGCCACTTATTACAACGTCTACCGTGTTACAGGAGTAGCGGAGTATGAACTCCTTGATACCATTACCGCAACTTCTTACACTGTTCAGAATCTAACAAACGGAACAACATACGGCTTTGTTGTTGCTGCTGGGAATAACGGAGGATTAAGTCACTACTCAAATCTCATTCAAGTCACGCCTGCAGCACCTCCCGTTTTTTCACCTCCTCTGTTTCAACAAGCTAATGAAGCAGTTGAAGTAATCGTTAACGGCAAAGCAGAAAAAGCCGGTATTCTAAAAAAAGAATTCATAAATGGTCAATCCGTTTCAACGATCATGGTTGATGAAGGGAAGATTCTAGAACGACTTAAAGCCGAAGGAGAAAATCCCGTTATTACCATTCCTTTTACTAGTAATAGCGATGTTGTAATCGGCAAGCTTAACGGGCAATTGTTGAAGTTAATGGCTGACAGCCAGTCCATAGTGGTGCTCCGCACCCAGCAAGCGTCGTACACCTTGCCATTAAAAGAAATCAATCTTGCAGCATTGTCTCAACAGCTTGAAGCAGGCGGCGAGCTCGTTGATATCGATTTTCTCATTGAGGTTGCAACACTAAACAATAACGATCTTCATAAAGTAAAAGAAACCATTTCCGCTAATGGTTTGGCTATGGTAGGCTCCCCAATCCGTTTCACGGTTACTGCAGTATCGGGAGACTCCTCCGTTGAAAATACTCATTTCAGCACTTATGTAGAGCGATCACTTCAACTTCCTGAAGGCATTGATCCCTCAAAAATAACAACAGGAATTATCGTTGGAGAAGATGGAAGCATGCGTCACGTGCCTACAAAAATAGTAACGATAAACGGGCAATATTTTGCCCAAATTAACAGCATGAGCAACAGCGTCTACGCCCTCATCTGGAATACGGCTGCTTATGACGATACAACAACACATTGGGCTGGCAAAAGCATTCATAATATGGGCGCCAGGCTTATCGTTAACGGCATAAACGAAAACCAGTTTGCTCCGGACCGAAGCATTACGCGTGCAGAATTCGCAGCGACCGTGGTACGCGCTCTCGGATTGAAGCTTCAAACATCGCAGAACAGCTTTAAGGATGTGGAGCAAGACGTTTGGTACAGCAATTTCGTACAAACAGCATCGGCTTATGGCTTAATTAACGGGTTTGAGGACGGCACCTTTAGGCCGCAGGATAGCATTACCCGTCAACAGGGCATGCTCATTTTGTCGAAAGCGATGAAGCTAACCGGGCTGAGAGGAGCCGAAAGCATCAGCAGTATTGCCAAAATTCATTATTACAATGATGCAGAACATGTAGCGGCCTGGGCGGTTGCAGGCGTGGAGGATGCCTTAAGCGGGGGCATCGTTTCAGGCAAAGACAGCCGAATCCTGGCGCCGCAAGCTGACATTACTAGAGCTGAGGCAGCCGTCATGATTGAGCGGCTGCTGCAAAACTCCAGTTTAATAAACGAAACAAGTAAGTAAAACTTGCAGCAGCCCTAAACAGCTCTGGCACCCCTTTCGACTCCCCCTTTCATCGGAAGTCGAAAGGGGTGTTTTTTGTTGTTTGTAAAAATATTGATATTCTTGTATTCTTATATTTATTGCTTTTATTATGGTTATTCACCAAGAAACGGAGACTGTGCTTGTTATGAAATCTTCATCCTTTTTAACTCGGCCCTTCTATTTTCTCTGGACTACTCAAACCGCGGCGAATGCCGCAGATGTACTTTACATTATGGCGCTTACGGTGCTGGTGCTGGATCAGACCAATTCATTAATATCTGCCGCACTAATGCCGCTTATGCGCAGTGGCGCCCAAATGCTGAGTAGTCTGATTGCTCCGCTGCTGATCAATCGCTTCAAGCTGCCCTCCTTGCTGCTGCTATCGCAGACAGGTCAATTCCTGTTATTTCTTTGCCTGGCTATTTATTTGCAAATAAATGGGCAAAGCTCTTCATTGCTAATCGTTTTTGCGCTTGTGTTCGTTATGTCTTTCCTTGATGGGTGGACAACCCCAGCAAGAAACGCTCTCATTCCCCGGCTGATCAGTCATGAACAAGGACTGATCAAAGCCAACAGTTTGATTAGCATTAGCGACCAGGTTGTTCAGTTCGCTGGGTGGGGCTTAAGCGGAGTTATTGTTGTCATCATGGGCCCCACTCCTACCTTGCTTCTAACCGCAGTAATCTATGGGATGGCAGCTGCTTTTACGCTTGGCGTTAAGGAACCTGCAGATCCCGTAGCCGTTAACCAACGGACGGATGCTTATCCAGATAAACAGGCGGTACCTGCCGCTTCAAGATGGCATACGTTGACTGAAGGCTGGAAATTAATATGGGCTATGCCGCGCCTGCGGATGCTTACCTTTATGGATATGATCGATATGCTTGGTGGTTCAGTCTGGGTTGGCGCTTTTACACTTGCTTTCGTGCAAGTGGCACTTGGACAAGGTGAAGAATGGTGGGGCTTTATTAATGCGGCTTATTTTGCGGGAACGGTTGGTGGAGGACTTCTGGTATTAGCTTTAGCCCGTACTATTGGCAATCGCTACCTTGCAGCTATGCTGATCGGCATGACGGGTTACGGTGTGCTGACCGTCTTCTATGCACTTAACACCTCCCCTTTCATCGCACTTGTTCTCGTGCTGCTTATGGGACCTTTTGCAGAGCTGTCCATCATTAACCGACGTACCCTGATTCAGCGCAGCGTAGTCAAGCAAATGCTGCCTAAAGTATTGTCTGCACAGGCCTCCTTGTTGCATTTGTTTTTTTGTATTTCGCTGCTTGTGATGGCAGGTCTTGCTGAGAGCATTGGTATTGTCAACTTGTATCTGGTAGCTGCACTCCTCACCCTGCTGGCACTTTTTGCAGGCCTGCTAGGACGGAAAACCTTCCGTGACACAGAGTCGCAAGACACTGACTACACTGATAGCTCTATATGATCCTAACAAATATAATGATCTGAAGGGAGAAAAAGCCAATGAATACTATTGTTGAGTATCCTTTGGCTTTTTTATTTCCGAATTCTTTACTCTATATATGGCTCAAGTTTTTCAATTGTTCTTCGCTAAGATGCGTTATCCCCGGCAATCCGGTTTTGACAGCAACTCCCCAACCAAATCCTTCGCGCTGCGTCACTTCGGCGCGTACAGTATTAACGCCTTTCCTCCATTTAACCGGTACGCTTACAAAATCAGGACGTATGCGCCCGTCATGACTTGGGGGCTGCCAGAGCCAATCTCCCTGATAAACTTCGATATCGTTAATCCACAGCCGGATTGAGTCGCTGTATCCAAGCGATAACAGAGCTTCCGTCTCTTCTTGAAGCAGGAAACCGCTTTTGGCTTCGGCTACCAGACCTGGTTTCGCCTCACAAATACGATTGAGATTAAGGGTTCCGTTTTCCTCCACTATGCCTTTTATCCATGGCTCAGCCCTCTCTGGCATCAGCAGGTTTTTCACCATCCACTCAGTCAGGAACGCTCCCGCTTCCGGTTGCCTCCGGTTGATGGCGCCAGCTTGAACAGGGTCAGAAAAAACACGCTCAGTAGTGGGGATTTCCTCAATCGAAAAATTCCGTATGTAAACCGGCACATAATTCCAAAAGCCCACCTTACCCAGCCGTTCCCCGCCATGCTGCAGATTTGAAATAACAAGCATCGGATCAGGTTGATCATCCAAAAAAACCTTTGCTCCCTCCGGACCAACCTCAACGGCAAACCGATGCCAGGCTCCTGTCGTATCAGGCAGCGGCTTTTGATAAGCTGGACCGTTGTAAATTTGCCAAGTCATCGACCCGTTTATGATTGGATCATATTGAATTTCAATCGGCGCTAAATAAACAAGCTCATAGTTCCTTTCGTCCTTTGCCCCAAAAATCAAGCCGACAAAGCCCACTTCGCCAGGTATCGCCACCTCTGCCTCCAAACGAAACGAAGAGAACGTCACTTCCTCACGAAGAAAAAAAGCTGAATTCATTTGGTTCAAATATAACGTCTCTTTACCCTTCCATTCTCCCGAAATTGCCCTGGTCTCTCCCCCATTAAATGGTTCCAGGTCATCCCACAAAGCATACACACGTTTCTCTGCCATCATTCGTCTCATGCCTCCCTTTCCAATATTTCCATTCTAAATTATCATTGATTGTAACGAACCGTACAGATTCAAAATAACGAAAATAGTTGAAAATACTTGAATTTTGAAAGAGGTTGAATATAAGTGGATCATACGGATAAACGCATTCTCGAGGAATTGAGCAAGGATGGCAGAATTTCTATGAAGCAATTGGGAGAAAAGGTTCATTTGAGCGGTCAGGCTGCAGCCAATCGGGTAGCGCGGCTTCAGGAGGAGCAAGTGATTGAAGGGTATACAATTACCCTGAACTATACAAAAACCGGACAAGCTTTACATACGTTTATTACGATATTGACGATTAGCTACGATCATCAGCCCCTTTTTTCATTTCTCGAAACAAAAACCATCCATATTCTCAAACGCTTCAAAATTAGCGGAGAAGGCTGTTATTTGCTGGAATGCCGCTTTCACTCCAACGATGAACTCAACTCCTTCCTGGACGAGCTTTCGCATCTAGCCAACTACCGGTTAAATATTGTGGTAGGAGACATGTCCACATTTTCCGATTAAAAATGAACCCATCCCAGCTATCATTTGTCTATATAGTGAGGTGATAAAGGTTGAGTCACGATTCTTTAAAGCATTTGACCGAAATGGATCCACTGACTTTGGAAAGCCTGTTGACAAGATACGGACAAGAGGTATGGAATTATGCTTTTTTTATAACAAAAAACAGGGTCATGTCCGACGACATTACACAGGATGTTTTCATTCAAGTCTACCGGCATGTCACTTCTTTTAGAGGGGAGGCCTCGGTTAAAACCTGGTTAATGAAGATAACCCGGAACATCAGCTACAACTACCGCAACTCGGCTTTTTTCAAAAAGGTGTTTCTCATCAATATCGTTTCCGGTGAACATAATCATTCCGCAGAACAATCTTTTATCGAAAAAGAAGCAACAAATGCCGTCTGGGAGCAAGTGTTCAACCTGCCAACAAAATACCGGGAAGTACTCGTGCTGCATGCCAAATACCAGCTCTCCATCAAAGAAATAGCCGATATCCTGAAAATCCCGCAGGGGACAGTTAAGTCACGGTTGTTTACGGCGCGAAAGAAAATGTCTGTTCTATTGAAAAAGGAGGAATTCCGTTGAAACCAGAAACTCCCGATTGGTACAAATCACTGCAAAGCAACCCCTTAAAAACAGAAACGTTCAGTCATCAGTTGGCGTTTAAAATAAAAAGCGAAGCACTGTCGCCGTCCATCAAAAAGGGGTCATTTGTACGCCGTCTATCGTTAATCAGCTTTTCAATACTAGCGGGTGTCATAGGGTTAATGCTGTTAATCAATAAAACGGAGGTTTTGGAATCCCTTCAAATTGATGTCGTTCCATCCAGCAATAGCTCGAATTCAAACAATAGCCCGGTATCCATTCCTACTTCCGCAGCGGGACCGCATTTGACGCAACCCGGCCAAACGCCAACCGATGAGGAATGGGAAACCTTGATTAATAAAAACAATCCATCTACTTACAAAGAATTTCTGGATAAGGCACAAATAAATGAAAACGTGATGTTGGTTTTTTCAAGAAAGCTGCTGGAATACAAGGGCCATCAGTCCATATCCGTAGGCTTTGATTATTTGGAATGGACCTCTAGAGAATGGAAAACGTCACAAAGCGTTTTCTACCATATGAGAAGAGATGAAAGCGGCATTTTCTACTTTCAGAGAGGAAATAACAAAGAGGTTCCCGAGGAGCGTTTAATTACGGCATGGAGCGGATTGGACAATACCCCCCTGCTTTATGGCATGGTTATTGATTCAGAAATTTCCCAAATACGGATTACAGACGGGAAGCAAGAGCAGCATCTGGCTAAGATTATCCCGCATAGCGATGGGTATACCTATTGGTATGCAGAAATGTCTTCCCGCGAAGAACCTTACACCGTGGAAAGCCTGAATTCCGAAGGGCAAGTCCTCACGAGCGACGTTTTCTATTCATATTAAAAATGGACATAGGCAAACCCTTGCGAGCCAAAGCTTCGTAACGGTCTTAGGTTAATTCACTGCCCTCTGGTCAATAAAGGAGGAATATAGCGTATATGGCAGGATGTTTTCGACCGCCTTTGGCTCTGAAAATCTCACACCGTCTGAAAGTTGTATATGGGAAAATATGCTCCGTTAAGCCATTTTCCATCTGTATCGGTGTTCGTTATACTTTTAGAAGACCGATTCAAAACATAATGGAGGGTGATTACACTGAGTTATGTAGACCTGTTGGGACGTCGGAGCACTATTTTAAAACACCGGTTGGACAAAATGCTTAGAAAAGAAAATGCGCAAGGGCTAAACAGCCAGGAACGATACTTTTATCTATCCATTATTAAAGAGTGGCATCAGGTGGAAAGCGAGCTTAATTCGGCACGAAAAAACTCGTAAGCACAATACAAGATTTTAAGGGACCATGGCAAAAAAGCTAATAAAAATAGATGGCGAATTATAGTCAAAAAGCCGTGCATTACGCACGGCCTTTGCTTGCCCAAGGATGGATGCTTGGGCGGCTTTGGCCCTATCAACTAATGAACTAGCGGATTTCCAGCCAGTCCGGACAACCGTCGGCCAAAGCCTGAAGCTCTTGAAACAACAAGCCGGCATGATAGCCGTCGCAGACCGCGTGATGAAGCTGCACGGACAAGGGCAGACATATTCTATCGCCCCTTGCGGCATATTTCCCGATTGTAAAAATCGGCAGCAAATAAGCGCCTTCGGAAGCAACGTTTAAGTTAAATGCCGTAAAGTTAATCCACGGAATACAGGACACCGGAAACGTATTAGGCGGTTCGCTTGGGTCCGGGAATAGCGTTTTTTCATGCTTGAAGGCTTCCATTTGTGCAAGGCATCCCTTATAAAAGACCGGAAACTCTGCATCAAACGGCGCCCAAATACTCGAAAACGTCTTGTTTTCTTCGTGAAATATCGTAAACCCGGGAGACATCCAATCCCAAAACCCCAGTTCTCCCTCCGCATTATAGCAGGTACGAAATTGCTCGTGGCGATTCACTACCGTTGTGATCATGTAGATAAATGCCGGATATAATTTTAGTCCCTGGCGCTTTAGCTCCGCTAACAAAAGAGTGATATCTATTTCAGCCGTTATGCTGAACGTACAGGGTACACTTTTGGTATAGTGCTCGAAATAAGGTTTTCTGGCCCAGTTATTTATAGAGATTATATTAAAGTTCATATTGTTCACCCTCCTAAAATATTTGAATTTCAGGAGGGAACATCAACCGCCTTAACCATGTCCTTCATCACACGCCTTTTTAATCTGATCAGCATTATAATCATTATAATGCTCTGTAAATGACAATATCAATGCCCGTATCCGTTGGATGCCCTTCCCCGGCAAGGATAGCCCCATTCAGAAAATCCAGCGCCTTACTGTTTGTAATGATTTTGGGCGTCGTGCGAAATAGAGCATGCTCAGGCTTTTTATGAATTTCACCATTGTTTTCAATGTAGATTTCGCAGGTTTGGCCTGTATGATCCCTGCCCTTCAGCATATATCTCGCCGACAGGCTGTGTCTGTCGCCACACCGTCCAATAATTTGGGTATCAACCGCTCCATCAAGAACGGCCCCTTCAAAATAGCTCCCTGTTGCCGTACCTGTAAATGAAATCATAACGACAGAATCCCCGCTGTCATTTTGCAGGTTGACCGTTTTTTCAATGACAACATGTACGGTTAGCACTTCTTCCCATTCCACACCAAGCACCTCTTATTCCGAAAGTTTGGCTTGTAGCGTTAACCCTATTGGCGTAGGCATGCCGTCGATCGTGCTTCGGTTTTTCTCCATCCAATAAGCCTCCAGCCCGTCTGCACCCTTTTGACTCGCCCACCGGTTAAGCGTATCCCGCTCCTTCTCAAAGGCCATAAAAGGCACGGCGTAGCCGCAGGAGGATTGAACCTTGTGAATATCCGCTACAATGATTTGCCTGGCTCCTGGCAATGATGGAAACAAACGGCTCAGCCCCTCCCACTCGTCCGTTTCCGGTAAAACAACCCTTCCCGTTCCATAAAGCCGCAAAATATTGGGCGGCCCTTCAAAGGCGCAAAACATAATGGTAATCCGGCCGTTTTCCATCAGATGGGCGCTTGTTTCATTACCGCTCCCGGTTAAATCGAGATAAGCAACCTGGCTTTCCGACAAGACGCGAAAGGAATCCTGCCCTTTAGGGGACAAATTAACATGACCATCCTCGGATAACGGTGCAGATCCAACAAAAAATACATGTTGCTTGGCAATAAACGCCATATGCTCCGGCAGCATGGATAAAAACTGTTTTCCCATCAGCTTCACCCTTTTCCACATAATATAGCCATTTTATAGCAACTTCGCAACGATGTTAAATATATAAATCGAATACCCTTTATAGTTGTTTTCTATGAGTCTCCAGCAAAAAAAGGGACACCGCGTTTGGATGCCCCTTGTCGATGCTTCTATTGTTATTTGTTATGCTCTTGTTATGCCATTTATGCAAATCTGGTTATGCTGATTGACCCTCCTCAATTCGGTACCATAACTCGCAATACTTATGACCGTCTTGCGTTGTACCGTACATTTCAAAATTCCCGCCAGCGGCAATAGTGAAATGCGATGTCTGTACCCACTCCGAAAATATTCTGTTTTTTAATGTGCACAGATCATAGCTCCCGCTGCCATTTCCATCGTTCAGCGTTGAAAAAACGGCCCAAGCGGATGCCGGGACATCAACAATCGTATATCCCTCCGTCTGGCTATTTGCTGTTTTGTAACACCCAATCAGATAAGGAAACGTCGTATTGCTTGTGAATGTATAGGCATCGTAGGCAAAAACGCTATCAAGCTCACGGCTAAACTTCCCCTCTTGCTGCCAATCGCCATGTAAGGCTTGTTCCAGTTTGTCATATTCCCCATTGTTGCAAATTGTTTGCCAAAACTCAGGAATCGTTACTCCCTGTTCATTTGCAATTTTATCGTAGCTGTATTCATCCTCCAGTCCAAAAACCTGAAAAGCATCCCGTTTCTCGATTCGATAATTCATTTCGACAGCTCCTTTTAATTTCATTTGAAGGGAGATGCGCGGGTAGGCTTTTAACTGGATTCCAGCATTGCGGGCCATTGAAGGAGTAACTCCATGCAACTGTTGAAAGGCTCTCGAAAAAGACTCCGAGGATTCATATCCATATTTGATGGCAATATCAATCACTTTATTGTTCCTGCTTTTTAAGTCAAAAGCGGCAAGCGTAAGCCTTCTGCGCCTTATATACTCTGATAAAGGCACTTCCAGCACAAACGAAAACATGCGTTGAAATTCGTAAACAGAGCATACTGCGACTTTAGCAATTCCTTCATAATCAATAGCATTCTCCAGGTTATCCTCAATGTAGTCGATTGCATGATTCATACGTTGCAGCCAATCCAGGGCAATCCCCTCCTCTCAAAAGGAGTATATCAATCAAAGGATAACGTTACCTGATATCTCCTGTAGCAAAATATCAGTTACCGCTTCCTCAAAAAAAGTGCCTCCCGTCATCATAAGACGTTGAGGCACGCGTATTGGACCAGGCGTCATACTCGCCTTGGCTTACCTGGCTTAAAACGTATTATATACATTTTCACATTCTTCTGCGGTCGGCTCGTAAAAGCAATGCTTCTTCCATCGTCCTGCAAACGGCTGATTATACCAGGTTGGCGGGCATGGGCCGGGATTATCGAATGAGCCCGGGCGGAAATACCATAAGGAATATTTGGCCGGCCAGTTCCGCTCTCCATCGACAGACCGCTGCGCCAGACGGCGCTCCCTGTCTCTTGCATTCTGATAGTACAAGCTATGCTGCAATGCCTCAAACGCATGCGGCTGGTTGATCATATCGGGAATGGAACGAATATCCTTGAAATCAGAGCAGTCTGCTCTTATTCGGTTAATGCCAACATTTCCAACAAGGAGCATTCCCATTTCGCCTTCGGTCTCTGCTTCAGCGCGAAGCAGCCGCGCCAGCATATCAATATCCCGCTGTCTGGCTTTAACAACTGCCATCCGATCACCTCTTTTGATTTCTAGGATCATCATATTGTAGGCGAAAGGAATGTGTGACTCCAGAGCTATTTACTTTTTCAACTGGAAATAATCCATTGTCGAGGCTTCGATAAAGCCGCATGATTTGTACAAATCCAGCGCGTTTCCATTTTCGGTCGCCACTTGAAGATTAATGCTTTCCGCCTTTTCTTCAATCAGCTTTTGGATACCCATAACCAGCATGTCCCGGCCAAACCCCTGCCGCCGGTGCTCCGGCAGTACGCCCAGGCCATAAATGCCTCCAGCCTGAGAAATGAGTTGAAGATGGACCTTGCCAATAATTTCTTGATCCTTTTCCGCGAAAAAAATCGACATGCCCTTTGCTTCTTCCTCCTCGGGAAGCATTAGCTCATCCGGCGATTCCGTTTCATCGCCAAAATAAATGGCATTTTGCCTCGCAATTTCCCCGGCATCGCCATTGCTTGCTTTTCTGAATGTTAATCGGCTTGATTCGTATGAAAGCTTAACAAATTGCTCCCGGTCCAAAAGCATTTCGTATTCGGAATGGTCGTAGCTGGCTCCTGTTTTTTGAATGAAGCCTTGCCCCGCCTCCGACCCTCTGTCGCTTAGCAGAAGAACGCTTTTTGTGCCGCGTCGGTTCCACTCCTCATTCGCCAGCTTGAATAGCTGGCTAAACACGCCTTGCCGTCTGTAATCAGGATGCACCATGCCATTCACTTCAATTTCTGATCCCACACCGCCGAAGCTGGATAATCCGATATAACCGATTAATTGCTGGTCATCAAAATACATAAATTCATTAATAGGCAATATGCCAGATTTCGCCGCTTCCGTCTGAGCGGCTTCGCGTTTATAGTCCAGCTCTAGCTTCAATGCCGTTTGCTCTGTGCGGCAGCAAAGCTCCTTAAGCTCGTTAATCCGTTCAAAATCAGCTTGATCAATCGTTTCCCGCAATTTTATCCAAGGTTTCTTTATCGTTTTCAATAAAAACAAATCCTCCTCTACCCCATTTAGAGCCGGGGGCAGCAATATCGTACTACGATTGCGATATAAGGGAAATGTAATGAATAATTATAATTGACTAGTCTTTATTCCCTCCTACCCTATCTTCTCGGCCATAAATTCCTTGAATCTTGTAAAATACTGCTCAGAGGCCTCCCAGCGTCTAAGATTCAATAGAGACATATCCTGCAAGTCGCAAACATCAGGCGGCTGATAATGCCTCGCGACATACGTGTCATTGTCCAATGTGTAGAAATAATACGCTTCATCCAGGGTTTTAATTTCAATTCGGGCAGGCCGGCTGTCTCCATCCTCATCTACATACGCCTTGCGGAAGGTGTAATATTTCGATCCGTCCCACAGCCCGTCTTCCTCCTCCTCTTCATAAGCCAGCTCCTCAATATCAGGATGCTGGAAAATATCCTGAACGAACTTGACCTCAATGTTTCTCAAATAAAGCTCGGCCATATTGACGCAGGTCAGCAGCATCGTCCAGCAAGCGCCTAGCTCAGCTAACGGTTCTTGAGACTCCCCCGTAATGCTCTCCCACTCCGACCCTTCCTCTACCGTTCTTCTCAACAAACCTACAGAATGATCGGACTCTACCCATATATAATAGTGATGCCGGCTATCCTTCATATAAACGCTGAGATCGCGCTCTTCCCCGTCTGCATCGACATGCTTCACCTGAGCTTTGAAAAACACGCCTTGCTCCACAAATTGAAAGGCCGGTTTGTTTTTCTCCATCAAAATACATTGCGTCAGCTTCAATATATTTTCTTCATTTATCGTGTTATGAGTGAAATAAACAGAATCAGGTTTTTTAACGGCAAGAGGATCATTTACGTTTTTTAATGGAGATCGTCCTTCCGCAATAACGTTCACCAGCGTACAGAAGGAAAATTCGATTTCACCCTCATCTATGTCCAAAACCTCATCAATCAACACCTCTTGAATGGTAATCGGGAGCTCTTGACACACGCCGTCCCCCTCCCACACATTGATGATGCAAGGGATGGTTTTCCGGCCGCCCACGTTAATTTTGTACTCGTCATCCTGAACTAAAACCGCAGCTTCAAGATTGCCCTTCACAATCATTTCCCCGTGATTGTAGCTGCCGCATAACACCCCTTCAACCATCGCATTTCCGGATACCAGAATTTCCTGACCGCCTACCGTTATATTTTTTGCGTTCAAATTTCCATTCACGATTAGGCCTATGGCTCCGTCTGTTTCTTTATTATAGAGATGTTCAACGGTAAAATTGCCGTCAACCATAATAAGCAAAACCTCTTTTTGCTCCGGAAAAGGCTGCTCCCAATCCAGGTTTAGAGAAGTCAGCGTCAAATCTTCTCCGTAATAAGCAACCAACTGATCTTCGCCGAAATCCCCGTAAAATTTCGCCCACCAGGAGCCCTCCGGATATTTGCCTGCAAGCTTGCTTATCGGCATAAATTGAACGTTTTTGTCCATATCGTTTCTTCCCTTCAACTTTTTATAGTTGCCAGTCCCGTTACTGCATCCAATCCTCAAAATGATTCGATACAAATACAATTTCATTTTCATAATGAGCCAGATGTCCTTCATCCACCATCTTTTGAAAAGCTGGATTACCTTCGGCAGCGCCATTCCTTAGCGTGTCGCACATGGCGGTCAGCCGCTGGATGATCCACTGCTGCAACTCATCGGGAACGGGGGTTCCATAGGAGTCAAAAAATAATTGAATTCGCCGGCGCCGCTCTGTTGCGTGCAGCTTTGCTTGATACGCTACTGTTTTTCCCGCCGCAGGATCGGGCGAAAAGCTAGCAAGCGGGACCGACGTATAAAGGGAATACGCAATATCCCACATGCGCGGGCCAGGTCCGGCCATGTCAAAATCAATTAGCGCTACAGGCGCTTCCTTTTGAAAAACGACGTTATACAACGCAGCATCATTATGACAGATTACTTCGTGCTTGCGATCATCGGCATAGATAAGCTGCCAGCTTCCCTTTTTAACGAGATCAGACCCTTCCGTCGCATCATGAAAACGGCGTAAAAGACGCGCCAAACCCGCAAGCGTTTTGTCAGACCACATGTAGGACGCTATCTCAGGATAATCGTTCCCTGGGACCTCTCCCGAAATGAAGGTTAATATTTCACGATCGGAATCGTCGATACCGAGAAATTTCGGAGCTCCCTCAAAGCCTTGCTTCTCCAAATGTATCAGCAGCTCATGGACCGACGGACTCCAATAGCCAGTAGGCCGCCGAACCGTGTTTTCCTTGCGGACAACGTGATTTACGTTCCCGCCCTTCAACACTTCTTCCCGAGTCATCATTCCTCACCCTTCCTTTTGGGTACAACTAAAAATCGATCCTTTTAGAGGCGGTAAGCCTATTGTAATGGAAATAATTCACAAACAAAATGCCGCTTTAGTAATGGATTCCCACTACTTTTGTGGTCATTTGCCAATAAACCTTAACTCTAGGTCAAGGTTTGTTCAACCTACCGAATAGGCACAGCCAATACAACATAAAGCATTTCATTTATCCTCATCTGTTTTGTAATGTACCCGTTGCTTTCAAATAACGCTATAAGCTTGGATAGATGGATATAATCCTCGTCATTTTCATTGGAGCTGATTTGATTTTCATTCATCATCAAATCAGCGATGCAAATGCGGCCATGCGGCTTCAGCACTCTTTGCATTTCTTGAAGGGCCAATGGAATTTGATAGCTCGTTAGATGATGCAAGGCAAAGCTGGACACAACAAAATCAAATTTTCCGTCCAGGTAAGGCAAGGCCAGGAAATTGCCCAGCTTGGTCTCCATTTCCGGGAACTTGCGCTGGCATGCGAGCAGCATCTCTCTGGATTGATCGACGCCTGCCATCATCACGCCTTTAGCGGAGAGCCGGCCAGCCAGATTCCCGGTGCCGGTTCCGATATCCAATCCCTTTTCTCCAGCGATCGAAGACACCAGCTTCACAATATGCTCCAACGCCTCATCATAGTTTTTGTACTTTCGGCTGTCCTCTTGAACGAGCTGATCGTGGACGCTGGCCAATTGATCAAACCCCCATTTATCCTCCCATTCCCGCTGCTCCCGCAATCTTCTGGAGCCCTCCGCCAGAGTGTAAATATCGTCGAGCGGCAGCTCATGGTCATTTTTTAAGGTTTCGATCATCTGGTCCGTCGTTTCAATTATTTGCTTCATTTCGATCCACTTGGAGAACATGACTGACCGCTGAAGCTCCAGCAAATAGCGTAATGGACTGCTTCCATTGGCTTTAATGTCGGAAAGCGCCGTTTTAATGTCGTTGATGGACATTCCCGATTCACGAAGCGCTACGATGGTCTGCAAGCGCCAGATGTCTTCTTCATCAAAAATCCGGTATTGATTGTCATCTTGTTTGGATGGTGCAATCAGGCCTTTGTCCTCGTAAAATCGAATGGCCCGCTGCGTTATTTTCAATTTATCCGCAACTTCTTTTATTTTCATAGGGTATCCCTCTGCCAGCTTTTATGGATTAATCAACGCTTGACTCTTCCCTAACGTTAATGTTTAGTATAAACCTCATAAAAGGAGGTTGTCACGATGAGGACATTAATTAAAGGCGCGACCATTTTGACCATGAGAAGTGAGGAGCCCTTTATTGGGGACATTCTTATTGAAGGGGACCGTATCGCAGACATTCAGCCATCCATTTCCACACAAGCCGATACAGTGATCAATGGAGAGGGCATGGCGGCAATGCCTGGATTAATCAATGCTCACCAGCATACGCCAATGAGCTTGCTCCGAGCATTCTCCGACGATCTGAGGCTTATGGAATGGCTGGACAAAAAAATGCTGCCCGCCGAAGCGCAAATGACTCCGGAGGATATTTATTGGGGCGCCAAGCTGGCGATGGCCGAAATGATAAAGTCGGGCACCACCGCTTTTGCCGATATGTACATCCACATGAATGAAATTGCAGCTGCGGTAGAAGAGACCGGTATGCGCGCCTCTCTAACCCGAGGGTTGGTTTTCCTCGAAAATGACGGAGGCCGGAGAATGACTGAGGCGCTGGACCTCATCCAGCGCTGGAGCGGAAAAGCCGAGGGCAGGATAACAACCATGCTTGGCCCGCATTCTCCTTATACCGTTCCTCCGCAGCCCTTCAGAGAGCTGATCGCATTGGCGGAGCAGGAGAACATTCCGCTGCATACGCATCTGGCCGAAACAAAAGAGGAGGTTGTCAAAATCCGGGAAACGTACAATCAGACCCCTGCCGAATATTTATTTCACCTCGGCATGTTTGAAAAAGCGCATGTGCTCCTGGCGCACAGCGTACATCTGAATCGGCGCGATATCGGATATTTAAAGGGCATGCGAGGCGGCGTATCCCACAATCCTGTGAGCAATCTCAAGCTGGGATGCGGCATTGCCCCTGTCAAGGATATGATAGAGCAAGGCATTACAACAGGGTTAGGCACGGATGGGGCAGGCAGCGCAACGACGCTAGATATGTTTGAGGAAATCCGGGCGGCCTCCTGGCTGCAAAAGCTGGACTATGGAGACCCAACCAAGCTCCCAGCCTTCGATGCCCTGAGCATGGCGACTACTGGAAGCGCGGCGTTATTGAATATTGCTCATGAGACAGGGACGCTGGAAGCCGGGAAAAAAGCGGATATCATCTTGATTCATTTGAAAAAACCGCATCTTCAGCCCGTTCATAATCTCCTTTCCCTGCTGGCCTACAGCGCAAACGGCGCAGA
Source organism: Paenibacillus oryzae (assembly GCF_001675045.1). Classification (GTDB taxonomy): domain Bacteria; phylum Bacillota; class Bacilli; order Paenibacillales; family Paenibacillaceae; genus Pristimantibacillus; species Pristimantibacillus oryzae. The sequence goes on from NZ_LYPA01000066.1 coordinate 68,687, forward strand.
TGTCGATACAACCATTATTAATGGCAAAATAGTCATGCAGGGCCGTCAATTGCTGACCATCGATGAAGAAGAGCTGATGAAGCAAGTATCCATACGGTCAAAGCGTATCGTCGAAGGCATCTGAACTTAAAATTTATCAATTTTGTACCAGAATATAGGCAGCGGAAACCATCCCACAGGCGCATTAACGGTCATATAACGACTCTGGTGTGTAAGCAGAAGCGCCTGTGCCTGCTGCTTAGTAAGGACAACTGCATCTGGCGCAGCAGTTCGCTCGACCGTCACGCCATTAGCATCCACTCGGGCAGTAATCGGCTGGCCGTCCATTACGGCCGAGAACTCTCCATGTACAATGCCGGAAGTCTTATGCTTAAGCGTCAGATAGGCCTTCAATACATTAGCAAAATCGAGAATATGATACATGTCCGATGTCTCAATCACATAATCTTCAGTAATGCTGCCCAGTATCTCATTAAGAGAGTTTTCATATTCCGGTGTATACACGGAAATCCGGTCTGCTTTGCTATGTTCCCTATAAGCTTTGATCGTCCGTAAAATATCTCCCGCATTTATCATCGCGAATTCAGATATTTCATCGCCTTTTTCGTTTACGACTAGATACCCGATCAAATTGCCATGATCCAATACGCCCAGCGCTCTTTGATGAAGGGTGTTGAAAATAAGCGGCAATTGCTCCACTGTACGTTCAACATAAGCAAGCCGCGAGGTGTTAATGCTATGCGCAAAGGCTTCTGCCCCTTCAATTTCGAATAACGGCTTGAACGATATTCCGTTGTCGTTCACATGTCTTAAGCCATGACGCACGTTGGCCTCTCCCACGAAATACTTGAGCTTTACACCGCCAAGAGTAAAACCGAAATACTCATATCGCTGCCGCTGACCATACAATACAACCATATCGCATGTATCGCGCAGCTCCTCCAGCCACATATTCATAAGCACCTTCATATGTCCTTCGCCGCGCGCTCTTGGATGGACCGATACAGTTCCTAGATAACCCGTTCGCAGAGCGAAGTCGCATACCGTCAGAGGCTCTGGAAAAACAGCCACCTGCGCGCGCACTTTGCCTTTCTCATCTACAGCGACCTTGTGCATGGCTGAAGAATCTACGCTTTTTGCATACGCTTTGGGCATCAGGGTCTCAAAATCCAAATGATAAGCAAAATTGGCTAAATCAATACATTCTTCCCGCTCATTCGTTGTTGCCATTCTGTATGTAGTCATATGCTCTATCATTCCTTATTTAACTACTTTCATAGCATTTTACTCTTGAAATCTATTCTATAGCCTGCTGCAACATTATTCCAGCCTTTACGTCTGTAGGAATAATAAAGCGAGGTGCATATAATGAATAAAATCAAGCTGCTCCTTCTTGCAACAGCGGCTTCCGCTTTGCTTGCAGGCTGCATCAACACCGATAACAAAGGCGAAACTCATTCAACCCCGATCACCTACAAGACAGATACGCCCCAACCCTCCGATCCATTCGGAATAGATGAGGAAATCAGGCAGGTTATTTTAAAAAAGGCACGCTCATATAGCCCCGCCGACAGTACGCTTATTAAAACGTTTGACGATAATGAAACCATCGCATTGTTTAATCAGGTTCTTCAATCTGCCGTGCCAATGCCGGGCATTTTGGATCCAGTACAGCCTGATTACCAATTCGAGCTGACCTCGGAAAACAGCCGGCATTCCTTTTTTCTATGGCTTGACGAGTCGACGGAGCAGGCCATGCTGATGGACACGGAAGAAAGCCATACCGGCTATACAATCAGTAAAAAAGCAACCGCCGAGCTAAAAAAGCTTCTGCTTGAGGAATTGGTTCATGAAATCTCCATTAAACCATTGAGCTTTCAGGCTGTGCGACAGGACGACGGATCGTTGGCGGCAAAACCGGCCGATTTTGAAGAAGGGGGCTATTACATGAGCGATGGTCCCGCCTTGGAGCTGGATGGAACCATCTATCATACCGTGCATTTATTTTACGGAGATCATAAGGCAATTAACGCGTTGGTTGCACACAAAAGGGGAACCGATGAGGTTCAAGTCAAATGGAGCAATCGCTTGAACAACTCCCAGAACCGATGGAACAATGCGTTTATGAGCAGCTACAACCTGCTGCTGCCGCTGGAAGATAACCGGCTATTGTTTCTGGAATCCGAACTGACAGAAGACGCTGGCGCCTACCATTTGTCTGCCTATAATCCGGCAACGGGAGCCGTAGAGCGGCTTCGCGAAAACTTTTGGCCTATTTCCGGGGACTACGATCATATCTACCAATACAAGTGGAATGCGGAGAAGCAAACGCTTCTGATGCAAAGCTTCTTGGGCAATGTCTGGATTTTTGATCTGAAGACAGGGCAGGACATTGCTCACTTGAATAAGTTTCCCGTCATCCCCCATTCCACATCGGGTTTGCCTTCCTTGTTTATATCTCCGACCTTGGAACGGTTTGTTTTCGATGACGAAAGCGGCGAATTAACCTTCTATAACTATGACGGCAACGCATTAGGCAAGATTAAGCTTACAGAAGGACTACAGGTGCCGTCGGACAAAATCAAATGGAATCCGGCGGGCACCGCCGCCTGGCTGGAGCAAGCCCCTCAAAACGGGGACAGGATTCTGGGTATCGACATCGACTATTTGCGAATAGCGCCCACGCAAGTTCAATTTTTCAATCCTGACGGGAAGCCGATTGGAAGCTTGACATCCGGCGACGAAAGCAATGCCTCGCTAGAAGTATCTGGCTGGATCAACGCCGATGTTGCCGTCATTAAAGTCTATACGGCTGCACCCGCCCTGGAGGAGGGCATTGAAGCCGGCATAAAAGACGCTTCTTATTTTTTGTACGATGTTTGGAAAAAGAACAAAGGCCCAATTCTGGCTTCCATGCCACCGGAAACAATCCCGGTTATGGATAGCCGGGGCACTTATGACGCGAATAAGGAGTCGTTAGTTAAAGTGACCTCGGATGAAGTTTTCTATATGAAATGAAAAAACCAGGGCGTTGACACGCCAAAAAGCCTCGATCTCCACCGGGAAGTGGGGATTGAGGCTTTTACCGTATACATGGGAAAATACACGGGCTTCAACGCTAGTCCTCGCTCGCTTCTTTCGCAACAGGCTTTCCAGCCTCCACCAGCCGTTTGCTGCTTATGAACATGATAGCCAAAGCAACAAGGAGAAGGCCGGTTCCAAACAGCAGCCATTCGATTTGAATGACATCGGCAAGCGGACCAAAAATCATCATGCCGATTGGCATCATGGATGTAGAGATCATACTGAAAATGCCGAAAATACGCCCCATATAGTTAGGATCTACTCTCTCCTGCAGCAAAACCATTGTTGGCGTATTCGCCATCGGCATAGCAACGCCAAACAATCCCATAAAGATCAGGTAGATCCAGAACACCGGCGTTACGCCTAATGCAATGGTACAAAGTCCCATTACCACATTGGCAAAAGCCATCGTGAAAATTTTGTTGCGGAAGCCGCCCCATGAAGCGATAATAGCGCCGCCGGCCATCATGCCGATGGAAAAAGCAATTTCAATAGCGGTCAAACGCCAATATTCTTCTCCAAAGCTGCGCGCAACCTGTAATGGCGTTAAAAATGCGGCGGGCGCCATCAGCACAAAGAAAAAGGCAAAAAAGGTGAAAAACGGCTTCAAAAAGGAATGATTTTTGATGTAGCTTAACCCCAGCTTGAAGTCATCCAGGTAACTTGTTGTTTGTTGCTCCGAGGCTTTTTCGTGCAGTGGTATTTTGAGGAAGAAAAACAAGGTGCCAATCGCAAGAGCGGCGGTCACAACGTCTATAAAGAAAATAAACTCAATGGTCGCCCACGTCAGCAAGCTGGCGCTCACAATTGGCGCAACAAACATCATCAGAGCCTGAAGAGAGCCATTAATGCCGTTAACCTTTGTCAGCTTATCCTCCGGTACGATCTGGGGTAAAATGGCGGCCACCGCCGGGGTTTGAATACCCGCCCCAAGCGCACGAACAGCAGCAATGACGAACAACAGCCAAGGCTCCTTGTAGCCCAGCAAAAAGGTAATGGCAAGAATAAGCGTCACTAAAGCGATCATAGCATCCGCAATCATAATCAAAAATTTCCGATTAAAGCGATCCGCCCATACTCCCGCAAAAGGAGACAGCAAAAAGGTTGGAATGAAGCCGCAAATGATAAACAGCGTCATCATCAGACCAGACTTTGTCGTCAGCGTCACATACCACATAATGGCGTATTGAACCAATGCGGAACCGAACAGCGAGATGGTTTGACTGCTCAGGAAGAGAATAATATCCCTCTTCCAATTCTTTTTTTGGTCGGCTTGCGCCATGACTCACATCCTTCTGGAGAACCTTTTTAACCTATGAATTCTCCGCTTCCTATCGTAAGTCATTGCCACAATATGCGCAACTCATTCTTTGCTCCTTTCAGGCTCCAAAAGCGAAGCTTTGTTGGGGCCCCGCCCCACCCACATGCCGGGGGGACGAGTTTGTACGTTTTTTCATACAAAGCGGGGCCGCCGGGGGCCGATGCGGCGCGGTTTGTACGTTTTTCCATACAAAGCGGGGCCGCCGGGGGCCGATGTGGCGCGGTTTGTACGATCTTTCATACAAACCGGGGCCGCCGGGGGCCGATGCGGCGCGGTTTGTACGTTTTTTCATACAAAGCGGGGCCGCCGGGGGCCGATACGGCGCGGTTTGTACGTTTTTTCATACAAAGCGGGGCCGCCGGGGGCCGATGCGACGCGGTTTGTACGTTTTTTCATACAAAGCGGGGCCGCCGGGGGCCGATGCGGCGCGGTTTGTACGTTTTTCCACACAAAGCGGGACCGCCGGGGGCCGATGCGGCGCGGTTTGTACGTTTTTTCATACAAAGCGGGGCCGCCGGGGGCCGATGTGGCGCGGTTTGTACGTTTTTTCATACAAATCGAGATCGCCGGGGGCCGATGCGGCGCGGTTTGTACGTTTTTTCATACAAAGCGGGGCCGCCGGGGGCGATGCGGCGCGGTTTGTACGTTTTTCCATACAAAGCGGGGCCGCCAGAGGCCGATGCGGCGCGGTTTGTACGTTTTTCCATACAAAGCGGGGCCGCCAGAGGCCGATGCGGCGCGATTTGTACGTTTTTCCATACAAAGCGGGGCCGCCGGGGGCCAATTGCGCGAGGTTTGTATGTTTCTTCGTTACTACTCAGGTACCACTGCAAAGGAAAAGCTATTTTTGCCTACCTGAATAAGGGATTGAAGGATTCCAAGTCCCT
>NZ_LYPA01000067.1 GCF_001675045.1 Paenibacillus oryzae
AATTGGCAATTTACTACAGCAGACGCTAGGATCAGGCTTAGAAAGCTATACCCTGTAATTTAAGGTTTACAGAGTACTAGGTCGATTATTAATTTGGCATTTATTCAAGCTTATGATGAATGGAAATCAGGTGAGATCACTGCAACTGAAGCCATGAGCAAGGCAGGTTTGAAGAAAGCGACATTTTATAGAAGGGTTAAAGAACATAAACAAAATTGATTCCTTATGTTTGGAAACTAAGTATGGAGCGATATAGAATTCTTGACGACTGCTTTGATACAAGCCAAGGTGTCAGTAATCTGCACAGATAATTGTGATGCTTCAAATTCTATATTATTCTTCATTAACCCTTAAGTGTATTGTAAATAATTGTCGAATAACAGACTGTTTGTTCGCCTTTTTTTAGTGTAGACTCGATGCATATATATCAAAGGAGTTGTTGATTTTGAAGAGGAAGTTTATTGGGCTTGTTTCAATATTTATATTTTTTGGATCTCTGTTTAGTATTACTTCAGGCTTTGCAGAATCCAGTGAAGTGTGGACTTCAAAAACTAGTCTTCCTGAAGCAAGAGCCGGAGCTGCAATAGTAGAATACGGAGGTAAGATATATACTTTTGGAGGTGTAGGTAACGCAGGCCACGCTGCTATTGGTATTAAGCAAAAAACTACATATGTTTATGATCCATCATCAGATTCTTGGTCTAAAAAAAGCGATATGCCTACTGCAAGATCAGCTGCCACCGCAGCGGTTGTGGGTGATAAGATTTATGTTATTGGAGGCTATTACGATAATGACAAGGGGGTTGCTTTAAGAACTCCTAAAGTGGAGGTTTACAGTCCCGATTCGGATACATGGGTTACTTCGACCCCGATGAAAGTTGGAAGATCGTGGGCTGCATCGGCTGTAGTTGGGGACAGTATTTATGTCATAGGTGGAGCAAATGAAAGCGCAGGAATTGTATCGACAGTCGAGGCATTAAATACGACGACTGAAGTCTGGACAACTAAAACTAATTTACCTGTAGCTGCTAATGCACCAAGTGCAGTGGCTTATAACGGAAAAATCTATTTAGTGGGAGGATTGAAATCATATAATGCACCTCGTGCTTCATATAATTCAATATATGAGTATGATCCGGGTTCAAACATGTGGAAAGCAAAAACGAACTTACTAGCTGCTACTGAATCGGCTGCAATAGCAACACTCAATGGGAAAATTTATATTTTAGGTGGTGCTAATGAAACCGTACAACATTCTGCGGTTCAGATTTATGATCCACTAGAAAACAAAGTCTCTAGTTTTACTCAATTGACTACTAGTAGATTTCAGAGCGGTGCAGCTGTAGTGGATGGCCAATTGTACATTATCGGAGGCTCTACTGGAGGAACAAACGGAACTCTAAACACCGTCGAAAGCATAACTCTTGAAACACCGATACCAACAATAGAGCCAACACCTGAACCATCAGTTACTCCAACACCATTACCTACTCCAACCCCAGGACAGTCCACAGCCGATCGTGCAATTCTTACTGTGACCATGAACACTGGGCTGGAGAAAGAGTTTGATTTGAGCATGGAAGAAGTCAATTCTTTTATTACATGGTACGAATCCAAACAATCCGGAAGTGGCACGGCATCCTATGCCATTAATAAACATGATAACAATAAGGGGCCATTCATAAGTCGGAAAGATTATGTAATTTTCGATAAAATTCTTACTTTTAGTGTTGACGAGTATTCTGCTTAAGAATAACTTAACGAATAAATAAAATTAACCGGTCAGGTATCAGTCCGCCTAAGAGACGATTTGTTGACGAACTGTACATTTGATTATGCTTTACACGGGAGTACATGTACCATTTTCTAGTGAAGTTATTGTCTAAGTGCATATTTAGATGTTAGAAAATATTTTATAAGTGCGGTCCGCTTTATTGAGGGGTAGTGGGTGTATACCTATGGAGATTGGAGCCCTCTCTACCACATAACTTGAGAACCCTTGTGTATCAAGGGTTCTTTACTTTTTTAGTGATGCCTCTTGGTGACTCTGGCGACCGAACTCTCCCAACTTTCGAAACTTCCTCATTCATACTTTCATTCTAGCTAGGGGCGCTTCATTACGATGACGGGCGTTTTCATTGCATGGAAATAATAACTGAAAATATTACTTGTAACTCTTAAACATACTGCTAAATGGAAAAAACAAACAGACTGTTATTTTGGATTTTTCTTATATAAAATTGAAACAAACAAACAGAGGAGTGACATAATTTGAATAATTACAAAAAAATGAAAATGATTACTGCTTTTCTTCTTGCCTTTGTTGTAGCTTTGGTTGGATTTCCTTCAATATCCAATGCTGCGGTTGTAGGTGATATACTCACAGAGGCAGAGGCTGGCTGGACAAGATATGATGATACAAACCCGGCTATTGTGTATTCTAAAGGTTATGACGTAAATGTACGTTGGAATAATGAAAATTTGTACAATGGGTCAGCCTCACCAAACTCGAATGGTACACCTCCTTATTCAAATAAGGGTGAAGTCAGTTTCAAGTTTGTGGGAACAAAATTCAGAATTATTGCAGTTGGTGGTTCTAATAGAGCTAGTAATGTTGATATTTATGTAGATGGTGCGAAAAATAGCTTTGCACTTAATAATACGTCAACGATTAATAACTGGAAGACATTGGCATATGAAGTAACAGGTCTAGATAACGGAGTTCATGAAGTTGTTATGAACAACTTCGTCCCCTCAACTACCTCGTTCACTCCATTTGGACTAGATGCAATTGATATCGATGAGGCTGGCTACTTAATTAATGCAAATATTGCTTCACCAAGTTTATTTGCACAAGCTTCGGAGGCTAAAGTTGATCTGAACTGGACTTCTGTCACAAATGCTACAGGATATAATGTTAAAAGAGCTTTAACATCCGGTGGACCATATGAAACGATTGCAACGAGTGTTCCTGGAACTACGTACTCAGATGCGGGTGTAATACCTGGAATCACATATTACTACGTTGTAACGGCAATAAATGTAGGCGGAGAAGGAGCGCCTTCAAACGTTGCCTCTGCTACAATACCGATCCCAGAGGCTGCGAGAGCAATCCTGATAGTTACAATGACAACCGGCTTAGAAAAGGAATACGACCTCAGCATGCAAGAAGTTAACGACTTTATTAATTGGTATGAGGCGAAGCAAGAAGGAACAGGAAAGGCTTCATATGCAATTAACAAACACGACAATATTAAAGGCCCATTCAAGAGCCGCAAAGACTACATCTTATTTGACCGGATCTTAACTTTTGAAGTAAGCGAATATTAAACGAGGCAAAGGAGATTGGAAGATGGCTAAAAGCAAATTAGTGAAATTCAGTTTGTTTGTGGTACTAACTGTGGTATTGACGTTTACTACGTCAGCATCTGCAACGGGGAGTTTACCGAAGTGAGTCGTGTAATTAATTTCTCAATTCAAAGCAATACCCATTGTGGATACGCAGGAACAAATAGCGCTTATGTCACAGACTATTATTTAAATATCAATAATATAAGCGATGTTCCTGTCCAAGCTACATTATACTTATACACTAAGGATGGAAATCAATTTACTGAACCAGCGATAAATGATCTTTCTTTCATTGGAATAGATGCTGACATTGTACCAGGTACACCTTTCACAATTAATGCTAACTCGACAGTTCAGTATAACAATTATTTCGGTAACCAAAACGCTACACAATCTTATCTTTCTTGCGATATGCGACCAGCGTACGGCAAAATCGTAGTACATTCAAGTTCAGGGATTTTAATGGCAACTGGTGAGGTGGTTGGCAGAAGACATTTTTTTGCTGATAATATTCCGCAGTGGGTTAGTTTAAATCGTGTACCCATTACTATTAATAGTGGACTCCAGTTCTAATGTAATAATTTATTTTATAGTATTAGACGTCAATGGATTAATATGGGGCTGTCCAAAAAGTCAGTAAAACTGACCCTTGGGCTGCCCCTTTATCATGTTATGTAGAAAATAGGAACAAAAAAATCGCCAAATCTTGTAGAATGGGAGTCACCACACAACCACTACAGAAGGGGCGATTTTTTTGCGTAATCAAACGACTACTACCGAACAGTATACCATGGAGCTTTCACTTTCACTAGAAGAAATGCAAGAACATGTAAGAAATAAACGACAACTTGCCCCCACCTTCAAGCCCTATGACAACAAACAGGCTCAGATGATTCTAGATGTAGAGATGTACATTCCTTCCCATCATGTAGCGCGAGTCATCAATGAAATGATTGAAGGGATTCCGGACGAACCGTTATTCTCCCACTATACAGGTGGTGGCCGCAGCTCTTACCATCCTAAATTGATGATCAAGGTCATGCTGTACGGCTACTTTCAAAAGGTGTATTTGTGCCGCGGCATCGAAAAACTACTCCATGAAAACATCCCTGCTATGAGCTGTTTGAGAGGATGATCCAGAAGCTCATTGCGGACCACTACATCACGATGGACACGCGCTTTCTCGATGGCACAAAGATCGAAGCCAACGCAAACACGTACTCTTTTGTATGGAAAAAATCCACGCTACGCATTGAGGCAAAGCTGAAGGAGAAGGTACGGGAGACGCTTGCGCATATTCATAAGCTCACACAACAAGAAGCGAGTGAGTACATCGTGACAGATCCAGACCAACTCCCCATTAAGCTTGAAGAAGCAGCTGTTCAACTGGAAGAGCAGGTAGAACGTTTTACGGAACAGATGGCTGGGACTGCGGATCGCGAGAAGAGAAAGGTATTACGCCAAGCACGAAGTACCTGCAAGCAATCATTGAAGCAAATCCAGGAGGGCTTTCTACCAAGGCTGACCAAGTTTGAGCAGCAGAAGGCCTGTTTTGGCGACCGCAACAGCTACTCGAAAACCGTGCTCCATATGTGGAATCAAGCAGCGCGTATCGGGAGGACGTTGGTGCAAGCTGTAGAACAAAACAAACTGGTTTTCGGTTGCCATCTGCACATTGTACCCCGGCTTCAGTTGCCCAATTGGCGGTGTCTTCTTTGCCCATGCCAAAACGGTCATAGCGGATGCGGGCTACGGCAGCGATGAAAACTACTTGTATGCGGTAGGAGAGGACAAGGATCCCCGATTTGATTTTCTCATTCCGTATGGAGCAAGCTTCAAGATTTATGAATGTGAAGATTGCAAGGAATGCCCCTTCAAGGCTAGCTGCACGAAAGCCAAAGGAAATCGCCAGGTTCACTGGAATACCATTTGGGAGGAGTTAAAAGCGAAGGCCAAAAGAGCTCTTGAGGATGACGGGAAATCCGCGATCTATGTTCGGCGTAAAGTCGAAGTCGAGAGCGTATTTGGTCACATCAAGGGCAACCGGTCGTTCCGATGCTTCTCCTTGCGAGGGCTGGAGAAGGTTCACACGGAGTTTGGGATTGTGCTTTAGCCCACAACCTGCTGAAAGTGGCGGGGATCCACCTCCCGATATCCCTGCAAAAGCAGACACATAAAAGGGCTGGACGGAAAACGTTATGTTTTCTAGCCCAGCCCTTTTATTTTAGGACTTTTTGGACAGCCCCTTGGGCGTCTGTTCTTATTAACTGAGTGTATCATCATTGACGGACAGGTGGTGCGAAGACTGGAGCCAATCTAGACGGATGAACCTTTTCACCGATACCATAAAACTCACAAAAGTTCATTATTAGCGGATTCCACTTATCTGGATCAATATAATTCTCCTCTCCATCCATCAATATTTGCTCGTTAATATGCGATTTCACAATTTTAACTTCGATAGCAGCTAATGTGCTCGGATCATCACCAAAATCATGAACATGTTTTACAATTGCTTCAAGTTGAACGGGGCACTCCTTAACACATGAGGGTTTTACTATATCTGATGGTATTGGAGTCAATTGGGCCGTACCAAATTTGTCTGGTTCATACCTATACCCCTGTCGTACTTTGTAATCAGGAACAGGATTGCGCCCAGTGAGGAGAGCCAATCGATCCACAGCGTGAACAAGATCTACGGATGGAAAGTTTAAGACACACTCGCGTTCACGAAGAAGATTTTGCACTGTTTGAGATCGGTTACTGATTCCAAGCATAAACGACTGGTGTAGCGACCATGCAGATGAAATAGGGGCTAAATTTACCGAATTATTCTCGTTTTGAGTGCTGATAAGTACGACTGGAGTTCCGAAATAGAAAATTTTCGGGTTTACAATTTTATGCATAGATAAGCTCCTTCACATTCGATTTTTCTAAGTGATTATAACAAGGGAATGTGATGGTGATCTTTCAAAATCTTGTTGTCTCATTCAAAAATCTATAGGGAAGGATCGATTGTCAGTTATAATAAACATGTGAGGAGGATTCACATAATATGCAAGAAGAACAATGGCATGCCATTACCCAATGCGATCATTCATACGACGGAAAGTTTTTTTATGCGGTAAAAACTACAAGGATATTTTGTAGACCATCATGTAAATCACGAGTTCCAAATCAGATTAATGTTGAAATATTTATGTCTGTGGATGATGCTGTTCATGGGGGTTACAGACCCTGTAAGAGATGTAGACCAGACCGATTTTTATGTCCAACAGAAGAATTGGTTAGCCAAATTACTAAATTTATAAATGAAAACTATAAAGAGCACTTAACACTCAGCGTAATAGCAGAAAATTTGCATATCAATATGTATTACCTTCACCACACATTTAAACGTGTCTCAGGCATAACGATAATGGAATATGTCATGAAAAAACGTATTGAGATGGCGAAACAATTATTGGAAAACTCAAATTACACTATAACGCGTATTGCTGTCATTAATGGATTTTCTAGTGCTGCACATTTTTCAACTACCTTTCGTAAATGGCTTGGAATATCACCTTCGGGGTATCGTTCAAGTTTCTACTTATGACGAAAGCGGAGGAGACCTCGAAAAAGTTAACGCGGCAGACAAGGGCGATCCCATTGCGGATTTGTATGAAGACATCGCGGCAGAGGAAAAAGCGAGGGCAACGTACCAATGGCTGATCGACATGACGGATGACGTCGATTTGCAGGACAGCCTGAAGTTCCTGCGGGAGCGGGAAATTGTGCATTCCATGCGGTTCCGCGAGGCGGTGGAGATTTTGAAGGAGAAGCGGGACGAGCGGATTTTTTATTGATAGAGATCAAAATAAAAACGAGCCCGTCAAACAGAAGTCTGACGGGTTATTTCGTTTGGGTAGGCTGCTCTTTGGACACCCTGGCAGTTGTAGAATCAATTTGAAAAAATCTTGCATCCGGTTTGAAAAGGGTAAACCGTCCCAACTCGATTCCACTTCATCTATCTAAATGTTTATTTTTTATATTTTAAGATCTGGAGAATTGATTCATAACATGCAATTCGGTAATAATTATGCAAGCTATCATCATCCCTCATTAACCACTGAATTAAGCTGCCATCAATCATGCACCGAATACTAATGGCAGATTGCTCAATATTATCTACTGTAAACACATTCTCCTGGATTCCCAGCGTGATAATATTTTTACTGATAGACCAACAGTTTTCATAGAATTGTTGGTTAATTTCTTTATATCGATTATTATTTTTTACCTGTGCTAAAAAATCCAAGTACACACGATAGAAAGTTTTATTTTCATTAGGGCTGGTAAAGACCTGATTTATATATGCTTCTAACTTTTCAATAGCTGTTTCTTTTTCATCAATAGATTTAATTTCTTTTTCATAAATTCTTGAGGTTAACCACTCAAATAAGTGAGCAAATACATCTGCTTTATTTTTGAAATAGTAGTTCGTTACTCCCTTGCTTACCTGTGCATACTCTGCAATATCCTGCAATGTCACGGATTCATAACCTTTTTCAGCTGCCGCTTGAAAGGCAGCTTTTAATATCTGTTTGCGTCTTTGTTCAGCTTTTTTAACCATCCAATCGAACCTCCATTCGAAACCAAAGAATATTATACAAAAAAAATTCAACTTCTACGAGTATTTTATACGGCACATCAAAAATATATTGACCGGACAGAATAAAATGTATTACGATAAATTTAGGAATATGACTAACTAACTAGTCTGAAAGGGGAAGTTTTTAGATGCCAAAGGAATTTAGCGCACTTGTCGTAAATAAAACGGAGGAGAGTTTTTCAGTAAATATTGAATCACTATCTTTTAATGACTTGCCAGACGGAGATGTGACGATAAGAGTTCATTACTCAAGTGTAAATTATAAAGATGGTTTAGCAAGTACGCCAAACGGAAAAATTGTTCAAAGATATCCCTTTGTTCCCGGAATCGACCTTGCAGGAACAGTTATTTCTTCTAAAGATTCTCGCTATAAAGAGGGTGACGAGGTTATTGTCACAAGTTATGAGTTAGGTGTTTCTCATTATGGCGGATACAGTGAATATGCAAGAGTTCCGGGTGATTGGATAGTACCTCTGCCAGATAATTTGACATTGAAAGAAGCGATGATTTTTGGAACTGCAGGATTTACTGCGGCTCTTTCAATTCATCAATTAGAAAAAAATGGACTAACGCCAGAAAAAGGTCCCGTTTTAGTCACTGGAGCAACTGGTGGCGTAGGGAGTATGGCAGTTTTAATGCTTGCCAAACGGAATTATCAGGTAACCGCAAGTACAGGCAAAGAATCTGAATATGATTACTTAAAGCAATTAGGAGCCCAGGAAGTGATTTCGCGCGAAGATGTTACACCTGAAAAAATACGTCCTCTTGGAAAAGAGAACTGGGCAGGCGCAGTTGACCCAGTAGGCGGTAAGACATTAGCTGCTATCCTAAGCAACACTAAATATGGAGGATCTGTTGCTGTGAGTGGATTAACTGGAGGAGCCGAAGTGCCAACAACCGTTTTCCCTTTTATACTTAGAGGTGTGAATGTATTAGGAATAGATTCGGTTTATTGTCCAAAAGATTTAAGAGAAGCACTATGGAACCAAATGGCCACGGATTTAAAGCCAGATGGTTTAGAGACAATAATAAATGAAGTATCATTAAGAGAGTTACCCCAAACGCTAACTAACATCTTACAAGGTAAAGTTAGAGGCAGAACAGTTGTAAATATGCTGGATCTGCAACAATAGTGGGATCCGTCATGCACCAGATTGTGTTTCAAATTCAACAAGCGCTCTGACGTTTGTGAAAAAATGAGCAAGGTAGCAAACGAGCAGAGGAAATGCCGTTTGTCATCTTGCTCATTTGATTTATGTCCCGACATAATAATGAAGGTTTTCATTTTTTGTGACATACGTATACAAATGCAGGAGGGAAATTGAAAGGTACAAAGGCCACTTCTTCGACGATAAAATGGTGGTTTAGTGTGCGTTTCATTTGAAGAGAAAACTGATAAACAATAAGTATGCCTCCAGGTTTCAGGGCTAACTGAATCTGGTCTAATATTCGCTGCCTCATTTCATTGGAAAAATTGAAAAAGGGCAAACCACAGATGACACAGTCTACGCTTTGGAGATCTTGCTGAGTCATTTTTTTGTATAAATATGAGGCGTTTGAACTGATTTGGAAGTGAAGGTAAGTCGATTTCAAGCGTTTTCTCATACCGGGATCTCGTTCGAATAAAAAAACGTTTGTAGGCTCAGCTATGTGGTATTGAATTAATCGGGTTATTGCCCCTGTACCTGAACCAAGCTCGGCTATAGAACTCACCTCGTTCCATGGCACTGAGTGTACCACCTTTTGCGCTAACCATTTTGAACTAGGTAAAACACTTCCAACCCGTTTGGGGTTCCTCAAAAATCCTAGTAATAAAAGCAAGTAATTGTAGAGCTTCAAGTCTTTCTCCTCCGTAAAACATCAAATGATGGTGTGAGTACATCTTAACTGGGATTATTGATAGGCAAAGTGATTTTAAACGTAAACCGAGTGTCTACATGATCTAATACAATTGTACCGCGGTGCAACTCCACAATATTTTTGGATATGGAAAGTCCTAAGCCAGAACCGCTTTGAATGCCCTCACTACTCCTGGAATGGTCAACTTTGTAAAAGCGATCAAAAAGTTTGTTTTCTTGTTCTCTCGTGAGATGTGTTCCGTTATTTTCGATTTCTAATGTAATCGTTGTAAGCTCCTTTTTGATCCGAACATAGATCATTCCGGGTTTAAAAGAATACTTCAAGGCATTCATGAGCAGGTTATCGATAGCTCTGGCAATTTTATTGCTGTCGATACTCATGATAATCGGGGAATCACCAATATCTTTATGCAGTTGAATATGGTTCTCTTGAGCGATAGGCTCAAAATCAAATAATAATTGATCTACTAGTTGACATAAATCAACTTGTTTATAATCCAATGTGGCATCCACTGAATTTAACTTTGTATATTCAAACAGATCATCAAGCAATTTTTTCAGATGAATGGCTTTGTTATGTGTGTTATTAACAAATCGGTTGTATTCTTCCTGATTTTGAAACGTATTGGTTCTCAGAAGCTCAATATAGCCGATGATGCTTGTAAGAGGGGTTCTGAGATCATGTGAAATACCCGTAATCATTTCCATTTTGGAATTTTCGATCTCACGCTCTTTCAACATCTGCTTTTGTAAACGTTCGGTCATTTGATTAATATTATGAGCAACTCGCCCGAGTTCATCTTGGCGATTCATGGATACACGATAACTTAAGTTTCCCTCCGATATGGTCTGAAGTCCACGTTCTAAGGACATTAAATCTTTAACAATGCGTCTGGTGGAAAGTAAAAATGTTAAGATAAATATCAAAACAAAAAAGGGTGTAATAAAATAAGGGAAGAGAGTTCGAATCCATTCGTTCTCCCACCCATTCATATTGGTTATGAAAAAGATGAGAAGATTATTTAAACCAGCCGCAAGTGTGGCGCTTAATACAACGCGGAGCAAGATGTTTATTTGAATTCTTTTCCGGGGCTTCTTAAATAGTCGCTTCAATTTTATACCCAACTCCCCACACAGTTTTAATGTACTGAGGGCTTCTTGGTGTATCCTCGATTTTTTCTCTTAAATTCCGGATATGAACCATCACGGTATTGTCTGAATAACCATAGGGCTCGTTCCAAACCGTTTCATAAATTTGCTCCGGGCTAAAAACTTGCCCGGGTCGACTTGAAAGCAGCTCTAAAATAGAAAATTCCAAAGGTGTTAATGAGATTTCTTTGTTGTTTTTTTTAACGGAATGTTTGCTCTTGTCGATGATTAGATCTCTAATGATGATAAGGTCTTTGATTTCTTCTTTTTTGCTTAGTAAATTCTGACGCCGGAGCTGGGCTCTTACTCGAGCCAAAAGTTCTAACGGATTAAAGGGTTTGGTCATGTAATCATCTGCACCGGTAGTTAATCCTGTAATTTTATCAATGTCCTCTTCTTTGGCTGATAACATAATAATCGGTACGTCGGAGATCTCCCTGATTTTGAAGCAGGCTTGAATGCCGTCCATCTTTGGCATCATGACGTCTAGGATTACAAGTTGGATTGAGGCTTGGTGCTCGAACGCCTGCAAGGCTTCTTCACCATTTGCAGCCTCGATGATCGTGTACCCTTCATTACGTAAATATACGTGGATGATATCTCTGATCTCAGGATCATCGTCTACAACAAGAATGGTATTCATTGGAATTGCTCCTTTTGGATCATATAATAGAAACTCAAAATCATAAATGATTCAATTACGTTTTCTTTTTCCGACACACGTAAACAAAAGCTGGCGGAATGTTCAGTGGAACAAAAGGAATGGTCTCAATAATAAAATGCTCAGAAAGTATCTTCTTCATCTGTAATGAGTATTGGAAAGCGATAAATAATCCTCCAGGCTTCAAAGCCTGAACAATTTGATCCACCAGTGTTTTTCTTAATTCAGATTCGAAGTTAAAAAAGGGAAGACCGCTGAATATACAATCTAATTGTTCGATATGTTGTTGCTTCATGCATTCTGCCAGATTTTCTGCATTTTTATAACTTGAGTACTGGGGGAATTCGTGTTCCAGACTTGTTCTCATCTTATCATTCATTTCAAACATTAGCACTTTCATTGAATCCGTAACATGATTGCTAATATGTCGAGTTATTGCTCCGGTTCCCGATCCGAGTTCAGCAATGGCCTTAACCTCACTCCAGGGCGCTTGTTTGACCATTTTTTTAGCTAGGAACCTGGAACTAGGAATGATACTTCCTATGTGTTTTGGGTTTTTCATAAAGCTACGTAAAAAAACCATATTATCTTTGACTTTCATCTTGATGACCTCCATCGTAAGTTAAGGAATTAACATCTTGTTGAGTTTTAAATAGCCATAAGCTCAGATAGTAAGGGCAGGAAGCTTGTCTTGAATCGGAAGCCCAGAGAGCAGGTGTTCACCAAAAAAAGTACCGATTGCAAACAGTAGCGTTGTCCAGAAAATTGCAACGGAGTATGAAATCACAGCAAATATTCTGTACTTAATGCCGCTTAGCCCAATTAGTAAAGGTGAAAAATATCGGACGACGGGGATAAACATGCCAACACAGATAGCAGTATTCCCTTTACGGTCTAAAATGTTCTCCGCTTTGACTTAATATCGCCGCAGTAAGGATTTTGATTTCATTTGGAATGGGAACGCCAAATGGACCTAACGAAAAAGCAATGATGAAAAAACAAATGGATGAAAATCTAAAGATTTGTATGTTTCATTGCGGAGAGCCTTGTCTATCCAAAGGTAACCTGATCAAAACGGTATTGTTGATATGGCTTAACGATAAAGAGCCTCCGTGCTTCTCAATGATTGTGCGAGCAATAGATAGTGCGAGTGTCCTATGAGACTTAATCATAAGCGGATTCTGTGCAGCATCGAATTCAGATTCAGTTTGATTTTCCATGCTGAAAACGATGTTGTTATTCTCCACGTCCATTGTGAAACGAATTACTCTATTATTGTTTATATTACTCGTGTGAATTTTAAAAAGATGAGTTATGGCCATAGTCATTTTGGTTATATCGATCGGTAGGTAAACAGGAAATAAAATTGTTTCTTTCTTAATTGAAATTCCTTTTTTTTCTGTAAACGGAATTAAGCCGAGAATGACCTCATCTACAAAGAGGGAAAGGTCAGTACGAATTAAATTCAAGCGGTTTTCTGTGAAGGTATGTCGTGCCAGTTCAAATAAATCATCCATGATTTCTTTCAACTGAAGTGCATCCTCATGAATAACTTGTAAAAGGTGTACGTATTGTTGTGATTTTTTGGCTGAATGGATATATAAATGCTGTACGTTGCTAATTAATTGATTCACAGGAACATATAATTCTTCGCACGCTGCTTTCATTAAGTGCATATGAGCGTCCTCCATATGGCTATGTTCTATGGCTTCATTTTGAATTTGATTTAACATGGTATTCAGATTAATTGAAAAATTTTTGAATTCACTAATTTGCATATCTGGAAATCTATATCCAAGATCGCCGTTAGCGATGGTTCGTATAGAGCGATTAATCACTTTTAAATCTTTTACAATAAAATGTGTTAACACTAAAAACGACAGGATGAAGGCAACTAAAAAAAAGGTCGGGATGAAGTAAGGCAACTGTGTATAAATGAAAAAAATGTTACTTAGAAAAGCAAATGAACCTAATAAAAATGTGAAAAAGAATGTAGAGAAAAAGCCGGCCAAGAAACTGATTATGGCGCTAATTAAAATATTCGTTCGAATAGTATTGTTACGAAATAATGATGATGGAAAATGGATCAAATCAACCACTCCAATGATAAGTGCTTTAAATTAATGCTTCTACTTGCAATCATTATAAAAAGAACCTATAAAGAACTTCTGGTGAGAAATCTGAAGAAATTCTAAAGATTGGGGCACACGCACACACTGATGAATTGCTTCGATTGAGCAGGTTTTCAATACGGAAGCGGCTCTGAGGGAATGGAATAAGCACGGTTGGTGAGATAATCAGGTCAAGATATGTGGAATAGATGATATGAAATTAATTCACAATAAAAAAGAAATAGTTTATTCTTGATTAATCAATGTAGAGTATGACGGTGACTCAGTATAACTATGAAAGAGGTTGTAAGAATGGAACCTAGTGATTCGTTACAGAAAAGATTTTATATTGTTAGATCTGCATTATCATCTGATTTAGAGGCAATCCTAAAAATTTATAACCAGGGAATTGAAGATAGGATTGCTACACTGGAGACAGAAACAAAGAATATGGACTACATGAGAAGTTGGATTGAAGATCACCAGGACAGATATCAAGTATTAGTTGCAGAAAATGAAGGAAGGTTGGTAGGTTGGGCGTCTTTAAATCGGTACTCTCAACGTCGTGCCTATGACGGTGTCGCAGATTTGTCAATCTACATATTACGTGAGTATAGGGGTAAAGGCGTGGGCGGTCACCTGTTATCAGCTCTTGAACAAGCAGCAAAAGAAAATCAGTTTTATAAAATCATCCTCTTCACATTTCCCAATAATATTGCTGGTCAAAAATTGTATCGTAGACATGGTTATCGAGAGGTAGGGATCTTTGAAAAGCAAGGGGTTTTAGATGGAAATATGGTTGATGTTATGATCATGGAAAAGATGTTAAAGAAACAAACTTAAAATTGCATAAGGCAAATGGAGGGGCTTAAATTAAGCTCCTTTTTCATTTGAATAGCACATCTTTTCAATTTTTCAGTAAGAATCAATGGTGAGCAGTAATCAAAGCTTGACATATTTATAAACACATAACAATATAGTTATATACTTATGAGGAGGTGACTAAGGTGGAGTTTGATAAATTAGCGGATGTATTAAAGGCGATTGCGGATCCAACAAGACTAAAAATGATCTCTTTACTGCGTACGCGAGATTGTTGCGTATGTGAACTGGTCCCCATTTTTAATATATCCCAACCGGCCATTTCCAAACACATTAGTCGCTTGAAATCAGCTCAATTGGTAAGTGAAACTCGGAAGGGGCAGTGGGTGTTCTATTCGCTTAATGAGCAGCCTTTAAAAGATATTGGCTTTGCGCTGTCCAATCTCCCCGATTTATCAGGTGAACTGCTAAGGTTGAGGCAGCAAGGTCTGCTTGTTAATTGTGAGTGAAGGAGCTCGGATGATGAAGGAAATAGTGAGTAAGCGGCTTTCATTTCTTGATCGTTATCTTACAGCTTGGATTTTTGTTGCTATGGTTTTGGGAATTGGTATTGGCTATATATTACCCGAATTTACAGGGCTGTTAAATAGCTTTCAGGTGGGAACCACATCTGTCCCAATCGCCTTTGGGCTGATTCTAATGATGTACCCTCAACTAGCTAAGGTACGTTATGAAGAAATTGGTCATGTATTTAGGGATCGAAAGGTTTTATTAATCTCCTTACTGCAAAACTGGCTAATTGGTCCCATTCTTATGTTCATATTAGCGATTGTTTTTCTTCATGATTATCCAGAATACATGATTGGTCTAATCATGATCGGGTTGGCTCGTTGTATTGCCATGGTCATTGTATGGAATGATTTATGTAAAGGAGATACAGAATACGCTGCTGGCCTGGTTGCCTTTAATTCCATTTTTCAAGTTTTGTTTTATTCGATCTATGCGTATGTGTTCATTACGGTTCTGCCCGGTTGGTTTGGACTCGAAGGCATCGTGGTGGACATTACGATGTGGGAAGTGGCCAAGAGTGTTTTCATTTATCTTGGGATCCCGTTTCTGGCTGGTATGATGACTCGCTATGTATTGGTCACGGCGAAGGGGCGATCTTGGTATGAAGAGAAATTCATTCCTAGAATTAGTCCAGTTACTTTGATTGCGTTATTGTTTACCATCGTTGTTATGTTCTCCATAAAAGGTGAAATGATTATACAATTGCCGCTTGATGTGGTTCGAATCGCTGTGCCGTTATTGATTTATTTTGTAGTGATGTTTCTTATTTCATTCTTCATGGCGAAGAGGTCAGGAGCCAGCTATAAAATTAGTTCATCCCTAGCTTTCACGGCTTCAGGGAACAATTTCGAGCTTGCAATCGCAGTGGCCATCGGCGTATTTGGATTGAACTCCGGTGCTGCCTTCGCTGCTGTCATTGGTCCTTTGGTCGAAGTTCCGGTGATGATTGCATTAGTCAACATTGCTCTTCGTTTTCAACGCAAGTACTTTTCAAAAGAAGCTAGTTAAAGAAGAACTGGAGGAATCGTAATGTCGAACAAAAAAATCGTATATTTTTTATGCACAGGGAATTCGTGCCGGAGTCAGATAGCAGAGGGATTCGGACATCACTATCTTAGTGAGAAATTCGATGTGTATAGCGCTGGCATCGAGGCACACGGGTTGAATCCAAAAGCAGTTAGAGCTATGGCAGAGAAGGGGATCGATATTTCAAATCAAACCTCGGATATCATTAATCCGGAAATTTTAAATAAAGCCGATATTGTAGTTACCCTTTGCGGAGATGCAAATGACAAATGTCCGATTACACCACCGCATGTTATTCGTTTCCATTGGGGATTTGATGACCCTGCCAAAGCAACCGGCACCGAAGAAGAGCGGTGGGGCGTGTTCCAACGTGTTCGGGACGAGATCGAGGCTCGAATCAAACAGTTTGCCATTGATGGGAAGTGAGCCTTAGTAGGCTTTCATTTTGGCGGCGGCAAGGGGAGGACTGGAGCAGAAACGATGACTGTAGCCATTCGTCCAATCATTAATAACCGGGAATATCAACGCGAAGCCTTAAAGAAAATTTTAGGTGAATGATTGAGAAAGGGCTCATTGTCTTTTAACTGGCAATGGGCTTTTCAATCGGCCTTTTTAAATGCACAATGGATACATAGGATTTTTTAAATAAATTAATACTTGCAAAATGCAAATAATGATTGTATAACTGTAGAGGAGGTGATAGCTGTGGAGAACGTACGAGATCTATTTCAAATCATGACACGTCGGTTTGGCTTCCTAAACAAAAACTGCTGTACCTTAGGTGGTTTTAATATTACATTAAATCAAAGCCATATTCTTTATGAAATAGACCGTCAACATCAGCCCTCAATCCAACAAATTGCAGATACGCTAGGGACAGACATTACGACCTTTAGCAGACAAATTCAAACCATGATTAAAATGAACCTGGTCAAAAAAAAACCAGATACCGCGGATCGAAGGATTTTTATTTTGTCCTTAACAACAGAAGGGAAATTTGTAGCAACAATGATTGATGAGCAGATGAAAATGTACTTCGATGAAATATTTTCCCACATGAGTGAATCCGACAAGGAAACGGTTCTTCAATCCATTCAATTATTAAATAAGACCATGGCTACATCGGGCTCATGCTGTGTACCGCCTCAATAATCAAAACAACTTAAATACTTGCAAATTACAAGTATTGAGTTCTTAATGAACAGTACCGTGTTGTAAGTATGATGGCTAGTGCTGAATATTACTTGCAAAATGCAAATAAAAGGAGCCTGAAGGTAATGAATCAATTGTGGGATGTTATTGTAATAGGCGGGGGCCAAGCTGGTCTTGCCTCGGGATATTATTTGAAAAAGTTGAACCTCCAATTTC
Organism: Paenibacillus oryzae; assembly: GCF_001675045.1. Taxonomy (GTDB): domain Bacteria; phylum Bacillota; class Bacilli; order Paenibacillales; family Paenibacillaceae; genus Pristimantibacillus; species Pristimantibacillus oryzae. The sequence continues at coordinate 17,572 of NZ_LYPA01000067.1, forward strand.
TTATATTGGAAGCAAGCTCGCATGCTTATGGATCATGGCCGCATTATTATGACAGCTTGAAGCTTTTTTCCCCAACCAGCTTATCCTCACTACCAGGGATGAAGATGCAGGGGCGTTGGTCTAAATACCCCTACCGAAATGAAGTTATTCAATATTTGGAGAATTATGCAAGGAAATTTGAATTGCCAATTCGAACACAACAAAAGGTAACATCCATTGAGAAGGATCAAGACTTCGACATTCATACAGAATCAGGTGAGGTTTACAAAGCAAAGGCGATAATCAATGCAACAGGCTCTTTTAATTGTCCATTCATGCCTAGTATTAATGGAACTGATGTGTTTCAAGGGGAAATCCTTCATTCCTCCGAATATCGCACCCCAGAGCGTTTTAAAGATAAGCGGATACTTGTTGTTGGCAGCGGAAATTCCGCCGTTCAGATTGCCGTTGAGCTGTCTGCAATAAGCCATACGTCCCTTGCTGTTTTGAAACCCATTAAAATCGTTAATCAGAAGCGTTTTGGAATTGATTTGCACTATTGGTTAAGGTCAACAGGGTTAGATGCATTCCAATTTTGGCGTTTGGGAAAGAAGACACCTACCACTTCTTCTGTAATTGATTTAGGCGATTATGAAGTCAGATTGAAGGGGGGCAATCCGGGTCAAAGGCAAATGTTCACTTCATTTACTAGAGATGGGGTTCTATGGCCAGACTCAACTGAAGAAAAAGTTGATACTGTCATTTTTGCTACGGGTTATCGCCCAGAACTTACTCATCTTAAAAAAACCGGTGCAATTGGGTTAGACGGGAAGCCACTTCAAAGAGCGGGGATATGTGAGAATGTTTCCGGGCTATATTTTATTGGCCTAGAAGGACAGCGTTCCTTTTCTTCAGCCACGTTGAGGGGGGTGGGGCCGGATTCGAAATATGTTGTTCGACATATAAGAAGATATCTGCAGGTGATGAGAAAGTAACTTCAGTTACTTGCACTTTCGTTAAATGACTTAAATTTAAAGGAGCGACCAGGATGGAAAACTCAGTGAGTAAAGATCAAATTCTCCAGTTCGCTAAACTCCTTTCACAGACGCTTTACTAAATTGAGCCATAATTTTTACTCTGATATACTTAAAAGTATCAAAAAGCAAGATTAATAAAGCCAATGATGACGATATGGAGGTCGAGAAATTAAATGTGTCATTTAAACAGTATGCGGAGGGATATGCTGCATGTCGCCTAATGAACGTGATCCATTCTATGAAATAACTTCGCATGAAGTTGAGCATTTTATTGAGTCGCAAGTTGTCGTTGGTGATTTAACCTTACCCTACCACTATCCCCGCACCAATGAGCTAGAGGCGTGGCAGGTTGGTTTCCACTCTAATGGGCTGACGGGTGAAAGTCTCGTGTCAACAACAAAAGGGGCATGGCAGCCGGGTTGGTATGTGATTGCCAGAAACTATTTTGACGATCCATTTTTTATCGATGTCAACGAGAAAGCGGCCAACTTTCCAGTCTATTACGCTCCGCATGGCGCTGGAAGCTGGGAGGCGTCGGTAGTTGCTCCGAGCATTCAGCGTTTTAGCCAGATATTATCAGCGCTGTGCGGGTTGGAAGAAGCTGCCCCGGAGGCGCTGCTGTTCATTGAGACTGAAACCGACATGTCGGTTTCGTTTTGGCGCGAGGTTCATGAGGAGCGTCGCAGTCGTGAGTGCGAGGAAGAAGCGGTGGAGACAGAAGCGGACTACGATCCAAATGATCTTCAGCACGGCACGTTGGTCATCACGGATATTGGTTCACAAAAACTAAAGGTCGTGCAGATTCTCAGGCAAGTGCTCGATGTGTCATTGGCGGAAGCTCTGGCTCTGGCAGCTCAGCGAGAGATTGTTGTTGGCAGTGGCTTCTTAATTCGATTGCGGCACTTTCAGGAAAATTTGATTGAATTAGGGGCCTCGGTGGAGTTTCGGCCAAATGCTGAGTCTGCAACTTAGGCGGATTCATAAAATATGAAGTGAAAAAGAGATGGAACGTCCACATTTCAACTATCAAATCCGTTTACTTACATACTGCACTCGTGAATTTGTCTTCACAGTCACGCACAGTAATAGTATTAAAAAGTTGACCACGACCAGAATCAACATGCGTTGATTAGCGAGCTATCCCATTATGCCGGGGATCGCTTGTTTATTGTGGTGGGGCCGGAAGAGGAGGACCGTCTGCAATTTCAACGGTTATGTGAGAGTGAGCTGTGGCGCAGCATAGAGGCTGTACAAGCTGGACGCGTCCATCTGCTGACGACAGATTGGTTATATGGCGATCCGATTTCGTTGGAGGGCCAGCTCGCCGAGCTGCCAGCAGTGATGCAGCAATAGTCTGTAAGCAGGGGCAGGCAATGTTGCTGGCGACAGCACGGTACGCTGGTCATCACGGAGGTCGGTTCAAAAGGATTTTTCAGTGGTCACTTACAAAGTAGAGGGGGTGTTTTCTTGTCTAATCCTCAAGGTTTGCAATTCCAGCATTCAAACTGTATATAATATAGAAATGATTCCATTGCTGCATAGTGACGATTTCTTCCCTACCATCTTTCTTAAAAAAATAACCCGATCCCTCCTGTTGACTATATACCCACCCTTCTTGTTCCATACGTGACTTCAACAATTCCTGTGGATCGCCCTCTTCTTTAGTGAGATAGCGCTCTCGACTAGGCGTATCACTATCTATCCTCATAACAGATTTACCGGTTGATTCTAAAAGATACATATGTTTTACATTATTATATCCAATGTTATTGACGTATAACGCTCCTAACACGGCTAAAAGCACACTAGCCCCAATAATGCTAAATAAAATAACCTTCCATTTCTTCTTCATCCGTGCCTCTCCCTTAAAAAAAGATTTCTTTATATTTATAAACGGAAGCGGGCATCGTTTTGTTGCCTCGAATATTCGATTCATTTTATCAAAGTGCATAACAATTCATCATGATGTTGTTAACAGCGGTATACCCAGTGTTAAAGAGCTTGCGCAAGAAATGGGGGCCGGATTGTCGCCGAATCAATTTAGGAAATAGTAGAGCTGACTGAAAGAAATAAACCCGTCGGGCAGAAGCCTGACGGGTTGTTTCGTTTGGTTGGGGTGGCCCTGGACTTTAGGGAAGCCATCAGGAACGTTTCTTAGTTTCTCAGTCTAGATAAGAAGGAAATAAGTGCGTTATTGTACTCTGCCGCATGTTTTCCAAGCCAAATCAAGTGGCCCCATGAGTCAAGAATGACCGCTTCCGATTGAGGGACTTTTGCTTTAGCGTTTTCTGGATGACTTATGGATACCAATTTATCGTTTTTGCTGTGCATGATCAAGGTGGGGGCTTGAATCGCTGCCAGCTCCTCGGAATAATCTTGTTGAGTTTGTTCTAAATCAATCATGAAACCGGAGTATGAACGTTGACGGTTATTCATTCTACGAAACTCCTCAATGAAATGGCCATTCATTTGCTCTTTTATTTGTGAAAATGGCAGCTTAGAGAATGAAGGAGCCATCAATCTGCAAGTTAGTTTAGGGAACAGATTGCTCATCGTTGCAAGCAGCCTCCATGTTCTTTTTTCAGCACCGGGTTTAAAAATACGGCTACCCATCCTATATTCCTTATCTTCCTTTGTGAGCCATGGTTTTGTAACCGCGCACTGTAGCGTGAAACTGGCAACCCGCTCTGGAAACATGGAGCAAAATACGATTCCTGTAGGCCCTCCCGCTGAAACAGATATAACATGCACGTTTTCAATAGCCAGATGATCAAGTAACGATTTATATATCCAGCATGCTTTTCTTATATCCGCAATGATGGAAGTCTGACTGTATCCTGCGCGAGAAGGCGTGATGAGAGAATAACCTGAGGTTAGCAATGGCATATACCCGAATTCCTCATGACAGTTGGAATGTCCGCCGTGGAATAGCAGTATAGGCATTCCATTGCCTATAACCGAATACTCCAGCGTAACACCATCACATTGGTAAACGAAAATTTCACGGTTCATTGGATCACATCTTTCTAATCATTTGGGTTGGTTGCCGGTAACAAAGCGTAAAAGGCGACACGATTGTCAATAACAAGTTTACGATTGTGTTGCGGAGACGACATGTATATCAATATCTTTTATATGCTTGAGCAGGCTGCTGAAAAAAGAACCTTGCCAAATGATCTGCCATCGTGTTTGATCGGGACAGTCTAAAATAATTTGGGTAATATCATGTTGTTTTGCTGTGTCGGCAATGATTTCTGTTATGCTGCTGCTCCTTGGAAATTGTGTCAACAAGATGGCTTTGTATTGCTCGGCCAACGTTATCCAATTGGGAGAGCCATCATCTACGCTTAAAATAAGCAATGGGCACTGTAAGAGAGTGGCCAAGTGCCCGCCTCGACGAATGAGTCGATCTGCGTTTGCAGGCTGGTTAATACAAACCATAATTTTTTCGCTGTTATTCATTAGTTGCACTCCTTTTGAAACTCGGTTAAACAAGGCAACGACAAAAAAGCCCGGCGCAGAGATATTCTGCCGCCAGGCTTTGGAATGTAAAATTTCATGACAAACCAAAGAAGCATGGATATTCTCTCCCATAACGCTTACGAGGTTAGCTGTCGGATTCGGGTTTGAGAGTCCCCGTCCTTTCTGTAACCTAGAAAGAATTCACCCCTGAAGCCATATGGCTTCGTTGGTTCCCCCGTTCCTCAAAAGAGGATTCAGCGATAAATTTGAAATTGATGTAACCTATCATAGTTCAGTTATCCGGGATTGTAAATAGGTGGGCCCGAAAAATGTAAAGTGGAACGAGGTCTGCTATGTCTTCTATAAAGGGCGACGCCACAAATTCATTTATCATTGTGAATTATACTCTTGAGTTTTGAAACAATGCGCTGTATAATAACTAACAGATTTGAGGACCAATTTCATAGTTGTAAATCGGAGGAGCCTGCCAACACGGGCTCTTTTTGTGTTTTTTTGGGATTAAAATACATGGGGCCGTGTTTGAACGGGCATTTTTGATAAATGAATTGGTTAAATCAGCCAAGGGAATACTTGGGGAAAATGAAATAAGGGGGACCGGAATGTCAGCTATTCATGTCATCATCACTTTACCGTTTTTGTTAGCGATTTGTATTCCATTGTTTAAGAAGGTTTGGCCTGGCATTCATATGGGTTGGTTTATGCTTCCGCTGCCCATCGCGCTATTTGCTTATCTGATCAATCTCATACCTGTTGTAATGGGTGGAGGCGTATTCCATTATTCTCTTCCGTGGATTCCGTCGCTTGGTGTGGAGTTTACGGTTTTGCTTGATGGACTAAGTCTCTTGTTCGGACTCCTGATCTCAGGCATTGGATCCTTGGTCGTGCTTTATTCGGTTTTTTATCTGGATAAACAAAAAGAAAATCTGGCCCGATTTTACGTGTATTTGATGTTATTTATTGGCGCAATGTTAGGACTTGTATTATCGGATAATTTGATGGTGCTTTATGGATTCTGGGAATTAACCAGTATTTCATCGTTTTTGCTCATCGCATTTTGGAACAAACGGGAGCGCTCACGTTATGGAGCGTTAAAATCGTTGACGATTACCGTTTGCGGCGGGCTCGCAATGTTTGCCGGGTTTGTGCTTTTGTATATCATGACCGGCACCTTCAGCATTAAAGAGCTGATTGCAGATTTTTCTGCTATTTCCGGGCATGATCTGTTCATTCCGGCGATGCTGCTTGTGCTGCTTGGCGCTTTTACGAAGTCGGCCCAATTTCCTTTTCATATTTGGCTGCCGGATGCGATGGAGGCGCCTACGCCAGTAAGCGCGTATCTTCATTCCGCAACAATGGTCAAGGCCGGTATTTACCTCGTTGCTCGGCTTTCTCCTTTGTTTGCTGGAAGTTCAATCTGGTTATGGGCCGTTTCCGGCATTGGTTTGTTGACGCTCGCCTACGGATCGTATCGGGCCATTAAGCAAACCGATTTAAAAGCGCTGCTTGCCTTTTCAACGATTAGTCAATTAGGTCTAATCATGAGCTTATTCGGCATTGGATCGGCTGCCGCGTTTTACGTCGGAACCAGTCAATATGAGTTTTTCACGATAGCTACGGCCGCCGCTATTTTTCATTTGATTAATCATGCGGTATTTAAAGGCGCATTATTTATGGTAGTCGGTATTGTCGATCACGGGACAGGCACACGTGACATCCGCAAGCTCGGCGGTCTTATGGCGGTTATGCCTGTCACCTTTACAATCGCGCTGCTGGGCTCGTTCTCCATGGCCGGGATTCCCCCGTTTGGCGGATTTTTGAGTAAAGAAATGTTTTTTACCGCTATGCTGAATATTCGAGAAATGTCCTTTGCCAGCATGGATACGTGGGGAGCCTTATTTCCGGTGGTTGCCTGGGTTGCCAGCGTTTTTACCTTTGCTTACAGCTTATTGGTCGTTTTCCGTACGTTTGGCGGAAAGTCGCAATTCCATCAACTGGAAAAAGAGCCGCACGAGGCGCCGCTTGGGCTTCTGATTTCACCACTAGTGCTGGCTTCGCTGGTCGTTGTTATTGGTTTTTTCCCCAATCTGCTTTCCCATTCGCTCATTGAACCTGCGATGGCGGCCGTCTATCCGTTTGGATTGCAGCCTAATGAGTCGTTTGTGGTCCATATCGAAATGTGGCACGGCTTTACGACCGAGCTTTTTATGACGATTGGGGTAGCGGTCATTGGCATAGCGATCTTCTTTTTGCATCGCCGCTTTGCGTGGGTAAACGAGCCCATGGAGCTAAATGTCTCTTTAAACAGCTTGTATGACCATTCGCTAAAAGGATTGGATTCCGGCGCGAGCTGGTTTACGCGCAACTATATGACGGGCTCAATCAGGCATTATCTGATCTACATTTTTTTATTTCTGACGGCAGCCCTGGGGTTGAATCTGTTTTTGGCGGGCGACATTACATTGAAGATGGACGATTTTGCCCCCATTTCTTTTTATGAAGCGGTGATCATTACGGCGCTCGTCTTATCTGCCATTGCGGTGCCCTTCGTTAATTCCAGATTGATGGCAATTATTTTGACAGGCATGTCGGGCTATATGGTTACGTTGTTTTTTGTTATTTTTCGGGCTCCGGATCTTGCATTAACCCAAATGATTGTAGAAACCGTTTCAGTTGCTCTTTTCCTGCTCTGTTTTTATCATCTGCCTAACTTGAAGAAAGAGGTTGTCAAAAGGAAAATCAAGCTATGGAATATCGGTATCGCTGTGAGCGTTGGCGTTGTTATGACACTTGTATCGTTAAGCGTGAGCGGCAGCAGGAAGTTTGATTCCATCTCTCATTTCTTTATCGAAAATAGCTATAAGCTTGCGGGCGGTAAAAATGTCGTCAATGTCATTCTTGTTGATTTTCGCGGATTTGATACGCTGCTGGAAGTTGTTGTGCTAGGCATTGCTTCGTTCGGCATTTATGCCCTCATCAAAATGAGAGGGGAAGAAAATGCCCTGAATTCGCAGGATCAATTCGGTTTTAAGCTGGACATTTACGGCGGCATTCGAAGCAACGATGTGATCCTTCGGACGATTTCGAGGTTTGCGGTAGGGATGATCTTGTTGTATTCGTTGTATCTGTTCTACATGGGCCATCATCATCCCGGAGGCGGCTTCATCGGAGGACTGATGGCATCGGCCGCGCTCCTGCTTTATGCTATCGCAGTTGGCATGGAGCGGTTTGAGAAAACAGTGCCTGTCGATTTTAAACGTATGACGGGCATAGGCATTTTAATTGCGGTCATTACAGGAATGGGTTCGTTCCTGTTTAAAGCGCCGTTCCTTAGCCAAACCTTTGGTTATTTTGACATTCCGTTAATTGGGGAACTAGAGCTGGCTACAGCTACATTGTTCGATTTAGGCGTTTACCTCACCGTTATCGGGGTCGCGTCAACGATATTATTTACGATAGGGAGGGACAAGTAACGATGGAGTTGTACATGTCCATTACGATTGGCGTTTTGTTTACAATCGGCGTTTACCTTCTGCTGTCGAAAAGCTTGCTTCGGATTATTTTGGGGACCTCGTTTTTAACCCACGGCGTTCATTTGCTGCTGTTAACGATGTCCAAGCTAAAAACGGGGGCTCCTCCATTGTTGGGCGAGGAGGCTCAATCGTACACGGACCCTTTGCCGCAGGCGCTTATTCTGACCTCGATTGTTATTAGCTTTGGCGTCACGTCATTTTTGCTTGTGCTTGCCTATAAGTCTTATCAAAAATTAGGGACGGATGATATGGAAAAGCTAAGGGAGGACACCGAATGAATAACTTGCTCATATGGCCCTTGCTGGTTCCTTTATTGACGGCAGCCGTACTTGTATTGTTCAGAAAAAAAATAGCCTTTCAGCGTTGGGTAAGCGCAATTGGAAGCATTGCGGGCTTGGCTGTGGCGCTTGTATTAGTGGCCCAGGTGAAGCAAAACGGCATTCAAACTCTGTTTATGAGCGGGTGGGCTCCGCCCTACGGCATCGTTTTTGTGGCGGATATGACGTCGGCTTTACTTATATTGGCGACGGCTTTGATTGGTATGTTTATCGTTTTTTTCTCGATTGGAAGCATTGATAACGAAAGACAAAGTCATTTTTATTTTCCGCTGCTGCATTTTTTATTGGTCGGGGTCAGCGGCTCCTTTTTGACGGGAGATATATTCAATTTGTTTGTATGCTTTGAGGTTATGCTTATCTCTTCCTACGCTTTAATTGTGCTGGGGGGGACCAAGCTGCAGCTCAAGGAAACGATTAAATATGTGTTGATCAATGTGGTCTCATCTACGCTCTTTGTAGCGGCAGTTGCTTATCTTTACGGAGTGACGGGAGCCCTTAACATGGCCGATTTGTCCGTTAAGGTGGCGGAAGCGGGACAAGACGGGATCTTAAATGTTATTGCGATTTTATTTTTGATCGTGTTTTCTCTAAAAGCGGGGCTGCTGCTGTTCTTCTGGCTTCCGGGCTCTTACAGCGCTCCTCCTGCGGCTGTTATCGCCTTGTTTGGGGCATTGCTCACCAAGGTGGGAGTTTATACGCTAGTACGTGTATTTACGTTGATATTTAACGGGGATCCTGCTGTAACGCATACGTGGATTGCCTGGATGGCGGGCGTAACCATGATTATGGGAGCATTGGGGGCTTTAGCCTACCGAGATATCCCGCGAATATTGAATTATAACGTCATCATTAGTATCGGTTTTATCGCATTTGGTTTGGCTACGGCGAATGCAGATGCGTTGTCGGGAGTCGTTTTTTATTTGCTGCACGATATGGCGGCCAAAGCGCTTTTGTTTATTCTAGGCGGGTTGATTATTCAGGCGGCCGGTACGGGCAATCTGGATGAAATGGGCGGTTTGTTAAAGCGCCATCCTGCGCTTGGCTGGATGTTTTTCGTTACGGCGCTGGCCTTGGCGGGAATTCCGCCATTAAGCGGGTTTCCGGGAAAGCTGCAGATTATTACCGGCGGTTTCGCGGGAGGACATTATTGGCTTGCCGCCATATCTCTTTTAACCAGCTTCATCGTTTTGTATTCGCTTGTCCGGGTTTTTATGGCGGCATTTTGGGGAGAGGAAAGGAAGAAGCTGCCGCTGGATTCGGATGATGGAAAAAAGCGAAGCCTTTCAGGCTTTCAAATGAATCGGCCTGGATTATTGCTGCCGGCGGCAGGGCTGCTAATTATTATTATAGCAATGGGTGTAGGGGCGGAGTGGATTTATCCATTTGTTGAACAGGCCGGGCATACTTTATTGAATCCTGCCGAGTATGTGCAAGCGATTCTGAAGGAGTAGAGTGAGTTGAGAATGTTGAGAAAGGTATGGGCTATTGTAAAGCTGCTGGTTTTGTTCAACAAAGAGTTGCTGGTGTCCGGCATTGCAGTTCTTATAGAGGTTATACGCCCCCGAATTAAAGTTCGGCCCGGTATTATCAGATTGGATACCGAGCTGAAAACGGATTTTGAGATTACCCTGCTGGCATGTTTAATTTGTTTGACGCCAGGCACACTCACGCTAGATGTATCGCGCGATGGGAGCACTTTATTTATTCACGCAATGAATATCAATGAATCGGAAGACTTGGCCGCACAAATAAAAAACTCCTTCGAAAAGGCTATTCTGGAGGTAACACGATGATGGAAACGATTCTTTGGATAGCCTTGGGACTATTGGCGGTCGCCATTCTTGGCTGCCTTTATCGGCTGCTGCTGGGGCCGTCGATCGCAGATCGTATTGCTTCGCTTGACACGATTGGCATCCTGCTTTTATCTATGGTTGCCGTAATCGGGATGGTGAATAAGACCGAGGCGTATTTTGATTTGATCTTGGTCATCGGAATATTGACTTTCATTGGTACTACAGCAATGGCCAGGTACATTGAGAGGGGGATTGTGCTTGAATCCGGAGCTGATGACTAAGATTGCAGAAATTTTGTTAGGGGTCGTTGTTTTGCTGGGAGCGATTATCGCAGTTATAAGTGCGCTAGGGCTTATCCGATTGCAGGATGTTTATTTGCGCTCCCATGCCGCAACGAAAAGTGCTACGCTTGGTGTGTTGTTCATTCTTAGTGGCGTATTTCTATATTTCTGGATCTTTCAACATCATTTCAGTTTAAAGCTGCTGCTTGGCATTTTATTCGTTTTCCTGACCTCGCCGGTTGCCGGCCATTTAAATGCCAGAGCTGCGTACCGATCAGGCGTAGCCTTGTGGAAGGGCAGTGTAAAGGATGCTTTGAAAGAGACCGCTCAAAACGAAAGACGCGAGGGTGAGCAGAAAAACAGATGAGGGTTAGAATCGGGTCAGAAATCGGCCTGCTGAATTCATAAACCATACGGTAAAGGCTCCAATTAATTGGGGTCTTTATTTTATTCTTTCACTTATTCAAGCCAAATCGATGTGGGATTTTACAAATCTCCAGGCTAAAACGACTAAAAAAAACGCTGTGGAATAGGAAATGAATGTCCATCCGATATGCCAGCCGTTCGTATACGTCACACGTTCCAACATCAGGGCAAGGTACTCAAGCAATGTGGTGAATGAAACGAATAACAAGAAAACGATGATGGAGGGAATACCGAATAATCGCTTTGTTAAAAAATAAACCATCAGGGATCCAAGCACTGCGTATAGACCAAGGTCAAGCGGTATGGCTGATATGGTCTCGTTTCGTTCCAGGACTGGTTTGAAATGCCAAAAGTCAAAATAAAACCCGATCGTGTTAATTAAAAGGGCAATAATCGCGGTAATGGGACTCATCACCAAAAACAACTTTGCATACTTGCAAGCAAGGGGATACGCAAGCAGCCATGGAAGAATGAAGCCGATTATAATATTTAGAAACATGCTTGGTAATCTCCTTGTCACAATATTTATAAGTCGATAGTCTTCTAATGTCATTTTTCATCAAAGCTAACCTATTTTCATCGGCGTGTTTACTTCAAGTATTATGTAATGGAACCGCAAATGTTATTCCGCATCCGCTTCAAAATGGATAATAATGCGGATATCACTGCAGGTCATGGCTACCCCGGATGCTGCAGTGATTTCGGACAGAGCATGGTTAGTCCCGTCTTCCATATAGACGGGGGTAAACTTTACGTTTTGAAAGCTGCTTTGCCTAATGAGCCAAAGCATTCATATCCGGCTGCAATTTGTTCCTTAGAGCGTAGAGCATAAGAGCTCCGGCGAGGAAGGCGACGGCGTCGGCAATGACCAATGCCCAGATGACGCCGTGAAAGCCGCTTAAACGACTGGCGACAAAGAGGGTCGGAATGAGGGTAACTCCTTGCACGATGGACATGACAAACGCCGCAGTACCTTGCGCGGTTGCTTGGAAGATGCCGGTGAACAGCGTAGTGATACCGGAGATAAACAAGGACAAAAACGTGACTTGTAGAATGTAAGTGCCCATCTCGATCAACTGAGCGTCCTGCGTGAATAAAGCGATTAAATGATCCGATACGAAGTAGACAATAATACCGAAGAAAACCGCTAATACAACAATCGTCTTGATCGTAAACCCGATGGTATGCTTCATGCGGAGCTTGTTGGCTGTGAAGGAAAAAGCAATCAGCGGTACGACGCCCTCACATAACCCCATCAGAATGAATTCGGGAAATTGCAAAAGGCGCGATGAAATGCCGTAAGCCGCAACTGAGGAATCTCCATATGCAACCAGATAATGATTGACGATGAGGGACATTGCTCCAAGAAATAGGCTCATAATAAAGACGGGCACGCCGATTTTGAACACTTGGCTGACTATTTGCCGGGTAGCCCGAAACCAATGTATCGAGACGGTCAAAAACTTGCTCTTGCAGCCAATATGATAACCGTAATATGCGCTGGCAATGAGATTGGCAAGAACCGTAGCCGATGCTACGCCAACCACGTCCAGGTGAAGCACGAAGATGGCGATTACATCAAAACAAATATTGATCACAACACTAAGCAGCATTCCGATCATCGAAGTAATCGCGGCTCCTTCGGCGCGCACAATATTTTCCAGCGTGAAAAAAAGGATGACGAAGGGAGAGCCGATCAGCATGATCGTTACATAGTCCTTGGTAAATTCAAATGCATCAGGCGTGGCCCCCAGGCTATAAACAATAGGATCGATCAACGGCAGGCCTATTGCCATGACAAGCAGCCCCAGCCCCAGGCTGCTGTAGAAAGCGAACGAGGATACATGCTTGATCAACGCATACTGCTGCTCCCCCAGCAGGCGGGAGATGAAGGTGCCCCCGCCGATGCCCAGCAGATTGCCTAAAGCCATCAGGATCGAGAACAGCGGCAGGGTGAGCGCAAGTGCGGTCAGCATTGCCGTATTGTGGAGCGTGCCCAGGAAATAAGCGTTCAAGATCGAATAGATCACGCTCATGGACGTACCCAGCATCATCGGAATGGCGAAGTGGGCAACCGCCTTGCTGATAGGAGCCTTTTCAAAGTAATGGAGATGTTCTGCATCCATGCATATCGCCTCTTTCATAAATAAATGGCAGGCCCCATCTAACGGTGTTAGTTTGAACCTTACAGTGTTAGATGATATCATGAGTTTATAAGCCTGTAAAGTATAAACTTACACTGTTAGATAAAGAGGTGGGAAAGTTGAAAAAACAGCAGCCGCAAATATCCGAGGATAAAATATTGGCTATGTCGTGGGCGCTTCTGGGCGAGGGAGGAATTGAGAAGTTCAGTATGAGGCGATTGGCCGACCGATTGGGAATACAGGCGCCTTCCTTGTACTGGCACTTCAAAAGCAAGCAGGCGATTTACCTGCGCCTGGCCAATCAGGTGTCGCGGATAATTCTGGAATCGCACCGCCCGCAAGGGGATTGGAGGGAGCAATTACAGGGGATGGCCGTTGCGATACGAAGTGTCCTCAGTCAGTACCCCTGCTCCACTCAGCTCATGATGGCGACGTTGCCGCATGAGCCCGATATTATCCGGTTCAACAACCGGATGCTGCTCTGCATAGAGTCGACGCCGTTGCAGCAAGCGCAGAAGCTGCAAGTCGTGCTGACGCTGATGAATTATGTATTTAACTTTGTACTCGACGCTTACGAGCACCAGCGCAATGTCGCCGCGATCATGAAGGAGGAGGGAGAGACGTCGCTGCCTGGCGACCGCGTTTCGCGCCTCCTCGATTCGATGGGCGAAGATGAAGCGGGACTGTTCCGGAGCATGTACAGGAACAAACTGTTCGAGATGATGGGGACCGATGCGGCGTTCGAGTTTGGTTTGCAGGTGATACTGCTAGGCGTGCAGCAAATGATCCAGCAGCAGATGACGAAGCCTCAGGAAGGATGAACCTCAGAGCTCGGCCTGTCCAGCGACGGATAAGCCGGGCTTTTTTATGGAGAACGGACAACAAAGAAGCTAGCTTAATATGAATGTGAGGAGGATGAATGGGGGTCGGTTGTGCAGAACGCTCAATATAATTTTACCCGGATGATATTGACTTCTTGGTTTTTACCCGGGTATAATTAAATCGAAGGACAAGGGAGGAATATAGTATGAGTGATGGCGATACTAGCTTAAACGTCAGCTATACGGCTTTTTTGGGCACAAGGATGGTCGCGACCGGTTTGTTGCGCCACGTTATGTTGAATGTGAAGGATAGTCTTGACGAGAATGAACGATTACAGCTGCTTATATTCGACGATCGTACGGGAAAGCAAATAGATGTTGATATTCGTGGCATGGCGGAGGATGAATGGGACCAATCAGGAGGACAAACTGGCAGCTTGCCCGATACGGTATTAAACGACGAGCTTCCCAGGCGGGCCGGACGTCCCAAGCTGGGAGTCGTATCCGGCGAGGTTACATTATTGCCGCGCCATTGGGAATGGCTAAAGAGTCAGCCCGGCGGCGCTTCGGTAACCTTGCGTAAGCTTATAGATGAGGCTCGCCGCGCTGGGGCAGAGCAAAACAAGGCGCGAGCTTCACAAGAAGCAGCCTATCACTTCATGACAGCCATGGCCGGGAACTTCCCGCAATACGAAGAGGCTCTCCGGTTGCTCTATGCTGGCGATAACGATCGTTTTTTTCATAGCATCAGAGAGTGGGCGCCAGATATTAGAAACTATATTCAAAAATTAACCGTTGATGCGTTTTCGGAACGGTGAAGGAGAATGAAGGATGAACATTTTAAAAGTTAATGACGTGGAATTGGCTTATGAAAGCTTCGGCAACAAAAATGACGAGGCAGTAATATTAATCGCTGGTCTGGGCACGCAAATGATTCGATGGACGGATTCATTTTGCAGCATGTTGGCAGAGCGAGGGTTTCGTGTCATTCGTTTTGACAATCGAGATGTGGGATGCTCGACGCATTATAGATCTGAACAAGCATTGGATTTTGAAGCGTTGGGGGCTGCGCTCATGTCGGGACAACGACCGGACATTCCTTATACGCTCGATGACATGGCTGGCGACGTTATCGGACTGCTTGATGCTCTTTCCATTGACCGGGCGCATCTTGTTGGAAGGTCGATGGGCGGGATGATCGCGCAGCTTGCAGCGAGTAAGTACCCTGAACGGGTTTTATCGCTCACCTCGATTATGTCCAGCACCGGTAATCCCGCACTTCCGCCAGCCTCCCCGGAGGTGATGGGGATGATGACGAAACCGGCGCCAAACCCGTTTGAGGATGAAGCCGGATATGTAACGCACAGTCTTACTTTTGCAAAACGAATCGCGGGTACGGGCTACCCGTTTAAAGAGGAAGAATACAGGAAGCTTATTTTAGAGGAGGTCAGGCGAGCCTATGACCCAGGCAGCGTTGGACGGCAAATTGCGGCTATTGCTGTTTCTGGCGACCGCCGTCCCCGGCTGGCAGCACTGCAAATGCCCGCTCTTGTAATCCATGGGACGGATGATCCCTTGTTTGTGCCAGCATGCGGCGAAGACACGGCCAATTCTATATCGGACGCAGACTTTATGCTTATTGAAGGGATGGGGCATGATCTTCCCTATGAGCTGTATGAGGTAGTGGTTGATGGCATTGAACGAACAGCCCGTCGGAACGGGCGCACACGTTCTGAATAATAGAATCAAGATGATGGTTCAGTGAACAGTACCTTTAATAGTCTGCTTTTCGCATGAAGAGTGGTTTTTTGGAAAAAAGAACGGAAGAGTTCTGTTTTTGTATTTTGGAGACACTGATGAGATGGAACGTACATGCCGGTAATGCTAAATGAGGAGTAAAGCTTAAGTTTCTTTTTGTGCTGCGGCTGCATGATTGGATTTTGTTTCATCTAACGCTTGAATAACTAGTCTTAATGCAGTAATTCTTCTTTCCAGGAGCGTTTTTTGGGAGCTGCCCGGCTTCGACTTGATGTAGCTGCTCTCTACCGAGGGAATTAAACCAATAAGAACATGGTGAGCTTCTTCCAATGCTTCATGTGAATAATGATGGGATTTTTGATTCCAAATCTCCTCAAGCACAGCCAGACCAATGGAAATAGCAAGGAGCCTTTTTTTTACCAAGGTAGTATTTGCGCCGCTTTGAGTCATTTGAGAAAGAGCATTCTCAAGTTTTCGAATCGTCGATTGTAGAGATTTGACAGCTTCTAATTGAACAGCAATAGATGCGTTTTCCATGAGCAAACCGCCTTTTCATTATTTTTATAAGACTGATCGCCTCCAGTTCACTTTTTTTTCTTTTTAAAAAAGCCCAAAAGAACTGCGAATATTAGAACGACGATTACAAATCCACTCAATGTTATCACCCCTATTTGGGATTATAGCATGAGCATTGTTTTTTAAGCATAAAAAAATCAGGCGTTTAACCTGATTAGTGTAAAGTGGTTTATAGCGCGGTTAAACAAAAGCTAGGAACCCATCCATATTCATCGTTTTCTGTTTTACAGTAGGTCCAATCGTTCAGTTGCTCCAAGCCAAATAGGATATCATCTTGATTAACGGTTAACTCATGAGCGGAGTAGTCTTTAGTAACTACTGCTATATCATGTGCATCGGGAGTCGTTAAAATCTGTTTTGGGACCCAACCCTCTTTATTAGTAATAATCGATTTACAGAAAATCCAATTAGGAAATTCCGTATCTTCTTTTCCATACAAAACCGCCTGTCCTTTTTCTAAGATGATAGGGTCAGGATAAGTTGATGTATGACCTTTAATTACAATGGATCGCTGCAAATAAACTCTCTCCTTTTGTATTACTGGTCTAACCTTTCGATATTGAACTATCACGTCAATCTTTCCGAAATTGTTTTACTTTTTTCTTCAGGGTTTTTAACTTCAATGATTAACTTTGATATTATAAATTTGCCAACAACAAATTGATTCAAGTCAAAATGAAGGGTATCAACCTTATTATTAAAAAAGTAGAGATGATAATCCCCATCGAATCTAAATAATCCATTTCTTTTTCCTAAAAAAGAAAAACCATGAATCTTGAAAGCATTTGGTATGGGGCTGCCTGTTGTTATCCCCGTAATCGAAGAATATGGTATTTGCAACCCGTTATCTAAATTCATAAAGGGCGGATTTCCAAGATCGATATTTAAATGGTTTTCCATTAATTGAATTGTGTGTTCCATTCGTGTAGCCCGCCTTTCATAACGCGTTAGGATTTATAAAATAATTTATATAGTATACCATAGATAATCTTTTTTATAGAAATCATTGAGCCACCAAATATCCGCCGGTTGAATGATGGAATATTACATTAGCCTCTAATCCATATTGCTATCGTTATCAGATAGCTCAATGCAATAACCTTTTACATTAGTAGTAAAATAGTAATTTGCCACAATGAAATGGCTAGTGGAATAATTGACAGCAGTTTTATCCATTTCTTTTTAGTTATAAATCCGATCGATAAGATTACTATTCCCAATATTAACACCGCCATGATAGTGAAAAATGGCATCAGTCTCCCCCTCATGTCAAAAAAAGTGCGCCCAACATCTTACAAATCAATATTATATAAAATCTATGTATAAGACGAGTACCAACTTTATTTAGTACCGCCACTAGCCAGCGAGTTTGCTTAGAGGACGGTAAAGGATTATTTCGTCATATCATATGGGAGGTTTTCTTATGAATGTGCTGATTTTTGGCGCCACTGGCCGGGTTGGGAGGCATATAACCTCACATGCTCTTCAAGATGGACATCATGTCACAGTAGTAGTCCGCTCTCGGGAGAAGCTTCAACAGGTTAATCCAAAACTAACGGTTATTCAAGGCAATGTTCTAAATAAAGAAGATATTACCCGAGCCGTACAAGGAAATGATGCCGTTATTAGTGCACTAAATACAGATGGCACAACAACTCTGTCAGAGAGTACGCCTTTAATTATTGAAGCTATGTATAAGGAAGGCATACAACGGATCATAACCGTCGGCACTGCCGGTATTTTGCAAAGTGAAAGCTCCCCTGATCTTTTGCGTTATCAATCAAGTGAATCAAAACGCAAATCAACTCGCGCAGCCGAAGAGCATCATCAAGTATACCGTTTACTAAATGAATCGACTCTGGAATGGACTATTGTATGTCCTACTTATTTGCCTAATGGAGAACGTTTGGGCAACTATCGTGTGAAGAAAAACAGGTTGCCTGAAGGTGGTACTGAAATATCTGTGCCGGATACGGCGGAGTTTACTTATAGTCAACTACAAGCCGGTGATTTTATTAAGTCGCGGGTAGGTATTGCTTACTAAATCAAAAGATAAACTTAATGCTTGTATACAAAAGGTTAAGGGAGGAGAAATACGAATATTAGTTCGTTAGGCAGTTGTTTCAGAGCAAAAATATGCCCTACAATAGGGGCGATAGTTAAATAGAGTAGAAAATTTTAACATTGCTTAACTTTTTCATCCAACAAGGATAGATGCAGAAGAAAGGGGTATAAAAATGCCAAATGACAAGAAGGATCTGCCCCATGCCGGTCCTATAACCGAGCCTGGCCGTTATCCTATCGATTTGACTGGACCTCATAGCCACACCTTGATTATTAAGCCCGGAGTGGGCAGCTTGTCCATAGGACCGTCTCATTTAGGGACGAAAGCAGACCTTCATGCTGCAGCTGATGCACATTTAAATTGGAGTGTATTTGAAGCCTTTGCGACGCCTGCAGGCTCTCCATGGCCGCGGTACCTGAACTATACAGGCAGCGATAGAGGCTTTTTTGAATGGGCGAAAAACCGCCCCGTTGAAGAGATGACATGGAGCCCTGTTCTGTCAGCGGCCACGGCAGTAGATGCGACTCTATCCAAATTTCATGGCTTGAGCATTAATCTCGACCAGCCAGGAGGCAAGCTAAGCCTGAAGCTGCCTAAAGAATATTATCGCCTCGGCGTCTCCGGCGATCTGCTGCGGTTTTCCGCAACAGGCGATTTGCCATCCATGCTGGTGCTGGCGCCGCATACTAGCCGGCGTAAAAATGCAGAGCCTTACACATTGCCCGACTTGGGAGAGCTGCATCAGGTTACGAACTTGACGCTTCAAAATGAACCTATGTCCCAGCCTATCTCATTAACTTGTATGAGCCGGTTTCCAAACCTGACTTCATTAAGCCTGTGGGGAAATTTCTGCGATTTGGGCACATTGGCCGAGCTGGAAGGTCTGGTAAATCTGGAGCTGCGCTTTATGCCCGATCTGACTCATCTGCCTTCGCTGGATTCCTGGCCGCTGCTTGACCGGTTTATTGCTTTTAATGTTGAGGAGGATATGGGCAAGCAGCTAAAAAAACAAATGAAGGCTCGCGGAATAAACCGTCCATGGGATGATTACGCATCAGTGAGCAAGCTGCGAAAGGCGGAGTGGTGGACAACGGAATATGGCCGTCCATTCTCGTCCTGGCCGAAACGTCTGGCCAAGGCGGCTAACGAAGCGTATGACGCGGCAAAGGAAGGACTGGCACAGGCCAAAAGCTTAGCCGAAGCCGAAGCTGCCATTACCGGCTTCGCCAAACGCTTCAATACGCTCAAAGGGATTGAAACAACCGAACGCGAGGACCTTGGCGAAGCGGTATGGCAGCTTAGCCAAGGCGATCATTTGATTGGCGAGCCGATTCCAGAGGAGCTGGCTCAGCGCTGGTTTGATTCAGCGCGCGATTACTGATTACTGATTGAACGTAGATTGATTAGTCATATTTATTTGCGATCCGAAGTAAATAATTGCGGAAATTATTTGCATAGGATTGGGGCTCTACAATTTTTAGATTTTCGCCAAAACTGGCCAAAAATTGAAATCCCATAGTACCTTGAGGAAGATGGATGGTTGCCAGGATCAAATCAGAGTCAGGATTCTCTTTAATGCTTTTTCGGCCGTACCTTTCAATGAATTGATCCCGGATGCCGGGAGAAATTAGCGCTTTGACTTGTATAAGTTCCGGATGATAGCTTGTTTTCTGCTCCTGATCCCGCCAATCCTCCCGCAGATTAAATGTTTTCTCCTTCATCATGTCAAGACGATCGATCCGGGATAGTTTAAAGGTTCTATACCCCATGCGCTGCAAACAAAATCCTCTGACATACCAGCTCATTTCGCTAAAATGAACCTGATAGGGCTCAATCGTCCTTTTTGTCACAACGCTGTTTTTATCGATATAGTCGAAGGAGAGCAAGCATCTTTTGGAAATCGCCTCCTGACAGGTCTTCAGAATTTGTTGAATCTCGGATCGTCCTTCCCACTCATAAAAAGAAAGATGAATGGAATCTTTAGGAGCTAATGGGCTAACCATAGCTTCTATTTTTTTGATCGTCATTTCGACTTCTTCGCTCATTAGAATTTGCTCCAATCCGCCAAGCGCTGTCCATATATTCACTAGGTCAGAGGTGCTTAACAGACGTTTATCAACCTTGTATTCATTCATAATGCCAAAGCCGCCATTAACGCCATGGACCGCATAAATGGGTATATTCGATAAACTTAAGGTTTCCATATCTCGAAGAATCGTTCGTTTGGAGACGTTAAACAGCTGTGCAAATTCATTGCTGGAAACCAGCTCCTTTTTCAGTAGGATCATAATAATAGAGATAAGTCTCTCGATTTTTTCCATTTGTTCTCCTTTTTTTATGTATCGTTATGAAATGGCGACATACTGTAGTCACCTATTGCAGATTATACTACAGGCATAACAAAGGAGGTTATTATTTATGTCAGCTATTGCTTATTTACAATTGGATGGAAATGCGGAGGAAGTGATTGGATTTTATTCGGAGGCTTTAAGGGCAACGGAAGTCAAGATGGTGAAGTTCGGGGATATGCCGCAAAATCCAAGCTACCCGTTGCCGGAAAAGGAGTTAAATATGGTTATGGAATCGTCCATCGCGTTTGCAGGCGGAAAAATCATGCTTTCCGATCTCTTGCCTTCAATGAAGGCGGCAACAGGCGAGCTGGTAAAAGGAAATCAGATCATGATCAGCTTGGTCATTGACGATAAGCAACAACTGAAAGAATACTTTGATCATTTATCCCTTGGCGGACATATCATCATGCCGTTATCCGATACTCCGTGGTCCTCTTGTTTTGGATTGCTAGTTGATAAATACGGAATTAACTGGAAATTCAATAGCGATGCGGAAAAGTTTCTTGATCAAATCATATCCAGCAAGCAATAAGTGACGCTGAAACCATCTCATGACGAAAGGGATGTCCAATAAACAACCTAACAATAGGGCCAGGTGGTAAACTCGATGTTTACTCGCCTGGCTTTTTTTGTGCCAATGTGCTTTTTTTAGTTGTTGTTGTGCCTGTATTTCATAATCAATGCCAGAATAATGACGATTAAAACCAACGACAGGCTGTTAGTTATAAGAAATGCATAACCCACGCCATCCATTGCCAGACTGACCGCATAAACCTCCATAAATCCAATTCCCGTAAATAATAACCAGAATGTATTTTGATTCAGGTCTTTGGCGGATTTTGTTTTTATCATCTGTAGAATTTGGGGTATCCAGCCAAAGGACAAAATAATGCCGCCAACCAACTGAAATAGAGCAAAAATCATGCAGTCCACCTCCACCTTTTATAAAAAGGATATGTTCTTGCAGCCCATTCTGCGACCGTGTACCGGCTTGCCGCTATTCCTGTTTGACAGAAACAGACAGTTTCCGCTCCGGCAACGACTGGCAGGCGTTAAATTTGTCATTGAACTAAAAGCGGTAATTTTTAATAATGGGCTGTAACGATTTATAAGGAACGGACGAATAAGAGAGGACATGTCAAAAAGTTGAAGGGCGGAGAGGGTGGGATGTACCAGGAGAAGGAGAAGCTTAAACGGTTTGTTCAGGGCAGTCATGCTGCCTTTGAAGATATTGTTTTGGCTTACCGGGAGCCTGCAATCCGTTTTGCTTGCCACTATGTCCATGATCCTTACATAGCGGAGGATTTGGTTCAGGACTGTTTTGCCTACTTGTATGTATATCCATGGAAATACAATTTCCAGGCTTCCTTTAAAACCTTTTTGTTTACGCTGATTCGCAACAAATCCATTGATTATTTGCGGAAAAAAGCAAGAAGGCGGGAATGCGCGGAGCAAGAGGAGGACACAAGCGACAGGCTGAGGGATACGGCTCCGGGGCCGGAACAGATGGTGCTGGACAACGAAAACCGGCACTATTGGGAGCAGCTTCTTAACGGACTAAGCATAGAGTACAAAACAGCTCTATATATGGTCGATGTTGAAGGGATGTCGCCCAAGGAAGCCGCCGCAGTACAGGGGAAAACGGCAGCGGGCTTTCGAGTGACGCTTTTTAGGGCAAGAAAACAGCTCAGGACGCATGCAGAAAAGGAGGGGTGGCATGGAAAGCCGGAATGGCACTGAATGGGGCGAAAATGGAAATCAAGATGATAACCAACGCTTTTTGCGCGGCATCTATCGAAAAGCGGCAATCCTGGAATATGAACGAATGGAAAATGAGCGGGTATTGGCTAATCGCAAAACATTACGCAAGCAATGGCTTATTCGAACGGGTACGATGATGGGTGCAGGCATTGGATTCATAATGATGATGAAGATGAGCTCTTTTGCTATGACGGCTGTTCTGCCTCTTTCCTCGGTCCTCATTATGTTGGGTCTGCTGCTGGAGTATATAGAGCTGAGAATGACCGCCAATAAGGAATAGAAGCTACCAAGGCATATACAATGGAGTGTGAATGTAATGGAGGTAACTCTGCAGCAGTTGACCAAGCAGTTTGGAAGTAAAACCGCGTTAAATGGCGTTACGCTGAAATGGGAGGAAGGAGTGCAGGGCTTGCTTGGGCCTAACGGCGCTGGTAAAACAACATTAATGAGATTGCTGGCCACGCTGCTTTCGCCAACTTCAGGGAGCGCAACAATCGATGGAGTTCCGCTCAAGGAGAAGCATGCAATCCGGGAGCTGATCGGTTATTTGCCTCAGGAATTTTCGTTTTATCCCGGCATGACTGTAGTGGAGGCATTGGACTATCTAGCCATTCTGTCAGGGCTCGACGCAGCAGCGCGCCGGAAAAAGAAAATAAACGAACTGCTGGAAGCCGTTAATTTGGAAAATCATCGAAAAACAAAGGTCAAAGCGTTGTCCGGCGGCATGAAGCGAAGGCTGGGCATTGCTCAAGCGATGATTCACGAGCCTAAGTTACTGATTGTGGACGAGCCTACCGCAGGTTTGGACCCGGAAGAGAGGCTAAGGTTCCGCCAGCTGCTTGCCGGTTTTTCCGCTAATCGAGTTGTCCTTTTATCTACCCATGTTGCGGAGGATATTGAATCCTCTTGCCGGGAAGTCACTGTGCTGACAAAAGGCTCGGTTCCCTTTCAAGGCAGTGTTGCTCAGCTGGCGGAGCAAGCCAGGGGAAAGGTGTGGGCGGCCGAAATGGATAGCTCTGAATGGCATATGGCCAATCAGTCCTTCAACATCGTTTCAGCAGTAGCCAAGGGCTCCCGGATGAGTGTCCGACTGCTTTCTGATTCCCCTCCGCTACCCGGGGCTGAGGCTGCAGAGCCAACCATGGAGGACGGCTACCTATGCCTGGTCAAGGCGGGGGGGAGCCTCCAATGAGCTTTTTGACATTGCTTCGCAAGGAAATGGGCATGTTAGGCCGGAATAGGGTGCTGTATCTGTTCTTGGCTGTTATTTTTGTGTTTTATTGGACTAATTACGCAACTGAGGAAAGCTGGAGTGAGGGCAAGGCTCCTGCGCCGCCTGTAGAAATAACAGAAAAAGCACTGGCAATGGATGGGGAAACGGGGGATGGCGGGGGATCGCAAGGTGTGCCTCCGATGCCCGTTTACGGTTTTCAGAAGGCAACCGATCCCGAATTTTTAGCGGAGCGATACCTCTCGATGCTGAAGAATGATTTGCAGAGGGGATGGATGGAGCAAAGAATTATTTTTGGGGCATTTTCAGGCAAACGCAAATTATCGCAGAGCGATCGTGAACATATGAAGGAAAGTATGTCGAGACTCCAGGAGGTTGTGAAGGAGCCGTCTGCTTATACCGGAATCGAAGTGCTGCAAATGGCGGCGGATCTGGACAGCCATCTGGGAGGATGGACGAGCTATATGAGGGATGGCGTCTCCTTCATGGAGCCGATTGAAACATTTGAGGACGCGATGAACATGTATGCGGCCTCGTTGGATGAGTATGAAAAAAGGGTGGCGGATAATGGGATATACGCCGGGATGGCCAGATTATTCAGCGATTATATGGGGCTTACGGCGGGATTGTTTCCTGTTTTTCTGGGGGCCTTCATGATGGGACGCGATAGAAGCAGCGGAATGATGGAGCTTGTTTCCAGCCGTTCAATTAAGGCATGGCGTTATGTAGGCGCCCGATATTTGGCCCATGCCATTATCATTTCATTCCTTTATTTGCTGCTTGCGGCAGTTGGCGCCTGGCAAACGTCAGGAGCGCTTGAGGAGGCGGGGACCTTTGGAGACGCCTTGCCGATTTTTCTGTCCTATACGTCCGGCTGGCTGCTTCCAACCATACTGGTCACCCTTGCTTTTGGATTGCTGATCAGCATGGCGGTTGGCAACGGCATTATCGCGATCCCGCTTCAAATCGTATGGTGGTTTATTTCGGCCTTGCCATTGATTGGAGACTATCGGTTTTTCAAGCTTTTTCTACGATTTAATACAGGGGCAGAGCAGGAAACCTTTTATCGGTACGAAAATGCAATTATCGCAAATCGCATTTTCTACGTTCTGCTGGCCGTTGCAATGGTTGCTGCGGCAGTTATGATATGGGAACGCAAACGGAGCAGCGGGAAAGGGGCCAAAATTGGCTTTGGATTTCGCAGAAGGCAAGCAGGCAGGCTTGTGAAGAATGGAAGTGAAGGATGAGCGCTCCATTATCGGCTGTGCCCTTCTCCTTACGCAGAGGGGAGGGAGCAGCGGCCCTTTTGATATGGAATCTGCGTCTTCTTGCCGGGCCGCTTTGGTTATTGTCATTCCTGATTGTTATCGTGCTTTCGCTTTTTTGCAACCCATCTCTTATGGGGGCTGTTGATGCCGCGTATTGGGGCGAGCGCTTTGTGGCGCTGCTGTCATTGCTTCTATTGCCGCCCCTCGCATTGCTGGAAGCTGGCGGAATAGGCGAAGGCTTGTTGTCAAAGAAACAACGCCATGAAACGGTTTTTGTATGCCGCTGGTTAATATCCGCAGCATGGCTAGCTGTTCTGACAGCCCTTTTTTACGGGGGTGCGGCCTTAATGGGAGCAGACTTTGAACTGCCGCTTATTCCAGGAGTCTTTATGACCGGCTTGGCGCTAGGTTCTGTTGCCTTGCTGGCAGCCATTCTTTTGGGCGGATTATCTGGGGGATATATAGTTGTCTTCGCATGGTACCTGCTGGACTGGATGACAAAAGGAAAATGGACGGGACAGTTGTATTTGTTCAGCATGTCAGACGGGACCTGGAATACGGACAAGCTGTGGCTCCTCGTGTTGGCCTTGCTTTGTTTGGCCGTTTCAGCATGGCTGCTGCCTCGATTGATAAAGAAAAGAGCCTTTTGAAGAAGTAAAAAGCCGTTGAGGAAACACTATTGCGCCAAGCCAAACGCCTAAACACGGAACAGCCCTCTCGGCTAAGAGCTAAGAGGGGGCTGTTTTTATGACTCAAAACAGTCAAAACATTATTATGTGCTTGAACTCACTGATGCCTGGCTTTCTTATGGGGCTGTCCGAAAAGTCATCGGACAGTCTCGGCATTGTGTCACGATTTGTATCACGTATTGCATCATGTACTGGTTCTGCCTGCTGGATCTTCACGGCTGCTGTCTTTTGTATGAAATTGCGTATAAAAGGTGAGCTTTTGAATGCCATTAGGGTCGTTATATATGAAAAATCGTACAATATTATCCATTCAGAGGGGGTGGAACTTTATTTTTGTGCGATATTTCGTACAAGTTATATGCATTGTGGTGATTATTAGGTTGAGCCGGTTTTAAATGAGCTTTTTGTCGTGCAGGTAACCTGATTAGTGAATTGGTTATTTCAGCTCAATAACATCATGGGGGAGAATCCACCGCTTTTGCAGATGCTCGCGTTTCTTTATGACTATCCGGTTCTCGTAGACCTCCACAACGAGACTTTCGCTTTTGTTGCATGGCGACTGGTTTTTTACGACCTGTCTTACAGCTCCGCTTCCAACCATGTAGAACTGATCATAACGAAATTGCTTTGTATCCTCCACATCCTCATGAGTGTGACCGGTAAACAGGATGATTTGCCTATGTTTTTTACTCAAAATATGCCGCAGTTGTTCGTGCTGGACAATCCCTCTCTCCAAAGCCGAGCCATCCAGAGAATGCTTAAGCGGCTGATGGACAAATACAAAAGCAGGGCGTTTGGGTTCGGCAGAGCTTGCAGGCTCATCGTTAAGCCGCTCTGAAAGCCATTGAAGCTGGCGTTGGCTTAAGTAAGCATCTTCCCTTACAGCAGGGTCCTCATCCCGATATCGTTCTCCGCTCAGAAAAATAAAGTGATACCCGCCAAGCCAAAAATCATGATAAACTTCTCCATAATTAAAATACGAGAGGAAAAGCTCCTTGGCTTGCCCGCTTGTCCAGTCCGGGTTGAGCTTATGGCCCAATTGATATCTGTCCCATACCTGGTAATACTCGTGATTCCCCATAGCGGCATGTATAGCGGGGTGCGAAATCTGGCCTAGCAACTGATTCAGCCGCTCATAATCTTCTCTGTAGCCATCCGTTATATCCCCGTTTAGCACCAGAAAAGAGCTTTGCGGATTTATTTCCCTGTGATCCTTGAGGGCTTCCAGAAACAGATGATGCGAGACTTTATCTAAATCCACAATATGAATATCGCTGAGCACGGAAAAGGTCATTTGAGGCTCGTCGTTTTTTGCCGCCGTTTTGTTCAATGAGCAAAACAATAGTATGAGCATGATACCAAAGATTCGGCTTGCGTTCACTCGTTTTTTTCGCATAGTGTTTTCCTCCCGAGTTTATTGAATTCCCCGTATCTCGTTCCCATTATTCCATTCCTTCGCAAATGACGTTTCCTGTTCGGCCCTGCATAGGAATTTGTGTTTTTTTCGTCGACTCTGTGTCAGAATTAGGTCGAGATTGTATCATTTCCGCTCGTGTTGTTCCGATATGATAAGGGTATATTAGACTTGGTGTGCCATCTGAGAGGATGATCGACATGAAAAACGGACTGTTTCGTCTAAGCTGGAACTCCATACGCTTCAAGCTGGTGGTGGGCTTGCTGCTGCTTACCGTTCCAATGGTGATTTTATTGATTTACAACAATGGCTATGCAATTAAGGTTGTACACAGCAAAGTCGCGGAATCCAACCGGAATTTAATTACGATGTACATGGCCCAGATTGATAGCAACTTAAATGATGTCGATAAATATTTAACCAATCTTATCGTAAATGATAAAGACCTGCAGGAGCTTGAGTTTTATTATTCGGAGCAAAACCGTGTTTTAGCCAAGGTTCGTCTTGATGACAAGCTGAAGGCCGATATTTCGTCTCATCCCTCTATTGATTCCTTGTTTGTGTATACCGTGAACGGGGGGGATTATATCGAGGTTTACAAAGATTACGATAGCATTCAGGATAGAATGGCCATAAGCGGTTACGTGCGGGAAAGTATTCAGCAGCTCATCCAGCAAGAGGGGACAACGGACAGCCAGTGGAAGGTCAAACAAATTGATAAAAAATATTATTTGCTCCGTTTCCTGCAAACCAAGGATGCCTATGTAGGGGCTTGGGCAAACATGGAAAAGCTGTCGGTTCCGCTGGATTTGATTTCATTAGGCGAAAAAGGGGTTTCCTTGTTCGCTACCGAAGCCGGAACGCCAATGACAAATGAAGAGGTTGTTCAGGATAACCGCATTCAACTGAACAACGACGAGCACGACTATTACTTGTCCGGCGACCACGAGCCGTATCTTGTGCTTGCCCAGAAATCGGCGAAGGGGAATTTCAGCCTGATCGCACTCATTCCGGACAAAGAGGTATTGGAAAACCTGCCTTATTTAAGAGCCATTTCATTTATGGTTCCCATTGGCGGCTTGATCTTGATCCCCGTTTGTTTTCTTGTCTTGAGAAAAATGGTGCTGCGCCCGCTCAATCGTATTCTTATCGTGATGAAACGTATTGGCGAAGGGAATTTAAACACGCGGATCGAAGCTTTTCCCACATCCAACGAGTTCAGGGTCGTCAATGAAACGTTTAATGAAATGATCGGCCAGGTTAAGGAGCTTCGCATCCACGTATATGAAGAAAAGCTGAGTAAGCAAAAAGCCGAGCTTCAGCATTTGCAGCTTCAGATTAATCCCCATTTTTTTATGAATGCTTTAAATATTATCTATAACCTGGCGCATGTCCGGAATCATGAATTAATTCAGGAAATGTCTATGAGTCTTGTTCAATATTTCCGTTATATGTTTCGGAGCAATTTAACATTGGTGCCCTTAAAGGACGAAATCAGGCATATTCGCAATTATATGCGAATCCAGGAGCTGCGTTTTCCCGGAAAGATGTCGTTTCGTTTATCCATGCCCGAATATTTGAAGGATACGAGGATTCCTCCATTGATTATTCAAACCTTTATTGAAAATTCGATCAAGCATGCTATCACTCCGGATGCTTCGATTGACATAAACGTCTGCATGGAGCTGGAGGAGGCTGTTGATTCCGAGCCGCTTCTGAAGATCTGGATCACAGATACGGGAAGCGGGTTTTCCGAGGAGGTTTTAAGTGAAATTTCCAAAGGGAATCGCATCGTGGACGAGCATGGAGAGCATATCGGCATTTGGAATGTCAAAAGAAGGCTTGGTTTGCTTTATGGAGATGCGGCCCGACTGCATGTATCCAACCATGAGCCTTCGGGCGCCCGCATAGAGCTGGTGCTGCCCATTCAAGCCTCATCCTAGAAGGGAGCTGCCCATCATGTTTAGCGTGTTGATTGTGGACGACGAATTTCATGCCGTGGAAGGGATCAAAAAAGCAGTAGACTGGGACAAAGCCGGTGTTTCCTCCGTTTATACGGCTTACAATATTCAGCAAGCAAAAGAGATTTTTAAGGAGGCTGACGGCATTGATTTGCTGTTATGCGACATCGAGATGCCGCTTGGCAGCGGACTGGAGCTTCTGGAATGGGTGAAGGAAAACCAGCTGGAGACGGAGTCGATTTTTTTGACCTGCCATGAAGACTTTCATTATGCAAAAAAAGCGATTCAGCTTGGCTGTCTCGATTATCTGCTAAAGCCGGTGCCCATTCCGGAGCTTGAGAATGTTATGGCAAAAGCATTAAAAAAGCGAGTGGAAGAAAACAATAAATCCCAGACCAGTCATTATGGCCAGTTCTGGCTTCAGCATCAGCCTTTGTTAATCGAGAGATTCTGGCTGGACATTCTGAATCGGACCATTCCCACTCACAAGGAGGCCATCAGCCAGGCCGCAGAGGAGCGCAACATTCCGTTTTCCAATGACTTGCGGTTTGTGCCCGTGCTGATCGTCGTCAAGCGCTGGCATAAACCGTTAAGCAAGCGCGAAACCAAAATACTGGAGTTTGCCCTGCGCAATTCCGCAGAGGAGCTGCTCCTGAAGCATAGCGTCTACGGCCATCTGTTAAATTGGGGTGAAGGAAGCCTGCTCGCTATTTTGTCCTTTCAGCATTATGGCGAAGCCGAGGCTCGTATGTTAAAGCAAAGCTGCGCCTCGTTTATTGCCTCCTGCGCGGACTATTTTTATTGCGATTTGAATAGCTATATAGGCCATTTGGCTTCTGCGCACGAGCTGCCCGCTATGACGGATAAGCTGTTGATTGTGGACAGGAATAACGTAGCGCAGGATAATCTGGTCATTCAATTGGACGAAGTACCCGTTATACCTGAAGCTCATCAAAATCCGGAATTCGCGGTTTGGTCCACCTTGTTGACGGAGGGCCAAGCGGACAAGCTTATTGATGAAATTGCACGTTTTCTGGCGGCGGCAAGCCTGGCAAAGGGGCTGGATGCCAAACGTCTGCATCAATTCCAGCAGGATTTGCTGCAGCTGCTATATTCGTTTTTGCAGGCAAAGGGCATTCAGGCCAGACAGTTGTTCAGCGACGATCAATCCATGGAAATGGCGCTTTACGCCTCCCGCTCTGTAAAGGACATGAATAACTGGAGCAGGCACATCGTGGGCAAAGCTACCCAATACGTTCGCACTGTGGAGCAATCGGATTCCGTTGTTGACAAGGCGAAGGCATATATCAAGCAAAACCTGGATCAAAGCTTGACGCGCGAAGATATTGCCCGGCATGTGTTCCTAAACGCGGACTACCTCGACCGGATTTTTAAAAAGGTTAGCGGCGTTTCGGTAACGGAATATACCGTTCGGGAGCGGATTGCGGTGGCCAAGCAGCTATTGGGCAAAACGGGCATTCCCGTTCATGCCGTGGCCTTGCAGGTTGGTTTTACGAACTTTTCGCATTTTGCGCGCATTTTCCGGAAATATACGGATCGTAATCCGCTTGAATTCAGACAAGAGGAGCAGAAGCATTAATCGGCGCTGGTCGACAAGGTGGCATTTTGAGGTCGATATCGTGGTAGTTGAGCGTCGCGCAGTAGCTTACTATTAGAAGTAATTCGAGGCTGTGCTTCATATGAAAACGCTAACATTGAGCTTCGGATTCAACATTCTACGGACGGGGGATACACATGAGAAAATTTCCAAGCTGGGGCATCGCGTTTATAGTTTTGGCTTTACTGCTGGCTGCCTGCGGGTCAAACGGGTCAAGCAACGGTCCGGCCAAACCTGGTGAAAGCGAACCTGCTAAAGGGAACGAAACGGAAGAGAGCTATGAATTGACAGTAGCCTACTTCACGTTCGGGAGCGTGCCAAAGGATCAATTGCAAATCGAGCAGGCGCTTAACGAGATTACAAAGGAAAAAATCAATGCGACTGTCAAACTGCTGCCTATCAGCTTCAGTGCTTGGCAAAATCAGATCAATCTCATGTTGACCAGCAACGAAAAGCTGGATTTGATGGTTTTGATGGGAACCGGCTATGCAAACCAGGTTTCCAAGGGCCAATTGGTTGAAATGGACAGCTTGCTGAAGGAGCATGGAAGCGGCATCGTCGAGGCGCTTGGGCCGGACTATGCCAAGGCTGCTCTCATTGACGGCAAAACATATGGCGTTCCAACCATTAGAGATTTGGCCCAGAAATACGGCTTTTATATGCCA
The DNA here is from genome assembly GCF_001675045.1 of Paenibacillus oryzae. Taxonomy (GTDB): domain Bacteria; phylum Bacillota; class Bacilli; order Paenibacillales; family Paenibacillaceae; genus Pristimantibacillus; species Pristimantibacillus oryzae. The sequence continues at coordinate 48,761 of NZ_LYPA01000067.1, forward strand.
AAAGCGCTGGCGGACAAGCACGGGATAGACCTGTCCAACGTCAAAACGCTGGATGACCTGGAGCCGATTCTAAAGAAGATTAAAGAAAGCGAACCTAATATGGTGCCCATCGTAAACAGCGTTAACGCTTCGCCGGTTACGACCTTCAGCACAAGGGATTCACTTGGCGACGACATGGGCGTGCTTCTGGACAACGGCCAAAACCTTGAGGTTGTCAACTGGTTCGAAACCGAGGAATATGCCGCAACCGTCAAAAAAATGAGAGAGTGGTATTTAGCCGGCTATATTGGCAAGGATGCCGTTACCGTTAAAGAGTCCAAGTCAGACCTGATTAAAGCCGGAAAAGGCGGAAGCGCGCTGGCGGCCATGAAGCCAGGCTTCGACGTTCAAGAGGAGCGCCAAACGGGCATGCCGATCGTTTCTGCTGAAATGCTGCCGCCAACGGCAAAAACAAACACGGTTACAAACATTATGTGGGGCATCGCCAAAAACTCCAAAAACCCGGAAAAAGCGATGCAGTTTCTGAATCTCATGTATAGCGACAAGGACGTTGTTAACCTGCTGGATTGGGGAATCGAAGGAACGCACTATTTGAAAGTGTCTGACAATGTCATTGATTATCCGGAAGGCGTTACTGCAAGCACGGTTGGTTATGCGGGACTTGGCTGGATGTTCGGCAATCAATTCCTGTCCTATACGTTTAAAGGCGACGATGAACAGCTCTGGGAAAAAATGAAGGACTTTAACGATACGGCGGTTAAGTCCAAGGCGCTTGGATTCACCTTTGATTCCTCACCTGTCAAAACGGAATATGCCGCCGTGTCCAATGTCATTACGCAATATCGAATTGCCCTGGAATGCGGTGCGCTGGACCCCGACAAGGTACTGCCGGAATTTAATTCAAAGCTTAAAGATGCGGGCATCGAAAAAATCATTGCCGAGAAGCAAAAGCAGCTGGATGCCTGGGCTGCCGCACAATAACAAAAGGGCAATGGGCTTCTTGTAGAAATCGGCGCCATCCAGCCGGATCAGAAACAGAAGGAGCTGGATGGCGTTTCCGATAAGCCCTATTTACAGCAGGAAAGGTCGTGGATGAAGTGGCAAAAAATCGTTGGAAGCGGTTTGCTCCATTATTGCTTCTTATGCTTCCGGGTTTATTGTACTTGTTGATCAACAATTATTTGCCCATGTTCGGCATGATTATTGCGTTTAAGGATATCAATTTCGCAAAAGGGATATTCGGCAGCGACTGGATTGGACTTAAAAACTTTGAATATTTATTCAAAACATCGGATGCTTTTATTATTACGCGCAATACCTTGTTGTATAACGGTGCTTTTATCATAGTGAATACGCTAGGCGCCATCACTATCGCTATCCTGCTTAATGAAATCCGCGCCAAGCTGTATCAGCGGTTTTATCAAAGTGTCGTCATTTTGCCGCATCTTATATCTATGGTCATTGTCAGCTATTTGGTTTTCGCTATGCTGAGCAGCGATTCCGGCTTGCTTAACAAGTCTATTTTGCCCTTGCTAGGCCTTGAGGAAATTTCATGGTATTCCAGCAAGGAATATTGGCCTTACATTTTGACCACCGTAAATATCTGGAAAGGCATTGGTTTCCTAAGCGTCATTTATTTGGCGTCGATTATAAGCATCGACCCGGAGTATTATGAAGCCGCAACGCTTGACGGAGCCTCCAAATGGCAGCAAATCCGTAAAATCACCGTCCCGCTCATTATGCCAGTCATTACAATTATGACGCTGCTCGCCATTGGCCGTATTTTTTATTCCGATTTTGGCCTCTTTTATCAGGTGCCTATGGATTCCGGCATCCTATCGGATACAACAAGCGTTATCGACACCTATGTTTACCGGGCTTTAATGAACCTGGGCGATATCGGGATGTCGTCGGCTGCCGGCGTTTATCAGTCCATCGTCGGATTTGTGCTTGTTATCCTATCCAACTATACGGTACGCAAATTCAACAAAGAAAACGCTTTATTCTAGCGGAAGGGATGAGAAACCATGGCACATGAAAGCAAATGGATCAAATGGCTGGCGCATAGCGTTCTGATGACGTTTTCCTTCGCCTGCCTGATTCCTTTCGCATTATTGATCATATCCTCGATATCGAGTGAGCAAAGCATTATCAACAACGGCTATTCCTTTTTTCCGCAGGAGTTCAGCTTAAAGGCATACGATTATTTGTGGGACCATTGGGGAGAGCTGGGAAGAGCTTACGGCATTACGATATTTATTACCGTCGTTGGCACTGCTGCCAGCCTGGCGATGACCTCCATGCTGGCTTATCCCATGTCGCGTCAAGATATTCCGTGGAAAAACTTCTGGGCGTTTTTCGTTTTTTTCACACTGCTGTTTAATGGGGGGCTTGTTCCTACTTATTTGATCTACACGCAGGTGTTCGAAATTAAAAATACGATTTGGGCGTTGATCGTCCCCGGCTTGCTGATGAACGGTTTTCACGTATTGCTGGTTCGCACGTTTTTTATGACCTCTGTACCGCCAGCCTTGATCGAAGCGGCTCAAATCGACGGAGCGGGAGAAATCAAGGCGTTTTACAAAATCGTGCTTCCGTTATCCATGCCAATTATGGCCACCATTGGATTGTTCGAAGCCATTATGTATTGGAACGACTGGTTTAACGGCATGACGTATGTGACGGACCCGAGCCTATTCAGTATTCAAAATATTCTGAATCGAATCATTACGGACATTCAATTTTTATCCAATAACAGCAATCTTTCGTCAACAGCGGGTGAAGCAATGGCGGAGATGCCGACAACATCGGTGCGAATGGCCATTGCCGTTGTGGGCGTGCTTCCTATATTGATCGCTTATCCGTTTTTCCAGAAATATTTCATTAAAGGCATTACGATTGGCGCAGTGAAATAATGCAGCAGAAGAAAGGAGCTTGTCTTTATGGAACGGGATTTAAAGCAATTGATCGCTCAAATGACGCTGGAGGAAAAAGCCGGGTTATGCTCCGGCCAGGACTTTTGGCGGCTCAAGGGTATTGAAAGATTAGGCATTCCATCCATAATGGTAACGGACGGGCCGCATGGTCTCCGCAAGCAGAAGGAAGGGGCTGACCATGTCGGATTATTCGACAGCGTCCCGGCCACCTGTTTCCCATCTGCCGCGGGCGTTGCCTGCTCCTGGGACCGGGAGCTGATTCAGAGCATGGGCCGGGCGCTTGGGGAGGAATGCCAGGCTGAGGATGTATCAGTACTGCTGGGGCCCGGCGTCAATATTAAACGGTCTCCGCTCTGCGGCCGCAATTTTGAATATTTCTCCGAGGACCCTTATCTTTCCTCTCAAATGGCGTCCCATCATATTCAAGGGGTGCAAAGCCAAGGCGTCGGAACTTCTCTTAAGCATTTTGCCGCAAATAATCAGGAGCATCGCAGAATGACTTCCGATTCGGTTGTGGATGAACGGACGTTGCGTGAAATTTATCTTGCGAGCTTCGAGGGCGCCGTTACAGAGGCTCAGCCTTGGACAGTAATGAGCTCCTACAATAAAGTAAACGGAACCTTTGCCTCCGAAAATGCCATTTTGCTAAACGATATTTTACGCGAAGAATGGGGCTTCCAAGGGTTTGTTGTGTCCGATTGGGGAGCGGTGAACGAACGGGTGGACGGCTTGGCCGCCGGCCTGGAGCTGGAGATGCCCTCCAGCAACGGGGAAGGCGACCGCAAAATCGTGGAAGCCGTAACCTCCGGCAAGCTGAGCGAGGCTGTGCTGGATCAAGCGGTGGAGCGGGTGCTGCGGATTGTGTTCAAAGCGGCGGACGGCAGCAAGGCAAATGCCGAATACGATAAATCCGCGCATCATCAGCTGGCAAGAAGGATAGCGCGTGAAAGCATGGTGCTGCTCAAAAATGATGAACATATGTTGCCGCTCCGCAGAGAAGGCGAAATTGCCGTTATCGGGGAGCTGGCGGTTAAGCCGCGTTATCAGGGCGGGGGCAGCTCGCATGTTAATCCAACAAAGCTGGACGATATTTTGGAGGCGTTTACGGAGTCGGCGGGAGAAAACGTCCAGGTTGCTTTTGCCAAGGGGTACGAGTTGAATCGGGACGATGCGGACGATGACTTGACTGCCGAAGCGCTGCGTATTGCAGCTAAAGCGGACAGGGCCGTTTTGTTCGCCGGCTTGCCGGATCGTTACGAATCCGAGGGCTACGACCGTTCCCATCTCCGGCTGCCGGCCAACCAGATTGAACTGATCCAGGCTGTTGCGGCTGTACAGCCAAATTTGGTTATTGTGCTCAGCAACGGAGCGCCTATTGAAATGCCTTGGATTTCAAGCGCCAAAGCGGTGCTGGAGGCTTATTTGGGCGGACAGGCATTAGGCGGCGCGATTGCCGATTTGCTGTTTGGCGATGCCAATCCTTGCGGCAAGCTGGCGGAAACGTTCCCGAAGCGGCTCCAGGACACGCCCGCTCATCTCTATTACGGAGGCGAAAAGGATACGGTGGAATATCGCGAAGGCATTTTTGTCGGATACCGGTATTACGATGCCATAAAGCTGGAGCCGCTATTTCCTTTTGGACATGGACTTAGCTACACAACCTTCTCCTACAGCAATCTGGTCGTGCCGGTCAAGGAAATGCGCGACGATGAGCAGATGACCATATACGTGGACGTGACCAATACGGGAGACAGACGGGGCAAAGAGATTGTCCAGGTGTATGTGCGGGAGTTGAAGACCTCGGTTATCCGGCCGGATAAGGAGCTTAAAGGGTTCGCGAAGGTAGAGCTGGAGCCGGGAGAAACAAAAACGGCCGCTTTTACGCTGGATAAACGATCGTTTGCTTTTTATGATGCCGGGTTAAAAGACTGGCGTGTTGAAACCGGAGCCTTCGAGCTGTTAATCGGCAAATCATGTGCAGAAATCGGGTTGGTCGGGCAGGTTAACGTCATTTCCACAACCGCTCCCGTTCACGTTACCGTAACGCGAAATTCCACTATTGGCGATTTATTGGCAGATGGAAGGACGCGCACGGCAATAACGAATTTCCTTCAGCAAAATAATCCGTTTGGCGCCCTTGGCGATGCCGGCGGTGAAGCATCCGAAATGGTAGAGGCGATGTTGCGGTATTTGCCGCTGCGCGCATTGATTTCTTTTAGCGGCGGCCGGTTTAGCGAAGCGGATTTGGAGAGTCTGGTCGGCGAATTGAATGCTATTTTGGGCAAGGGGAGCGTGGAGTAATGTCGCATGTTATTCCGATTAACGATAATTGGATATTCAGCAGGAGCGATGCGCCGGATTTCGCTAATCAGCCAATCAGCGGCGGGCAAGCCGTTACGCTGCCGCATACCTGGAACATGGAGGATGGGCAAGGCGGGCATGAAACGTATTATCGCGGCTCGTGCTGGTATCAGCGCAGCCTTCAGTTTTCGGAGGAGGTATTGGCCAATCCGATTTTTCTGGAGATTGGCGCTGCCGGCAATAGCGGGCGAGTGTATGTCAATGGTCAGCTTGCCGGTGAAAGCCAATGCGGCTACGCCATGTTCAGAATCCCTTTATCGCCCTATGTGCGGTCCGGCAGCAATCTGATCTCCATTCAGGTGGACAATAGCTATCGCAATGATATTTTTCCTCTATTGGCCGACTTTACGTTTTACGGCGGACTTTACCGGGAAGTCAATCTTCTTATTATGGACGCCGTTCATTTCGATGTTATGGACAAGGGCAGGGACGGCATCTACTTGACGCAGGAAAAAACGGGCAGCGATTCCTTCCTGCTTACCGCAAGCGGCCGGGTGATCAACGAAACCGGTGAAAACAAAGAAGCAACCATCCGGTTATGTCTTCAAGACGGCGAAGGGCGTACGGTAATAGAATCGGAAGCCAAGCTGTTGCTAGAGGGTGAAGCTGCATTCCAGCTGAGTAAAGAGATTCATCAGCCGATTTTATGGGATGGTATTGATCAGCCTTATCTTTATACGGCGGTCGTGAGCGTTGAATCAGACGGCCAGACCCGGGATTTTCGCAACATAGAGATCGGGTTCCGAACCATTGAAGCAACAACGGAGCAGGGGCTGCTCCTGAACGGCAAGCCGATCAAGCTAAATGGCGTATGCCGCCATCAGGATTTTGGAGGCATTGGCAATGCCATAACAAAAGACCATATGGAGCTGGATATGTCTTTGATTATGGAGGTCGGCGCAAACAGCGTACGTCTTGCCCATTACCAGCACGACGATTATTTTTACACCTTATGCGATCGGCACGGCTTGCTTGTATGGGCGGAAATTCCGTTTATATCCATTCCGTCATCCATCGACCCTGAAAACAGAAATGCCGACGATCAGCTGGAGCGGCTTATCAAACAAGCCTATAACCATCCTTCGATTTATGGCTGGGGCGTTCAAAACGAAATTACAATCGCCGTTGAGACGGAGCATACCCGCAGCACGATACAGAGGCTTGAGGCCTTGGCAAAACAACTTGATCCTCATCGGATGACGGTTCAGGCCAATATTAACGGGGTTGAGGATGACAGCATTATCAATACGTATACCGATCTTGTCGGATACAACCTCTATTACGGCTGGTATTATGGGGAAATCAAGGATCTTGGCGACCGTTTTGATGCTTTTCACAATACGAATCCGTCCATCCCGGTCATTTTATCCGAATATGGGGTCGATACCAATCCAAAGTTTCATTCCTATTCTCCCGGCGTTCAGGATTATACCGAAGAATATCAATTGCTGTTCCATCAAAACGCGATTCAAACGATTAACGCCCGTCCCTATGTGCTAGGGGGATATGTATGGAACATGTTCGACTTCGGCAGCGCCAACCGGCGGGAGGGAGGCGAAACGGGGAAAAACCTGAAAGGTCTCGTCACCATTGACCGCAAGCTCAAAAAAGACGCGTTTTATTTGTACAAAGCCTATTGGTCCAAAACTCCTTTTGTGCATGTAGCGGGACGCCGGTTCGTCAACCGGCATCAGGAATCCAATGATTTTGTCATTCTTAGCAATATGCGCCATATCAGCGTTTACCTGAACGACAAGCTAATTGCCACCATTGACAATGAAGAGCCGCTTAAAGTGGTCAAGGACATCTCTTTATCTCTGGGTGAGCATACGCTGCGTGCTGTGGGGGATGATGGTTCAGGCACAAGCTGCGATAATCATATCATTGTTCGCCGGGTTGAAGAAGCAGATCCGGCATACGTGCTTCCGAAGAAGGAAGGCAATGACCACGTAATCAACTGGTTTGAAAAATTCGATCTGTCGGACGCAGAGGAGATTGAGCTGAAGGACGGTTATTATTCTACGTTCGATACGATTGATGATCTTTACAAGGACGAAACGGCCAAAGCTGTTTTTCTGAAATATTTCGGACAGTTTACGGCCAATCCGTTTTTTGAAGCAACGATGAACGTGATGTCGATTCAGAAAATGTCTCAGCTTGCGTTTTATCATATTCCGCCGGAGCTGCTGACCGTCATAAACCGGGAGCTGAATGTCATTCCCAAACCACAATCGTAAGGTAATTTCACGCGATTGTATTGAATTGTATTTAATCGTAGCGAAGCCCGTTTGACATCCGATCAAGCTGCTCCCAGTCCAGTACGATCCTGCGAGACGTTCCTCAACCGTGGCCAATGAAGAGGCTGTCATTGCAGCTATTCACAGCCTCAGAATAGAGCTGCAAACGCAAGGTCGCCTTATTAGGCGAATTCATTGATCGGGAATTCACGGTCAGCTTTTTGCATATTAGACCAGCCTTTTGCATGATCAGACCAGCCGGAATGCTCTGGCTGGTTTTTTTTGCTATTCAGAAAAGCAAATTCGTGATACGATAAAAGCATACTTAACGGTATGTTAATATAACATAAAGAGGTGTATAGATGATGTCTGCTAAAGATGAGGTTTATAAGTCTGCTTTAGAGCTAGCGGCCCAAAAGCCCTATGATCAGATTACGCTTGCCGAAGTCGCTGAATTGGCGGGCGTACACTGGACTACTGTCAGCCGTTGCTTTGGCGGGAAAAGCGAAATGAGAAATTGGCTGCGCGATAATCAAAAGAATGAGGAACTGCAGCATTCCGATACTCGCTCTCGCATCATAGAAGCGGCAGGCGCCGTATTTTCCAGCCTGGGATATAATCAGGCCTCGCTGGATCTGGTTGCCGATTATGCCGGAATGACAAAAGGCGCGGTATATTGGCATTTTTCCAGTAAGCAAGAGCTTTTTTTGGCTTTGCTGGAGCTTCGGCTGCAGCAGCAAATCCGTTATGTGTCTATGAATGCCGCATCCATGCTTGCGTCAGATAATCCGTCGGAGGCGCTTAAAAAATGGCTGCTGGGAGAGCTGGGCGGATTGGCCGGGACGGGAAGGAATCCTGGGCTATTCATGGAGTTTGTTGTAGCTAGCCGCGAGCCGGATGTGCGTGCGCGCCTCGTCGGCCTGCAGCGTCAATTTCTGCAAGCGATTGCAGAGCTTATTGCCGAATTGCAGCGCCGGGGCCAGTTGAACAGCAGGATTCAAGCATCCAGTGCGGCGCTGCTTATTGATTCCATCATGAAAGGTACTGCTGTGGAATGGATGATTGATCCGGAGCGAGTTGATCTGGAGTCGTATTTGGACTCTGTTTCGCTCTTTATTTGGGGGGTTTTTGGGCCATGAGTAATGTAAAAAGCAAGCCAAACGGAAAGGGGAGGAAAAGGATGTATTGGATAGCGGCTGGAGGGACTTTAATCCTTTTATTGGCAGCCTACAATTATTTTGTAGTGAAGCAGGCGGAGCGGCGTTATCCTCCTGGAGGAACATTTATTACAGTGGATGGAGTCCGTCTTCATTATTATTCGGCTGGGGAGGATGACGCTCAGCCCGTTGTTTTTTTGCACGGAGGGGTATTAACGGGCAATGATTTTCGACAAGTGATGGAAATGGCTAGCGAAAAGGGGTATCGCGCATTCGCTTTTGACCGTCCTGGCTATGGGTACAGCGAAAGGCCCAGGGCGGCGACACCGGAGGAGCAAGCGCGGTTGATAAGGAATGCCCTGGAAAAGCTGGGTGCAAAACGTCCTATTGTTGTTGGCCACTCCATGAGCGGTCTTCTGGCGCTTGCTTACGCGCTGCAATACCCCGATGAAATAGCCGGGGTCGTTACGCTGGGAGGCGCGATGTATGCTGAAGGCTATCCCGCCGGGAAAGGAGATGCTATTTCGATTGCGGCTACTGCACCGATGGTTGGCCCCGTTCTGCTTCATACCATGCTCGCGGTGATAGGACCGGCGCTTTCCGACTTGATGATTAAGGCAAGCTTCGCGCCTGAAGCCGTTCCTCCCCAATATCGCTCCGAGGCAAAAGCGTTATGGCTGCGGCCCCGGCATTTCAGGGCGAATCGCGAGGATGTAATGAATTTTGTACCCGCCGCCATGCGGTTATCCGGCCAATACAAGGGGATTTCCGCCCCGCTTATTATTGCAGTGGGCGAAGATGATCCGTTTGAAACAAGGGAGCATAGCTATCGCTTGCACCAGGAGGTCGGTCATTCGCAGCTGCTGGTTTGGCAAGGGGTTGCTCATATGATCCCCCAGCTTCATCCAGGCCTTGTGTGGGAGGCCGTTCAAAAAGTTCAATAACAGGGAGGCGTGAGCATGTATGAGCTTTCAGGCTTCAAAATGACAGAATCTCAGGTGGAGCGGTGGCTGAGTGGGTTCATTCCTGAACAAGAGCTTTATTACATCAACGAATTCGAACTCATTAGCGAAATTCAGTCAATGGGTTTTCCGGTTTATTCCCGGCAGCAGTTTGCTGAAGCTGCTGGAGATTATTTGGGGGAATATGGAGCGGGTTATCGGCATTGGAATGTAGCTTCGACGGCATCCCTTGCTTTAATTGAATCGGCAGCATTGAAGGACAAGCAGCTTCGCGGAAGACTTTTTGCTCAGCAGGTTGAGCTTGGCCGTGGACATGTTTATGCGTTGGACTGGATACAGGAGCTTGGCTCTGATTGTCTTCGCGTTTTTTATGAGGAGGACTCAATAGCGGGCGACCAGCTGCTTCTGACTTATTCTGCATGGAGTCGGCTGTCTGAGACTTGCCGGCTGCATTGGCTTTTGAAATGGCTGCGGGAGCGTTTGGATGCAAGCATTTCCTTGCCTGCGGATGTGGTTAGGGAACAGCTCCACGAAGGCAATCTGATCCCCGAAGCATGTAAAAAAGCCATCATAAGTCATCTTCAATTATTTCCGATTTCAAGTGGAGCCAACTGCTTTTCTGCAGCTATCGGCTGCTACCTTGGCTCCAGCAAAATCATTGAAGGCTGGCTTAATGTGGAGCAGTTTTTAGATAGGGTTAACGAAGAAGGACTGGTTGAATGCGGGGAAATCACCCGGTATAGCGAGCTGGAGCTTGTTCGCCCCGACCAGGTCCTCGTTTGGGAAAATGGAAAAGGAGCTCTGATTCACGCGGCGTACAGCATATCCGACACATTATTATTTAATAAGATGGGTCAGTTTTGGTTTCAGCCCTGGCAATGCCTTGCGGCGGCCTCGATCTGGAATTACGGAAATTGCTTATCCGGCGGAGGGCGCATTATTCTGCTTCGCAGGCCCGCCTGACAATGCAAGCGGTAGCAGACAGTACATGATAATGCCAGCGGTCGGCAAGCCATACATGACTCTGTCGAGTCACTGCAAATCTGCGCGTTTTTTGCCTGTGCGGTTGAGATATGATTCACATATAGGTACTATAGATGTATACAAGTTGAACAATAGAAACTAGCAGTAGGCCAGAGTGTGAATGGTTCTGGAGAAGCGAAGCGCTCGTTTGTGTTCCCGGATTTCACCATTAACCCATACGACTTAAGGAAATCCGGGAACAACTACGATCGTAAGAACTTTTCACATGGCGGCCCTCTTCGCTGAAATTCTTTTGTTCAACTTATATAGATACGTTTAGAAACAGTGTATTGCTTCTGTCATGAGACAATATAAGATAGAGGACATAGAGCTGGCTGATGAGAGGAGTGTCTTGCCATTTATAGAACATTGGAAGCTTGCATAAAAGATTTGGAGCAAAACGGTCATCTCGTCCGAATAAAGGAAGAGGTTGATCCGGAGCTTGAGATGGCTGCCATTCACCTGAGGGTATACGCGGCTGGAGGTCCGGCCCTTTTATTCGAAAATGTAAAAGGCTCGCGTTATCAGGCGGTGTCCAACTTGTTTGGTACGCTTGATCGAAGCAAATTTATGTTTAGGCAAACGTGGGACTCCACGCAAAACGTCATCGCTTTGCGCAACGATCCTATGAAAGCGCTAAAGAATCCTTTTGGAAATATCCATGCGGGGTTGTCGGGAATCAAGGCTTTGCCGCTTAAACAGGGCAATGCGCTGGCTGGCTTTAAAGAAATCAAAATCAGCGACCTGCCGTTAATCAAACATTGGCCGATGGACGGAGGAGCCTTCGTTACACTGCCGCAAGTATACTCCGAAGACCCTGACAAAAAAGGAATTATGAAAGCCAACCTCGGCATGTACCGGGTGCAATTGACAGGAAATGAGTTTGAAACCAACAAGGATATTGGCCTGCATTATCAGATCCACCGGGGCATCGGCATTCATCAGCATAAGGCCAATCGCAAGGGGGAGCCGCTTAAAGTCAGCATTTTTGTCGGCGGGCCGCCCTCGCACACGATTTCGGCCGTTATGCCGCTGCCGGAAGGCTTGAGCGAAATGCTGTTTGCGGGATTGCTGGGGGGAAGAAGATTTCGTTACGGTTATGACAGCGACGGGTTTTGCATTAGCCAGGACGCTGACTTTGTCATTACAGGAGAAATTTATCCCGGTGAAACAAAGCCTGAAGGTCCTTTTGGGGATCATCTTGGCTATTATAGCTTGGTTCATCCTTTCCCGGTCATGCGCATCCGCAAAGTGTATGCCAAACAAAATGCGATCTGGCCGTTTACGGTTGTAGGCCGCCCGCCGCAGGAGGACACATCGTTTGGCGCGCTTATACATGAGCTGACGGGCTCCGCCATCAAGCAGGAAATTCCTGGGGTAAAAGAGGTCCACGCCGTTGATGCGGCTGGGGTGCATCCCTTGCTGCTGGCGATTGGTTATGAGCGGTATACGCCTTACACCAAGGTGAAGCAGCCCGCTGAGCTGCTGACGATTGCTAACCGGATTCTCGGCACCAATCAGCTGAGCCTTGCCAAATATTTATTTATTGCAGCAGAAGAGGAGCAGCCTCTCAGCACGCATGAAATGCCGGCGTTTTTTTCCTATATCCTGGAGCGGATCGATCTGAAGCGGGATATTCATTTTCAGACAAATACAACCATTGATACGCTGGACTATTCTGGTAGCGGACTGAATCAGGGAAGCAAAGTGATCTTTGCGGCTTGCGGCGACAAAAAACGCGATCTGTGCACCGAGGTTCCGGAACAGCTCAAGGAGCTGCGGGATTACACTAATCCCCGTCTTGTCCTTCCAGGCATTGCCGCGATTGAAGGGCCGGCGTTTGGCAGCTATGCCGAAACAAATAAGCAAATGCAGGAGCTCTCGGACGCCATAAGCAAGCGCGGCGGTATGGATGATTGTCCGCTTATCATTGTATGCGACGACAGCACTTTTCTCAGCGACACGCTGGACAACTTTTTCTGGACAACCTTCACCCGAAGCAATCCATCCCATGATATGTATGGCGTGAATGCGGGGATTGCCTTTAAGCATTGGGGCTGCGACAATGTTATCATTGACGCCAGAACAAAGCCGCATCATGCTCCTCCGCTTATTTTGAACCCGGATGTTGAAAAACGCATTGATCAGCTATTCGCTAAGGGCGGAAGCTTGGGCGGGGTGTTGGGTTAATATAACCCAAAAGCGGGTACCCATAGACTGGACACTTTTCAAAAAGGTGTGCGGACTGCGGGTACCTTTTTTCTGTTTGGATGCAAAGCGGCGTACAAGCCAGCGTAAAGAAACGCCCTAATAAAATTTTCGACTAAATTAAAAAGTAGATCACAAAACGGCCCTTTGAATTGTTATAAAGGGACAGTCGACTGATAAATAACTAGGAGTTGAGCGTTTCCGGTCGATGGTCATCTTTTTGAATATTTAACCCTCAGTCCATTAGGTTTGCAAGTAATCGGAACCTATGAGGGTGAAAATGGCATGGCCGCTGATATCCTGCTTGAAATTGAAACAGTTGAAGGCATTATCCCGTTGGAGGGAGGCGGAGGAAGCCAAAACTCCGATAAGCATACCTTCAGTGCAAGCTGGGATACGAAAACGCCTTTGGATATGGCCAAAGTTAATGCCATTATTATAAACGGCATACGAATACCGGTTAAATAAAAGCAGCCATTATAAGCATACGCCAGTAAAGAAAAACAAAAGAGAGGGCCAATAATGGCATCCTCTCTTGCTTGCAACACGAAATATAATCAGCAAACGCACAAACGAATAGACCATTTTATTCATAGAATATCAGAAAATATAGGGAGGTGTAGGGATTGGCTGCTCGCAATAAAAAGCGAATGATGAAGCTTGTAAAAAAGAAAAGAGGAAAGAAAAAAAGAACCCCTGATTGCTGTAGTAAAAGAAAAAAACAGGCTGCTCCTTTGTTCAATGTAATAGGCCCCAATGGAAGCGCTACCGTTGAAAGAGGCGGAGACCTTACTTTTGAATCTGATACAATAGGCGTTGAGGTTTCGCAAGGATCGGCAATTGTACGTCTTGAAGCCCCGGTCGGTCAAGAAGGCCCGAGAGGGAGAAGAGGAAAACGTGGCAGAAGAGGTTTTGAAGGTGACACCGGGGCCACAGGAGCAACGGGAACATTTATATTAGGAAAACAAACTGTCGTTATAAATACGGTTCACTAAACCGCGTCTTCAGAGGTGTTGACCTCAATGTATTTCGCAACTCTGCGGTACTCATTGGCAAATTTCAGCTTTACGCTGATATTGCCATTTTCGTATACCTTGATGCAGTCAACAAGCTCGATTAGAATATCTCTTGTCAGTTTGTTGATGTTTTCATACTTCCAAAAAGCTGCTAAAAACGGGCTTTCTACATTGCTCCCATTTTCAAGCTCGGCTTTATCTTTGCGCAGATTGTCTAAAACCTCGCTAATAGCTTCGATTTGCAGCTCGTAATCCTCTTTCATCTGACGATAGTCCTTATGGGAAATTTCGCCGTCTTTCCAGTCCTGATAAATGCTTTGCTTGTAGCGGGAAATCCTTGAAAGCTCCTTTTCCTTAGCCGCTATCCGTTCATTCAGTCGAATCGTCATGCTTTTCTGGAGCGGAGCGTTATTAATCCGTGAAACCATTTCTAAAAGAGATACCGCAACGTAAACCTGCTGCTTGACGGCATACAATACCGCTTGCTCCAAATGGTTGTGCTTCATTGCATGTTTCGTACAAGCCGCCTTGGACTGGCTTTTGTAAGTGCGGCAATAATAGTACACATTCCCTTTGACGGCGCTTCGTGTCATGGCCTTGCCGCAATCTACACAGCGCAGGATGCCGCTGAACAAATACAACGTTTTTTGCTTTGGCGCGGTGCGGGTGTCCTTTTTCAAAAGCTCCTGCACTTTGGCAAAATCTTCACGACTGATGATCGGCTCATGCGTATTTTCGACAATGAACCATTCTTCTTCGGGAACGGTTTCTTGTACATGGATTTTGTAGCTCTTAATGCGATAACGCCCTTGCACCATATCCCCAACATAAATGCGGTTTTTCAACATATCGGTGACCGTCATGGCACACCATAAAGAATTGCCGCCATCGCTATTGGGATTCTTATATTTCATGCCCTTGCTCTTTTTATACGCTGACGGGCATAATATGCCGTTTTCGTTCAACTTGCGCACAATCGCATTTTTGCTCATGCCCTCTAAAAACCAAGCATAAATGCTTTTGACATTTTCAGCGGCTTCCTCGTCGATAATTAGCAAGTTTTTTTCATCCGAGTTTTTCAGATAGCCATAAGCGGCAAAAGAGCCAATATGCAGCCCTTTTTCACGTTTCTTGTCAAAGGTTCTCCTGACACTTTCCGAAGTGCCTCGCGCATGCTCTTCATTGAGAACGCCTTGAACCGGAACGGCGATGTTTTGCGCATTCTGCGGGTCTTTATACGTATCAACGGGCTGTTGGTAAAGAGAGATAAACCGAACGTTATTCCGTGGAAACCAGTCGCCAAGATAGTAGCTTTGGTGGCCGTTGTTGCGGAAGCTTCGCGCAAGGTTCTTCACGATCACGCAATTGATTTTTTTCTTTCCAATATCGGTTAACAGCCTTTGAAAGCCTTCACGTTCTTCGTCCGTCGTACCGCTCACACCGTCATCAACATATTCGTCAACAAAAATATACTCGTCATCATCGTCTTGCTGTTGAAGGAAGTCCGTCAATATCAATCTTTGGTTGGTAATACTTTCGGATTCATCCTTGCCTCGCTTGTCTTCACGTGAAAGACGGATATAAAATGCAACATACCACACCTTGTTTCTTGAAGCAGCTTTTACAATATTCTGCCTGTTGGCTACTCTCGCCATGTGTCCTCCTTCCTGTCACAATACACCTCCATTTTACCATTCTGGCGTAATGCGAACTATATTGTCGAGGGCACAAAGCCGCATTATAAGCCGCTTTTTTTGCGTATCATAAAGTTTGTGAGCACCTCTTGTATTGGCGGATGAGTATCGTCAAATTCAAGCTTTATACCCACGTCACCACAACGGAAACACAACGGATTTTTCAGTTTTTCCAAAACATAAGCCGGCCGCTTTTCTATCGGAAGGGAATTATCAAAATCAAGTGTGCTGATATCAGCCAGTTTTTCCGTCTCTACAGTTTCCATATCTACGCTCATAAAATGATCAATCAATGCGGAAGTAATCATGCTCATGCCCTCCTTGATGTGCATAACGCAATATATGCAATTTCCTGTTTGTCCTGTGAGAAAATAGATGGGCTGGCCCTTAGTCTGCGAAGCCTCAGGAAGTATTCCTGCGCATATCGTATCCCTCTTTTCCTTTCCCGCATCTCAAAATAGGGGTCAAATATCAAGCTCGATTCCATCTCCCCGGTGAAGGGAGCAGTACGCCTTGTGCTGGTTGTTTCACCGCCGATAAATATTTTGCTTGTCCGAAAAACCTTTTTGACAAAAGGAAAATAGTAAAAAAAATATAAAAAACATCATTTGGGTATAATTATCAGAAACATTGAAGTTGGGCCAAGTTGTCCCCGAAGTAGTGTTATCCAGATAAAGAAATACCGTTTGCTTTTCTAATGAATTGCTATCCTTTGTAGTGTGATTATCCATAATTTATTTTGTTGCTCTTATATTTTGCTATTTTGCAGTTTCCTATTATAACAGTCCCCACCGGAGCGACGGGTCCAACCGGTCCAACTGGCCCAACGGGAGCAGATGGCGCAACCGGAGCCACCGGCGCGGATGGGGCGACAGGCCCGACGGGACCTACCGGAGCAGACGGAGCGACAGGCCCAACCGGTCCGACTGGAGCAGATGGCGCAACTGGAGCCACCGGCCCAACCGGTCCGACTGGAGCAGACGGCGCAACTGGAGCCACCGGCCCAACCGGTCCGACTGGAGCAGATGGCGCAACCGGAGCCACTGGTGCAACCGGACCGTCGGGACTGGTACTGAGCTACTTTGTGGGCGGACTTTCTATTAATATAGGCCCCTTACCTTTCAATGCGCCTATACCATTCAATACTGTCGTGGTGCCCAGCCCGACACCGGATATTCAGCTCAACACCGCAACCGGAGTCGTCACCCTTCAACCTGGAGTCTATCGGGTGATGGCTTCCCTGTATTGTCAAGTTGCCGCGAACAGTTCCATCGCTGTTTGGTTTAGATTAAATGGCGTCCTTGTAAACGAAGGGGGAGGCGCTGCAGTTAACAATTCCTCTGTTATTACTAATTTATGGTGTACGGCTGAAAGAATTATTCAAGTTACCACAGCGAATACTCAACTTATAGTGATTCAAGGAAATTCATCATTAGATGTATTTGGTGATCAGCCCGAGGGTACTTCTATCCAAATCCTAAAGCTTGCCTAAGCTCACCCCTGGCACGAATCGGATCAGGCCTAGCAACCCCGGAGCCATGCCCGCCATCGTGAAGGAACCACCCTATCATGATCCCTCATGAAGCCGCTCCA
Organism: Paenibacillus oryzae; assembly: GCF_001675045.1. GTDB lineage: Bacteria > Bacillota > Bacilli > Paenibacillales > Paenibacillaceae > Pristimantibacillus > Pristimantibacillus oryzae. The sequence continues at coordinate 65,948 of NZ_LYPA01000067.1, forward strand.
GAAATAAATCGGGGCGGCTTTAACTTATCGGCAATGACCATTTCGAAACATTGTACGGAGAGGGTAATGATGTTCAATTCCTTTATTACCGTCCGTTTTATACCTGGTAACCCTGTAACAAGAAACGATGCCATTTCGGTGTTCCTGAATGTGAACGTAATCCAAAATGCTGTTTACTCTGTATATATTTCAACAGCCAATTTAGATCGTAGTTACCCTTTAGACTTCGCCAGCAAATAAACACAAAAGAGAGGGTCCAATAACGGCGCCCTCTCGTGTTTGCATTCATTTCTTTAGTAAAGAATTGGCTTCCAATTCTGAAAGCGCCGATTCCCAACGATCCGTATCGCTTTTGGCAATAACACTGCCATGACGAGCTGTCAGCGTTATGGATGGATTATCGGTTGAATCGGCGGCATCCTGAAGGCGATAAAAAACGAGATATTCCTCTTCAACCTCAATAAATTGGGGGAGAAAAAAGGTTTCTTTTGACTCAAGCCGCTTGTCGCCTTTATATTGCTTTATCTGTTGCGAAGCCGCCAATTTGATTGCTTTGTTTTCTTCAATAACAAAAGTTGACTTTAGATGTACGATATAGTCCGAAGCATCAATAAGCTGGGATAAATCCTTATCTCTGTAAAGTACTGGATCGGCAGGATCGTCATAGCTTGACAGCTTGGACGATTTATTTATTTCATTGCTGATTTGCTTTGAGGTTTTGCCGATAAATGGCCCGGCTGTGAAAGTTCCGTCTTCTAGCAGATTGGGATGAATGAGAGAGGCATAGGTTGGGGCTTCAAAAAACTCGGAGTTTTGCTGTTCCAGAAAAAGCAGATATTGCGAGCCTTCTTTCGCAAGCGGCTCGGCAGAAAATACGGAAATGGTGTTTTCCTCCAAGCTATCCCTTCCTTTGAGCTGTTTAACAACTTTGACTGAATATTCGATAGTTGTTTTGCTAAACGAGCTGCTGCTTGTGAGTTCGCCAACAACAATATAGTCCGATAGCGCCACGATATCATCCATTGTACGAATCGAGGGATCAATTAAGGCGCTATTTAAATCGGTTTGAAAATTATAATCGGAATGCTTCCCCGTAATGCAAGCGGAAAGCCCCAGGGCAAGTAATAGGAAAAATAAAACGCCTCTAAACCGCTTCATTTTAACCCTCCTTGGTACTACAATTGAAATCGAAGCTTGAAAATTCCAGTTTCAAGCTAATTTTATTTCAACAAGCAATATATGTCACTTCAAAAAGGAAATGCAAGACATTGTTTTTGAATGTCGAACTCAAGTGGATATGGGTAGCTGATATCTAGATGCGGATTTGAAGCTCGCATAAAATCTCTGGGGCATCCGTACCTCGCGATTAAAGATTTAACAATAAGCGTTACTAGGAACACAGCTCTTCATGAAAATAAGAAAAGTTAACATGAAAACTTTCTCTTTTTTTACATTGCATATAACTGTATTGTTTGATCTGAACCACAATAGGAAAGGAGTACAAGTAACTACAATGATAAAAGTTCCAGAAAAGATTCTACGATCAACAATTGCAGCCATCGGCTTTCCATTAACCATTTTTCAGTCGTTTTTATCAAAACGGGCACTTTACCAATACAAAACACAAGGAGTAATAATTAATGTCGGCAACCATAACCTACATGCTGTTGTAACTGGAGAAGGTGAGCATCAGCCAACTGTAATCTTAGAATCAGGGATGGGCGGCTGCGCATTAGATTGGGCACTAGTACAACCGTCTCTCTCCAGATATACAAAAGTTCTTTCATATGACCGAGCAGGCTTTGGATGGAGCACACAAACGATTAATAAACCCACTTGTGAAAACTATGTTACCGATTTACACAATTATCCATGTTGGATTTGAAACCGCCATACTTACTTGTAGGACATTCGTACGGTGGAATGATAATGAGATTGTTTGCTTCAAAATATCCTGCTGACGTTATGGGTATTATCCTGGTGGATTCAACTCATGAAAAGCGATTTTCAGGCCCTGATTTCAGTAAATTTCGCAGAATGGAGCAAAAAAAACATCGAAATCTTCTGAGGCTAGGATATTTATTATCTCCTATTGCAGTTCCTCGATTAATAAAACGCCATATTGGTGCTAAGAGATTACCTTTTAACATTCAGCAAATAGTTAACGCTTTAGGGTATAGAAACAATGCATATAAGGCAGCTTATTTAGAATTCCTATCTATACTAGAAAGTGCAGAGCAGCTACATAAATCACAGCCATTAAAATCAGAAATGCCCATAATCGTATTATCAGCAGGAAGACAGAGCAAAGAATGGATAGAAACTCAGAAAGAACTTTTAAAATTGACTATGAACACGAAACATTTTGTTGTGGGGGAAAGCTGGCACTCTATTCATATTCACCATCCTCAAGCTGTGATTGACTCGGTTATTTGTTTATTGAGTGATGGAAAAAGTTAGAACAATGCCTATACCAACAAATGAACTTGGCTTTCTCATAGAAGCCCCTATTACCTGCACAGTTTGGATCTACTAGGAAACAGGCACTTTGTTTTTTGAGCTTTTTGACGTGATCTGTCTTTTGCCGGTCATTCATGACCGTTACAGTGTGAAACAGCTAGATTTGACTTGAACAACGGTCACCCGTGTCCTTTAGCTATCCAAAGTGACTCATTACGGGTGGTTTTACAGGGGCTTACGGACGCCGATGTCCTTTACATATTGGATTTCCGTAAAAAACAGCTTCTAACGGTCATCGTTGTCCGCATCAGTGAATCCACCACTAATTCACCACCAACATCCACCGCCATATCCCCCTAATGAGCGCTTCTGAAAAGAGCTGCTCGTCGTATTTTTCGCGGAGCACAGCAGCCGACAGATGGAGACAGGAGAGCCATATGCCCCGCACCGTCCCAATCGTCCCATTATGGCTGAAGTCCAGCATTTACTTAGATTTCTAACTTGAGCTATGAAAACAAGAAAATTGCAAACGATGATTTTCTCTTTTTCAAAACCTTCCTTACCTATATGATGAATGGAAGTCATGGATAAGGAGCGGATGCAATTGAAAGCGGTCGTACAACTTCTGCATTTTGGCTATCATCAGGCGATGAGCTGTATTTTTCCGGTTGCTATTTTTGGCACATTAGCGCTCACAAGTGTTATAGAGATTCCGTATGTCCCTCGTTATGATGTCATTTTGCTTATACTGCTTGGCGTGCAATATTTGATGTATCGCAGCGGCCTGGAGACGCTTGACGAAATCAAAGTCATTTGTGTTTTCCACTTGATTGGTTTAGCGCTTGAGCTGTACAAGGTGTGGATGGGGTCCTGGTCTTATCCGAATTCCGGGTATACGAAGCTGCTTGGCGTTCCGTTATATAGCGGATTTATGTATGCCAGTGTTGCAAGCTTTATGTGTCAGATTTGGCGAAGGCTTCGCATGGATATGACGGGCTGGCCCGGACTTGTTCCTTCTGCCTTGCTGGGCGGGGCTATTTATTTCAATTTTTTTACGCATCATTTTATTCCCGATTTTCGCTGGTGGCTGACGGCGCTTGTGTTTATTGTTTTCCGAAAAACAATAATCATTTACCGGGTGCGCGAGGCGACGTATCGGATGCCATTAGCGCTTGCTTTTGTCATTGTTGGCTTTTTTATATGGACTGCGGAAAATATAGCGACCTTTCTGGGCGCATGGAAATATCCCGATCAGCATGATGCCTGGCGCCTGGTCAGCTTTAGTAAAATCAGCTCATGGTTTCTGCTGGTCATCATCAGCGTTATTATCGTGGCCCAACTCAAGCATGTAAAAGCTGGACGCGCAGCCAGCAAGGAAGAATAGGCAATTTCGACATTGACCCGGCAGATTCCATGTTAACAAAAAAATTTCCATAAAGACAAAACCATAACGTGCCAACAGGCACTATTTTAATGAGGGAACGCCAAAAGGAGACAGACATCAGCCAGGTTGCCATCCAAAGGAGAAAGGAGGAGAGAGGGCTACATGCCATACACGCAATATTACTGTACGGAATTACTGCATAAGAGCTGCAAATTACGGAGGAGCAAAAGCGCTTTATGTCTTCCAATCAGCATACGCTCGCGGAGGCTTATCTTGCTTCAAAAGAAGGGCAGGTCATTTTAACATATGCGATCTATAAGGACGAACGGATGGTTGGTTTTATTATGATGGATTATGATGATGGCGATGGAGATTTTCAATCCAGCAATTACGGAGTTTTTAAAATGATGATTGACAGACGCTATCAGGGCAATGGATATGGAAAAGAAGCCATGATAAAAGCTATTCAATTAGCGGAATCGGCTGCTCATGGGAAAGCCAGAATTGTGGAAATTACCTATCAGTCTGAAAATACCGTTGCGAAACAGCTATACGCATCGCTTGGTTTTGTTGAAACTGGGCAAATCCACCCTTCCGGCGAGGTATACGCCCAGCTTGTCCTGTAGCCCTGCGATAGAATGTAGCTTCCCGACGATTAGGTCATATTTCGCCCTTTAGAGAATAAAAATAGTGAATCGGGCAGGTATGCCCATTACCGCCAGGCATGTCCCGCAATGGAAAGCGGACTTTTTGAACATCCTCATATAAATGAAATTCAAAAAGTTCGGTTTTCAGTGTCAAGAAGATGGGATGAAGCTAGAAATCGAGGACCGGAGCTTAGTGAGAGCTAAGTGAGGACCGGAGATTTCGGCTGAATGCCATATTCGCAGCTGGCCATGCCGTCAGGCATGTTCTGCAATGGAAAGCGGACTTTTTGAACATCCTCTAAAAGGGGAGGGTTATTATGTATTCTGCTAAGGCATATGCCGAAAACATGGAAGCAAGCACCCTAATGACCTTTAGGGCGCTTGTTTCGGCTCTTGTCCCCGATACGCCGGAGCTTTCCGTTTTTGGGGCGGAGCAAGCCTACGGCGCAGCGGCTTTAGGCATCCACGAATATCTGATCTGGGAGCTGGATCATTCGCTTTTATTCATTGCGGATGGCGGGCTCGCTACTATTCCTTTGTCGGCATCTACAGCGATTTTGCTTAATACTGGCGCCATTCAACTACTCAATACCGGACAGGCGCGATGCCAGCCCGACTTTTCCATATGGCCTATCAGTCCTTTTGCGTCGCTTGACGCTTGGGACCGTATTCGCGTTTTGCAAATGCTTGGAGATGCGCAGATTGAAACGAGCTTGCTGCCTCCTCCTTATGGGAGCAAGATATGGATTGTTTGGATGGTTAGTTTTTTGAATCGGCATACGATGTTTGGCATGTATTCCGAGTGGTCTGCCTATGGCAGCAATCGCCTGATGACGCCGGTCGACCGCAGGCTGCAATATTTCCCAGTCAGTTGGAGTCAAGTCGGATATCCAGGGGTTCAGCCAGGCTACCGGGTTTATATGGGAGCCCCGTTAACCATCGTGCGAGAAGGAGGGACGTCAACTGTTGTATCAAGCTGAAAAGGCTTTTGATGCCGACGTTATTGTCATTGGTTCAGGGGGCGGCGGAGCCGTTGCGGCCAAAGAGCTGGGCGAAGCCGGCTTGAATGTGCTGGTGCTTGAAGCAGGTCCCTGGTACGGCAATAAAAAATGGGAAAACCCAAACAGCGAACGAGGCGGGGAATGGAGCTCGGAATACGGCGATCTGGATATCGGCATCTACAAAAAAATATATAATGGCTACGAAAATAATATGAACGATATGGTTTCCGGCGCATTCCGCTTTGGCCCTGCCGACCGCAGCCGTCCTCCCTGGCATCGGGTAATGGCAGGAAAGGGAGCGACCTGGCAGGTTGCGGGGGTAGGCGGCACAACCCAGCATTATTGGACGCAATCGCCTCGCGCCTTTCCCGTTGCAATAGACGGAATCTGGCCAATAAGCTACCGCGAGCTGATGCCCTATTACGAAAAAGCAGAGGCTACGCTGCCTGTTCAGTTTTCGCCTACGACACCAAAGGAGGAGCTGTTTTATTACGGCGCCAAAAAAGCGGGCTGGGGCCTGAATGCGACTCTCAACGTCACTCAGCCTGGCTATCGGCCCAACCCCAATGCCATTTTGCCCGTTAATGAACACTTGATGGACCCCCAATATTCGATGGAGCAATTATCCCATATGGAGGGGTGTACCCTCAAAGGAAACTGCGTAAACGGATGCAGCGTAGGGCCGTCCGTCGACCGGATTGCCAAAAGAAGCACGCTGGTCAGCTATGTGCCGCTTGCGCTTAAAACAGGGCGCGTAGCCATTCGCCCAAATTCGTTTGTCATCAAAGTGCTGACTGAAGCTGACGCTCAAGGGGGAGTGCGAACGATCGGCGTATTGTTCAGGGATACATGGTCCGGGGAGGTCGGCGAGCTTTCGGCAAAAGTGGTGGTTATGGCTGCGGGCTGCATTGAATCCCCGCGTCTGTGGCTGAACTCCGGTCTCCCGCATAATGACTGGGTGGGCAGAGGCTTGACCAATCATTGCTTTGATTGGGTGAGCGGCGTTTTCGACGAACGGGATTTACTGCGGATAATGGGTATGGATCAGGTGTATCCCTATGCGGGACATACGTCGGGCGCTCGGGTCGATATTCCGGGCATCGGTATTTTTCAGGTTTCCTGTCTTAGCCCCGGGCTGATGTCTTATTTGACCTATGGCTTCAGCGAAGCCGGCTATAACGCCTTGAATCCTCCCCCTGCTGGCGAGCCTTGGGATATTCGGGGGTTAGTTGCAGGTCCTCAGCTAAAAGAGCTGATGATGAATTATTCAAGAACGATGACGATGCTGTTGTTGACGGATGATGAAACACTGTATCACAATCGGGTGGAGGTAGATCCGCTGCTTAGGGATGAAAACGGCCCGATTCCAGTCATTCATTATACGCCAAGCATCCGAACGCTGAAGCTGCGCGATCAATTGGCCAGATACGCATCAGAAACGCTGCGGCAAGCGGGAGCCCGTTCCATTATCCGCTCCGACACGCCTTTTACCTTTATGCTTCATCTTGAAAGCACCATGAGAATAGGACATGTCGTCGATGCCAATTGCGAGGCGTATCAGGTCAAACGTCTGTTTATTGCGGATAATAGCGTCCATTACAATGGAATAGGCGGTCCAAATCCGACTTTGACAACACAGGCGCTGGCTACCCGAACCGCTGAAAAAATAGCTTCTCTCTACTTTTCATAAGTCATATCCCGAGGGCTTCTGCCACCGAAATGTTGACAGCATTCCGGATGCAGGGGCCTTTTTTATACAACAACAGGTCTCTAGGGACTTTTCCTCTTTCTATTTAGTACGGCGTGTTATATAATTCAATATATCCATTGATGACATGGAATTCAGGATAAATTCTGCTGCGGTGTATACGCAAAAAGCCCGAAGAGAGCAGATTTATCTAAACAAGGGGCAGGATAAACGATGGCTGTAATTATTATCGCTTGTGAAGTAGGCTTTTGGGTTTTAGTGCTTGCAGGTCTGATTGCGCGTTATATGTTCAGGCAGCCAAAGCTGGGATGGAGTCTGCTTTTATTGACACCCGTGGTTGATCTGCTTTTACTGATTGTGACGGCTCTGGATTTGAAAAATGGAGCTGAGGCGTCTTTTGTTCATGGCATCGCTGCTATTTACATCGGTGTTTCCATTGCGTACGGACACAAAATGATCGGCTGGGCCGACAAGCAGTTTGCCTATCGTTTCGCTAACGGGCCGGCGCCGTCCAAGCCGCCCAAATACGGCGCCGACCATGCAGCTCATGAGCGGAGGGGCTGGTTGAGTCATTTGCTGGCGTGGATCATTGGAGCCGCCACTCTGTACGGCATCATACTTTTTGTTGGGGATGGGGCTCAAACAGAGCCGCTAATGCAGTGCATCCGGGTATGGGGAATCATTTTGATCATTGATTTTGCCTATAGCTTCAGCTTTACTTTGTGGCCGAGGAAGGTCAAAAAGCCTATAGGTTAAAACTTCCTCTTTATAGTATACTTCAAGTGCTTGGAGCTTGAATGAGGGGGATTGTGGAAAGTGGCCTATTGGACAAAGATTGAATTTGAAAATGCGCCCGCTGCGGAGAAGGAGGCATGGCTGAAAAAGCTTGTGCACTCTCTGCCTGACGGGTTTTCCTATAAAGGGCTTGCGGCTTTTGAGCGGTTTGGAGCTGCTTTGGAAACGGGAATATTCCTGTATGAGGATTGCGAGTTTGTGTTTGTGCCTGGAACCGCGGCGACGCTTGGCTGGGAGGAGTGGCGGGATGGAATGGACGAAGCCACGGAGGCGGAATTCCGGGCCGTATTGAATGAATACGATGTAGAGGACGGCACCTTGTTTTTGAAAAGCTTGATGTCCCCAGTCCGCAACGCTGATATTCCGCCTATGCTGGTTGAGCGCCATGCCCGCTCCATTGGGTGGATCGAGGTTTCCGAGCAGGACGAAGAAGCGTATGATTACGAGGATTTTCATGAGGAGCTGGAAAAATTCAAAACCTCCGGCTACAACGAATATACCTGTTACAACAGCTTCAAATTTGTCCGGGAGCAGGATGGCGTAAGATGTTATGTTTTTGATGAAGATTTGACATATGAAGGGTTTGTTGAAGAGCTTTCATCGGAGGGATTTGCGCTGCCTACGGAGGATCAGTGGGAATACCTGTTTGGGGGCGGCTGCCGAACCCTGTTCCCTTGGGGAGACAGCTTTGATTACAGCCTCCGGGTGAAATATTTTGGCAATGAGGATGGAGAAAAGCCAACTGGAAAAAATGGTGATGGCGGCTATGACCTGGAGAAGCCAAATGGTTTTGGTTTGTGCTTTGCGGGCGATCCATATCAATACGAGCTGATTTCGGGAGAAACCTCCTATCTGCTTAAGGGCGGGGATGGCGGCGCCATGTTATGCGGCGGCTCGGGCTTGCTAATGGGCTATTTACCAGCCGTTTCTCCCTATTACCGCGATCCGTATGCACAGGAGCTTGAATGGGAGGACCTGTTTGATCATTTGAGCATCAGGCGAATCGTTGTCCTTAAGTAAAGAGGCAAGATGGTTAGCTATCAAACCACATAGCGGGCGCGATAACGCCAAAAGCAGATCGGAGATATCCGGATCTGCTTTTTTTTCTACGACGGACCAATTAACTAACAAGGATTTCCATAAGCCTCTGTCGAAGTGTTAACTATCCACTTTAATGG
>NZ_LYPA01000068.1 GCF_001675045.1 Paenibacillus oryzae
ACATAAGTAGGAGGATGCTAATAATGATGGTTCAAGGAATCCCTTGTCCCATCTGCCTTGGCGAATGCCGAGAGGCTATTTAAATTTTAAGGAGGTTCTTCCATGCCAAAGGTAATCAGCGACACGAAATTTACCGAACTTAAAGAACAACTGAACCAGCTGCTATGTCACTATGGCCCAGAAAAAATGCGACAGGTAATGGAAACTTTCCCTGTTCAAGCACAGTCCACACCGTCAATAGCTCCAGAAGTGCGGGAGATTTCATTTCTCGAAGCCGTTGCTGCTTTCTATCAAAGCAGCAAATTTTCAGGACTAAGCAAGGCCACGCAAACAACCTATCGGTCAGAGATGAAGTTATTCCAGCAGTATGTAAAGGAAAAGTTTGGCGACGATCCGCCGTTTGAAAAGGTATCAAACGGTGAATTCTTGTCCGACTATATTAAGCTTAATGAAGATCCTAATACAAAAGCCAAGAAATCTTCCTTTCTTCGAACCTTTATAAAGACCATATACAAAATATTTTTTGGTCATCAGGATCTCGGGGACTTGAAGACTATACTACGCGTTCGATGGTCAAACGATGACGCACCAAAAGCCTTTACTAAAGTGCAGATTGCGGAAATCTTGCAGATCGCGCAATCTCGTAACCACGATAGCCTTTACACTGCAATTATCTGGACTTTCCTTGGGAGTGGAATTCGCATAAACGAGCTCTGCCATCTAAGGATCGGTGATATCAATCCTGATACTCAAACAATCAAGGTAACACCCAAAGGGGCTGAGAATACCAAGAAAGCCCGAAAAATCAACGAGCTCGCCTTACTGATGCTCACAGAATATATAGAGAAAAAATTCAGTCGGGCTCGCGAGATGATGCCCGATTCCGATTATCAAAGGCTCTATATCTTTTCAAGCACTGCCGGGGATAAACCCATCACCTCTAGAGCCATTCAGCAATTTATGAAACGTATTATTTGCGAGTCTCGGTCGATAAAAGAGGAAAACAAAGATCGTTTGGGTCCTCACTCTTTTCGTCATTCTTTTGCCGTTCAAGGCCTTGAAGCAGGGATCGATATATACACCCTCTCAAAACTTCTAGGTCACGAGTCGATCGATAGCACGATGAAGTACTTGCGGCTTTTTGATGATCAACTTCGTGACGCCATTAACAAACACCCATTTGCCCAAGAGATTATTCAAAAAATTAGAGAAAGGTTGGAGAACAAATGAAACGTTTGTTATTAGATTCCCCTTACTATGCCAACTGGGAAAAACATACCCATCTCAAGGATTCTGCAATTTACGCTTATAGTCGCCAGTTCATGAAATTTGAACAATATCTGAGCTTAGATTTTGAGGAAGAGCTGGATTTCGATAAATTTTATTATGATACTGTATCCGAGACTTATCGTCCGATCGATACTGAATGTATTGACGGTTATATCCAGTTTCTCAAGAATAGGTTTCAGGCAAGCAAGAATACTATCTTCAATAATATTGTTTACCTGAAACATTTTTTCACGTTACTTCACGGTCTTGGTATGATTAAACAAAACCCCATGAAGAATTTCCCGAATCCATATTATGAACGCCGAATAATTGATCGTTCCCTCTCCATAGGTGAATGTCAACGATTATTTCAAGCAGCGCTTAAAGCCGACCCATTTGTCCGGAAGTACTTCATCCTATTTTTGCTAATGACTACGACCGCTCTTCGAAACAGGGAGATCATACAGTTAACGCTTGAACAGATTGATTTTGAGCGTAGGGTTATTATGGTGAATAAAGGGCAGAAAACCACATCCGAAGTCGTTTACATTCCCGATTCCCTCGTTGATGAACTGGAACGTTATATTCATCATCTGGTTGTAGTAGAATGGCTGAAATCTGGACATTCGGAGGTTTTCTTCGAGAATAATCGTCCATTATCCAAGGAAGCATTAAACCGAATCATCAAGAATTTTTGCCTAGATGCCGGAATACAAAAGAAAGTCACAGCCCATAGTTTTCGACATACCACGGCATACTTAATGCAGACCAGCGGGATTGACATCATCGCTATAAAACGACAACTGCGCCATAAGCAGTTATCAACAACTCTGCGATATGTTCCTCCAGTTGACGCTGCGAAGCTGCTGAATGACGTGTGTTCCGATCTTCTTCAATAACAACAAAAAGAACCCGAAAAAAGCAAAGAAAAAATGCTTCATTCGGGTTCATTATTTGAACAAGTATTGTACACAAGAACAGACTAGTCCTGTGGTGTAACTAATCTCCACAAAGGGAATTGGATACCGTTAAGCTCTCGGCTCGTGGATAGGTATCAATCAGCTGTCCCGCGAGGACATAATTTGGGCCAGAGGATAGCCACTCATTAGGCTTCCGTTGGGAACAGAAGCTATAGAAGGAACAAATTTATTATATAGTGGATGTGCTTTGAAATCAATAATAGCCAAGGTCACTGTTGCTCGGCTAGTTCTCGTATCTCATAAAGACTAGCCTCATCCGGAAATTTCATCTCATGTTCCCTTCTTAACTCTCAAAAAAATGACATATTAAATTTATGAACTCTTTTTGTATCTGATCCAGGTCTTCGGAGGCAATATCAATATGAAGAGCTGATATCCGGATCACCTGATCTCCGTTATGTATCAAATAGGTTGCTAGCGGATTCTGGAAATATTTGTTCGCACGGAAAACTGGGTATACCAGAAACAACCTATTGCATTGATAACGGACTGCATAGGCCAACATTTGGTAAACATCCGACTCCGAAAGTCGAGTATTCTCTTCAGAAATGGGATTTTTATATTTCGCGTCTACAATCTTTTCTATCGGCGTTTCTGATCCTGCTCGTCTGCATGCGATTGTAATATCGGGTCTCAGCAACAAAGCATCTTTCTCAGCATCCAAGTAACGTTGTGGCGTCTGATAACGGACCACCCAATCATCCGAAGATAACCCCTTATCCAACCATTGATATAACGAGAATTCAAATAAATCATTTAGTGGGATCAGAAATGTAAAGGTACGCTCGTCACCTGCATGGACCCCAGGTTGTCGGTTAAAGTAAAACATCTTAGCAAGTTCAAACACGGGCCTGTAGTCTTCGTTTAACCGATTAAAACGTACTTTTTGGAATAGCGATTCGGTAAGGCGGAGCGGACGGATATCCTCTAATAGAATAAGCGCATGACTCAAACCGGTTTTATTTTCCTCGCTCTTTGTCAATGTTCTAAGTGAAATCATTGTGGCTTTAATGATTTGATTGAGCAAATTGTCTTCCGTGAATTCCTGATAGCTAACATAATGCTTATGCTTAAATCCCCCATTTCTGAGCAACTGTTGCTGAAATAGGATCCTTCCTCTGATGTAGGGGAGGTTGCCCTCAAAATCTTCATATTGACGATGAATTTGCTTCTGAAAGAGTTCCAAGAACCTCTTAATGAAAATGTTAATGAAAATCTCCAGCAAATCTCCGTTCATAGCCGCTATAAGTTGAGGTTCCGGAATATCTTTGACTGAAAGGAACCCGCTAGATGCCAGCAAACGGAACAGCATCCGAACGGACGAACGTTTTTCCTCTTCGAAGTCTTCAGCAGATGCCGCATCTTCATAAAGTTTGGGCAGAATCTGTAGCTGCAAGGAAGGAGTGGCGATAAATCCAACATACTTCCTTAGCAGCACTCGGTTATCTACACTGAAGCCAATATTTTGCCTTCCCCAAATGGACTCCAACGAAGATAATTCCATCCTATGTTCATTCGAGATTGGTTCCAACGAATACCTGTCTTCAAAGACAGTGATGAGTTTCGCCATCAATCTTCTGTTCCTTTATAGAGGGCCAACAAGGCCTTCTCGAAGTCGGAAACCGTATCTTGATCGGGAGGCTGCGTGCTTAAAACCCGAATACTTCCGGATTTCTCGAAAAACTTGGTTCCAACAACCGACTGAATAGCAGCGACATCGTTGTAGAAATATTCAGCGATTAATGGTAGAACTTTATAATACCAGCACTTAAAAAGATCATCGATCGTTAAAACATCCATCAAATAGGCATGGCCGATCCGATGGTCTCGATCCAGCTTCTCCGATATTTTTTCATTAAGGCTCCGCAATAGACTTGCAAGTTCCACCGCACCCGCTTTTGCTGTATTTTGTTCAAAAACCGCATAATCTGGTTCCATTTCCGCGAATACGAACCGTCTTCTTAGCGCGGTATCCAGCATCGCGATCGATCGATCGGAAGTATTCATCGTACCGATAATATACAGGTTCCTAGGCAACGAGAAAGGCTTTTTGGAATAGGGCAAGATCGTGCTGACCGTTTGCCTTTTGTCCTTTTCAATCAATGTTATCAGTTCGCCAAAGATTTTAGAGATGTTACCTCGGTTGATTTCATCGATGATCAAATAGTATGGTTTTTGCTGATGCTGCTGTGTCTTAACCGTTTTATTCATATCGTTGGAAATACCGATCAATTTCTGAACATCGGACATTTGAATGCGGGGAAGCTCGTATATCGTTTTGAGAGTAAGACTTACTCCGCCGTTCATATCGTAAATATCCGCGGGCTCCGTAAATTCTTTCAGCCATGCAACCGGTCTGACGTGCGGTGCCGCCTGTCCCTTTATGTAAGCATAATCCCCTGTTATTACACCAATATCCCGAATCGTCCGAGGACCATCATAGACAAAAACGATATCTCCTTGTTCCATTTGGTTAATGAGAGTATCTAACGTATTGGCATCCATAGTAGGCTTTTGAGCCCCATCATCCCGCTCATTCTCAAGTAAGGAGTATATTTCGTCATATGACTTGTCGGCTAAGTTGATGTGATCTAGAAAGTCGACCGCTATTTGTTTGCCCTCTTTACATTGGTTGTAAATTTGATCACTGTTGCGACGGCCGAGCGAAACTTTCCAGACCCGGGATCCCGAATGTATGGACTCGGCTCCCATAATACCGGAGGACTCAGATTCTGCTTTGATAATTTGTGCTGATGCGTCTTCCACCATCTTTTTCAGAACGCCAGGCTCCACACGATATCGAATCTCACCGCCTGCTTCTTCTTGCTTCGTGTCTTCTTCCAATTGGGGGCGAATGCCCTCAATAAATTCCTCATACGAGTACGACTGATGGAAAGTGATGAAACGTACCCGCTCTTCCCGTTCAACCTGGGAGAACGGGATATATCGTTTACGTAACGTATACTCAAATGCTTCTATAATATTCTTCGTGGCGAACGTTTTCCCTGTTCCTGGAGGTCCGTATAAAATCAAGTTAGGGTTAAAGTCTAATAACTCAGCATATGTACGGTATTGTTCAAACAATTCCGGCGTTTCCTCAATATCCGAAGTTTCCACGGTTTGCGTTATTGGTGTTTTTCCTTCAGTTCCAACTTCCATATTCGATTTGCTGATCGGCGTCTTTCGGCGGCCAACCAAGACATTATCATAGAGACGAATAGGATTTTCTACAGCAAAATACCCCTGCCTTTCCAATTCACTCAGGACGCTTTTCAAATAGTTACGTTTATTCGGCGCTTCTTCTTCCGCAAATTCAAGCAACTCAAACAATGCATACCTTTCAGTTTTGGAATTTTTGTCATCATACAACTTCTGTAAACTTGCATAAGGTTGGGATTGTCCATTCTTCCACTCCAATATCCCTATTATTCTTGATGTTTCGAGATTGTCGATTACAACCATGATGTCGTTTTCTGCAACTGGCGGGAGTTGAGAACTTAGTGTGACGTAATAACGACGAACCGAAGCAAAAGAGAGCTGATCCCAATTATCCATGGGAAAAGCCAAGGTTGTCTCAATGGGAAAGAATCCGTGACCTGGAGTAGCCTTGTTAATTTTATTAAGTAAGTTGAGGTCCAAATTAAAATATGGACTTTTAATAAATTGCACGACAGGTACAGGATGCGAGAGCCGCTTGATTTCGTCGAATAAAACAACACCCGTATCTGACGGATTAATAGGATTTACTTTTTGCCCATACTCCCTCACTTTCCATAACGCAATTACGTTTGCATTCGTCACCACAAAGACGTAATCCCCAGGTTCAATACCTCCGTACCAGGAACTCTCTTTGGCACCCGCAGCGTAATACTTCTCCTGGATTTGATGCGGTCTCTTACTGTCAAACTTGCCGAAATATACTTTGCTCATATTTGATCTCCTCGATTTCAGTTATCCATTTCTTCTCTTTCAGGGTGTTCGTTTCAAGATGCCACGTTCTGAAACTCGATCCCGCGTTCCACCAATAGTTAGCTAGACGATCGAAATCAACCTCATAATTCGGATGAATAGGATCTCTCTGATGAACTTCCTTGATTAGCTCCCAAGCGCCAAATCGTTCAAAATGTGCTCTTCTTTCCTCAATCTGTTCTTGGGGCATTATCCAATAAAGGGGCCGAAAACTTCTTCCACTTCGTCTTCCAACTCTTCCAGTAACTTAAACCGCGATTTGTATCCGAGTCTTTCCACCAAACCTTTATAGCACCATTCCTGGCTGTCACGCCCTCGTTTGAAACGGGTCCATGCCTCCTCACCGTACTGCTTCATATCCCTCTTAATAGAACGAATATTGTGTAGTTTGTCTGCACAGGATGTCTGCCGAATAGCAAGGTTTTTTTCTGCTCTGTTTTCGATGAGCAACGGCAGCAAATTCAATTGCCTTATCGATTAAATTCATAGGCACTGATTCCTCCCTTTATGTCAAAGCTCGGTTTCTCATGAATTGCCAAAATGAATATTTTTGCAGGTGATTAAGAATCATTAAAGCCCCAGCCTTGTGCAACGGCTCATTCTGCTTCTCACAATGAAACAGCTGTATGCAGGATGGACAGCCTTCCGAACAACCACAGCTGCTAATGATCTGTTGAGCTTTGTCCAAGAGAACCCCAAACTTTTCAGCGACAACCTCGACTATCCCCGAACCGCCTCCTGCTTGGCTGTCATAGAAGAACATTCCGGGCATTCCAAACAAGGCAGAGCCAGAATAAAAAGAGGTGTGCTGAAAATCAGCCATACTGCACCTTACAACCGCCGGTATCGCCGAAGCTATTGCATGTTCAACGGCATGAAGGCTTCCCTCAACCAATGTCTCCAAGTCAATGGATTCGCAATTCTGCACATCCTTGAGCAGACCTCTAAGTTCATCCCTTCCTTGGTGATCCCACATCAGCCAAAACGCCTCGGTTTGGAAACTGACAGGATATGTGTTTGTTAATTGTACGGTTTCGGGAGGCGTTGCGCTGTGATTGAAGATTTTTTTGTAGCCAAATGTGCTTCGTTTTACGATGATGTTGCCAAGATTGGATTTGATCGCCGCGTCACTTCTCAGTGGATTAATTACGTCATGGATTTCAATACTATCGCGAACGATTCCGCGAGTATGATAATCCGTTCTTACCTGCTCCACAACCACTTTGCGTTGCTTACCATTGACCCACTTGACCTTATAGAAGGTACGATTGTCAGGTCCCAGAAATACGGCGTCTACGTGATAATCTCTTATTAAGGAACGCTCTTCGACACTTTGAAACAAGATATCCTCATTCCAGCCGTTCTTGGATACAACCGTATAAGTAGCTCCCATTGTAAATAAAGTTTGATATCTTGGCGTTTCACCATGATACAGGAGTTTTCCTTCGATCTGCTGCCACTGGTCGCTTGCTTCTCCGACTACCCTGCGAAGCGCCGAAGATCGAACGTAATTCATAGCATTCGTCAACGTCCCTCCCAGTTCGTGAGCTGCGTATGCGAGATGCTCCTTTAATAGCTTGGGATTCGTTGTATTGATCGCCGCAGATTCAGGTGAAAGCGTAAAGAATTCTTCAGGGTTGCGTGCAAAGTATTGCTGCAATGGCTCTTCCTGAACCATCATAATCACCACACCGTCTCTGCTGCGCCCCACACGACCAGCCTGCTGCCAAAAGGAGGCCTGAGAACCTGGATACCCCAACAATATACTTACATCCAGACACTTCACATCAATTCCGACCTCTAGGGCGCTAGTAGTGACCACTCCAAGGATCTCGCCTTGCTCAAGTTTTTGTATGGTTCGTTCTTTAACTTCTTGCGTGAGGTACGCATGGTACGGCAGAAAAAAACCATATGGTTCGTCTGGCGAAAGCCCGCCATGATCATGAAGGTGGCTGCGCAATATCATGTTTAATTCACGACTTAATAGCTGGGCTTGCTGGCGATTGCTTGTGAAAATGATACTTCTTGGCCATCTTCCATCCTTGTAGATCGTGCGCAGAATCTCATAGAGATCGGAAACAACAGCCCTTTTCTTCTGCTCATCATCTGACAAGCCCGGATTCCACATCAGTACAGCTTTCTTCTTGACAGGAGCTTGTGCACCTGATATCTCATGAAATCCTTTCATTCCACGCATTCCTGTTAATTCTTCAGCCAGATACTTTGGATTAGCAATGGTAGCCGAGCAGGCAATAAACTGGACGTTCTTATTCCCCAATCTGTCACATAACATCCTTAATCTACGAAGGACCAAAGAAACCTTAGAACCTAACAAGCCTGAGTATTGATGAAGCTCATCAATAACGACAAACCGAAGATTTTGCAGAAAACGCAACAACTGGGGGCCTTTCCCCTTAGATGAACTTGCTCCTTGAAGAATTAAGTGCAAATAGTGAACGTTGGTCAGCCAATAACGTCCTTCAGAGAATACGAAGCTAGACGCCTGATCTTTTCTCATATGCTCTGGAACGTTACGTTGTCCGTGTAGAACCCCAACAGATAGTTGTTGTCCATTAACAGAAAATCTTGAAAACCCATTTAATGAGAAGTGATTTGCTTG
Source organism: Paenibacillus oryzae (assembly GCF_001675045.1). Lineage (GTDB taxonomy): Bacteria > Bacillota > Bacilli > Paenibacillales > Paenibacillaceae > Pristimantibacillus > Pristimantibacillus oryzae. The sequence continues at coordinate 8,839 of NZ_LYPA01000068.1, forward strand.
TTCCTCTGCGTCATCAGCCCATTTCTGCAGATGGGCGTACTGGTCCTCGACCAAAGCTTTGAACGGTGCCAAATAAAGCGCACACGCATCCGGATCAGATACCAATTTTTCCATGATGGGAACATTGTAAGCCAATGATTTTCCCGATGCGGTTTTCGTACAGAGAACCACATTGCGTCCTTCCCGGATGTTCTGTATACCTTCTCCTTGATGCTCATACAGCTTATTGATCCCCAGAGAATGAAGCTTCCGTTGCAGCCAACTGGGCATAAGGATTTGTTCAGCATAAGCACCTTGATTAGCGTCAATTTGATGCACATGCACTTCGCTTCGGACACGAGTTCCTACTTCAAGCAAGTTCTGGACGAGCACATCACTATCGAATGCTTGTTGCACGGGAAGTCTTCGATCTGCTATCAATTCCATATCTTCCGGTGTTAACATCCCGTCCAAGATTGAACATCCATCATGCGTACAATAAACGCCGGCTTGTTTGTTTACATAGGACTCAAGATCGGGTTCTAGGGAACGCCACTCCGCAATTCGAATCCCGTTTGCCCGTTGATGGATATGACGGTAATAACCTTTCGGATCTGCTTTATAACCGATTTGGACAAAGTCTCCATATGGCCGTAGCCCCCCACAAGAAGAGCAGATTACAGGCATTCTTAATCGTTCCCTTCAATCAGTATCTTCAGCAGCATTTTGGCTCCAGGTTTGAACAATTCAATATTTCCTTTACCAGGGAGCTGCACGCAACTAGGACATCCTTCAGAACAAGGGCAGCTCTCAATAAGCTCAAGCGCTTTTCGCAGCACATGAGGGAGTTTCTCGTAAATCGCCTCGATGGTTCCGAGACCGGACCCGTTCTCGCCATAGAAGCCGATAACAGGTCGATTAGCAAAAGCCGTCATCGCACTCGCCGAAAAACCTGTAAAGTCATTCGCGTCACAAATAATGAGGTCTGGAATAACGGAAGTCATAGCGTGACCTGCGGCGTGAAGAGAGCCTTCGGCCAACAGATCAAGGGATCTGCTTTCATCTACCCACTCCTGAATGTTATTCTTCAACTGGCCCCATTGGGAATCCGTTAATGTAACCCACATTCCTTCGGGAGTAAATCGGGTGACGGACGGATGATCCAATTGAACCTGCTCCGATTCATGCTTCTGTCCGAAGTAAACTTTTTTATAACCGAAGACGCTCCGCTTGATCTCCAGTTCACCATAGGCCATATCGATTCCTTCGATATTTTGCTTCTGGTAAGTCTGCATAATATCAATGGCATCACGATAAGTAGATTGGGTGTAATAGGTTAGTTCTTGAATGGGCAATAGAATGATTTCGCCTTTTCTGCGATTGATAGAGTCTACTCGATAGCCTTTTTCTCCAGGAGTCCAATAGATCGCTCCTTCATGAAAGTCACGAAGAGCACTCCATTCATCCAGACCGTCAACGATCGTTTGATCCTGCCCCCGAATGGTGACGTTGTAGTTTTGCCCGGAGATGGATCGAAGGCTAAACTTATTATCAACGACTTCCTCTTGATTCGCTGATGCGGCAACTTGGAGAACAGTCTCGATATAGTCTTCAACTAACCCGGGGAACATGTTCTGCAAGTCTTCCTTCGTGACTTCTCTCCCGAGCTCTTCTCTCAGTAGAGGAATATGTAAAGCCAACAACTTGTAATTTGTTGGATTAATTCGAACTACTTCCGGAGCCTTGTGAATAAACTCCAGTGGGTTTCGCATGTAATACTGCTGAAGCGGTTCGTCCTGAAGGATCAAGACAGCGACTCCCTCGCCTTTGCGGCCTACGCGCCCAATCTGTTGGGAGAATGCCGCTTTCGATCCGGGATAACCGACAAGAACGGCGAGACTCAGATCACCGATATCAATCCCGACTTCAAGGGCATTGGTCGTAATAATGACATGAATATCGTGGGACTTGAGCCGCTCAATAATCCGTTTTCGGGTATCATTCGGTAGGATTCCAGTATAAAAAGCCGCGAGTTTCTCTCCGTCCACTTTCTCCTTAGGTAGTCGGAGAGGCTGGCGCAATACGTCCTTGATATAACGGGTAAATACCATCGTCTGGCTGCGAGATGGCTGAAAAATGATGCTCTTAATCACCTTCTGATCCACAGTCATAATTTGTTTCGCTATCGTAATCGCATCGGTAGAAGGCGCGCGGCGGACCTGTTCGTCGGCAGACATGCCAGGATTCCAGAGGACGATCCCCTTCTTCTGATGGGCGGAACCATCTGTATTGATGAGGGTAAAGCCACTAAGACCCGTAAGATCCTCTGCTAATCTAGCAGGGTTCTCAATCGTTGCTGAGCTCGTGATAATCTGGATATTGTGAGCATTACCAAGCTCTCGGCAAACCTTAAGCAGACGTCTGAGTACTAATGCGACATGACTTCCAAATGTGCCGCGGTACATATGCATCTCATCAAGCACAATAAATTTGAGGTTCCGCAAATAATTCCGAATGTGATGTGCGGTCGCATACTTCACCTTCTGTACTTGCCCAAGAATGGAGTAATGAATCATATCCGGATTCGTCATCCATATCTGTGCTTTTTCCATGATACGCTGCCGCGGCCCATTCTCGGTATCTCCATCCAGCCGGCCAATATGAATCAGACGATCTCCCAAATGCAACTGGGTTTCAAACCACTCATCCAGGGAAGAAGGATTCTCCGTCAGTTGCAAGCCAAAACGCCTAATTTGATCCAACTGATCATTTGCTAACGCTTTTGTTGGAAATATATATAACGCACGTTCTTCGGGATGGTTATATAAACGACTAAGAATCGGCAGGTTATAGGACAACGTCTTTCCGGATGACGTTGAAGTGACCAAGACAACATTAGAACCAGAATGGACTGCATCGGCCGTTTCTGCTTGGTGTGAATATAACTGCTTAATTCCCATTCGATATAAGGCGTCCTTAACGGGCTCCGGTGTAGAATCAGGAATATCTGCAAAAGTTGCTTCTTTGGCAGGAAGTGTGTGTACAAAAATCTCGGAGGCTTCCTCCTCGGCCAACTTCTTCAGCTTATCCAGTACATCTTCTGAGGAAAATTCATTACTCACTACGCCTGGAATTCGATTGTCCTCACATAGAATAAATTCTTCTTTCTCTAAAGGAACGCTAGCAAAACATGACGGACAATAAGTACCTTCTGCGAATCCTCGGAGGTTATCATTTAAGGGAGTCCAGTCTGAGCTTTTTATTCCCGTTGGCGAATATTCAAGCCATCGTTGCTCCCCGACTTGGCTGATCTTATTCGAAATTTGAATTGCCTTTAACATATTGGTGCATTCCGAGCATTTCAGAAATGCCATACCTAATCCCTCCATCGCTAATGTCTATTGATCATATTTAAACACAATGATTAGACAATAAGTTGTCATCGAATATACGTTCCCATGGAATAAAATCCATTTACTGATAAGGTTCGACAATATAGGCAGTAAGTCCTGTGAAAATGCAAAAAAACCCAAACAAAGCTGTAAAGAAACGTTTGTTTGGGTAAATATCACTGAAAAATTTTTATGAGAAAGACAGAAATGATCATGAAACTTGCGCTTGAGTAATATCATTTGCTTCCTCTATGCCCATCATCATTTTGTAATGTGCATGATGATTTGTAACCTTGAATATTTTCTCGAATATATTAAGGTACCTTGCATTTGTATCTAGCGGATGTTCAATATATATATCATCGCTTGCAAAATGGGATCCATCATTTGCCCAGGATAAAAGCGATTTACATAATACTTTTTCTTCTTCGTCGAATTTATTCAGAATATCAGCTTCACTAATATTACCAAATACTTTAAAATAGTTTTCTATAATTCTACGAATCAAGTTTTGAACCGATGTTGTGGAACTGCTTTGTGTTGCAGTTCTAAGTTCTTGCCACATTAATTCATATGAAGTTTTTATTGGATTTGTATCATAGGGCTGAGCATCTGTAACATTATTAACTTTTCTAATAATCCAGAAGGTTTCATCGTGTAATTTTACGCCTTTTGATCGCCTTTTATCAAAAGCTACTTCCTTATGAAAGTAAACATTATGGGTTAAAACAAATAATTAAACGATATTGTTTCTATTGTTCCTTATATCATCAATAAGTTTCAAGATGAGATTGCTAACGATAAATAGTACATTGCTATCTAAGCTAGAAATTGGATCATCAATCACAACAACTTTGTTCTCTGTAATAAGATCTCTGTTATTGCTTCCATTCAACAGATGCATAAAATATAGGAATGTTACGAATGTCTTTTCTCCTTCACTTAAAGTCTGATTTACATCTTCTCCAGTAGATCGTACCAATCGATAATTTCCCTGGTTTTGTGTATGCGCCAATTTAAAATTTGTAAAATTATATGCTTTTAACAGACGGTTCATCTCATTAACAGATGGAATTACACTAGTGATTTGAGCCTCCAAACCCTCAACTTCTGAAATTAATCTGTTTTTCTCAGATGTTTTTGACGTAATCCTATCTTTTATCCCCGTTATCGCATTCTTAATGTTAAATTCTTTGCGTACGTATTTTTCGTGATTATGCATATTCTCATTTGCTATGAATCTCCATATCTGATCTTTTAGCAGTTGTTCTTCCTGAGTCCGGTTATCAATCAACCTGTTATGTCCATGAATCTCCTGATTTACCCTCTCAATTTCAAGATTGATATTTTTTACAAATTCATCAACAGGAACTAGTGTCATTCCCTTACTCGGTTCTTTTAGTTTTTGTTCAATAAATTCGAGATTGATTTCATTTTTCGATCTTATTAATGCAAACTGTTGATTAATTTTCTCTTTATCGATATACGGTAATTCTTTTAACAATAGATCCTGTATCGAAGTTTCCAGATTCCTATAAGATTCCATATATTGATCAACACAATTTGCTAATCCCTTCATCTCATTTTCATAAGTTTCATTAAAATACTCTTCTAATTGATGTAGAAAACCATCCGGCAATGACTGTTGACAAAAAGGCATTTGCCTTCTGAATTATGTACATGATCATATCCTCTTTTTACCCAATCGCTTATAGCCAGTCTAGAAATGAGTGCGGCGATATCAACCTCCTGCTTACCAACAATTTGATTTTGGAATATCTGACTTGAACAAGCAGCGTTTAGTTCATCATTTTTTATTGATTGTATAGTTTGAATTTTCACTAAACTTCCATTGAATAATTTATTTGAACGAGCACGCAAATTTTCAACATCACATAACATACCTTCAAGTGAATTCGACTGTTTACATTTATTCATAAAGTTAATTTTATTATTTCGAACACCTGAAAAGGCTTGCAAAAACTCGTTATCATATTTTCTTTTCATTTCCCAACAATCATCTATAAATTCATTTTCATTCGAGGTATATTCTTCTTCTTTATTGGATAAGTTAGTGCGCATTCTCCGAATCTCTTCATCTATTTTATCAACTAGCCTCTTCTTTTCAGCAATTTCGTTTTTTATTTCAGTTGACTCCTTACCTAATGTGAAAATACCCTTTATGTTCGAATCCTGATGGAAATTTTCCTCAACGAATTTCTGGTTGTAAACCAATGTTTTTAATGGTTGTGATGCCCAATCAATATTACAATCCGGGAAGTTCTCAAAATTTTGCATAACATTTGATAATGAAGTTTTCCCACTTCCATTGGAACCGTAGAAAAAATTAATCTTCTTTAATCCATTAAGGACAACACCTGTATTATCATAAGTCGCAATCTTCTTAATAGTTATCTCTTTAATCATTACTTTTACACCCCTTAAACGTTAGTTAAAAAAGGCGCAACTAAAATAGATGTCCATTTTAGTTACGCCCAGATGCAAGAAATTAAATTAGTAGTGTCTTGATTCAGTAAAAACTAAGCCCCAACCTCAGTGTTCTTATTAATCGTATCAATGACACCGATAATTGCTCGTGCATCGTCCAGATTATTACTGAACAGATCCGTTATACTGCCAACCGAGCGGAACGGCTCCTCTTGGAGTACAGATTTTTCAATAATACCGTTTTTAACTACATATTCGATAATCAGCTTAACAAACCGAAGTTGATTGACACTCAATCGGTTCTCTTGCAAGAATACCATGAATGCTTCATTCGCAGCCTCGTGATCAAGCCCCACAACCGTTCGCACAAGCTTAGTTATTGGCAAATCTTTATATTCCCGTTCATAATCCTCTTTGGTTCCGAGTTCTCCCCACAGTATATGCTCGAGAGTCTTCAAATCCTGTTTTGTAATCGGCTTGTTGTTGCGCAGTTTATAGATTGCTAGTTGATCCTTATTAGTTTGCAAATATTGGCTAACCTTCTTGCGGTAATTTTGCAGGTCATTGGTATTATAAAAGCCGCGCCTCTCCTCTACAGCAAGCCATTCATCTTTGAAATTCGTATAGTAAATCTGCTGCGTTTCCCTTTCCAGGAACTTAATAAGCTTCCTTAAAGCTTCACGTACTTTCTCCATTTCGAAAATGTCCGCTTCTTCCCAGAATTCTGCCGCTAGGATCTTCTCTATTACTTCTCGCTGAGCGACGATTTGGGGTATCGTACCCAACTTGGAGAGTTTTTCTGCCGTCTCCATGACATTACGAATAGGTTTCACCGATTGTGTTCCCTGAAGCTTAGCCAATTCGATGATCAGCATCATATAGTCAAACCGTTTTGCTAATTCGTCACTGTCTAAAGAAACGATAAGAGGAGCTATATACTCTTTCAAATCCCCCATATCGGTATCGGCCAGGGAGCGCCATGCAGCGTCATTTTTATACTTATGGACATATTGGATGTGCTGCCTGATGCGAAAATGCTCCTCATTTAATGCACACACGCTATCCTTCAACCGATTCACCAATTCCGTACGATGTGCGATATACTCTGGTTCTTGATAACGCAGTTGCTGTAGTTCACGTACAATCTGTGTGCGAACATTGAACAATTTCTCCGATAAGGTCTCGGCAATATTGGTATCCTTCCCTTTTGGATTTGCCCGAAAAAACTCAAAGTTGCGACAAAAATCAAAGATCAAGAATTCCTTTTTGTCCTCACCAATACCATGAAGATCTTTACATAACCGCGTCCCACGACCAACCATCTGCCAAAACTTTGACTTCGAGCGTACTTTCTTGAAAAATACTAAATTGACAACCTCAGGGATGTCTACGCCCGTATCCAGCATATCTACAGAAACAGCTATTTGAGGAAGCTTGCTCCATATGGAAAAATCATCAATCAAAGATTGATAATAATTCGTTTTGATATCAATGACCCGTGCAAAATGCCCCTTCAATGTCGGATACAGGCTATCGAATCGCTCAACGATCGCAACCGCGTGCCGATGGTTTTTGGCAAAAATGATGGTCTTGCCCAGCTTGTCTCCGCCTTCAACCTTCAGACCTCGCTCCATAACTAACTGCAGTACCCGGTCTATCGTATCCTGGTTGAACAACCACTCATTGATCGCTGCACTGTCAATATCCCGCGGTTCCTCTTCTTCATCCTCCAGTAGCACTTCTTCGTATTGCTCTTTTTCCTCATCGGACAGATCATCGTAGCGGATGCCATCGTCCATAATCTTGGTCGTTGTTTCCATGGTACGGTAATCCACCAAGTGTCCTTCCTTAACTGCGTGCTCTAGTTCGTAGGCAAAAGTCGGAACACCATTTTCCAGACGGAACACGTCGTATGTATTTTTGTCAACTTCATCTTTAGGAGTTGCTGTCAACCCTAAGAGGATGGCATCAAAGTAATCGAATATAGCCTTATATTTCTTATAAACGCTTCGATGCGATTCATCAATGATAATCAAATCAAAATGACCAACCGTAAACAGCTTTTTGCCATCCTTTCGCTTGGCCTCATCGATTGCATTCATCATCGTTGGGTAAGTAGAGAAAACAATTCTCGCCGTTTCCGGATTATCCTTGCTGTCCAGCAAGTTGCACAGTGTCATGTCGGGCAAATATTGGCTGAAGCTGTTTTTTGCTTGACGAACAAGCGTTGTACGATCAGCAAGAAACAACACATTCTTCACCCAGTTATTTCGGCTAAGCACATCAACTATAGCACTCGCGGTACGTGTTTTACCGCTGCCTGTCGCCATGACAAGTAAAGCGGTCCTCTGTCCTTTGTTTAATGCATCACAAACCGAGAGGACTGCTTCATGCTGATAAGGACGATTTACAATGGAATTGTTGATTTGTACATCCTGTAGCGGCCTTCGGATCGAGCGCCGGTTCACGAGAAGCTGCAGCTCATCCTGACTGGCGAAACCCGATACTTGCCGACTGGCATAGTGTAGATCATCCCAGAAGGTCGTTATAAAACCGTTCGTATAATAAATGACCGGACGCTGTCCGTACCTTTGCTCCAAACAATCCGCATAAAGCTTTGCTTGCTGCTTGCCTATATTTGGATCAGAACTTGTTCGTTTCGCTTCCACAACGGCAAGGGGCTTCCCGTTCTCGCCGAATAACACATAGTCGGCATGACCGATCCCTTGTCCGTTTGGCATACCTTGGACTTCAAACTCTTCCAATACATTTTGCCGGAATGTCCATCCTGCAAGCTTTAGCTCGAGATCAATATAACGTTTGCGGGTCTCATACTCACTGATTTGATCCAGCGCAAAGTCATACTCCAGGGTGTTCTGAGCTTTGCGTTCTGTCAGCAGCTTCCGAAGCTCTTCGTTTTCTTTAATCAGATCTTCCAGCTTACGATCCTTTGAACCTAAACGGTCGTATAAATCCTGCAGTTCCTGAGGTCTCACTTTCTCTTGGTGCTTGTTCTCTTCCAACAGGAGTTGTTCATCAAAACTTCTCGCGGTATAATCGACCGAATAGCAATAATCAATCCAACAGATGAAGTTATGCAGGTTACGAAGTGACAGAATTGCTTCGCCGCGGCTGATCGTCGCATTCGAATGTACAGCGGCATTGCCTAGCTTCGTGATATATTTCAGCTGAGGTAACATGGATTGATCGATTACGCGGAGAAAAGTTACATCGTGAATCAAGCTTGACAGATTGTCTTGATAGGGAACCTTCAAGTCGCTATCATAGGTAAACAGCCATTTTACAGCAAGCTCCAAAGCCCGTCGGCACAGGATGGCACTGGTCGCCGGACTGACAACCAGTGCTTTCTCCGCCTCTACACATGCACCTGCAAAGCTGGCATATGTTTTATTTGCACTGAGAAATCCAAAATTTGATAATTGTACATCGCTCATCTAAACCACTACACCGTCCTTCACTTTCAATTCGCCCTTAAAGGCTTTTTGAAGCAGTGCTTGGAAGTTGGATTCTAGGTGTTGGAGAGATTTTAATTGTTTCTCTTTTTCTTGTTGTATCTTTTTTAAGTTTGCCTCAAATCTATTCTGCTCCTCAATTGGTGGTAGAATAACATTTAATGATTTTATTGCATTAAAGTTTAAGCCAGATTTAACACCAACTTGGTCTAAGGATGCAAATTGTATTTTCCCCCCCGCACTTTCAAGGTAATGAGCCATATAATAGGGGTTACATCTTTGGTTTAGTCTTAATATGGAAAGGTGTTGGTTAATATGCGCCCCTTTATCAGCTGTATACTCATCTACAACAGCAGTTCGACCTAGGTCAGCAGTAATTGAAAGTAATAAATCTCTATACTTAACTTTTGTTCGCTCTGCTTCTTTAGTATTCGGGGCTTTTACATATGTCATATCATCCAACCACAACCTCCCGTTTTTCACATTCTTTATTGTGATAAAAAGATCTCCTGAACTTGTAAAGTATTGGGCCCATCCCCTCGATCCACTTGTAAGAAAATCAAGTATTGAATCCATTTTTACAACTGTATAATTATGTAGATTCTTAACCGGATCACCAAACATATCCAAAAACACAGCTTGAACCAATTCATCAAGCTTGGATATTGCTTGTTTGCGTTTATCAATTAAAGCTTGGGCTTTATCTAGTAAATATGCAATTTCTTTTTGTTGATCATACGAAGGTAACGGGACTTCAATATCTTCTAAAACTTTCTTATTGATATGCGGAATTGTTGCCCCAGTGCAATTATCTCTTAGATAAGAATTCTTTGATCGAAGAAACATTGCTATATATGGAATATAATTATCGGAATCCCGTGGTCTTAATACAGCTAATGTACTGCCTATAATTCCCGTGAGATTATAGCCAATTGTTCCCGCATTGGCGCCGTCCCATGCAATCAATACATCATTACTTGTTACGTATACGCCATTTTCAATTTTGTTTACCATTTTAATGTTGTTGTCATTTCGTAGGTCTTCAATCTGTATATAACGAACCATCTCGTTCGCAGCATTTGCTTGAGTATCTTCATATTTTTTTCCTTTAGCAATTGTAAATAAATCTCCAATCCTTCTAACTCTCACCCTAGCAGCGCCTCCAGTTCCTCGAGACCTTCTACAATTTCTTCCTCTAGTTGCTTTACCGAAGCCAGAATAGCTTTCGGGTCCTCGTACTTAACTTCCTCATACTCTGTTGCCTTGTAGCGATTAATACTGAGATCATAGGCATTGGAGCGAATCTCATCGACTGGAACCAGGAACGATTTCTCCGTGCGTTTACGCTCCTTCTCAGCTTCCCATTTGCCAAACCGCTCCACAATGTCCGGAATGTCGTTCGCTTCAATCGGATTCCTCTTGTCATCAAGCGAATAACCATCTGCCTTCATGTCATAGAACCAAACGTCATCTGTTCCGCCGGCACCTGTTTTAGTGAAGATCATAATGGCTGTCGACACACCAGCATACGGCTTAAATACCCCGCTGGGCATCGAAATAATTGCTTCAAGTTTGTGATTTTCGACGATCTCCTTACGAATATCTTTATGGGCCGTACTGTTACCGAATAAGACACCGTCCGGCACAATGGAAGCGCAGCGTCCCCCAACTTTGAGCATACGTAGGAACAGAGCAAGGAACAGCAACTCCGTCTTTTTTGTACGGGTCACACGCAATAGATCCGCTGCTACCGCATCCGTATCAAGCGACCCTTTAAACGGCGGATTGGCTAAGATTAGTGTATATTTGTCTTTGTCGGTATTATTTTCATTCAGGGAATCGCGATATTCGATATTCGGGTTATCCACTCCATGAAGCAGCATATTCATGGCCCCGATGCGCAACATCGTACGGTCCATATCGAAACCGTAGAACATGTTATTATTAAAATGCTCCTTCAAAGCCTGAATCAGGAATAGATCGGCATGATGGTCACGCAAATATTCTCCTGCAGCAACTAGAAAACCTGCTGATCCTGCGGCCGGGTCACAAATGATATCTTCCGGTGTCGGCTTCATCAAAGCTACCATCATTTCGATAATGTGTCTTGGTGTACGAAATTGGCCGTTCGTTCCAGCCGTGGCCACTTTGGACAGCAAATACTCGTATAAATCCCCTTTGGTATCCCTATCCTTCATATCAATCGTATCAATGCCCTCGACAATGCGTACAAGCATATTGGGAGTCGGAATCATAAAGATGGCATCGCCCATATATTTGGCATAGGCTGAATCCTTGTCTCCATGTAGTGACTTAATGAACGGAAATACTTCATTGGAAACAACATCATACATACGCTGCGGATCAAGATTCTTAAAGTGATTCCAGCGCAAATACTGTTTATCACTTGGAAATAGTCCGGTAAACGGTACCGACAGCAGCATGGACTCATTTTCCTTACGTATCTCTGCTTCATCCAGACCTTTAATGAATAACATATATGTAAACTGTTCGATTACGCTTAAAGGATTGGTAATGCCACCGGTCCAGAATGTCTCCCAAATCCGGTCTACTTTTTGCCTTAATTCACCTGTAATCATAGCGTTCTCCTCTGTATGTAGATTCTTGTCTAATTATACAACAGACTGCCCTATTGTGACATGTTTCTGCAGACTAATAAAATACAACCCCGCTTCCTTCACCTTATAACCAAAAGTCTGCTCCCATTCCGACGCATAAGTCTGAACCTGCGGCCGGTAGAAGTCAATGAACGACTGCTGCTTTTCTTCTGTTACACTGTCTGTCTTGAAATCAACAATCACCCAGCCATCCTCTTCCTCGAAGAGGAAGTCAATGACCCCACGAACGTAGGCGTGCATAATGGAACCTGTACCTTCCGATGCGGCAGCAACCTCTGATGCTGCACTCCCAGCATGGCTAAATCCCCTGATTAGATCGGCATTCTTTCGAATCATCAGCGGCACCTCGAATAAGCGTCTACGAGCGCGCAGGCTGCGCTGCCAGAGTTCGCTTGAGACTACACTTCTTACAACTCGAACGGCTTCGCTATTGAGCTCCTCAGCCATTCCTTCCTCATCCGCTAAGAAGCGTATGGTGTCCTCAAGCTCCGACTCCGAAAATCCCTTGCCTAGCAGCTCAATGGTACGGTGAACGACGCTCCCGAATGCCCTGCCTTTGCCTTCCGCGGACCATTCCGGCGTATCGCCGCTTGCTTTAGCCAGGCCGGTAACGGATAAGACCGCGTATGTTGGCTCACTTATAGCCTCAACCCTTAGATGTCGATCTTCCGCGACCTTTTGCAAATCTGGACCTTCGGTCAACTCCATCTTCTTCTCTGGGTTCATCGTCAGCACATCTAGCTCGCGTGCGAGATCCATCCCATCTACAAGGGGAGTCCAAGGGCACTTTGTCGGTTGATCGGGATACAGGCTGATGACCAGCATCTGCTTCGGGCGTGTAGCCGCGACATAAAGTAACCGATCTTTCTCTGCATTGGAGAAAGCCCGCTCCCGTTCGTTCATCTCACTCCAGCCCAAAGGCTGAGCGATCACTTCTTTTTTGAATTCTCCGATTGATTTACTTATCGTAAAGTAACCTGAAGCCGAATCGGCGGAACGATCAATATACTGCGTCGCATCATAATCAGATTCCCCACAGGGACAGGCCAAGAACACTAAGGGTGCTTCAAGTCCTTTGGCTTTATGCAGATTCATTATCCGGACAGCCTGGTTGCCGCCAGCGTACAGGCTCGATGTCTCCATCCCTCGATCCGCGAGCATGTGCTCGATCAATCGACACAATTCCGACCAGCTTGAACTCGCTGCAGGATCTCCATGTAACAGCTGCAGCATTCTCACCAATGTCCCCGCACGAACAGAGCCCGCCGGCAGCGTCGACACGTAGGGTAGAATACCGAGATCATCCACGATTTGACTGAACGCGGCGGCCGCGCTTAACGTGCGAACCCACCCTTTATATATCTGAAGCCTTCCAAGCACCATAACCACTGCCTTAGCCTCATCACCGCAGGCCGCAAGCGTCGGTAAGTCAAATAACGAAACCGAATATCCGTCCTGCTTATAGACCCATAATTGCCGATCGCTCAGGCCAAACAGCATGCCACGCATAACCGCGAGCAGAGCCGGTTTATCAGAGGAATCCTCCAAATACCGAGCCAGCTGGTATAATGCCAGCAGCTCCTCATAGACCGTCGTACTGCCCGAAGTATCCGCCGGTACGCCGAACGAATCGAGCTGTTCTGCGTAGAGGTGGATGAACTCCCTCTTTTTCGTCAGAATCAGAAAATCACTCGGAACCGCATTTCGTGTTCCTCCATCGCGATCTACAATCTGTAAATTGCCATTATGACACGCCCACGCTATATATCGTGCGATCTGCTCAGCATCTGCTTGTGCGACGGCAGCTTTGCCTCCCGGCATTTTGGGATAAGGAAGAACGTATATCCCATGCGGCGTTTTACGAGCGCCTTTAGGATCGGTCGCACGTGTCTCCATCTTCACGAACGCAGCTTGTACCTCCGTTTCCGAAGACGGAAATTTACCGACAAACTGACCATTGATGAAATCGCCGATGGAGTGTACCGAACGAAAATTAGCTGTTAAACGACAAACTGCACCACACTCCTGAATGCGAGCCTTGACTTCGTTATAGATCGAAATATCCGCTCTGCGGAAACGATAGATGGACTGTTTCGGATCCCCCACCCTCAGTGCTCCCCGTGAGCAGAAACATCAGCTCCGCTTGAATCGGATCCGTGTCCTGAAATTCATCGACAAGCAGCCGTTGGTATCGTTCGGCGAAGTAAGCTCTTACTTCGCCATTTTCACGTACAAGCTTGGCAGCTTCCATGAGTAAGTCTTGGAAATTCAGTTTTCCCGCTACGTATCGGCGCGCCTTGTTATAATCAAGTACAGGCCGCACGAAGCGGATCAGCTTCGGATATAGATATTCCCGCCATGCTTGAAGGAACGGAAAAAGAACGTTGATCTGCCATTCGGGAAAGAGCTTCTTCATCTCGCCGGCATGTTCTTTGGAGGTCCATCGATTCAGCGTCACGTCGAGCTTGCGGTCAAACTCCTTTGCGATCTCGAGAATTCGCATATCATCCGACAAGTCGATGTAGCGCAGCTTCTGACGCGTCTGCCGGACAAGCTTCTGAACCGCATCCCAGCCTTTCTCAGGCTCCACCGTCGGAATATAGGGCGCTGCAGCATCGAGCAAAGGAAACAGCGTATCCCGAATCCGATCAAAGCTGGGCCGCTCCCGCTCCTCACAAGGCAGTTCAACATCCGTAAACAAAGACACGCGGTCAAAAACATCCCGCAGGGTGTTTACATCCACCCGCAGCGACACTAACTCTTCGAGTTGCAACCGCGCTTCCCCATCCAGCTCGGCCATGTATTCATCCCAACAGCTCGCACGGAAACCCTTATCGCTTTCTTCGTCCATTTCTTCAAATGAAGGGTCCAGCCCTGCCTCAATGGGACGCTCGCGCAATAACGATCCACAGAACGAATGGATGGTTCCGATGAAGATCAGATCCAGATTCCCCAACGCCTCGGATAATCGCTCACGAACGATAGAACCCTCCGATGATCTTCGATAGGCTTTCTCCAGCGCCAGCCGGAAGCGTTTCTTCATCTCGTCTGCAGCTTTGTTGGTGAACGTAATGGCAGCAATTTGGCCGATGTTCACACCGGACTCGATCAATGCCAGAAGTCTACCTACCAAGCTGGTCGTTTTACCCGATCCCGCTCCTGCCTCAATGAGCAAGGTCGTATCTAAATCCGTAAGGATCCGGTCACGGTCAGCTTGGTCTGCCGGTGCCGTAAGGCCGTACGATTCAGTCATGTTCCTCCACCTCCAGCAGCGCACTTAGAATATCCGCATTTACTGACGATTCACGTTTGCCCGCCATCCACTCCGCATGCGATCCGCACACGGCTTGGTAATCACACCATCCACATGTCCTCGATTCCTTAGCTGGGACATAGATCCCTCGATCCCGAGATTCAAGCAGCTTGGCAACAACAGAAGCAAGGTCTTCTCTCCGGTTCTGAAGTCGTGTTACCTTCTCGCCGCGTCCACGCTCCGTTGGAAAATAATATTCCGCCTCCGTCACCTTGGCTTCAGGATCAATCCCCGTCTTGCGAAGCCACTGCTCTACAGCAATGGAATAGATCGCATGCTGCAGCTGTGTTCCGCCGCTGAAATAGGCTGCAGCCTTGTACTTGCTGGTGCTGCCTGTTTTATAGTCGATAATGCGGTACTCGTGAGGTCCGATCCGATCGACCCGGTCTACGAAGCCTCTCAGCTTAAAATTGATGCCGCCGGGCAAGCGAATCTCTATAGGCTCTCCATCCTGTGCCGAGAGTTCTAATTCGAAGAAGCAGGGCTGATCCGTTCTGCCGACTTCATGAAGATAAAAGATTTCCGCATCCCGACGAATTTCCTCACATTCATTGTTGAATACATGCGGATTAGGGGCAGGAATAGTTAGCGCATTTTCCCGTATTACGGCTTCCGCGATCTCGACCAGTCGGCCTTTGTCATGCTGGGCCGGTTTTGTTCCTTTGTCCGTAATGTCCTCCAGATACCGTCTGAAAATATCGTGCAGCAAGGAGCCTCTCTCGCTTGCTTGCAACCAGCGGGTCCGGTCGAATTCCGAGACCTCCTTCGGACGAAGCTTCAAGACATAGTAGAAATAGTATTGCAGCCCGCAGCTCGCATACTTCTCTAACTGACTTACACTAATGGTATCGCGGCATTGAACGTCATCTAAGGTATGAGAACTTGTAGAAGTGTCGCTCTCCACCCAGCCGTCATAGGCTGATAACCGCTCATCTAATCGAGAAGCCTGAGCTTGATGACCCGCGGCAAGAGCAGGGTACGTTTCCATCGCAGCCTGCCATCCATCGTTGAATTTCCCATTTGGTCCCTGG
Organism: Paenibacillus oryzae; assembly: GCF_001675045.1. Taxonomy (GTDB): domain Bacteria; phylum Bacillota; class Bacilli; order Paenibacillales; family Paenibacillaceae; genus Pristimantibacillus; species Pristimantibacillus oryzae. Next base: position 25,114 of record NZ_LYPA01000068.1, read on the forward strand.
AGCAGCCCCGCCCACGCATCGATTCCGTCAACCGGAGCAGATACACCGGTCGTATGCATGATATCCATCACACGGTAGGGTTCACCTAATGAGTGTTCCAATGCTCCAAAATCAAGTGACGAATCCCCTGTCTGCAGCCGCAGAACTTGAAGCATTTCAAAAGCGGGACCTTGGCTTTTCTGCTCCCCTGTATCATAAGAGGAGTAGCTTAGCCAGATCTCGCCCCGAATTTGAGACAGCCGGGACTCCCGTTCGCTCCTGACATATTTCGCACGTTCCTTGGCAGGCTTCAAGTGCTCAGACAGCGTAATCCGTTCTTGGTCCAGAAGAAGAGGGTCTTGGACCGCAGATATACTCCAGGTTCTCTCATCCATACCCAAGACCCAAGTCCGATCTCTCCCGCTCCACCCGCCGTTCTGTAGCGAGCTAATGTGAATCGTACCCGGTTTCGGTGTTGCCGCGGCGCGAATGCGAATCCCGGCTAACATCTCTTTCACGTACTGGACAGCCAAATCCATTGGCATGGGTTCAGATGGAATTGTGGCGTAATGTTTCGTCAGTTCTTTCAGCGCTGCTCCTACATGAGCGTCCTCCGGTGACCGAACCGGCACATGCTTCTGGACAAAATCCGTTACCCACTCTAACAAGATAAGTGGATTCCATTCATGGCCTTCGGGCAGCCGATCCAACCAATTTTTCACATAAATAAGTAAAGCAGTGCCTTGATCCCGCTCTTCCTCACTTAGTCGTTCTTGACTAAGGATAACAAAATACCGTTCTCTCCCCCAACCAATACCGGACTTCTCCAGCAAGCGAACCCAATCGGTGCGAGACCAGCATTCATCTGAGAACGATATATAGCCATGTCGCAGCATTTCCGCAAGCCTCTTTACCGGGAAACCTTCGACAATCCAATCAAGTATCCCTAAAACCGCTTTCCCCGCATCACAAAATACAAGCGGCAGCCCGTTCGAGAGCGTACATTCGACGCCCAGTGCTTCGGCATGCGAGTGAATAATGGGTGCATAATGCTCATAATCAGACAAAATGATTTCCATCCGATCAAGAGACGCAAGGTCCGATAAGATTCTTCGAAATCCCTCTCTGACCTCCGCTAAGCTTCCGGTTGCGCGGAACATCCTGAATTGATTCTTTGAAAACTCTTCATTTCTATAGAATGGAGCCTCCGAATCCAGGATGCAGAGACGCTCCCCCGACAACTTGTGGATCATGTTCCGCTCCAGCAACGACCAACCTGTTGGCGCAAGCGCCAGATAAACGGTTTCGTCCCTGCCTGGCTTCAAGTATTCAGCCAATCCAGCAGCATCCGTCACGTTATTTTTCCGCAGATATGTCTCATAGGCTGCAAGCAGTCGCTTCAAATATTCGCCTTTATGCAGATTCGTGAAACACTCCGCCTTCACTTTATCCGAACGAAGACCGGCCAAGCGCATATCGGATATAACACGATTCACTTGATTGACGATACCCGGCTTCAGCATGGACTCGTTTATATAAATCATCGGACTCTCAATGGCCAACTGCTTCATCAACTCACGGACAACCCAAACCGACTGCCCTTCATCAAGCAGACTGATATTTCTGCGGAACAGCTCTGACTTGGTATGTGCGGTTACGATTCCGCGAAGAGTCTGCACTTCTACATTAAAAACAGCTCCATAACGCTTGCATAACTGCTCAAGCAGTTGGTGCCCTTGTGCGTAGGATCTGGACAACAACACTTTCGGAGACAATGGAGCCTCGTTGATTTTCTGATACAACCGAGCGATCAGATCCATGTAAAAGCCTCCCTGCGAATTCATTTAATCTCATTTTACAAATTCGAATAGATAGCAGGATGTCAGCGAATGTATGTTCCGAAAAACGAAACACCTCGCTTGGGATCAAGCGAGGTTCGTTAACGCATCTGCAATCAGCCCGTAAATGTAAACTGAATTTACCGATTTACTCGTGACTTCTTGACTTACAGAGGTCCCTTTAAGCCGTACATGATAATAGGGATATATTCTTTCGAATTCTTTGAATGTAATGGTCCGGGGCATTTTCAGAATGGAGCTTGGTCCATTATCCTTTGCTTCACTGATGATAAGTTTAGATCCATCCGTATTGACTCGAAACCACAATGGTGCCCTTTTGTTTTGTGGGGCGATATGTATCTCGGAAGATTGGCTCTGGGCGCGTTCAATAATTCGATTCCATGTTTCAAGTGCTTGCAAGGTCTTCTTCCCCCTACTAAACTTGTCTTGTTTCTCTATGAATGATGAATTTATCCACTTATCTTGGAACCGCAGCAGGAACATCGCTTCTTTTCGTCATAGAGCAAATACTTCTTCATGGCATTTAACACTTACTTATTCTTCAAATTAACTGATTCTCCTTCTAAATTTAGACCAATATTCCCACTTTTCGACACTCCATTAGTCCAATAGGATCTGAATCGTCTGGCTTGGGGAACCATTCATTACTTACGTTTCATCCGGCGATACTTTTCTTGATGAAGCTCCTTACGCTTCTTGCTGGAATACTCGAAATTTACCAGCTGACTGTATAGCTTCGCTGACTCCTCGGCCATGACCGGGCTGCTCATGGTTACGGACATTTGAAGCATTTGATCCGCCTGGCCTTTCAGCAGTTTCTGACCATGTTCCATATCCCCTTGATCAAACGCTACCATGGCTTCTTCAATGACCTTCGCAGATTTGGTCAGCTCAACCTGCTGTACCACTTCGGGGTTTCCGGGCACGTTTAGCAAATTGATATCCGACGTGAAAACAGCCATTACATCAATGGTAATGCTGCAAGCTACAGCGTTCTCCGTGACATCAACGTACTCCCAGGATAATTGGAGCACATTATGCTCACCCTGTGTATGAGGATGAAAAGCCAATTCTACGAGAACGGACTTTACTTCATCCTGATAAAGGTCGCCGGCGTGGATAATGGGATGCCCTTCTTGATCATCCACCGGATACCCATAAAGTCCGACAATTTGTGTTCCACCCGATGGAATCAGCCTTAGCTTGAGATTCTGAGCGACTACGGATAGCAGCCCCTGCAACTCTTGTTGAAAAATCGAAGGAATGTCATCTGCCTTGTCAATATAGTAGAAGTTTCCGCCACCATGCTCCGCAATGCCTTCCATCAATTCTTCATCGAAACCGTCGCCGACGCCCATAGCACTGATCCCGACACCAGAAGAACGGTATTCCTTTGTAATTGCGAACAGCTTCTCACGATCCGTGATCCCTTCGTTGGCATGACCATCTGACAACAGAATTACACGGTACACCATTCCTTCGGCCTTGTTCTTCCGGACATGCTGCGCACCTTCGATCAAGCCTCCGCTGAGATTCGTTGTTCCACCAGCCTCAATTGTATCTATGCGCTGCTTGATCAGATCCTTATGCGTCACTTTTGCAGGCGGTAAAACGGTTCTAACCTGGTCATCAAATGCGACTAGACTGAGTAGATCATTGATATTCATTTGTTCTGCGACAAACCGACACGCTTTTTTGCTGTACATCAGTGGTTCTCCCGACATGGACCCGCTACGGTCCAATACCAGAGAAAGATTGATCGGAGCGCGGTCTTTGGCGGCATTCATCCTTCCAACCCCATGTGCTTCGATGAGGAGATAAATCTTCTCCGCTCCTCCAGTCGGCAAAAACGGCTTACTCCATGAATGGTTAAACAACACAGGTTGATTCATCTTGCATCTCCTTTCTCCGAATAGATTTCATTAACTTCTTTGCTGCGCGGCTGTTTTTGGCAGATACATAATTCCCCCATTTACGAATACCGATATATTCCAGAATTCCAAGGCACGTGATTAAAGTAATGGTATTTGTTTCTTCATCTCGCACATAACGCCAATAGGTCTTATCAAAGTAGACCGCAGGTTTTCCCTTCCACTCCAAAAAACAAAAATCTTTTCTCGATAACTTCCACAATTGATTTTGAAAATGATAGAAGTCGTCTTGACATGTCGCCGCTCTCTCACAATAACGTTCAAAAGCGTGTTTCGTTATGATGAGCTTCATTTGGCCAATGTCCTCCTTCATTTCATCCTTGTACTTGCTATCTTAAACTTTCCCTTGGGCACCTGTTTGTCAGCGAATAGATGTTCGTACAAAGAAACCCCGCTTCATAGCGAAGCGAGGCTGCTCTATTGGTTACTCCTATTGATACATCATGATCCACTGCGACAACTGCTGTTTTAACGATTCCCGGACGGCTTTGGGCTCCACAATTTCCGCCGACGGACCATACTGCAGGATCCATCTCAAAAACTCCTTTTCATTATTGACCGTGACTTCAAAAATAAGGCTGCCGTCCTTCTGGTCCTTCATTCGCGGGTGTACGAAAAGTTCTTCTTCCCTAATATAACGGGCGACTTCAGCATCGAATCGAACTTTGAACGTGACGTTCTTTTCCCCACGATCTATGGACCACGTGTTTTTCAAGTATTTTTTGATATTGAAATCGCCTTTGTCAAACTGCTGCCCGGTAAGCTCCACCTGCTGAAAACGGCTGATCCGAAAGGTCCGAATGTCCTGCGCTAAGTGACAATACCCGATCAAATAAAACCGCTGATCGCGTGGGACGAGAAAATAGGGATCGATTTTGCGTTCCGTCGTTTCATTGCGGTATTGCGTATGGTAGACGACGTCGATTGTTTTATGCTCCAAGATGGCTTGAATGATAGGCTGCAAAAAATTTGGACTTTCTTGACGGTATGCAGGTGTACCCATTTGAATGACACCGACGATATCCTCAATGATACTATTTTGTCGAGATTTCTCTTTAAGATGAGTGCCCATTACCTTATCATATGCTGTGTCGAAGCCTGGAGGCAGCTTATCCTTGTCCAGCATGGAAGGGAGCAGCGAAAACACGAGAGCTTCTTGTTCGGTAAAGTTAAGAGGATACAGGAAGAACTTACCCATAAACCGATATCCGGTTCCCCTGCCTTCTCTGGAAACCGGAGCAATCAGTTCAAGTATATCCATATCTCTATAAATTGTCCGGATATTCACATCACATTTGAAAGCAAGATCTTTTGCCGAGATTCCAGGGTTTGCCTGAATAGCGTTAATGATATTAAAAATGCGGATGACTTTATCAATCATATAATCCCCTCTGTTTTCCATAATAGGTTACACCCATAACAATAGAACAGCACAGTCACCGAACAATCTGATCTTCGTACAAAATCTCCATGGAATTATATCCGTCATGCGATATCTCCCATCTTGGCATATGCAATGTAAATTCTTATCATATTGGGGATTCTACACTTCACCTAGTTCTTCCTGCCTAAGAAGGGAAAATACGCAACCTCCTCTGTCGTTTTAATGGTATATACTTCCTCTATGCTCGGTGTAAGTTCGACAATGACTGTATCCTTCACGACAAATCGCAACGACCATAGATTGTCAGCGAATATACGTTCTGCCAATTAAAAAAAGCACCGCGAAATCTCATCTTGAGATCGCGGTACTGCATTCATTTTAGAAAATGGGCAAACTTATCCGGGGCATTCCGAATGTCTTGAGCCAGCTTCTCGTATTCCGCAGATAATTTGACAGAACGAACTCTTTTGGCGTCTTGATCGCGCGGCTCGATGAAACCTTCTTCTCTCCAATTGCTCACCTTTTCCCTTATTGAACGATCCGACAAGCGCAGCAGGTCTCTCATTTCACTTGTCGTCAAGGTGTCTTGTTTGAAGGTTAGTTGAGCGAACACCATTCTTTGCTGGGGATCTAACTTGCGAATCAGATCCGGTTCGATTTTGGTCATTTGGACGGATTTCTCTGTTACAATGGCAGCGGCTTCTTGAAAAACCTCCGCCAAACCATCAATAAAGAATTCCAGCCAGGGCGTCAAGTCAGCCTCGTTCCGCCCAAAATAATAATTGTGATGGAGACCCAACTGGAGTCGACGATAATACTCAGCTAAGTTGCGGTCGTAGAAATTCTCTAATACGAATAAACCCTTCAGTCCATGACCACCGCGACGTAAAAGATAGGTCGTAATCATCCGGGCTGTTCGACCATTACCGTCCAAATACGGATGAATCGTTAGAAATTGCCACATGAATATCCCAGCCTTGATCGGCACCGGAACCGAATAGGTTTCTGGCGAATTCACCCAAGCAACCAAATCTTCCATTAATACCGGAACATCTTGCCATTCTGGCGGTAAATAAAAACCAGAAGCATTGCGGCTGCCAACTTGATTTTGTTCTTCGCGATACTCGCTAACACGCGGTCTTCGTCCGTGGGATATTCGGATAATGGCATGCAGTTTTTTAATCAATTCCTCTGTGACAGGAAGCTGCCTTTTTTCTGCTGCATCCAGGTATTCTAAGGCTTTCATTAAGTTATAAACTTCCTGCTCTTCATTGTCATTGCTCGTTTGGTACAAGACTTTTCGCTTTGTCGCCTCATCAAGCGTGTTTCCTTCAATTTTCGTTGAAAGGATGACCGTCTTTTCCATCGATTCTTTCTTAAGCAAGTCCAGAATAGATGCGGGCAATGGAAGCAAATCCACCACAACGCTGGCGCGTTGTATATCCATTAGTCTGCGGGCAATGGCGTCCGTTATTGAATATTTGGGGGTAAACATAACATCACCTTCCTCAATAACATTATACCATTGCCGCTATTTTGCCGCAAAGTATTTTTATTTCATTGCATTTTCTACGTATATTTCAATTTCTAAATGTCATCTTATACAACGCTTTATTCTCCAGCCCTCGGATGGGCTGTGTCCACAACTCCTTGTCAGAAGTGGCACTTAGTGCATCCTCTGCCATCTGCAGCTTAGCATCCAGTGCGTCGATATGATGCAGCGCTACTGCTTCCGCCGTTTGCGGCTGTACCGGGCTTCCCCATTCCCCGAGGTTATGGTGTGAGAGAATAAGGTGCTGCAATCCGATCACTTGTTGCGAATCGAGTGGAAGCTCCAGCCGCAAAGCCGCTTCAGTGATCCAACTAGCCGCCATGGCAATATGACCGATCAACTTACCCTGGGTGCTGTAATCTGTCACGACCCCAAGCTGAGCGATCATTTCCTCTGGCTTTGCGATATCATGCAGGATAATTCCCGCTTTGATCATGTCCGCATTTAGAAATGGCCTCTGCTTGCAAAGGAACTCTCCAATCTCCAGCATACGAACGACATGATAGGCCAAGCCTGCGAAGTATGCATGATGGTGCATTTTGGCCGCTGGATAATGAGCTAGTTTCTCTCTCACCTTATCGACGCAAAAGCTTACAATATCGCGAATCACCGGATCCGAAATACTCTCAATGACTCTGTCTATGACTTCTAATAATTCCGTAGATCCCATTGGTGCAGCTCGAATAAAATCGGTTAGAGACACACCGTCTTCTTCCCTTATATTGCGAATCCTGATGATCTTAAGCTGCGGTTTTTCCCGATATAACTGAACAACTCCTTGAACCTTGATCAGCGTCATCGGAGAAAAGTTGTCTCTTTCCGTTTCTTTCACATCCCAATACTTGGCAGGCAACTGTCCACTGGAATCACACAGCACCAAATCAAAGTAGTCCTTTGCCGGCGATGTGTTGGTTTGCTTCAGTTCCAGCTCCTTCAATAAATAGAAGCCGACAAATTCATCATTTGTACTCAGGTCTTTAATCAACGTCATGCTATCACCCCCATCTACAACTCCAAAAACTCTGCCTCTGCCTCAGAAAACCCATATTCCTTGAATTGCAAATATTTCTTTAACGTCCCCGTCATTTTCAGAGGATAAGGCTGTGCAGTAGTCGATTCAAAGGTAATGCATACCTCACGTAAGCGATGCACCGTCCAAGCTAGACGCTCTCGGTCTTGCCTATCCATCGGACCTAATGGCATATATTCGACAACTCGAGGTTGTTGAAAAGCCGTTCCCAAGTTATCATACTTGGTCATGGCCTTGGCAATGTTCATCTGGGTCTTAGGTTTGTTCCCCACACCATAATACAATCCGGACTCGTGATCCGAATAAACGCCAATAGAGAAAGACATAGGGATAAAACCGTAGGCTGGAACATCATCGTTGGAATTAACACGAATAACAGTCATTCCGCGTTCGTTTTGAATCCATCCAGGTAATTCTGGGTCCTTCCCACGGACAATTTTGTTGTTTTGAATCCCATCCAGTCCTTTATATCGAAGCCCCGCTTCAACTAACACGATTGGCTCCTTACCGATCATTCGCTCCACTCTTAACTGCTCTCCGAACCAACGGGCCATCTCCTTCTTCTGCGCATCTGGAGCTTTGGGAAGCGGATCAAACTGATCTGTCTGCAACACAGCTTCCGACAAAGGCACCCATTCCTCAAGGCCTCGGCTCTTTACCATTAGTATACCGTTTTCGAATTTCGTCAGAATCGCATAGATTCCTTTATCACCCGAAACCAGATCATAGGCTATGATGGGACGTTGTTCATTGACATCCAGATATGCCTTGTAATCGATAACTCCCGTGTCCCCCAATAAATCCAAGATACAGTTGAAGACTTTGTGAATATAGTTTGACTCTGGTTTATCCTTCTTTCGTTTAGACTTCTTGGCCCCGCTTTCGGGATAGACAAATTGAGTCATCCTCCCCGTTAATTGAAACCCTTTACGAACAGCTTGCTTGGGGTCGGTTCCTTCGCCAAGCTTTTTCCATTCATCTTTAGGTAATATTTCAATCAATGAGCAAGTTAGGGCTTGATTCCCTTTAACATGTTCGATGCTTCGGAGGATTTTGTTGGTTCGATGTTCATCCGCCAGGTCCTTAAGTGCTCCACGATCCAAGCCATCTACATAGTCCTTCCTGTCACACTTGACCACAATGATGCGGTTTCGAGAGGAAGAGTTCAACCTAAAGACATCTCCGTCGACTTGTTCAGCCAGCAACTTTCCTTTATATTTCTTAGCTTTCAATGCTTCAATGACACATTGATATAAAGAGTCCGATCCCCACACTTCAAGTACAAAATCTTTATCATGCGCGCAGTAAACTGGTGGGATCAGTCCTTTCACTCGGCCCCCTGTCCCTTCTCGCTTCGGTTTCTGCACAAGTGGCAGCGGCGCAAGCGGTCTCCAGTCGGACAAACTTCCTCGCACCATCTCGTAGAAACCCATTTTTTCCTGAATACTAATGCCCGCTTCAATATAGGGGGAATGATTAAAAACTCTATTATTATGAACGATCCATATCTTAGAGGAACTACCTGTATGATAATTAGCTGGATTTGTTAAAATGTCCTCTGTTGATAATGAATTGCCCCACAAAACATCACAAAACAATTCGTCGAGCCCTTCAGACCAACGAGTATAAGACCCAATTCCACCTTCTCTTCGGAAGGATAAACTCGCATAGGAACGTAATCCCATTGCATTATCATTAATAAGGGGATTGTCCATGGAAATCAGTAACGTGCTATTAATACCGCCCTTCAGATATTTTGTCTCCTGAGGTTTTGTAATAAACCGCCTTATTCCAGCCGAAACCATCAAAAGAAGGCGTCCATGCTCCCCAGCTCGATACTGCAGCCGAAATCGGACGACATAAGAAAAAGTACCAGCTCTAGTGGTTATGGGCTCAGACATGCACTCTGCCCTTTGCGTAGCATATACTTGCGAGAACGTAAGCTCAACTAGCTCATCCTGTTGCTCAAGATGTAGTTGCTTCGGACTCAAGCAAAATTGATGGGCAACAAGAGCTGGCAGCAATTCATATTCTAACCTTGAATCACGATTCAAAATGGAATCTACCGCCTCGCTTCGCCAGTCCATTGTATTCATATCCAAATCATCCGGTGCAGCTACGCCCTGCCTCGTTGCTATTTGGTTCATCCATCCCTTAGCCAGCAATAAAATCATTCCCACCGGGACTGGCTGCGTTGCAATGAGCCACGGACGGTTTTCATCTTGATAAAATTGATTATTCACCGAGACGATCTGTGGAAATATACTTTGCAGTTTTTTACCTAATGGTTTAGTCGCAAAGGGCAGCTTAACGCCATTATAAAACTGACGAATAAATTCCCTCCAAACCGTTGGAATATCCAGTAGATAGATCTGCTTATTATTCCAAACATCTTGATCGCTCTCGAAAGCATACAGCTGCAGTTTTTTACCAGTCCGACTCATGAGCCTCATTCCTTTCCATCATGTCTTTCATACTGTCTATAAATGGTCCATATAAACTGCGAAATGCTGGATTCGATTCATGATCCACCATGATCTTCAGCCAGTAATCCAACATCGATTCCCCAACATCCGTGCGCATAGGCTGAGCTAGAAATTTACCATCGCAGTAGAACACTCTGGCCGGTGTGCCTTTACGAAGAAGCCTTCCAATCGTTTGCCAGACTGGGATAAACGTATACCAGGCTATGGTCTTTCTCTCCGCAGGATTCAGAACGGACCAATAGTCTGGTTTACGGTACATCCGGTGGAGCAAGCTATTACTTTCGCTGCGAATAAGGTCCAGTGCCTGTTTATAAAGCTTGCCTTCAAAATCGGCACGTTCAATGAAGTCAGGCAGTTTGGCATGCAGCAGTTGGATGAGATATTTCATGTCTTGCGGAATCGGATATGGCCGTATCATAAAAAACACAGATCCGAATAATGAACCTTTCGTATCATCCAGAATGTTATAACCACGACTTATCGCAAGTAAAGGTGCAATCAGCACATCAGCGTTTTCGTTAGCAAACCGCTCTAATTCTGCTCTTGAAAACTCGGCTTCGTAAAAAGGATCCGGGTCCCTCGTTAATAGGCGGTATCTATTTTTCCAAGAAGAATGTGATGCAAATACGGCTCCGACATCAGCAACGTCTTCATAGGAGTTAACAATCAACAATACTTTACGATTCACTCCCGAGTAACCCCACTCCATTAATTCTTGTTCAATCTTGGGCATTAACTTGGCGGATAACGTACGTAAATTTCGTTCTCTCCTATCCTCAATCTCACCGGATATTGAGATAGGTTTTTCCTTTCCATGCTCATAGATCGGATAATATTCCTGGTGAATGACTGGAACAGCCAGATTGGATTCCAACAGCCAGCCAGGCAACGATGCAATATGATAATGGGCTGATCCTGGCGCCAGACTTGTACCTGAAAGCAGAACAACCGCAGGACCTTCATATCCATCTATTCCAGCGTAGATCGATTGCCAGTCTTCAAGGAGAAGCCGACCGACACCTGAATACTGAACGGCTTTGAATGTACCCGTGTCATTCCCAGGTTTTACTTCATACAGATATCCGGTCATACGTCCTGTCATCGCATCTTTCATAATTGCTGAAAATTCACGTTGAATCGTGTAAAGCCCCTCGAATTCAGATAATTTCCCTAATTTGGCTTGTACTAGCGGATATAGATCCATGAACACTTGTATATCATGATCAATAAGTGCCAGACATAAATATAATTCCAACGAATGTACCGGGAATTTCAATCTTCCAACAGGGCTTGGCTCACAGCCCAACTTATGGAGAATGGTAGTTAGAGCTTGTTCCCGCTGCTTCTTCGTTCGAGCTTGCAGCATTTTCATTACATCTGGATAGATAAGGTGATCCAATGGGTGATCCGCATAGTTGCGTAATTCCTGTTCGATTCTCTCTCGATCCTGTTCATCCTTAGCAAAAGCACCACTAATACGATAAACTTCGGTAGAGAGTCGTAATAGCTTCCGGTACAAAAACTGAGCGAATTCAGGCGATAAATTCAATGTGCGATATACACCGCGGCGAATGGTGCTTTCAAGGCGATTCAGTACATCCATCCAGTCTTGTACAACCTCGTCATGTGCATACTTACCATAATAACCTATCGTTTTCCGAAAGGATTCTAACAGGGTCTTTTCAAAGAGATGCTGAGAGTTACCAAACAATGCAATCTCGGACACGAAGGAATCGTCGAATTGCTTCTGAACCGCATCGGCTTCATCAACGAAAATGATGTCTAACAAGTCATACATCGCTTCATAGATTGTTCTCTCATAAGGGTCCAGCATAACAGGTAGTTTTGTTTTCAATATGCTTGCTGAGGTTGTAACCCATACTTCCGCTTGGATCAGGGCTGCGAAATCACGATAGATTCCGCAACTGGCTGCATAAGGGCATATGCGCTTTTTCTCCTGCTGAATGATCTGACGACATGGATAATCGGTCGTATTTTCATGGTCGTTGGCAAGGGCATGGATGATGCAAAAATCGGATACATTTCGGAGTTCCAGATAAGAATCCTGCCCCCAATCCGTTACATCCCGAATCTGATGACGACGGGCGGATATATAATCTTTCTGATGTTTACGGCGGCCTGATCTCCCAATTACAGGAACAGCATGAATGCCCAATAAACGAAGTTCTTTAACTCGATTTAATACTTGAGGAACACTGCTCTCGATAAATCCGATGCGAGCCCCCTCTCGGACTAAGCGATCCGTCTCCAACACCATTAAAGTGGATTTTCCCGATCCCAGTCCCCCCACGATATGCTGTAGTCCCTTATACTCAAACTGTCGGATACTAGGGTTTGTCAGTGATTTTAGTTTAAGGCCAATTCCTGCCCGTTCCTTCCATTCCGATGCTGCCGAAGCTTCTCGCATCCCCTCAGTCTGATAAGTATGTTCGTCACCAAGCTGAAGTGCAAAATTCCCCTTCGGTCTATATCTCGGAAAGGTTGACGTATTATCCAACGGCGGTAGAATTTCTCCGCCATAACGAATGGGCTCTTGTTCCTGATTATATTTGTTGTAGTGGAACTTGCCCGCTGTAGCAAAGCGTATGTCCTTTGACTGATGCGCAACAGGCTGTTCTAATAATTGCTCGTACCATTTCCCGCGATCGGAAAATAAGGTAGGGGTCCGTAGTCTCCAATGACTACCGTCGTTTTCATATAATCTATAATCAACCGATAGTTCTTCATACTGTTCGAGTAAATGATCCCATGTCATCCTTGAGCGCAAGGCACTATATAAAACTCTTATCCGGTGCGCAATCTCCTTCCTAGCATGCTTGGGAAGTATAGGAGAATCATAGCCTGATAAAATCGAATATCCCTCACGAATGTCAATCGCAGGATCGACCATCAAACAGCCCGTGACGAACATTTCGACAGTATAAATGGTTTCAATGGATTGCCGCGGCAATCCAGACGGCAAGAGACGTGGAAGGAACTCCTCAAAATAGGTCCAATACGATACTCTCATTTCTTCGTTGCCTCCCCTGCTAAATGCTTCTGCACATCCTTCTCATTTATGACCTTTAGATGACTCGCATGGGTCATGAGTGCTTGTGTAACGAGTCTTGAATAACTGGGGTATATGTTTGTTCGGTATTGTGGAATGACGATATACACATGAGGGTCTCGATACTTCTCTAGTTGGTGTGGTTGCATATTATTAAAGAAGCTAGCCAAATGTAGGGGATGCTTAAAATCTTTCATATCCAGATAGACGATATGCGTATCCAATTCGACGGCTAAATCAAACCGATCAACTTGTGGAAATAGTGTAACCTTGTAGCCTTTCTTCGTTAACCAATCTTTAGCTGCAAGTTCAGCTAACCCTGGCAACATCGTGTACCGATAAATTCCATAACGCAATCGATGCATGGGCTCATGGGTTTCCCATTTCTTAAGCTCTCCGCGACTGGCCAGTTTCCCACAAAGATCTTCTGCCCCGCATTGCCAGTGATCGTTACGAAATTCCAGCGTCCATCCGCATCGTGGACATTTGCGATATCGTTCTACATCGTCAGAAATTTCTTCATAACAGCGACTAAGCTTTTTCATCAGTTCTGTATCCTTAAGCTCCAGCCCAAACTCCATTAAACGATAAGCAGATACAACCGGATTGGTAATAAGGAACTCTCGAAGTTTTCGGTACTTCTCCTCTAGCCTCGGCTTTGTCCCTCGGCAATAACGCAATATCTCTACTATTTCTTGTGTCTGAGCTTCTTCAGGCGAATCGTACATGATTTTAAATTCACGTGCGTCTGGTGACAGGCCCAGGTCCGGAATCAAGAGCGGCGCGTCCTCCGGATAGATGCCGGCTACTACAATTCCCCATTCTTCTGCCGGTTTTTGCAACAATTGAATAACTGAAGGCAAATCGATTGGCGCTTCCTTTCCCTCCAACATTAGTAGGCGAACAAACTGCATATGCCCTTGACGCAACAGAGCCGGCGGCTCACCGAGTTCATTCCCCCATTGTTCCAACCCGGAGATTACATTCAATAGACAATCTCTTACGGCTTGATCCTTTTCCATTTGAACACCACCTGGTTCAAGATTTATGGTTCTTATTCTTATACCACCTTAGAATTTCATCGCAGTCTTCTTTCGTAACCCCCGACATTTGGTATTCGCGTACGTTAGCAGGAGAATCGCTGTCCATTTCCAGCCGATAAATACGAAATAACCGCTGCCACCATGATTGTCTGGTACTTATGGACTCTATGGATTCACGCAAGAGGTACACAGTCGTCTGATTGAAGCTGGCTTTGCGCAAGATAAACAAGTTAGCAGCGATTTCCCATTTCGTATGAACATAGATGTGTGAAATATGTTTGTAGACGAAGTAAATAATCGGAACGATTGTCAGGAACCACATGGTAAAATAACAACCTATTAAGATACCGATTACGAGTAACAAGATAACTGAAGTCGCTATAGAAAACTTCGCGTTTCGATGTAGAGCTCGAGTGGGCGTTTGGAATTGGAACTCGGGAAGCAAACGGCCCAGCACTTCGGTCAGTTCCGATGTACGGATGGAAGGTATCAGCAATTTGACGCTCCGTTCTCCTGAATATCCAACGCAATCCATGCATAAGGATGCATATCCGTACAAGCTCCCAAACATCAGCTCTTTGATTCGTAGGGATTGGATACGTTTCATCTGAATCTGTATTGATTTCCGCTCCATCCAACCATGATGAATAGAAATGACATCTCCGGTTCTTACTAGATGCCAACCCTTGTAACGAAATCGTGCCATCCCTATGGAGAACAGCCAAGTAACCATTGTGCAGATCCCCAAGAATGCTACCAAATACAGTGACACTGCTATACTGTTTTCTAAGGTTACCCCGCTCCAAGTATCTTTGTTGAGAAGATCCATGAGACTGACTTGCTCCTCTTCAGGTGTAGGAAATAACCACCCCCACAAATGTTGAATGACAACGATCGTGAGAGGAAGTCCCAGCCAGAAGGTATTTGAACTCATGGAAAGCATCATGATTTCTTTACTACTCACATGGTGTTCTTTATTTAAAGGGATCGTACTTCGGTTTTCGATCAGCACGATAGATTTCTTGAGTAAGTCCGCCATCTTTCGGGTTATAACTTACCGGGCATCGGCATCCGCATTTGAATCACTCGTTTGAAGTTCAACATTAGCAATCCCTAGCAGCCTGTCACAGCACCGTAAACTATGGCTGCGAGATATACCCAATCAGGTTGTTGTCCGGTACCTTCCTGAATCTCGTTATAGAAAAACGCGGCAAGAGGAATAATCGAATACCGGATTTGACTGTAGATTTTATAGACGAGGGTAATGGGATGATGCCGCTTAATCATAATAAGCATCCTTGTTGTCTAATTTAGATAATTCAATGATTCGCCTGCGCAGCCAAGAGGCGACCTCTTCTGTCAGTCCCATAATAAAGTGATGATCTCCAGCCGTTGTAATGGTCAATTCCGATAATCCCCATCGTTTGGCAAGCATGTCTTGTTCTTTATCCACATGCTGCACCCGGCTAAGCGGAATAATGGACGAATTATCTGACCATACATTCCCCCATCGAATCATCAGCTCGTCGTCATTTAAGAGATAGCTTCTTTGTGAGTATTTTATGTAGACGCCGAAACAAATGAAGGCAAGTCCCTTGATGAAGAAAAAAGATACCGCCAGACAAGAAATCAAGGCTAACCAACCCCAGCCAGGTAACCAAAATATCCTGAGCATGACCGGGATGCAGCTGATCAGAATCCATTTGAACGTATGTAAGCCGTAACTAACTTGCCAATACCGAATGACATTCGGGTGAAGCTTTTGTTCCAATGTAATCAACTCCTATGGCAACTCTAATATTAATATATCAATGAGCATTGACCACAGTCTGTCAGCGAACGAATGTTCGAATCACAAAAAAACGACTAAGGAACTTAGCCGTTCTTTCACTCCACCATGATCGCCTGTTGTCCTCGTGTGTTTTAGATTAAACAACCCCCTAATCCACATCACTCAGCAACAATTCTCTTTTGCAAACATCGCACTGGATCTTGATTATAATTCCAAGGCCAGTCGGAATGAAGGTGTAGGCAAACTTGGCACCGGATACATCAACTGGGATACATTGATCCCATTCTCTAATTTCCCTCTCCATACTGCTTGTAATTTCAAATATCATGTTCTTCCTCGCTTTCGAATTAGCTCACTTTGATTGGGTAAGGTCAACCAGGTAATGAATCTGAACCGAAAGCTCGTCCACCCTCATCACCGGAATCCCTGCCAAAACAATTCTGTATTACTCGAGTATCAACTTCACAGGAATGGATTCCAACCAATCAAAAACACGTTTACGATTCTGTTCTTCAACAAACTGGTAATACTGCTCTAGCTGTTCGCTATCGGAAGATAAAGCATCCTTGAATCTTCGGAACATTCTTTTGCCACCGCTTATTATGTTCATCAAAGTGGAGTGAAGCTTTTTGTCTTCAATCGTTGCTGCAAACTCCATCATATTCGCGTACCCTTCATCCGTCACCCGTTCCGGGATCTGAAAGTATGTTTCATTGAAGCCTTCTTCAATAATCTCGCTTAATTCTTCATCCTCTTCATCCATGTCAAACGTCCGCAACATGATAACATCGCCCGTTTCGATATTCAGGAAGAATTCTATTCCTTCTACGTACATGTCGTAGGCATCTACGATCTCCTGAAGCTGCTGCTTGTTCAAGTTTAATTCTTTCATAGATTTGCCTCCAACTGCCGTCACTTTTTTCTCTTCTCCACGTTGTTCCGCCTCATATTCCTTCCACGTGATACCATAGGGGAAACCCAAATCCGTATATCCGGCGATAAAGTAGAAATTCTCGTCTTGTTCCAACAGCCCTGCGGACTCCGAATTAGCATTAGTCCGCATCTTTTGCTTCCTGACGCGCATAAAGCCCCTCACCTAAATCCAACGTATTTGAGCATGCAATTCAGCTAAGTTGTCATGAAAACCCCAGCCGATCCCTTCTGATTTCGAAACAACGGCTTCAAGACGCTCCTCGAATTCGTCGAACAAAACGGCCGTTTCATCTTCATTCACTTGATCGATGATATCGGCATACATGGACGCCATACTATAGTAAAAGCGTTCATCGATATCCCCGTAGCTTAGGGTGAAGTCGACTCCATTTTCCACGTAAATCAGCTTCAATTCCAGACTGAACGGGACGCTTTCGGTTAGTCTTTCGAATTCTGATATTGCTTGTTTCGCTTCTTGAAGTCTTAGCTTCCCATGACCACGTTCAGGGAAAAACTCTTGCTCCACCTTCTTGCGGTATTCTTGAAACAAGGATTCTACCGCTTCATCGCCCAGTATTCTTACAGCAAGGAACCTCTCCATATCTTTGCTGGCGCCATAACAAGCCTTAACCAAATCGATAAGCTGGTCGCTATTTAGCTGCTTCAGATGCTTATTCAGCGCCGATTTCGTCAGCTTTACAGGCTTATTTCCCTCCGGTCGCTTAAGCAGTGCTTTTGGGATCAGCTTGTCCTTCAACCGCTGGATTTCCCGATTCACTTCTTCGCTGGAGAAATGTTCGGGATCATAACCTTTGCGAACCCAGTCGATAAAATGTTCCCGCTCCGGATGATTGGGAGTGAGCAAGACTTCCAACAGATGCTGATGGCCCCAAACGCCTCCTACATCTTCCTGCGGACAGCTACGTGCTCCATCCAGACACAATGGAGCTGGATCGGATTTCGTTGAGTCGATTTTGATCAATGTAACGGTGTGCTGCCAATCATCGCCAAAATCATAGACGTAGGTAAATGAGCTGTTTTCCTCTTGAACATGCTTCTTAACGGTTTCCCTACGTGCGTTCAACACCTCACGGTCTTCCATATGCTCAAATGTCGGATCAGGCAGCCCGACAACTTGCCCATTCACATGGAATTCGTACAAATGATAATTTTCCCATCCCATGACTACTTGAATGAGTTTGTGAAGCTGGTGAAACGTCACGTCCGGATGAAATTGAAACTCCCTCCATATTTTCGGGGCGATCTCATTCAGTTCGATTCTGCATCTATAAACCATGATCGTCAGTTCTCCTTTGTGGTATTCCATGCATACAAAAACCCACTGTAACCCTGGCGGAATTACAATGGGTTGGCTATTAGATTCAATCCCATTCTTCTTCACGCATCCTTCTTTTTTCATCAGTCAAATGCGTAGCTTGTTCCGGAGTTAAAATTCCAGCCGATTCAAGGATATCGTCAATGGAGCAATCGTCCTCAGACATTTTTTGGTTCGGCTTATTTGGCAGGGGCATAGATAACTGTTTTCCTCCCAATTATACAATTTGAACATTCATTCTTCATTTCTCTCCGGGAAACAATAATGCAACAATCCAAACTTCATTCTCCTGTTGTTCAAAGAAAATCCTAAACCTCTTCACTACGATACGCGACAGTCCAACATAAGTGCCGCTTTCCTCTGTATATGCTTTGCCTATAATAGGATTGGTGAGTATAACTTCTGTTTCTAGAATGAAATGAGATATGAAATCGTACGTTTCCTCGGGGGTAAATCGCTCGCTGCGAAATTGAGAGAGCTTGTATCTTACTGTCGGAGACCATAAAACTACACGGTTCATGACCGAAAATTCTCTGGAGATAAGGAGTTCAGTAACTCCGATGTACTCATCGCTTTGCCAAGCTTGAATTCCTTCCTGCTTTGTTCAATCATGGCCTTCAATTCCAGACTAGCCTCAACATCAGCTTGAATGGACCTCTGCTCTTCCTCTTGCAAAACGAGAGTGAACTTTCCTTTCCCTGGAATATGAAATTGGTAAACGGAATTGTCGCGGCTCATATTCGATATGTTCTCCATCAAATCTTCCAGTGAATTGACCTTTTCCATTCGATGTCACCCCTTGTCATAAGCTTTCCCGCTCTTTTATCATCAGTATAACACACACCGCCCCGAACCTAGAAGAAGCAGATAAGCCGGCCCTACCAGACCGGCTTATCCCCCATATGACTCGTCCACCCTCACCTTACAAACCGCCCGCTGCACACAAACCGTGCCGTTTCCTGACGTTGGTTCGTGTTCACAACGTGTTGACGATATGCGCGACTAAACGAAGGTTGTGCTCAATGAGAAGGTTGCGCGAATTGGCGTTTCCTTCCGCCATCAGCGCCAAATGTTTTGCTTCCTCCTCTTCCTTCAATGGTTGAGGAAACGCATTATTTTTGACATAAGAAACGAGCAGTGACAACTGCTTGATAAACAAAGCAATCGTTGCAAACAATCCCATCGTCCGGCCACCCCCATGCTGAATTGGCGAGGACGCATCACAGTCCCCGCGTAGAAGAACATCAGTTTTATAGTGTATGTGGGCGACCGCCTATACGTGCTTGTATCCTTTAAAAATTGACGATTCTATTACAACGCAACCTAAATTCAACCAATTCCGTCAATTACTATAGTTGTGTTATTTTTTCCAATTGGGAAAAGCATATATTTGATCATTTTTGAAGAGGAGTAGATTTGTGATGCGCAAGTTTTTATTAGGCGCTGTCGGGGTGGGGATTGCACTGCTGGTATTGAGCGGCTGCTCATTTATGCCGAAGCCCAATGATGACTCACCGTACCGGCTGTCCCAAACCAATCTGGACAAGGTAGACATTGCTTTATATGAAGGAGAACGCGCGGCGGAGTCCTATATTCAATATGGCGATGGAAGTATCGAAGATATTAGCGAGGAGTCTATAGGCCTGTTTATTAACGGATCCATTATTAAGAATGCGAAAGTATTGCTTGTTGATGAGCAATTTTTTGCACCTTTATCTAAATTATCCGGCCCATTGGAGTTTCAAACGTTATGGGAAAGAGATATAGAGCAGGCAATCATTACGGGTAACGGTATGCGGGCTGTAATAACAGCAGGCAATCCCGTTATCCAATCCGGGAAACAGAACATTCAATTGGAGAGCGCTCCTGCTATTATAAACAATCAGTTGTATATGCCCGTCAGCTTTGTGGAAACGCTGCTTCAGGGGTCGGTGAGCTATTTTGACGGGACTGACAGCCGTTTGGCGCATATCGTGGACCGCATGCCTCATATCATGATCAGCTATTATCCCAAGCAATTCGACTATCTTTCTAAAGACAATGCCGTTGAAATAGCAAAAAGCCTGCTTATAAAAGCCTATGAAAAAAAATTCGGAGCTTTTTCTTCGCCAACAGAGGACAAAAAAACCGATAGCTCCGACGAAAAGGAAAACTTGCGTTACCTTATTGCCAATATGGCCGTTCAGGCCGAGAATGACCGATATTACGTCATGCATCTTATGTACGATGTGTGGGTAGACAAATATACCGGTGATGTTTACACGTATTATAATGGCATTTCGATGGGTATTCGAAAATTTGATGCTGATGATGAAAACGTCTTGGCTTTCCCGGGGTAAACGTTTTTTAATTGACCAATCCATGAAGCAAGCACCGGAACATGCCATTTAATAAACCAGTGCTTGCCGCCGGATCAGAGAAAAGGCTCCAATGCTTGTCCGACTTTTTCATTCAGCAGCAAGTCGGCATAACGATCCATAGGCGTTGGCGCTTTGTTAATCAGCACAAGCCTGTCGCCCCGGTATAGCTTGACCAGTCCGGCAGCCGGCTGAACCGACAACGAAGTGCCGGCGACGATCAGCATGTCGGCTTTCGCCATATATTGGGCTGCGCTCTCCAACAATGCCATATCCAGACTTTCCTGATAAAGCACAACATCCGGTTTGATGATGCCCCCGCATAACGTACAGCGAGGCACCTCTCCCCTGCTTTCTACAATGAGGGACAAGGGATACGGCTCCCGGCAGTCCATGCAATAATTCCGCTGGACAGAACCATGCAGCTCCAGCACGTTAACGCTCCCGGCCATCCCGTGCAAGCCATCAATATTTTGAGTAATAACAGCCTTTAGCTTGCCTTGCTTCTCCAGCTCGGCGAGTGCAAGATGAGCGGCATTGGGACGAGCCTCCGCATGGATCAGGCTGGAGGTATAAAAACTATAAAATTCCTCTGGATACCTTCTGAAAAAATCGCGGCTCAATATTTCCTCCGGCGATACACGCCGATTATCCACCTTCCGAAAGAGCCCTTCCGCAGACCGAAAATCCGGAATACCGCTTTCCGTCGATACGCCGGCTCCGCCAAAAAACACAATATATCGGCTATGCTCCACCATTTCTTTTAGCTTGGCAGCGCCGCTTGCCTTATTCATAGATGCCCCTCCTGAACCGCAAATTAGCTTAAGCTCATTCAACAGCCGTCCGCGCAATAATCGCAGCCCTGTCTTAATGTCTATTATAGATAGGTAAAAATGTAATGAAAAGCCGCATCATTCGCTGCTAATAAAAAAAAGCATTCCCCGCTGGTCAACCTGCGGAAAATGCTTCTGTGTAGAGCTTTTCAATTATTGAGCTTTTACTTCGGTTACGCCGGTAACCTTGCCTTCGTTGGAAGCATCAAACGATGCTTTGTATTCGTCATTCGCGAAATATACATTGCCTTCAACGGTTGCTTTTGTTACAACAAAGCCGTTAGCTTCCACATAGACGTCGCCTACAAACGTACCGCCTTGCAGACGTGTGTTTTCGCTTTTAATAACAAGCTTTGGAGCGGTCAGCTTAAACGATGCCGTAATGTTGTGATCGGCATCTTGTGTGTACAGCGCGATTTTACGGGCAATAGCATCTTTATTCGTAAATTCGCCTTCAACCACAAGCTCTTTGTCAAACGTCAGATCGTTCAGCGTAGCGGCAATCCATGTACCGTCCTTGCTGATTGCTTTCACAAATGCCTCGTTGTTGTCAACAACAGATGCGCTTGTTACCACATCAGGCGCGTCTTTGCCTTTGTTTCCGTCCTCTTTGCCGCCGCAGCCTGTTACCAAACCAGCCGCCAGCAGAAAAGCCATACCCAATACAGCGATTTTTTTCATGTTGTCTCTCTCCCTTTTTCATATAAAGATTACATCATTATCATATATAAAAGCGGGACAAAACTATGTGATTGAATTCACAAATTTTTATGAAATAATTATAATTTTTAACTGTTTGTGGTGTCTTTTCCCTCTGAGCATGTACTGCCTTTTTACAAAACAGCGTCTTGCTTCAATTCACCGGTATGAATGCTTGCAGACGCTTCAGCCTTCGCGCTTTTTTGTTGCTTTTTCCTGAACGCCGCATAATAAAGGCCTGCAACAAAAATACCTCCGCCTACCGCGTTGCCTAAAAATACGGGAACAAAATTAGTGAAATACCCCGCCCATGTTGCATGTCCGGCAAAAATGGCGGCTGGAATAACAAACATGTTCGCCACGATATGCTGAAAACCAAGCGCCACAAACGTCATGGTCGGAAACCAAACGCCCAGTACTTTGCCTGCTCCGTCTTTGGCCCCGTAAGCCAGCCAAACCCCAAGCGATACAAGCCAGTTGCAGCCAATCCCCGAAATAAACGCATGAAGAAAAGAATCCTCCATTTTATGCTCCGCTGTTGCAATCATTTTATCCAGATAAGGTCCGCTCTCCAGCATGCCAAGCACATGAGAAAACAGGTAAGCTACAAATATAGCTCCGGCAAAATTGCAAAGCGTAATGATGGTCCAGTTTTTGACTAGCTGCAAAACGGATGCTTTTTTGTGGAAAACGGCCATCGACAACCCCATCATATTGCCTGTCAATAATTCGCCGCCCGCAATCATAACCAGAATCAGCCCGATTGGAAAAACGGCTCCCGCTATCAAAGAGGACAACCCTTCCCAGCCTGGCGGCAGCGCTGCCGTGGAGCGGAGCGCCAGCATATAACCTATCGCAACAAAAGCGCCTGCGGCAAAACCAAGCGGTATTTGCTCGGACAATCCCATATTGGCTTTCTTGTATCCGGCCTGCAGCGCGGCCAACGCGGTTTCCTCCGGTTTTAAAAATCCCATTGTGTGTCACCTTTCCCCTCGTCTTTACTTCAATAAGCGCTACTCCGTTTCTTGCTTCATTCCATCTTCTCGATGCTGAAAACCGCCTTTTTCATCTCACATTTACAGTGTATCAGCTAATAAATGACCGGAAAAATGATAATTCTCACAGGCATTTTTTCATCGCTATGCTAATGTACATGGGTATCTATCCACAAGGGAAGTGAGACTATGCAAGCTGTTGTTGTAAATAATGAGCCATTAATGGAAGGAATCTATAGATTGACCCTGGAAGGCAGGCACGGAGGCAAGGCCGGACAGTTTTACATGCTTCGCTGCTGGGACAGCTTCCCGCTTCTCTCGCGTCCAATCAGTATTCATGACTTGAGTGAAGACAGCATAACCTTTCTTTATCGGGTTCACGGCGGAGGCACCGAGCTGTTATCGAAGCTGCTGCCGGGGAATAGCCTGACGCTTGAAGGCCCCTACGGCAATGGATTTCCGTCTCCTCAGGGCCGAACAGCGCTAGTTGGCGGGGGCATGGGCATTGCGCCGCTGCTGCTGGCGGCCAAAGAAATGCCGGAAGCGGACGTTTATCTGGGGTATTCCGGAGAAGCCTTCGCCGAGTCCTCCTTCCGCAGCATTCGCAGCAGCGGCGGACTCACCATCATCAGCGGAGGTACCATTCTGGACAGCCTGGAGCCGCATCGATACGATACAATCATGACCTGCGGTCCCGTGCCGATGATGGAGGAGCTGGCACGGCGCTGTGCCGGAAGCGGCGCTTCCCTCTACGTATCCGTGGAAAAAAGAATGGCCTGCGGCATCGGGGCATGCAACGGCTGCGCCGTGGAAACGCCAAGCGGAATCAAAAAGGCTTGCGTGGACGGTCCTGTATTTCCGGTGGAGGAGGTGAATTTCCATGACCTCGCTTTGTTGTAAGGTAGGCACGCTGAACCTGAGAAATCCCATCATAATGGCTTCCGGCACCTTTGCCTTTGGCGCGCCGTACGCCAAGCTTTATCCGCTCGACTCGCTAGGCGGCATTTCCACCAAAGGCTTGACCGTGGAGCCGCGCACCGGAAACCGCGGCACTCGCCTGATCGAGACGGCCTCCGGCCTAATGAACAGCATCGGCCTTGAAAATCCGGGTCTCTCCCATTTTCTCCAGTTTGAGCTGGATAGAATGTGTCAATACGATACCGCCATCATCGTCAATCTTGGCGGAGGTTCGCTGGAGGAATACGAAAAAGGCGCGTCCATGCTTCAACAGGCCGCCGCAACTCGTGCCGCCGAAGGAAAACGCGGCATTGATATGGTGGAGCTTAATATTTCCTGTCCCAATGTCAAGCAAGGCGGCATGCAGTTCGGCTTGCATACAGAGAAGGCTCGCGAAGCGGTGCGTATCGTAAGGCGGATTACGGATTTACCGCTAATGATCAAGCTCTCGCCTAACGCATACGACTTGACCGGAATGGCGGCCATGTGCGAAGAGGAAGGCGCGGATGCCATTTCCCTGGTCAATACCTTTCTTGCCATGTCCGTCGATCTCAAATCAAGACGAAGCTCCTTCCAGCAAACCTATGCCGGATTATCCGGCCCCGCAATTAAACCAATTGCGCTGCGAATGGTGCATCAGGTATGCCGGAGCACCTCGCTTCCCGTTGTTGGCATGGGCGGCATCACAACAGCGCAAGACGTGCTTGAGTTTATTATGGTCGGCGCTTCCGCCGTTCAGATTGGAACCGGCAACTTTATGAATCCGCGCACAGGAGCATCCTTGGCCGGAGAGGTAACCCAATTAATGAAGAAAGAGCGTATTGAATCGCTGGAGGAAATCCGTGGAGTTATATAGGGACTACCCTGGTGTGATAAATGTCACGTACAACTCTTTTCCAATACGTTATTATTAAATCAGGATTAGTAAGTGATAGGATTCACAAAACAGAATGCTCAGGAGGAATTTGTAATGAAGAAAACAGCCATGATTTTATCCACTCTTGCTCTGCTTATGGGTCTGCTTGCAGGTTGCGGCGGAGGAAACAGCGCCACTCCTTCTCCAAGCGCATCGGCTCCCGCACAAACAGAAGCGGCTGCTACTCAAGATCCGGGGGTTTCTCAAGGCGCTGAAAATGGCTATGCAGACGGCGTTTATTATGCCGAAGGCGAAATGAATGAAAAATCCGGCTGGAAAGAAATCGTTGCCCTGAAGGTTGAAGGCGGAAAAATCGTAAGTGCAAACTGGAACGGCTTGAACAAGGATGGCGGACTCGACAAAAAAGCATCTTCTGAAGCCGGCAAATACGGCATGGTTGCAGGCGGCGCTAAAGCCGAATGGCATGTGCAAGCAGCCGATATGGAGAAATATTTGGTTGAGAAGCAATCCCTTGATGAACTGACGCTTTCCGACGACGGAAAAACCGATGCGGTAAGCAGCGTTTCCATCGGCGTAGGCGGCTTTGTAGAACTGGTCAAAAAAGCTCTGGATGCAGGTCCTGTAGAAGCCGGCCCTTACAAAGACGGTACTTACAAGGCAGAAGAAGCTGACTTTGACGCCAAAACCGGCTTCAAATACAACGTTACTATTACAGTAGCTAACGGCAATATCATCGCTGCGCAATGGAACGCAACAAACAAAGACGGCGGCGACGACAAGCTTACCTTGTCCAAAAATGGCGAATACGGCATGAAGGAAAAAGGCGGAGCGATCGACGAGTGGCACGTTCAGGCTGCACGCGCCGAGCAGTTCCTCATCGAGAAAAATGATCCGGCCGCAATTGTATTCGATCAAGAAAAACAAACAACTGACGCCATTTCCGGCGTAACGATTAAAGTAGCTCCTTTTGCAACATTGGCTGCCAAAGCACTTGAAGGCGCGAAATAATAACGGACTTAAAACGGGTGTCCCATCATTTCTGCGAGTCCTTCCTGCAACGGACGGCCTCGCAGAAACGGAGCACCTGCACTATAAAAAATGTGGGAATAAAACCCTAAAGGGGACATGAACATGAAACGCATCATCGTACTTGGGGGCGGCTACGGCGGAGTACTAACAGCCAAAAAGCTGGGCAACAAGCTAAAAAAACAAACCGATTACAAAATTACGCTGATTGACCGCAAGCCCTACCATACACTGCTGACCGAGCTGCACGAAGTGGCGGCAAACCGTGTTGAAGAGGATTCCATCAAGATCGACCTTAAAAAGATTTTTTCCGGCTTCAAAAACGTTGATGTCGTCATTGACGATATCTCCAACATTGACTTTAACGCTCGCAAGCTGCAAGGCGACAAAACCTACGACTATGACTACCTGGTAATCGGAACGGGCAGCAAACCTACCTTCTTCGGTATTCCTGGAGCCGACGAGCATGCCTTTACGCTCTGGTCCTACGACGACGCCGTCCGTCTGAAAAACCATACGCAAGAAATGTTCCGCAAGGCAGCCAAAGAGCGCGATGCCGCTATCCGCAAGGAATTGCTGACTTTCGTAGTTGTAGGCGGCGGTTTTACAGGCGTCGAGATGATTGGCGAGCTGGCCGAATATACCGAGGAATTGGCTAAGGAGCACTATATCGATCGTTCCGAGGTTTCCCTGCACGTAGCCGATATGGTTGACAAGATCCTCCCGATTCTTCCTGAAAAGTTAATCCGCAAGGCGGAGAAACGCCTTCGCAAAATGAACGTAAACATTATTACGAGCTCCAAAATTACGGAGGTTAAAGAAAGCGGCGTTGTATTAAACGGCAAAGAAATTGCCTCCAAAACCGTCATCTGGACCGCCGGCGTCGAAGGCTCCGATCTTGCAGGCAACGTGGATGTTGAGCAAAAAGGGCGCAAACGCATTCTGACCAACGATAAGCTGCAGGTTCCGGCTCACGAAGAGGTTTATGTCGTAGGCGACAACATCTTCTTTATTCCAGAGGGCGCAACGGCTCCCGTGCCACAAATGGTTGAAAACGCCGAGCTGGCAGCACCGCTTATCGCCCATAACATTGTGGCCGACATTCGCAAAACAGAGAAAAAATCGTATAAGCCGACCTTCCACGGCACCATGGTTTGCATCGGCAGCCGCTACGGCGTAGCTAACGTAGGCATGCCGGGCAAAATGTTCCAAATGAGCGGAATTTTCGCCATGGCGGTTAAACATCTCATCAATATGGTTTATTTGTTCCAGGTTTGCGGCTTCAACAAAGTGTACCATTATTTGCTTCATGAAATCTTCCATGTCCATAATAATCGCAGCTTGGTTGGCGGCCATTTCGCCAAACGTTCGCCGAACTTCTGGCTTTTCCCGCTTCGCGTTATGGCAGGCTGGCTGTGGTTCAAGCAAGGATGGGACAAAATTCATAAAATCATCGAAAATCCGGATCACATCTTCCTGATTCCAGCAAAAGCGGCTGACGGCGTATCCGGCGCATCGGTAGCGGCAGAAGGCGCTGCGGATGCGGTAACAGCAGCATCGGATTATACAGCAAGCGCCGTAACTGCGCTTCCCGTGCCTGACTTTATGAAGTCGATGGTTGACTGGTCCATGGATCTTATGTTCTACAATAGCGACGGCGGCTATACCTGGATGGCGTATGTGTTCCAAGGCGGCATGGTCTGCGCCGAGCTGATAGTAGGCGCATTGCTCATCCTCGGTCTGTTCACCGCTCCTGCCGCGGTTGTTTCCGTAGCGATGGCTATTATGGTTTGGGTGTCCGGCATGGCGCCAAGCGATATGATCTGGTACATGGCTGGCGGCGTGGCATTGATCGGCGGATCGGGCAGCACGCTTGGTCTGGACTACTACGTTTATCCTAGACTCAAAAAGATCTGGAAAAAGCTTCCGATCGTTAAACGCTGGTACCTGTATACGGACTAAAGGCACATTTCAATTGTCCGGTTTGCAATAAAACTGGATTTTCAACCAGGATTACGAGATAATGGGGAGTGGTATAGATGACAGCCAAGATAACGCTTCTGAATGATACGATCGCCATGCTGCGACAGCATATCGACAGAGGAACGTCAATCGCAATGGAAGACGGCACCATGGACGAGTTGGTGCAGGAAGCCGTCGCCCTGGTAGAATCGTATCGTCTTGCCGCTTCCCGCAAAGTGACCGTTCTTGGCTGCTACATGCTGATCAGGCACGCTGTCAGAAAACATCGGGATTTGGCGCTGCTTGACAACGAAGCATTAACGCGGAGCATTCTTGAAGGCGATTATTTGTACGGCATGCTGTATCGTTTGGCGTCGGGACGCAAGGAGCTGATGCTCATGCAGCATTTGACTCCCTTCTACAAGAAGCTGCAGCTGGCGCTGCTGGAGGGTCAGCATCCCCGTCAATTGATGGCCGAGCTTAACGAGATGCTTCGTCTCTATCTCAACAAGCAATGTGCATAAGGAGGACGGTCATATGAAGCTGTACGATCAGCTTGGAATCAACCTGGACGAGATTGACCGTACGCTGTGCAATGTATTGGAGAGCGATTCCTCGCTCTCCTTTTCTGCGTCTTCGGTCAAAGAGCACGGACTTTCTCTCGTGCAGGCAGGCGGCAAAAGACTGCGGCCCGTTATGGCGATTATCGGCGGCCGTTTTGGCCAGGCGGAGCGTTACCCATACGTCCTGAAGGCAGCAGCCGTGCTGGAATACATCCATACGGCTTCGCTCATTCATGACGATATTATCGACCAGTCTCCCCTGCGCCGCGGCCAGCCTACGCTACACACCTTGACAGGCGTGCCCAAGGCGGTGCTGATTGCCAATTATATGATGGCGCGCGCGGTTGAATGGGCTACCGAAACGCCAGAGCTTGATTCCTCGGGACAAGCCCGTTCGGAGGAAGAGCTTGAACGGATCTCCTCCCTCGCCTCCGTCATTACGGAGCTTTGTTTAGGCGAATACAGTCAGCTTAGAGATCGTTTTAACTTCGATCTTTCACTTGACGACTACTTGGCCAAAACCAGAAACAAAACCGCTCTGTTAATGGCTCATTGCCTGAAAGCCGGCGCCGATGCCGCTTATGCGGACGCCGGGCATTCGGAGCTGCTGTTTCAATTCGGGGAAGCATTGGGCATGGCGTTTCAGATCAAGGACGATGTGCTCGATTTTGCCGAAAAAAAAGAAGCTATTGGCAAGCCCGCAGGAGCCGATCTGCGAAACGGCATCATCACGCTGCCGGTGCTCTACGCGATGGAAGACCCCGCTTTGCGCCAGGAGATTGTTGCTTTAAGCGCGGAATGTCCGCAGGAAGACTTTGACAGGGTTATAGCCGCCATCAATGGCACCGATGCGCTGGAGCGCTCGCTAAAGCTGGCGCAGGACTATACGGACAAAGCAGCTCAAGCCGCTGAGCGCCTTGCACCGCATCCCGCAGCAGTCCATTTGACGACACTCATTCACTATTTTGCAAAATAAAACGGAATTACTTATCATTACTGCAAACTTGCTTCGGACAAGTTGAACTAAAAGGTCAACGAAAAGGGCTACAACAAAAAGCAAACTCCGGGAATGCCATATGATTGGCGTTCCTTGAGTTTGCTTTTTAGTTTGGTTTTTTAGGTTGCCGGGGCGCAATGTCCCTCTATAGCAAAATGCCTGCCGTTACGGGAAGAGCAAAGGATAGCAGGAACAACGTATCCCTGGAGGACCATTGAAGCGCCCGGTACGAGGTTCGGGCCACGCCCAGCCGATAGCCGCGGGCCTCCATAGAGTCTGCCAGATCTACCGCCCTCCTGAACGAGCCTGCCAGAACAGGCACAAGCAGCGACAATAGCAGCATCGCCCGTTTGACCAGCGGTTTTTCCGACAGGTTCAAGCCGCGCGCCAGCTGAGCCTTCCAGATTCGCTCCGCTTCCTCGAAGACGGTTGGAATAAACCGCAGCGCGATTCCGACCATCAGCGCGATTTTTCCCGGTGAAAGCCCTATAAAGCGCAATGGCATTAGCAAGCTGCCCAAACCTTGAACCAGTGACTCCGGCCTTGTCGTAAAGGTCAAAATCGCCGCAAATGCAATAAACAAAATCATCCGGGAAGCGGATACGATACCCCGCTCCAGTCCCCCCGCATACAACGTAAACGGCCCCAGATCAATAAAGCTTTGACCGCTTGTTTCAAACAAAACATGAAATAAAAAAATAAATACGATAATGAACAATAACGGCTTGATCGCCCTTGCAAACATAGCCAGCGGAATACGGGTGCTCATAATGACGACGGCGGCAAAAAGCAGTAGCGCCAGTATGGAGGCGTAGGAATCCGTTACGAAGACGGCGGCCATGAACAAAAGCATGGACGCTGTTTTAGCGCGCGGGTCCAGCCGGTGCACCCAGGAGCTGCCTTCTATATATTTACCGAACACGATTCTGGATCGCATACCCATTCTCCTCTCTATACGGGCTTACCTGGAGCCGGACAGCGTTTCCGCTATCCAGCGGGCAGCCTCCTTAGGAGACAGCGCGTCCATCGGGAGCGGCACCTTCATACTCCGCGCCAGCTCCTCCAGCATGGATAGGTATGGCGGCACGACGATGCCCGCTTCCTCCAGCACATCGCGGCGTCCAAGCAGCTCTCCCGCCGAACCTTGAAAAACATGCCGGCCTTTGCTAATGACGACAAAATCATCGCCATAAGGCAACACTTCCTCCAGCCGATGCGTCACTATCAAAATCGTTTTTCCTTCGTCCCGGCAAAGCGCCTTCAGCAAAAGCAGCAGCTCCTCGCGGCTTTGCTGATCCAGCGATGCCGTGGGTTCATCCAGCGCAATGACTTGCGGACCCGAAGCCAGCACTGACGCAATGGCCGCTTTTCTCATCTGGCCTCCGCTAAGCTGAAACGGGCTTTTGTCCAGCAGCCCGGCGTCCAGATCAACCTCCTTGGCCGCGTTTCGTGCGGCAGCCTCGGCTTCTTGCGGATTACACCCGAAATTAAGCGGGCCAAAGGACAAATCCTGAAGAACCGTTTCTTCAAAAAGCTGCTTCTCCGGAAATTGAAAAACAAGCCCCGTTTTTTTGCGCAGCTTCAGCAATGAGGCATCCAGCTCCTTTTTTTCTGCTTTGGTGCGCTTTCGAGGTGTGGTTCCCTCCGGCAAGCCGCCGTTTTCTGCGGCCGCCGCGCCCAGCGTCACGTCACCGCTTGCCACCTTGCCCTCCATCGGCAGGAGCAAGCCGTTCAAATGCTGGAGCAGCGTAGACTTGCCGGAGCCCGGCGCTCCCAGCACGACGGTAAAGCTGCCTCGTTTTACAGTCAAATTGAATTGCTCCAGCCCTACGGCCGGCTTGCCGCCGGCATCGGCGTAGCGGTAGGAGACGTTTTCCAGCCTAATGTCCATAGTTGCTCCAGCACCTCTCTCTCTGTCAGCGCTTCCTTGATTGGAAGGCCAAGCGCCTTCAGCTCCCGGCTTAATTGCAGCAGATAAGGCGTTCCAAGGCGGCAGGCCTGCAGCAGCTCAGCATCGCGGAATAGCTCCTCCGGCTCGCCATCGCCAATTATAGCCCCGCCGCCAAGTGCAATTAGCCGCTCCGCAGCCAGCAGCTCATCCGTATCATGGCTGACGCATACCATCGTATAACGCTTGCTGCTGTGCATCTCTTTCATAAGCGCCAGCAGCTCGTTTTTGGAGCCTTCATCCAGCATGGAGGTTGCCTCGTCGAACAAAATAAGGCTAGGCTCCATCGCCAGCACGGAAGCCAGCGCAACACGCTGCTTCTGTCCGCCTGACAGCATTGCGGGGTGGCGGTCCAATAGCGGCGTTACATGCAGCATATCGGCGTAATGCTCGACCCGCTGCACCATCTCGTCCCTGGCAAGCTGGCGATTCTCAAGGCCAAAAGCAATATCGTCGCGGACGGTTGCCCCGACAAACTGATTATCCGGATTGGCAAAAACCGTTCCGATGTCCATCCGGATTTCCCATGAGCGATCAGAAGCAAGCGCATGGCCGTTTATGGCAATGTCGCCGGATGTTGGCTTCAGCAATCCGTTAACGAGACGAAGCAGCGTCGACTTGCCGCAGCCGTTTGCGCCAGCAATCGCAACCCATTGCCCGGCGGGAATGGTCAAATCAATGCCGCTCAAAACGGGGTTTTCCTCCCCGCTCCGGCCAAAAGCAACCTGCCGCAGCGCAATAGCGGGCGGCTTGCCTTGCACATCGTTCATGACGCATTCCCCTCCGCTTCCGCCCCTGTCTCTCCTCTTGTCCCCTTCATCGCAGTCAGCCATTGCACTCTGCTTAACGAATCAATCAGCTTGCCGCAAACCACGCCAACAAATACGCCTGTAACGACGCCGGAAACCAGCAGGAAAGGCAAATAATAAAAGATTTTTGTTGTGCCAAGCACTAATGACGCAGCGCCAAGCTGCCCCAGATTATGGGCTACGCCGCCCACTACGCTGACGGCTATCAGACTAAACGCGCCTCTCCCTAGCCTTAGCATAATGAGCATAATCAAAAAGCTGCCCAATGCGCCCAGCAGGCTGAAAATAAAGGTCGAAAAGCTCCCCAATATAAACGACGTCAACACCGTTTTGAGCAAAATAAGACTAAGCGCGTCCCTGGCGCTGAACACATAAAGGCAGGTCAGCACCATGATGTTGCCCAGCCCCAGCTTGGCTCCAGGGATAGCGACAGCAAACGGGATCAGGGATTCCACAATGCCAAGCACAACTGCAACCGATGCAAAAATAGCAATAAGTACCGTTCTTCGAAGCTCGTCTTCCTTAGGATACGAAAGCATCGACTTCATCCCCGCTTCCCGCAGGACCCGTTATTTCAACAAAAATGCGGTTGGGCAAACAAACGATATGTTGGCCTTTATGTCCAATGTGGCCAAAACCGAGGCAAAGCTGGTCGGGACAATCCGCCTCTACCATTTCAATTCCGTGCTCCGACACACGCAGCAAATTGTAGCCGCGGCTGGTACGGATTTCGATATCCTGGGTCTCCTCTGTCAGCTCCACCGTCTGATAATGCTCCCCATTAACCGATATTTCAGCTGTTGATGCCGCAGATGCCGTATCTTCCTTACTATTGAATAAAAGGGGGACGATAAACCATGCCATTACGGCAAGCAGCACCGCATAGATGATCAAATCGCCCGCTCTAACCTTTTTCTTTTTCATTATGCCGCCTCCTCTGATCTCATTTAGCTCAGACGCTTATACAGACAAGCTTATGGAGTCTGCTGCGATCTGTTCGCCCTGGTGCGTTTGCGGACATTTTGCTCTATAATTTCATTATGATTTCAGCGCTTCCGGGGCACTATGATATTCGTCACATATGGATGTTGTGTCATTTGATACTGTTAAGACAACACTATAAGGACGACGAAAGAGGGATTTCGGTATGGGCAAAAGAATACGAATGCCGTTGTTCATTGTTATGCTGGCCGTTATGATCGCCGCTGCCGGCTGCTCGGGGGGAAATAAGGAGACGCAATCTGCAACAGAAACGTTGACGCCAAAGGCTGAAACGTATTTTATCTTCGATACCATCGTAACATTGCGTGTTTATGATGACAAGATGACCAAAACTCATTTCGACGAGGTAAAAGCGCTGCTTCAGGAAATCGACGGCCAGATGAATCGCCAGCAGGAAAACAGCGAAATCGGCCAGGTTAACAAAAATGCCGGGGTCGCCCCTGTAAACGTTTCGCCGCAAACGATGAAGGTGGTCAAAAGAGCGCTTTATTACGCTTCCATCAGCGATGCCATGTTTGATCCTTCCATTGGCCCCATCGTTGATTTATGGGGCGTGGGCAGCGACCACGCCGCCGTTCCGTCGCAGGAGGCCATTAACGAGCGCAAGGCTCTGGTCAACTATAAGGATATTACTATAGACGAAGCCAACAGCACCATCAAGCTGGAAAAGCCGGGCATGATTATCGATTTGGGAGCGATCGCCAAGGGATATGCGGCAGACGTAATGGCGGCATACTTAAAGGAAAAAGGGTTCAAAAGCGCCATCATCGATCTTGGCGGCAACGTGCTTGCCATGGGAGCCAAGCCCGGCGGAGGCGATTGGCGGATCGGCATTCAGACGCCGGAGGAAGCGCGCGGCAACCATTTGGGCGTGCTGCCCGTCAAGGACAAAACGATTGTCACCTCGGGCGTTTATGAGCGCTATTTTGAAGAAAACGGAAAAATGTATCATCATTTAATGGACGGAAGAACGGGCTACCCCGTCGATAAGGACTTGCTGAGCGTTACGGTTGTCACTGATGTTTCCATGAACGCTGACGCCTTGTCCACCGCCGCATTTGCTTACGGGGTCGAAAAAGGAATGCAATTTATCGAGGAACAGGAAAACGCGGAAGCAATATTTGTAACAACAGAGCATGACGTCTATTTGACAAGCGGGCTAAAAGGAGTCTTTCAACTAACTAGCGACCAATTCCATTTAGCGAACTAAAGGGGACGCGACTGCCCGGCCATTCGATGAATTCCATTTAATGAACTAAGGAGGCGCGTCGGTTCGGACATTCATGACCGTTAGAGCCCCCTTTTTGATGAAAAACCAATTCCAAAGGACACCGGTGACCGTAAAAGCTTGTTTTTGCCCTCTAAATGTGATTTTTGAGCGTTTAAAGGACATCGGTGACCGTTGGCCGCAGCGAATCCAGCCATTTGATGTTCTGGCGGCCAAAAGTGACCGTTAACCGGGGAACGGCAACGAGCGCGGGAACAGCGGTCAGTGTCGATGTTATTGACGAATGAGTTAGCATTATGAATGCTATTGATGCACAAAAAGATGACCCCGCCCACTTTTATAGTGGTTTGAGGTCATCTTTTATATTTGAGAACTTTTTTATTTGAGAATTTTTATATTTTAGGACCGGATATGATGGAAACCCGGGATGAACGCGGGATGTATTCCGGTTTAGTCCTCTTTAAAAATCGGCGTAAGCGTTAATTCAAACGCAAACTGCTTTTCGTTCAGGCGATATTTGTCGAGCAGCTGAGGACCGCAGGAGTTGGAGCCTACGCCGCTCATTTTGTAATCAACCGTCACGATTGTTTCCTCGCGCGGAGTCAGCTCATGCGTGTGCGATGCCGCAGTCAAATCCGCTGCGGTATAATGCAGCGCCTGGAAGGAAAACGGCGTTGGCGCATCAAAGCGCAGACCCATGCCCAGCTCGCTCGTTACGGCCGCCCATTCCGTTCCGTATCTTGAGCCCGTTTCCTGCGGCATCACATACGTGCGGGCCATTTCGTCCACGCTAAGCAGGTATTTGCCCTTGCGCGCGCTTATCCGCTTGTCGATATAGCTTTCATGCGGACCGTAGCCGTAATACTCCACTTCCTCCGTGCCTTTCGGCATAACCAGCTCTACGCCAAAACGCGGCAGATAAGGAACATTCTCGCGGACATCCGCATTAACCGACAAAGTAATGGAGCCGTCAGTCTGGAAGGTCCATCTGGATTCGCCTCGCAGCAGCGGACTTTTAATATAGCTTCCCAGCGAAAAGGCTACAGAGGCTTGTACTGCGCCGTTCTCCAGCGTTTCCCATGACGATCCGTACACCTTCATCACCGCCCGGTCAAATCCTTCGTTTTCCCATTCCTTGCGGATATTCATATCATTATCCGCAGGCGCGCGCCATACCGTAAATCTGGCCGGCTCGCTCAGCATGGCGACGCCATGGCGAGCAGCTTCAACAAGCGTTCCCTTGTGCAGATCAAATACGTGGCGGAAATCAAAGCCGGAAACGACAAGTAAGCTGCCTGCTTCGCTTGCGCTTATAAATGCAGCGCGTTGGCGCTTGGCCTCGGTGTCGGCTGCAGCCTCCGCAATCGACGTTTTGCCGGCGGACGCCCCATGAACCTGGAACTGCGCAAATGCAATTTCATGGCCGGCAGGAGCCCAGCGGGTTTCTCCATGCTCCCAGATGGATACCGTCAGCCATTCATTCCCATTGCCTTGAACGGTGTATGGAATTTGCACAAGCTGAGATTCGCCTGCCGCCGCCGTCAACGGCGCAGTCATTCCCTGATCAACCAAAACGCCGTCGCATTCCAGCTTCCACCGCAAGGACAAATGAGACAGGTCGATAAAGTCATACCGGTTGCTCACATTGAATAGACCGCCCCCGATATCCTCAGCTGTCACATATACCGGAGCAATGACCTGCTTTAGCTCCAGCAAGCCGATATGCGCTTTTCTGTCCGGCGATACGAGTCCGTCAATACAGAAATTGCCGTCATGCGGCTTTTCTCCAAAATCTCCGCCGTAAGCAAAATACGGAACGCCGGACGGCGATTTGGCAGCGATGCCGTGATCGTTCCACTCCCATACGCAGCCCCCCATCAGCTTGGGCTCGGCGTAGATAACGTCCCAATAATCCTGAAGGTCGCCCGGCCCGTTGCCCATAGCGTGGCTGTATTCGCACAGAAACAGCGGCTTTGTATTTTTTTCGTCTCTGGCATATTCGGCAATAGCCGTTGTAGAAGCGTACATCCGGCTTTCCATATCCAGACAATCCACATTGGTATCGCCCAGATAATGCGGCGCAGCTCCTTCATAATGAACGGGTCTGGAATTATCGCGGATTTTGGTCCATTCCGCCATGGCCATATGGTTAGCCCCATAGCCGGATTCATTGCCAAGCGACCAGATAATGACGGAGGCATGGTTTTTATCCCGCTCCACCATCCGAACGGCACGATCAACAAAGGCTTCCTTCCATGCCGGATCGGTAGCCAGCTTATGGAAGGCCACCTCTCCCTCTTTGCCGGTGTAAATGACGCCATGGCATTCCAGATCAGCCTCGTCTATCACGTAAAAGCCATATTCATCACACAAATCCAGGAAACGCGGATCATTAGGGTAATGAGAGGTGCGAATCGTATTGACGTTATGCTGCTTCATCAGATTTAAATCCTTGATCATATGATTCACGGGTATGCTTTGACCCAAAACGGGATGAGAATCATGGCGGTTGACGCCCTTCAGCTTGACTGGACGCCCGTTAATGGTGAAAACTCCGTCCTTGATCTCCACGCTTTTAAATCCGATGCGGAACCGCAGCACCTCTTCCCCGGCCTGCAAGTAAAGCTCATACAGACGCGGCTGCTCCGCGTTCCAGAGCTGAGGGCGGCTAACCTTCAGACTAAGAACGCCCTTGCCGTCGATGCTGCCCGACACTTCGCCTGCCTTGACGCCTTGCGGGTCCAGAAGCTCGGCAGATACATCCAGCGCTGCGGTAGTTTCAAGCTCTACTTTCACCTCGCCTGTCGAAAAATCAGCCTCAAGCCGAGGTTTGGCGAATACATCGCGGATATGCGCCGAATCCCGGGATACGAGATATACATCACGATAAATACCGGAATAGCGCCACAAATCCTGGTCCTCCAGATAGGTTCCATCGCACCATTTAAGCACCAGCACCGCGATGGAATTGCTTCCTGCCTTTACATAGGCCGACAAATCAAATTCCGAAGGAATGCGGCTGCCCTGGCTATAACCGACAAATGCCCCGTTTACCCAAACATAGAAGCAGGCGTTGACGCCTTCAAAAACAACATACGTTTTTTTGCCCGTCCAGCCTGGGGGCAGATTAAAATCACGCACGTAAGCGCCGGCCGGATTTTCGTCCGGCACAAACGGGGGATCATATGGAATGGGATAGGCCACATTGGTATAATGCATTCTGTCATAACCGTTGGTTTGCCAGCAGGAAGGCACGATTAGGCTCTCCCAATCGCCTTGAAGAGAATCCCCGCTATGAAAGGCGGGATCAACCTCCTGCACGCTTTTGTGATAACGGAATTTCCATGCGCCATTCAAGGTTTGATAGTGGGGCGAGCTTACGCGGCGCCCCGACTTTGCGGCTGCCTTGCTGTCATAGGGAATAAAGGATGCCCGCGCCGGCTCGCGGTTGATGTGGAGACAGTCTAGCTGCTCCCACTCACGGCTGATTGTCATTTTGCCAACACTCCTTAGCTCAATTTGATTTCATTATAGAGGTGAGCTATGATCGGAAGGAAGGAACAAAAACGACATTAAACCGCACAAAATGGACAAGGAGAAATTCTTTATGAAGCTTTTACGCTTGAAAAGCAATTTATCCGGCAGTCTGAGAGACATCTTTCCGTTTGCCGTCTATACCGTCGGCACCGAGATACAGCCACCCTTAACCCGGATGAAGGGCTTTTCGGCTCATCAATTGTTTTTGACGGTGTCCGGTACGGGGAAATTTCGCAAGTTGGCTCATGATAAGGACAAATGGGACATCCTAGAGAGCGGCAGCCTGCTGTACATTCCGGCGGGCTGCATGCATGAATATACGCCGACAGGCCAGGAGCCATGGCAGGTTGCCTATGTTACGTTTCTGGAAAACTTCGGGGGGATGATGGACAAGTGGGGCCTTCGGGGGACGCCCCGTTTATTTCATTTTGCCAATACGGATGTATTAGTCGAACGGATTTATGCCATCTGGGATACCTTCGGCGAGGAGCAGGATGAGTGGACAGCATCGGAATATCTGCTGTCGCTGCTGCTCGACCTGCAAAAAAGTCATTGCAAAACAAAACCGGCAGAGCAGCAGCCGCTCATACCGGGCGTATTTCGGGAAACGATCATGGAAGCGGCCGTGCAATTTATGCACGATCACCTGAACCGTCCGCTTACAATTGAACGGCTGGCTCAGCATGTAGGCTATTCGCAAAAGCAGCTTACGCGCCTGTTCCGCCAAAGCTACGGCACCACGCCGCTGCAATATTTGCACCGGCTGCGGCTTAATGCGGCGCAAATGCTTCTGCTGGAATATCCGGAGCTGACTGTAAAGCAGGTGGCCGCTTATGTGGGCATGGAGCCGGACTATTTTACGCGGCTATACAAGCGGACGTATGATTCCTTGCCGTCGGAGGATGCAAAAACGGCGCGTACTTGACGCGCGCCTATTCCATTGTCCGCGCTAACGGCGCTCGATAACGGCACTTCACGTCGCCTAGCTGCCTGCGCGCATAATAGGTACCCCTTTGTCTCCGGCGATCCGCCTGCCTGTCGTCTAAAAAGGCACCCCTTTATCGCTGCTGATTCTCCTGACGGTTTTCAGGGCTGACTCCTTTAGTTACTCTTGGTTAGTTACTCTTGGTCTCCTCCTCTTGCGGCAGCCCCGGAGAAGGCTGGGGAACGGGACGATTCTGAGTCTCCAGCATATCAGAGGAATAGATGGAGACGGACATTTGCCCGTTGCCCGCATAAGAGCGGATGAGAACGGGATGATTATAGGGGTTGCGAAATGCCAGGTCGGGCCCGTACCAGCTAACGGTAGCATCACGCCCCGACGGCACATAAGTGACGTTCCTGCTGTGGGAATAACGCTCCGTGATTGTCAGCCCCGCCCGGTCGGCTGCATTATACAGGGTTGAGGATACCTGGCAAATGCCGCCTCCAATATCCTCGTCCATCTCTCCCCGCACAATGACGGGCGCGCGCTGATATCCTTTTTCCGTTGTTCGTTCACCAACAGTTCCATTAAAGGAAAATCGTTCGCCCGGAAACAGGACGGTATTGTTAAGCGCCTTGGACGCTAGTTGTATATTGGCGGCCCGGTTGGCGTTGCGGGAATTATAATAGGTTGTATAACGTCCAATGGCATTCATTTTGATTGCGGACAAAATTTCACTGTCCACCCGAGGGTAAATAGGCCGCAACGGGATTTCCAGCACGACTGGCCCGCCTTCATAAAGGTAGCTCAGCAAAGCAATTTTAAAAGAAAAAATATCCAGCGTTGCGCCAGGCTTCTCCGGCACGATAGAACCGTATCCGTCCAAAATGGCATTTACCGGCTCGCGCCTGACCTCCCGCTCCAATTGAACTGCAAGCCTCTTGACCGCTTCCTCATTAACAAGCGGCACGGCACCAGGCATCGGCAGCATAAGCTGCTGACGCAGCGCCGAGGTTATTGTGCGGCCTTCATGCTTTAATTGCAGCGGGGGATTATCGGCGCTTGGCCCAGACTCTTGCTGGACTTGCTGTATTTGCTCATTACTCGTAGCGGCTGTCTCAACCGATGGAAATATTAAGCTATAGGAGCTATAAAAAACAACCATTCCCGCAAGCATCCAAGTCCATCCCATCCCTCATTACCTCCGGCTGTCCATTAAGCTTCAACCGGATTAATATGCGCGATAGTCCGCTTGTCTATGCAATTACAGCATAAAAGCAAAACAGACGTTACGGACAAGGCAGCCATGACAGGTATGACAGACATGACAGACATGACAGACATGACAGACATGACAGACATGACAGACATGACAGACATGACAGACATGACAGACATGGAGGGCTATTCAGAAGCCTCTGAAATTAACTGGGACTGGGAGGCTGTTTCATCTTCCTTTTTCTCCCCGCCTATTGCCTCCTCCAGATTGCCTTTGGTTTTATCATTGCTTTTTAGCGCAAGCACAGCCCCTTCCAGCTCGTTATTCTCTATGATGTAAGGCGGCGCTCCCGATCCTGCGTATTGGGTTGAGATGCCGACGACTTCTGCATTGGCAATCATTTCATTGCCGGATATAACGGCTTGCTTGACGCTGAAGCGATCATTCCGCTTCCAGTAATCGCCCAGCTTGATCAACTCAACGCCTTCCTGCGTAATGGCGTTTGCTTCAAAAACATTTTGTTGCAAATCAAGCTTTGCCGCGGCCTGAACCGAAATAGCCGTTGTGTTGCCTTCAAGCCTGAAAAGCGAATTTTTCACTGTTAAATCCAGCTCGGCGTTATTGCCGAACAGTCCGGTTCTTGCCGTTTCGCTAGTCTGAAACGTACATCGGTCGAACACATATTTCCCGGCGAGATTAAGCGCTATAGCTCCATCCGCCGAACCCTTCGCTCCTTCAAAGTAACAATCATTATACGTCGCTTGAGGTAATGCCAGCCCTGATAAGGAATTATATCCGACAACCTTGAGGCGGTTAATAACGCTGCCGGGGTCAAGCCGTCCCGTTACCGTTCGAAGCGCGGATTCCCCCTCCACATAAATATCCGATATGACAACAGGTTTTCCCCATAGAGCAAGACCTGCCTCCTTGCGCTTGTCTTTGCTGTAAATGCTTATATTTCTGGCCGTCACTCCAAAAGGCGTTTTGGCGCTGATGGAGAAGGTTCCGTTTGTTACCGTCATTCCATCAATTGCAATGCGCGGTCCGTCAAACGTGGTTGAAGAATCATTCAGCTTGTTGTTCAGAAAAATAGCGTCGTGAGCCGCAACGATCCGTGTTCCGTCAAAATGATTGTTTATGACCAGTGCACCGGTAAAAGGCTGGGAAATCGCTAGGCCAATTGCACCCTTGGAGCCAAGGTGATTGCCCTCCACCACCGCTTCCTTCCCGTCGTACAATATGACATCGTAAGAGGCATTATTATAAAATTCATTGTCCTTGATATGAAGGCGGCTGTTCCGATTGCCATTTTCCCCATACCCGCCCTCCGCGTCAATGCCGGATTGCGGCGCAATGCCCTTGATGTTATGAAGCTTGTTGTTTACGATCAATACCCGGTCCGCGCCGCCCACCGTTATGCCTTGACGTCTGTTATAGGCAAACTCGGAATCCCGGATAACAATGTTTTCCGTTACCTTCCGGTTCCAGAACTCGATGTAAGCATCCTTGGCGGAGGCTTGGCGGAAGACGACATGAGCATAAGCCGCCCCTTCAGGCAAGCTCACAAGCTCCCTCACCTTCACGCTTGCCATGACCTTGACGAGCTTGCTTTTGGCATCAAAAAAGAAAAGATCAAACTCCTTGCCCAAATGAATGGGATTGGTTAGCTCGAATTGCTTTTCCGTCTTAAAAATGGGATGGTCAAACCGGAGCGGCTTGACGGTTCGAATCCGGGTTTTATCGGCTGCGGGTTTACCCTTGTAATCAAAGCCGCCGGACACAAAATCATTTTGATACAAATCCCTGACCAGCGTTTCATGAGCCCCGATAATTAAACCGTCGCCCGTAAAATGGGTGCCCTTTACCCCTTCAATGGTAATGTTGTTGGCCCCTAAAACGGTAATGCCGTACCCCCGCTCATGCGTGCCCGGCGTATGGGGATTGTCTTTTTTGCTATAGTCATGGCTGTCCTTATCGCCAAGATACGTGCCGCCGCGCAGCGTTACATTGTTTGCGCCATAGCCGATAAACATCA
Source organism: Paenibacillus oryzae (assembly GCF_001675045.1). Lineage (GTDB taxonomy): Bacteria > Bacillota > Bacilli > Paenibacillales > Paenibacillaceae > Pristimantibacillus > Pristimantibacillus oryzae. The sequence goes on from NZ_LYPA01000068.1 coordinate 67,478, forward strand.
GCTCGTAATGCTCCTTGCCGTTTTCCTGCTTCTTCAGAATGGTGTCATCCGATAGCTGGAACAGCATATTGCCGACCATATTAATCCGGCTGTTTTTGTCGATCAGATATGTGCCGGGCGGCAGCGTGACGGCTGTAATTTTGCTTTTGGCCGCCCATTGCAGCGCCTTATTGATGCCTTGAGTCGTTTGAACCGGCTTTGTGCCGTTGCTTGAAATGCCCCATCGCTTCAAATCGATCATATGCGGCTTTTCTTGATAGCTGAATAAGTCAGCGCCTTCCGGCGTTGTTTCATATCCTCCCGACAAAAAATCTCCGGCCAGCGGATTGCCCTTCGGCAAATCGGGTATCGCCGGCGCAGCAGCTCCTGTCCCATAGCCGGCGGTGGCCAGCAATCCCAGCTGCAGCCCGATAAGCAGGCAGCCAATCAGCTTTTTCATCCTTTATCCTCCAGTAGCGAAGTGAGTGAATCTGGAAGCAGATTCCACATTCACTATATCATAAATATTGTTCTTTAAAAAGAACAATATCGCAAAAAAAACCAACCGCAACCTGCCGATTGGTTCATAACTGCATATTTTATCCATTTTTTTACGAGAGGCAGCAATCATGTTTTTCAGCCGCTACATCAAGCCGGGCATACATCTGCCGTATATTTAGCAGCCCCTACAGCAAATCAAGCAGCGGCTGATAAACGCCATGCAGGAACAGGAAAAGCAACGCCCCTACAGCCGATCCGATCAGCGCTCCATTCAGGCGGATGCGCTGGAGATCGGTATCCACCTTCTCTTCTATAAAATGAACCAGCCGCTCCTCCGTAAAATCATCCAGCGTTCTGCGCACAATAACGCCAATTACGGCATGTTCGCTTTCAATGGTTTGCGCTAGAAATTGTCCGGCGTATCCCTCCAGCTGCTCCTGAATGTCTTTGTCTGCCTTAAAGGTTTCCCAATAAGAGGAAAACAATCCCGTCATCCATTGCTGAATATCCTCCGGCTGCAGCGTCCGGTTGTCGGCTACGATATATTTCATGTCAGAGCCTGGCGCTAGCATACCCGCAACCGCCTCAAGCAAACCCTGGATGGCCGGCTGAAAGCTTAGATGGAGAAGCACGTCGCGCTTCCATTCATCAATGGTTTTGGCGGCGTCATCGCTATTTTCCAAGTGATCGGCCAGCTCGTGCAGACGCTCCACCAGCATAATCCTAAGCTCATGCTGAGGATTTTTGAGGCTTTCCATAAAGCTCTGCAAATCGCGGTGAAGCGTTTCAGCAGCCTCCTCCAGATTGATGGCATCCGCCGCCTCTGCAAAATCAACCAGCTTTTGCTTAAGCCAGCGGGTAAAGGAGCCGCCTTCGCTTACGAATTTATTTTTCTCCGCTGCAAGCATGTCTGCGATGGCTTGACGGATTTCGTCTCCCGCCGTTTTTTCGGCAGCGTAGTCCACGATGTGGCCAAGCCATTTCTGAACGTCGCTATGGTTCAGCACCCATTTGAGAGCAGCTCCGCTATACGGAGCCAAATTGACACCGGCCAGCGCTTTACGGGCATGACCGTCAAGCTGCTCCGACCATTCCTTGGCGTCCATTCTGCGCAAAAAGGAAAGCGCCAGCATCCAAACCTGAGCGGCCACAGCCTGGAGCCCTTTTTTATGGTCAACCCAATGAATCAGCGTTTCCACCAGCCTGAACCGCGATAGCCGTTCCCGAAGAAGCTCCTTGCTCAAAAGCTGCTCCTCCACCATCTGGACAACGCCGTCCACCAGCTTATCCCGGTTACGGGGAATGATTCCAGTATGTGGAATCCATTTCATGCCCATAGGGCTTCGAAACAGCGCCGTTACGGCAAACAAATCCGCTAGCGCGCCGACCAGTCCCGCTTCCGCTGTATATAGCAGCATTTTGGCCCACCATTGACCAGGGTACACATAAAGACAAGCTGCCGCTCCTGTAAAAAGCAGAGCAAGGAGCAGCAGGCTGGCGTTCGCTTTTTGTTTCATCGTCATGCCCGCGCCCCTCCGATCCAGAACGTCAGCAAATATAGCCCCATGCCTACAAAGGCTCCTACAACCATGCCGTTCAGACGAATATATTGCAGGTCCTTGCCAGCCTTGTCTTTCACGAAGTCTGAAAGCTCCTCTTCGCTAAACGCGTTCAGCTTTTCACGGACCAACTTTCCAATGACGGTATGATGCCGCTCAAGCCAGGCAAGCAATACATGCTTGATTTCACTGTCCACAGTTTTCCGCAGCTCCGCGCTTTCCGACAATTTGGCGACGCCCCGGCTGATTTGCTCGGCAATCCAGCCCTGGGAAGCATCCCCATTAGCCGCCAGCAGCTTTTCCCGCGCTTTCTCCAGCCTGCTGGCAATAAATTGATCCAGTCTCAGGCTGTCTCCCGCGCCCTGCAGCAGCTTGCTTTTGATCCGTTCGACCTCCTGGCGCAACTCCACTTCATTTCGCAAACGTTCCACAAAACCGGCAAGCTGCTCCTTCAGCGCCAGGCTCGCGGGATGATCGGGGGAGGCCATGCCTTCCAGAAAAGCAACCAGCCAATTTTGCACCTTGACGCTTATGGCGTAGGCATTAAGGCCGGCCGTAAAATCAACCAGACGGCGACGCAATTTATCGCCCTCATAAGACTTGACGGCTGCTTCGGCAAACTGCTGGATCAGGAGGCGGACCTTTTCGCTCCCTGCCAGGCCGGCAAGCTGCGCCGCAGCGAAGGAAACGGCTTTTTCATCGTAGCCGTTTTTGATGCTCCACTCCCCGATATCCGCCAGCAGGTCCGATGCTTGAAGAGCATCGGCATGATCCAGCAGAAAACGCCGCATCCCTGTGGCCAGCTCCCCGGGGTCCGCTTTGCCCAGCAGCTCTGCGGCCAGCTTGGTTGCAATAGCTTTTACATCCTCGGCTCCTCCGTGGCGGGTCAAATAACGCGCTATCGTATCGCCCAGATTATAGTCCTTCAGCGTCATTTTGATATGGTCAACCGTCAGCAGCTCTTTTTCCACCATATCCGCAAGCTCGCCGATCAGCTTCTCCCGTCTGCGCGCAATGATTCTAGTACCCATCCAGCTTGGCCATTTGATCCGCAGCGGATTGCCGAACAACGCGCTGATCGCAAAGGAATCCGCCAGCCCGCCTATTGTGGCCGCGCTAAAGCCTGCAAACAAAAGCCCGCCGGCAAAATGCTGCTGAAACGGAAAAGCGGCCAAAATGCCAGCTCCCGACAAAACCAATATGCCGTTTGCCGTTGTTCGAATATCCCTTTTCCCCATCGCCATCTGCTCCTATCTCTGTTGTCGAGCTTTCGTTATATAAAATTGTATAATGGCTGGCGAAATTAAGCAAAGGCGCTATAATGAAATAACAAAAAAGGAGGCGCTGCAGGTATGAAAGTGAGCAAGGAAAACGCGGAGCATTATGTATGGGGAGCTAATTGCGACGGATGGCGGCTGGTGCAGCAGCCGGGCTTAAGCGTCATTCATGAAAAAATGCCGGGGAATACAAGCGAGGTTCGTCATTATCACGAGCAGTCGCGCCAGTTCTTCTTTATTTTATCCGGTACGGCTACGATGGAGGTAAACGGCGAAGCCATCCTGTTGAACGCGCACGAGGGCATTGAAATCGCGCCGACTGTACCGCATCAAATGTTTAACCATTCGGCGGAGGACACCGAGTTTCTGGTTATCTCCGAGCCGGCTAGCCGGGGCGACCGGGTTATTTTGTAGCAAACGGCCAGTTGTACGGTCTAAGGTAGTGCCTGAGGTGCTGTCAGTGGTACTTTCTTAGGTACGGTCTGAGGTAGTGCCTGTGGTGCTGTTTGTGGACTGGTTGTGGTACGGTCTGTGGTGCTTTCTAAGGTACGGTCTGAGGTATAGTAAGCCGAACTTTGATAGAGAATTTTTTGTACGATTTATCGTACAAACTCTAGATTCACATCTACTATTCTGGTCTGTTTGTACGACCAATCATACAAAAAACGAGTATAATGCCAACTTTCCATTTGTTTTATACGATATTTCGTACAACTCGTAAAAATTGACGTTAATGCAAGACTGCTTTGTATGAAAGATCGTACAAACTCGCCTTGATTTGACTGGGGAGCGGGAAACCCCGTCTTTTCTCAGGCTCCAAAGAGCCGCATCAAAATAATGCCCAGGAACGCCAGCGAAATACCTGCGATTTCAACGGGCTTGAATTTTTCTTTGATGACAAATCGGGTGTACAAAAGAACGATAAGCACATTAAGCGCCGTTACGGCGGATACAAGCCCCGCTTTGCCGATAGCAAAGGCGGAAACGATTAACATCATGCCGACTGCGTTTGTGATGCCAATGCCAAGCCCCGTAACAAACGTGCGCCTGCCGCTCCAGCCCGTAGTGACTGCAGGGTTCCCGCCATCGGCGGGGGTCTGGTTGTGATTGCCGTCCGCTGTGGGGGCTCCGGCTGTAACGGCTCCAGCCGAGGCTGTTTCCTCGCGCGCCTGCTTATGAAGCAGCAGTACGTCCATCTCGATCCTTCTATCGCGCAGCCACCAGACGCCAAAGCACAAAGCTCCGGTAACAAACATGCAAAACATGGTGGCGAATAGATCCGCCTCCTCCAGCGTCGACCATTTGCCTGACAAATCGTTCCCCGCAAAAAGCAGCATGGCCAGCAGCCCCCACTGCGCCCCCTGCAAATTTTTGAGCGAAAGCTCGTTGGACAGACGAACCAGCAGTGCGCCGCCCACTATGATCATAAACGCCACAATCTGTAATAAATGAAGCCTCTCATCCCACAAGCCATACGCTACCAGCACAACCACAACAGACGGCAGCGCAGTCAAAACAGCAACAATCGACGCTTTGCCCACCGCAAAGCCTTTAAACATGCTGGCGTTGGCGCCAAACGAAAAAATCCCCATCTGAATTCCGATTAAAGCCGCCCATGTCCAATTGGACGAAAAAACAATCGCACATATGCCATGAATAATAGCTCCCGTACAAAACGTGCCGCATAACAACAAATTGCGATTAATCGGTTTTTTGCTGGTCCAGTGATACAGGATGCCACGCAAGCCAAAGCTGAACGCCGCAAGCACCGATAAAGTCAGCCACATGCTCCTACCCCTTTTTCAACGTTATTCACGTTGTTTTGTCTTTATTAAAAGAAACAGGACATTCTGCGCCTCTCTGATCCGGCAAAAGCCGCATTGCTAGGAGGGCATGTCCTGTGTCAAATGGTAGCATAGAACCATGCGGGATGCCAGATACAAAATAGGAATGTCCCAAACATGAGGAAGCTGCGGCCATAAAAAGGACCCTCGCCTGCCGGAATTTCAGCTCCCTCTATGATGGGAGAAACTCCAGGCGGGCAAAGGGCCCTTGCTCGCTTCCTTGCTTGCTAAAAAACGTTTATTTATTGGCCTTTGCTTTTATTGGCTCCGTTTGGCGGAATCGTGTTCCCTTTGCTGGGATTGCTCCACTTGCCGCTGTCCCCGGCGCCGCTTCCGGGCGCCGGCTTCACGGGAGCCGGATTTACCGGAGCCGGTTTCTGTGGCGCTGGTTGCACCGGAGCCGGTTTAGGGGCCGGTTGTGCTGGGGCCGGATTTACCGGAGCCGGCTTTTGTGGCGAAGGCTGCGCTGGGGCTGGCTTCACCGGAGCCGGACTTGTTTCCGATGGACTTATCGGCTTGCCAGGCTTGGCCTGTTCAACGCCGCCCGTGCCGCCTCCTGTTCCGCCGCCCGTGCCGCCTCCTGCTCCGCCACCAGCGCCGCCTCCTGCTCCGCCGCCAGCGCCGCCTCCTGCTCCGCCGCCCGTGCCGCCTCCTGTTCCGCCGCCAGCGCCGCCTCCTGTTCCGCCGCCAGCGCCGCCTCCTGCTCCGCCGCCAGCGCCGCCTCCTGCTCCACCGCCAGCGCCGCCTCCTGCTCCACCGCCAGCGCCGCCTCCTGCTCCACCGCCAGCGCCGCTTCCTGCACCTTTGCCGCTGCCGCTAGCGCCCGCTTTTCCTTTGCTTTGGGAGCTGGTGCTGCTGCCGCCTGCTTTTAATGAGGAGTAGGCATAGCCGATGGACTGCAGCGTTTGGCCGTCAACCGCTCCAGTTACAGCAAGTCCGTGTGTCTTCTGATAATATTTAACGCCTTTGACCGTTTGCGGTCCATAATATCCATCAATCGGACCGCTATAGCTGCCCAGCGATTTCAGCATGCCCTGAATAACATATACATCAGGGCCTTTTGCGTGTTTGCCAATCCCGTGTGACGTATACTGAAGACTAAACGTCAATGCAAGGCCCGCTAGTGTTACACTGCCGTATTTAACCGCTTTTTTCGCCAAGGACATCGCTTTTTTGCCTTTGCCCGCAGAATCATGAAAGTCCAACATATCAGACACTATCCTTTCCGTTCCTGAATTTGTTTATTTCCAGACTTTAATATCCCCCGTTTTTCCAGAATCATTGCATGAGCAACCAAAAAAAGATTGTCCAAACTGAAAGTTTGCTTAATAATGATCTGAAAACGCCCTTTTATCGCTCTTTTCGGCCATGATAAGGGGTAACGGAAAATGCACATGGGAGGGTACTCTTAAAATGAAGGGACTTAACGGAATACGGCTGTTGCTTGTTGATGACGAGCCTAATATACTGCAGTTTTTGGAGCTTGGACTGATTAATGAAGGTGCGGAGGTCGCTGTGGCCTCTGACGGCGTTGAAGCATTAAAGGTGGCAGGGAGATTTATGCCCCACGTCGTTGTTCTGGATGTCATGATGCCTCGAATGGATGGATTTGAAGTGTGCAGGAAGCTCAAAATGGACGGCAATCAGGTTGCTGTTATTATGCTTACGGCGCGGGATGAAGTCGAAGATCGGGTAAAAGGACTTACACTTGGCGCGGATGATTATTTGGCAAAGCCGTTTAGCTTTGGAGAGCTGCTTGCACGCATAAACGCCAGGCTTCGCAATCAATTCCCCAACCTGCTTGGCGAGGTTGAATACGGTCCGTTTCGGCTCGACGATGCCCGCAAGGAGCTTTTTTACCGCGACGAGCTTCTGGAGCTGTCCCCCACAGAGTTTGAGCTGCTTAAATTTATTGTGATGAACAACGGCGTTGTTCTGAGTAAAGCCTATATATTGCAGAAGGTTTGGGGATATGATTTTGGGGGAGAGCAAAATATTGTTGAGGTCTACATTCGATCGCTTAGAGAAAAGCTGGGCGACAGAGAGCATCGGCTCATTCGCACTCTTCGCGGCTCCGGCTATCGGATGGACTTTCCATGACTGGCCATAAGGATAATACCCCAGGCCCAGACAGGCGGCAAGACAGCTCCCGCAGCACGACAGGGAATGAACGTGGCTTCACAGGAAACTCGGGCAGCTTGCAAATCGGAGGGCGCGGCTTGGCGGAAGACCTCAGCAGCTTGCAAAGAGGGCAACGCCGCATTGTTTCGCTGCTAAGGCGCAGCACGCTCCGAAGACAGCTGCTCGTCCGATCGCTGCTGCTGATGAGCATTCTGTTTCTGCTGGTTGGCATTTTTCAGTATCTCTTTATGCAAAACTTCCTGTATCGAAACAAGGCGGAGGGGCTTCAAGCCCAAATTTCCGCACTGCCTCCGATATGGCTTCAAGCGACTGGCATCGAGAGCAACCGTGACAAAATAACGGAAGGCATGGAAATGCCGCCTGTCCTGCTGCCGCCCGGCGTTTTGATTCATTACATCGACAAGGCTGGCAGCCCGCATCCGCTTCGAGGAACAAGCGAGGACAGGGCTGTTACGTTCACAGCCGAGGAATACCATTTGATCCGCACCCGGCTGGAGGCATGGGAAATGGAGCCTCATTATATCATTAAAGAGGTCGACGGCGGCAGCAGCCTTGTTGTATTTCGGCTTGCCGGAAGACCGGGAAGCAGCGATCATACGCTAATCCAGGCTAGCGCTGATTTGGCCCCGCTTACCCAGCAGCTAATGACGCAGCTTGGCATTTATGGGGTGCTGACGGTGTTGGCGCTTGGAGCTGGACTACTGCTGAACGTTCCTTTGCTTCGTCGAACGTTAATGCCCTTATCCAATGTGGTAGCGGCAGCCGAAGTGACCGATGCGGGCAATCTGAGCAAAAGGGTACCGGAAAGCCAAGGCCAGGAAGAAATTGACAGGCTGTCCGTGGCATTTAACGGTATGCTTGCTCGACTGGACCAAGCCTTTGCTGCAGAGCGGGATATGACTGAGCAGATGCGCCGCTTTATTGCAGACGCATCGCATGAGCTCCGTACACCGTTAACCTCGATTTCAGGTTTTATCGAGGTGCTGCAGCGCGGCGCCGCTGCAAGCCCCGTTCAGTTGGACAAGGCGCTGGAAAGCATGAATCAGGAGGCCTCGCGGCTGCATCAGCTGGTGGAGGATTTGCTGCAGCTCGTCAAGCTGGATCAAGCGCCGCAGCTTGTCCTCTCAAAACTCATGTTGAATGAGCTGCTAGAGGAGATGGAACAGCAGCTCGCTATTTTGGCCAAAGATCGGGAGCTAAAGCTGAAGCTTCAGAATAACGTTAGGGTGAGCGGCGATAGCGGCAAGCTGAAGCAGGTCGTACTCAATCTTGTGCAAAATGCCGTCCAGCATACCAGCAGCAACGGCTCCATTACCGTATCGCTTAAAGCTGAGGAGGAGTTCGCTATCCTTGAAGTTGCAGACAACGGCACTGGCATTGAAGAGACTCATCTGCCCCATTTGTTTGAACGGTTCTATCGTGGAGAGGCTTCCCGCTCCCGCCGAAAAGGAGGCGCCGGCCTGGGCCTTGCCATATCCAAAACCATTATTAACGCCCATCAAGGAGACATCACCGTTTGGAGCAAGCCGGGACAAGGCACCATATTCCAAATTACTTTGCCCTTGTATGAGGATTCCAATAGCTAGCTCAAAATTAAAAATCTGCAACCATCGAAGCCCTGCCTCTTAACCTGCGGCAGGGCTTATTATTCATATGTTTATGGCAGCGCAATGCTGTCCATCAACCCATAGTGTTCGGATACGCAGGCTATACGTCTGCCAGCGCTCCGATATCGCAGAGCAAATGCCCCGCTGCTGGCTCCCTACTTCACGATTTCAAACGCATCCAGCAATTGCCCATCTATATCATACGCCTCATAGCGAAGAGCGCTTGGCTTCACTGTAATACCGGCAAATACGGGTTTTCCGTTTTGCATGTGCACCTTATGATAAAATTGATCCTTCTTTTTGTCATTCAGCTTTTGCCCTGCCGCATTGCTCACGACATAGACGGTACCGGCTCCAGCCGACACCGGTTCATCGCCGCTTGCAACGATTTCCCCGTCCCTGAGCGGATACGAGCGTGAATATTCATGGTTATGCCCCTGCAAGACAAGATCGACCTTGTATTCGTCAAACAACTCCACCCACTCGTCAACATCCTCATTGACATTGCCGCCGTAAGGCCCGCGATGCAGCGATACAACCGTCCAGCCCGCTTCACTGGTTGACAAAACCTCTCTCAGCCATTCGGTCTGCTTCTTCACTCGCGACTCCGTATTCAATATAATAAACCGGACATTTCCATAGTCAAAATAATACGAGCTCCCCTGGGCGGCAGCATTTTCGCCGTTATCGGGCAATTGAAAATAGGAGCGGAACATTTCGCTATCTCCACTCACCTCGTCATGATTGCCTGTGGTCGGCATTAGCGGTATTTTTCCAGCCCATGAGGAGATTTCATTAAAGAAGTAATGCCAGGCTTGTCCGTCGTAGGGGTCCTCCGTCAAATCCCCGCTATGGACCACAAAGGCCGACTGTGGAAACATCGATAAAGCTGCTCTCGCCGTGTTGCCCCAAATGGAAAAATCGGCTTCGGTCTCCCCTTGCGAGTCGCTGACATGTATGAAGGTGAAGTCTTCCAGCCCTTGTTCTTCCGTTACAAAAGCTGCGGGCTCGCTCCAATTTCCCGTTTTAGCGTTTCCCGCTCTATAGAAATAAGCCGTTCCCGGCTCCAGACCGGTCACAATTACTTTGTTGCTTTGCTCCAATATGCCGTTTCCGTCCGTAACCGGAATGGATGTACCCGAAAAAACAGCCCCCTCCGTGCCGTTCCAATCCGGCTCCTCCGTTCCTTTCGCGATTTGAAGAATAGCCGCCTCTTCGCCCTCGCCATTGCTTCTCCATGCAAAGCCGCGCATGGTCCCGGGGTCTCCGACAAACGTTGTAACCAACGATTTGGGCTTGTTTTTTTCAAGGCGGCCCCAATATTCGGCTCCCAGCACCGCGCCAAGCAGCAACAGACAGCAAAGAAGCAGCAGCAGGCTGCCTTTTCCCCATTTCATTTTGGCTCCACTCCTTTCCCTCTTAATAAAATCTTAACACAAGACCCTCTTGACATTCATTCAGCGATCTTTCAGCCGGCCTTAAGTTAAGAATAAGTAAATTCCAATACAATAAATTGCAGCGGGCACAACCGGCAGAATCTGCCTTGAAGAAAGGTTGTGCTTATAGAGTCAAGCAGAAATGGGGTGTATACATGAATCCGGCATTAACCTATCGGAATGAATTGAAGTTTTTTATTAACCGCCATCAATACTGGATTATGCGCCAGCGGCTGCTGGGGGTACTGAAGCATGACGCCCATACGGGAACTAGCGGGGAGTACCACATCCGCAGCCTTTATTTTGACGATATCAACAACAAGGCGCTTCATGAAAAACTAGGCGGCATCCGAGACAGAGAGAAATATCGCATCCGCATCTACAACAAAAGCGACAAAGTTATTCATTTTGAGAAAAAAATAAAATTTCGGGACTATATCGCCAAAGTGAAGGAGCCCCTTACCAGAGAGATGTACGAGGAGCTGATGGCGGGACGATACGAATTTCTGAAAGACAGCGGCAAACCTCTGCTGGAGGAGCTGCATGACAAAATGAAATATTCACTGCTTCGGCCCAAAGTTATTGTTGATTATGTCAGAGAGCCATTTGTAGGCCATTATGGCAATGTCCGCATTACCTTTGACAAGGATTTGCGGACAGGCTTGCATGCTACTGATATTTTCGACGAGGAGCTTGAGCCGATCCGGGCTATCGAAGATAACCTCATCATTCTTGAGGTCAAATACGATGCCTACATCCCGGCTGCCATTCAAACCGCACTGCAGCTCGAGGGGCTTAACCGGCAATCCGCATCCAAATATGTCATTTGCCGAAAATTTCTAAAAACCAATTCATGGGAGGATTATTAAAATGAATCAGGCAACTCAGGCGGCGGCTGCAACCGACGCATCTGGCACCACCAATTTTTCCGATATTGTGAAGAACTCCGTACTTGAAAATTTCAGCTCCGATATTTCACTGACAAAAATACTGTTGACCCTTGGCATCGCCTTTATTATCGGCCTCTTTATCTTTTTGCTATACCGCCGGATTTTCAGCGGCGTCCTTTATTCCAAAAGCTTTAATGTATCCCTGATCGGCATGACCATGATTACCGCCACAGTCATTATCGCCATCAACTCCAACCTTGTTTTGTCGCTTGGCATGGTCGGCGCATTGTCCATCGTCCGTTTCCGCACGCCCATTAAAGATCCTACCGATCTGATCTTCCTTTTTTGGGCAGCGGTTGCGGGCATCGTTACAGGAGCCGGCTTCTACAATCTCGCCATCGTTGGCTCCATTGTTATTGGCCTGGTGTTGTTCTTCTTCGTCAAAGGCGGTGCTGTGGAAACGCCGTTCCTGCTGGTCGTCAATTGCAGCAATGACGCCGCCGAAGAAGCTGTTGGCAAGGAAATCGCCAAAAACGCTAAAAAGTTCAACGTCAAGCAAAAGACCGTCTCTCCAGGCAGCATCGAAATCACGTATGAGGTTCGGCTTCGCGAAGGCTCGGGGCGTTTTGTCAACAGTCTCTCGGAGCTTGGCGACGTAAGCAGTGCCGTTCTGATCAGTTATAACGGAGATTATGTTTCTTAATTGGCGTCGTTATTCTGATACCTTTTTACTATAGCATTCAAAGGAGGCATCTATTTTGAAGGCAGGCAAGCTGGGCAAAAAGCTTTTGTGGCCCTGCTCCATTGCATTGCTGGCCATACTCGCGGGCTGCGCCATCTACGGCAGCTTGGCCGATAGCGGCAGCAATGAAGGAGAAGCCGGGATTTCCATCTCCAAGGCCGAGCAAAGTTTGGATGAGCTTTATTTTCCCAAGGACAAGGTGATCGACGTCAAGGTGACAATTGATCCCGACAAGTTTCAAAGCATGCTGGACAATCCGCTGGCAGAGGAATCCATGGAAGCAAGTGTTGATTACAACGGCGAAGTTTTCGACAATGTCGCCATTCGGACTAAAGGCAATTTAAGTCTTACGAGCGTTGCCCGAAACAATGACTCCGATCGCTACAGCTTTAAAATATCCTTTGACGAATATGTCAATCAGACGTTGGGCGGCATATCAAAGGTCAATTTCAACAACGGCTACAGCGACAACTCATATATGCGGGAATTCCTGGCTTATGAGCTCGCAGAAACATTGGGGCTGCCGACGCCCAAATATTCCTTTGTCCAGTTGTATGTCAACGATGAGCTGAAAGGCTTGTATCTGGCAATCGAGCAAATCGGCGATGCTTATTTGGAGCGCCATTTTGGCACCAGCGCTGGCGCTCTATACAAAGCTAACGGAGGAAATGGCAGCGAGCTTACCTGGCTGGAGACGATTGACAGCTATACCGGGCTTGACGCCAAGCAGGGTAAAGCCGATGACGACAGCCTGCTTCACATGCTCGACGTGCTGAACAACGGCTCCGATTATGAATCCGTCCTTAACGTGGACCATGCGCTTGGCTATTTTGCCTTAAATGTGGCCGGCGGGAATTTTGACAGCTATCATTCCGACAAAAAGCATAACTATTATCTTTTTGGAAACAGCGGAATCTACTCCATATTGCCTTGGGACTTCAACATGGCCTTCGGCGGTTATGGCAGCGGCGAAATTCTGATTGATGAGCCCACAACAGGAGCTCTAGCGGATAGGCCTCTAATCGCCAAGCTACTGGCGGTAGACGCCTACAAGGAACGGTATCATGCGATGTTGAAGGAAGCGATACAGGGTTATTTGTCGGAGGAGAATTTTGCAGCCAGGGTTGGGGAAATTCAGGACTTGATCAGCGACAAGGTACAGGCCGATCCTACGGCATTTGTCACCTTCGAGCAGTTCAAGCAAGGCGTGCAGCAGCTCATTTCCTATAATGCCAGCAACACGGCCAAAATAACAGACCAGCTCGACGGATCAACTCCATCCGCTGGTGACGGCTCAGGCATGGGCGGCGGTATGGGCGGCTTCGGCGGCGGCGGCATGGGACGTCCCGGCGGCAACGCTGACGGTGCCGGTTTCCAGGGCGGCAGGCCCAACGTGGACGCCAACGACAATGCCGGCGGATTCCCGGACGACATGCCCAACATGAACGCCAATGGAAACGCGGGCGGGGGCCAGGACGGCATGCCCAACATGAACGCCAATGGAAACGCAGGCGGATTCCCGGACGACATGCCCAACATGAACGCCAATGGCAACACGGGCGGATTTCAGGGCGGCATGCCCAACATGAACGCCAATGGCAACGCAGGCGGATTTCAGGGCGGCATGGGGCGGCCTGATTTTGGTCAGGGGGGAGGCATGGGCGGTTTTCCCGGATTCGGGGGCTTTAACAGCAATGCCGTTGTTGATCAAAACGCCCTTATTCAGGAGGCTAAAAATGTAGGTATCGCCCTCCTGTGCCTGATTATTTCATGCTTCGTGGTTATTTGGTACCGGAGAAAAAGATAAGACAACGCGGCCTTTGTCAGAATGAAGCTTATTCGTCTGACAAAGGCCGTTTTGTGACAGTGAAACATATAGAGGCGGTATAAAAGGCGGCTTTACGTTAATCGCAGCGCTCCGTTTCGGAGGCCGGTTTTTCACGAATGAGCAGCACCAGCAAATATTGCATGGCCGCCATGCCGAACAGCACCACCGGCATCCATGCGGATTGAAGATCGGCAACCAGCAGCACCAGCAATGAAATGGATATTACACGTCCGATGTTGAGGAACAGCTCCCTCATCACAACGGATTCAATCCGCAGTTGTCCCTTCAAAGGCAGCGTACCCATCAGCCGGTAATAATAAGAGGTTAACGTATTGATGGCGAGAGGATTGCATATGGAAAAAAGAATCATAAAGGTAACGACAGACCATATCTCAACGCCCAGCAGCAGCAAGCCAGAACCTATAACGACGCCTGTTGTGGAAGCAAAAACGTACACGCGCACATTTTCCTTCTGCGCCTTACGGGAAATAACATAACCCGTCGCTACGGTAAGAGATGAGAAAAACACGCCAAGATAGCCTACCCAATCCTCTCGACCGACAGCCTGAAACAAGATGATATTGGGCAAAAAAAGCATAATCCCCTGAAACAGCCCCATTACCAAAAAGCCGTACAGCGCTTTAAGCCAGCGACGATTGCGCTGCATGACAAGCCCCATCATTTTCAAATAATAAATTCTGTGATGGGAATGCACGGTGGGAATGCGAAAGCTGACTATAGCTGCGATAACAAACATAATAAACGCCAGTGTAAAAATAAAAATATATCCCTGCAGCCCTTCATTCCGCTGGATAATAAACCCCGCAAGCGCCGGCCCGGCAAGACCTGCCGTATTAAACATAACCATGTTCATTGCCAAAAAGCGGATTCGGTTGGAATCTGTCGATACATCGTATTGAAGCACAAGATAACCGGTCCAATAAAATCCGCTGGATATGCCATTAAACAAGGCAAACCAGATATAATAATCCGGCACATGCTCCTGAGTGATAATAACCATTAAGTAGAAAAAAGCAATCATAACAATGCCGATCCGGTAGGTTAACATCCTGTCGCGTTTTTTGGCGATCAGCCCGCCCAAGGCAAATGCCGCCGGCGTCATGGCAAAGGAAATAATATTATAGACGGCGTTAATCGTTAAATCCTGCGTCAGCCGCCATAAATACAAATTGAGAAACAAACCTGACATTGATGCTCCGAACTGAAAGCAGCTATGAATAATAAGTGCAGTTACGGCATCGCGCCCCAGACGCTGGTCTGGCGGCAGAGGCGAAGCTTTTACATAATTCCAGGCATTAAGCAGCCTTCGCGGCATATTCATGGTTGACATCCCCCAGTCGCTTCCGGCCTTTGATTACGTGCTCCAAAGACGGCATACAGTGACAGTCTACCATACCAACTATCCTTAATCGATATCCTTTCCAGCAAAAAGAAGGCAAAAGGTATATCACATTGACATTGCTCCAGGGAGGGAATCCGCTTTTTTTGCAGAATAGGTTAAAGATGAGAACAACAAAACCAACTGCAAAGACGGTGACATTCAAATGAGCTTTATTTCAGGCAATTCCTTTACAGTGTTTGATTTTGAAACGAGCGGGCTTGATCCCGCCAAGGATCGGGTTATTGAGATGGCCGCGGTTCGTGTCGTTAACGGCGTTGTTGCCAGCGAATTCAGCACGCTTGTCAAATATGACGGCAAGCTTGCGCCCAAAATTACCGAGATCACGGGAATAACGGATGAAATGACCGCTACAGGCATGGACGAGGATACAGCCTTTCGTATTCTGAACCGCATGCTTGGCGATCACATATTGGTTGCGCATAACGCCTTGTTTGATCTTGGCTTCCTGCATTATTCCCTGCTGAGAATAGCGGGCCGCTCCTTCAGCAACGATTACATCGACACGTTGACCATCAGCAGACTGAATCATGTTTACCCTCATACGTTAGGCGATATGTGCGAAAAATACGGCATCTCTCTTGTGGGAGGCCATCGCGCTTTAAACGACGTAACGGCTACATGGGAGCTGCTGCGCGAAATGGACAAGGATTTGTCTTTAGGAGACAGCTTGAATACACTGGGTTATTTAAAGAAATACGGCCCGCCAAAATGGAGCCCCCCAACGGCCAAGCTGCTGCCGATTGAGCTGAAATACGCGCCTAAACAAGCCTGAGGCTAATCGCGCAAATCGAGTCTGATCGAGTAGGAGGCTACCCATTAGTTGAGTAGCCGACCTCTCACACCACCGTACGTACCGTTCGGTATACGGCGGTTCAA
>NZ_LYPA01000069.1 GCF_001675045.1 Paenibacillus oryzae
TATTCCAGGATTTCCAGCTCCACAGATTCGTCGCCCCCACTTCCACCCCTTTAGCCCGGCTCTAATTCCGAGAGGCTATTTAATTTTGTTAATGGCAATTTGTAATTGCTTGTGGTTTCGGTGAACGTATTGAGCAGTATTTTCTGGACGGTCATGTCTTGCTAGATACATCAATAACTGTGGCGGGCAATCCGAATGTTCCGATATTCTGCTAATGAATGTATGCCGAAGTAAATGGGGACCTCCCGGGTAGTTCCAACCAGCAACAAAGGAATAGAGCTTGTATAAAGCCCTCAAGCTACGAATAGTAGATTGATTGTTGTCTCCAAACACGTGGATATCCTGGCCTTTGTTGGCAATAAGCTGTTGAAAGTATTTTAGAAGCGGGTCAGGTAAGGGCAGAATGGCCGATTTCTCGTTTTTCCCGAAGACAGAGAGGGTTCTATTCTCTATGTTGACATCCTTATAGCGAATGTTTGCAACCTCGTGAATCCGCAAACCAAGACAAAGCATCAACCCAAAGGCTGCTAGTTCCAATATGGGGTGATCAGAATAAACTTGAATAGTATGGAAAAAACGACGGAGTTCATCATCTGTCGGTAACTCGTGATAATAGTATCTTTCATATGGGATTCCTGTAACATCCAATGTAATGTCTTTCGCAAGCCAGCCCATCTTATAGAGATTGGCTAGTAGGAATCGGATATCGTAAAAACAATTGCTAACCGTTTGCTTGATATAAACCCCTTTCTTTTCTAATCGGAGTAAATATTGCTTGAATTCGAGTAGATGCTCTTCAGTAAGTATAGACAATGGCAATTCGTTGCAAGAGGTATTCTGAAATTGAACGTACGTTTTATTCAACCAGTTTAAAAATAGGGAGTAACTCATTTTATATTTACTGTTAACGGTCTTTTCCTTAACTCCTGAACGAAGTAACTCTTTAATATGCGTAGTAATAGCGGGATGGTTTATATCTTGCATCCTTTTTTCTGTAGAAGAATCGTTTATTGGTTTTTTGAAGTCAAACTCAATAGATATTAATTTTCGACCTATTGCTAGAAGCATGTTGCGTTGAATGAGATCGCAGGAAGAATGCTCAATGAAATTAATTAGTGCATCTTTATTTGCCAATTCTTTGTCTTGAATGAATCGAGCATCAAGCTCGTAGCGGGTTTTATAAAAATCAATGAGCTCTAGTGCGTATTGAATTAATGAAAAATAGCTTGTTGATTTTAGAGACTTTTTCTTATTCAGGTAATCAAGTACTGTAGGTGCAAAAATTCGATTTTGAACTTGAGTTTTGTAAAGCCATTCATTTAATCCATGTGAGCCTAAAGAAACAATTGACTTATTCCCTTCAGGCCAACGAAATGCATACATAGTATTCAAGAACAACAGTACCTTCTTCCAACTTAAGCTCTTAATATCGTGATTGCCAGTTGGGGTGAATTCTAAACAATCTTGCGAAGTAGAGTTCGCATAAGAAGCACCTTCCACGAACTAGTTTTCGCTTCGTGCTTCCAATGATCTGATCGGAATATATCCATAGCCGCTTTAATATCCTGATCGCTATCCATCTGCATCTCTCCCTCAGATTCTGTTTTTTCGACCGTTTTTTGCTTAGAAAGGAGGTGGGGGCCGGTGACCCTCATTATTGATGTAAAGGTATCATTTGCTTTAACTTCTGTCCCGGTTGCTCCACATTTGGAGCAAAAATACGTTGGATTTTCGGGTTATGCGAGGATTTCGGTCGAAAGAAACAAGAATCTGCTCCAATTATGGAGAGATGATGATGGATGCCTAGATCGGGACTAAGATGATGGAGGGTAGAGCCTAGGTTGAAGAAGAAGGATGATCTTCAACAATGGCTTTATAAATTCCTCCGTGATGAAATAGATGAAATCACTTATATCAGCAGGCATGATCGAGACTGGTATGAGGTCAAGCAACTGGCAGCTACAGACCCTGTAATTTTTGGAATTCTGCTGCGGAAGCTCTCCATGCCTAATCGTCGAAAAGCCTTGATTCAGGCTTTTGGTTTAGGGACAGTGGAGCTAAGAACACTCTTACTGGGAGTTTTTTCGGAATCTTCTTCAACGATTTCTGACCTATATCATCCAGTAAATTATAGAAGAAGATTTAGCAACGAGCTGCTAGCCCAGTTCGGCATCATCCATCGAGTTCCTTTTGATTGGGTTTATAAGGATGGGTCTGTTGTGGAGCGGTGGAACTTCAAAAATTATGACTTTAGCGGAATAGCTTTAACTTGTATGGAAGACATAATCCCGTTATTGAGAATGGCTGAAGGCCGAAATAGAAAAGTGAATGGATATGCCATCCAGGCAGCACGGATCAAGAATGCTATCTCCGTTTGGAATCACGGGCGGATGTGATCGTCGTTGACCTGTATCAAGCTGACTTATTGAGTCTGGACCAACTCATGTCCGGGTTAAAATCGACGCCCTTCAAATGGACTGGTTTCATTACCCAATCCGTCGTGCCTGGGTACCGGTACTGGACATTCATAGGTGCTGAAGAAGATTCAGCTATTGACCGGATCATGGAAGCAGAATTCAATTATATCCAAAACTCTATCCGCTTGTTATAAGACAAACCGCCGACGGAATAAGGTGTATTGAGGTGAAAAGTATGGAGCGAATGCCGACAATCAAAATCGTATATGTGCCTCATACTTTATGCAGTGATACAGCACAAATCTCAAACACCTTATCCGCTGCAGAAGCTAAAAATGCCGTTATCGATTACATCCTAAAGCGTTTGATCCTAAAGCCGACTGAATAAGCCGGTTTTTTTGTTTCTCTCTTTGTCCATACTGGAAAGTAATAATGTAAGAAAGGAGAGGAGCAAACCTCCATGTATACAGCCATCTATTCCCGTGTTTCTACAGGTATGCAAGCCTCAGAGGGCACAAGCCTTGATGCGCAAGTTGAAATATGTATGCGGAAAGCGAAGGACTTGGAAATTCCCGAATCCATGATCAAGGTGTATCGCGAGGAAGGATTCACGGGAGAAGATATCGATAGGCCTGCGATGAATGAATTCAGGCAGGATGTGGCGCAAGGTCTGGTCCGTCGCTTGATTGTAACTCATCCCGACCGGTTGACCCGGGACTTAACAGATAAATTAATTCTTTGCCGAGAGCTGGAGCGGAGCGATATCGAGCTGGTGTTCGTAGACACAGAATACAGAAATACGCCGGAGGGACAGCTTTTTTTCAACCTGATGAGTTCCATAGCGCAGTACGAGTTGTCTTTAATCAAGAAGCGGACAGTGCGCGGTAGGCTTAAAGCGGTGGAGAAGGATAAGAAGATCATGCCCATGCGTGTAGCTCCCTACGGATATAACCTTCAGGATAATACATTGATCATAAATAAGCAGGAAGCCGAATTTGTCCGTAAAATGTACCACTGGTATGTTTATGACAATTATACGCTTCGTGAAATCGGGGAGCGCCTCTATTCCCTAGGGGCGGTGCCCAAACGGGGTGAAAGCCGGAACTGGAGCGCCAGTTCTATTCGAAGGGTCCTAACTTCAGAGGTATACATTGGCAAGTTTTATTACAATCGGAGAGAAACCCGGAAGATTCGCGGCGAGAAAACCAAGAACGGTACACCGAAAAAAACGTATGCTTTTCGTGAGGAGAAGGACTGGATCGAGGTTAGCGTGCCAAGTATCATCGACCCGCATCTGTTCGAATTAGCCCAGGTGCAGAAAGAGAAAAACATGAAACGCTCAGGAAATGTTAAGTATGAATATTTGTTAAAATCGATGATTCGCTGCGGCCATTGCGGAAGAATGTGGCAAGCTACAACTTATACGGGGCGCGTAAATAAGGCTACGGGAGAAAAGATCCGTTACACCTGCTACAGATGTCCGAATCTGTTTCCCAAGAAGTACGGTGAAGGGGTTGAGAAGTGCCCCACTCAAACGTTACGAGCCGATATGCTGGACCATTATGTCTGGAAGCTGATCCTGGAGACACTGTCTAATCCGGATGATTACATGAAGCGGCTGCTAAGCAAAGCCAATGAAATCAACCTGGAGCTTCAATCCGCTGCGGACCATATCAAACGTCAACTGGAGCAGAAGGAAAAGGAGAAGGGAAAAATCAAAATTATGTTCAAGCGCGAGGTCATTGATGAGCAGGAGATGCTCTCCGAAATGCATAAGATCAATGCTGGAATTAAGTCGTTGGAGCAAGAGCTTGCAGGGTACGAGCGGCAGCTGAGCGACCAAGCGGAGAAGGAAATATCGGCCAACCGGATTGTAGAAGTATCCCAAGCTGTCCGAAGCTTCATTGAGAGCGCTGGTGACGAGCTCACCTTAGAGGAGAAGCGGCACATCGTGGAGACCTTGGTGGATGAAGTGATTATTCGCTATGACGGGAACGAAGTACAGATTACAGCAGTCGGGGCACTTGACGAGTTGAAACGCCATTCGTTTGTTCAGCATGAAAGTGACGTCGTTTCGTGTTCACAACGTCAAAAAATTCGATAATACCGGCGAAGACCTGGAGGATTTGATCTCCATCGGCACGATTGGCCTGATCAAGGCAATCGAAAGCTTTCAAACGGGCAAAGGCACAAAGCTCGCTACATTCGCCGCTCGTTGTATCGAAAACGAAATACTTATGCATCTTCGCAGCTTGAAAAAAACGCGCAAGGACGTTTCGCTGCACGATCCGATCGGTACGGACAAAGAGGGGAACGAGATCACCTTGATCGATATCCTCGGAACGGAGTCCGACGATGTGGCGGATAAGGTGCAGCTCAAGATCGAAAAAAGCAAGATTTACAAGAATCTAGACATATTGGACGACCGAGAAAAGGAAGTTGTAATAGGAAGATTCGGTTTGGTACACGGTGGAGATGAAAGGACGCAGCGGGAGATTGCGAAGGAGTTGGGGATTTCACGGAGCTATGTATCGCGGATTGAGAAGCGGGCTCTCATGAAGCTTTATCATGAGTTTTATAAGGCAAAAAGATAATGTGATTGGGCGCATTAATAGCCGGCGAAAGCCGGCTATTTGCATTTTTATTATTACATTAGAAAAGTTGATCAGTTATTGTGATAGTTTTCCAAAATAGAGTTATCAAAGAAACCAGCTGAGAGGGATTCACGAAACGTGATCCGAGATATAGCCAATATAGTGCAGCGTATATACAAAAAAGCCGCATCTTTCTATTCAGAAAGATGCGGTTTCTCCACCGCTACATATTCAGTTGCTGTGGATGTGGTGGTCTGCTCTTCTTAGCAGCTGACACCATAAGGAAGATGCCGGCAAGCAAGTGCATGATCCATCCTACGAATGGAATCCATGCAACCAGGGAAGTTACGATTCCCAGCACAGATCCGTAGATCGGCTCATTATTCTGTTTGGACAGCACAAGCGTAATAATGTGGAGAATCAGCATTGCCACCAAGGCAAAATACCAAGTACCTAATACGATTGCCGCTCCAAAAATAGGTATTGCTAGCAGGATTTCAAGAGATCCTGACACCCATTTCATAACTCTAGACCCAGACAAAATTAACCCCTCCTATGTACAATCTACTATTATTATAGCGGATTCGACAAATTTTGGGTAGTATTTTCCCGAAATAAAGTTAATTTCGTCAGATTTCGTATTCCGACAACAGATCGGTTTAGTCAGTAAGATACACCGCCTTATGAATCTGATAATACTTATGTATCTGCGCAGCATGAAAAAAACGCGCAAGGACGTTTCGCTTCATCACCTCATTGGCACGGACAAAGAGGGGAACGAAATTACGCTGATTAAAGTTCTTGATCCCTGTTAGTTAAACGGATAAGATAAATCCCCGAAATCCATTGAATTAATGGGGCTTCGGGGATTTTACGTTATGTGCTCGGTATGGAAATAACTAGACGGTGTTTAAGGTGTAAGCCAGACGTTCATGCCAAGATGCAAGTCGCCGAACCAGACCTCTACCGTTCCTACCGTGTAACCGGTTGGGCGTGTCGCCTGGTAGACGTACAAGCCAGTAGAAGGATTGGAAGATACCAGCGTCATGTCAACATAATGCGTTTGCCAATTGTTGTTGATTTCAATGCCAACTCTCATCTTGGCGTAAAGGGGGGCGTTATTGGCAGGCTGACCGAACTCATCGCGCGCCAGGACATTGAGGGTCACCGTGGAGCCGCTTTGCGAAGCGGATAGGCCAACATCAACTGCTCGTCCTCCGGCGAATGCTGCTACAGGCAACACGGTCAAGCTAAGAAGTACCATTACCAGTATTAAGCTTAGTTTTTTCTTCATCAATTAACACCTCCTTTTTCTATAAATTAACATAAAAGGTAGAGTTGGAATACCTGTTAAAGTATAGATTTTGCCTGGTTTCACCTATTTTTGTATTCGCTTTCATTAATGACTAGCCTCATGAGAACCTCCGAGGGGCTTATATTTTTCTATCTGCCGCCATCCGGTGGTCATGCATTTACTCTTCCAGCTTGAGCAGCAATTGCTGGATGCGCATAGACATGCCAGCCGGCTCTTCCTCCATGCCGCGCACAACCCATTCCTCCAGGACTCCAAAAACGCCTGATGCGATAAATAGACTTTCCGTTTCTTCCATCGGTGTTGGCTTATTGGGAGATTTAACCTCTTGCAGCCGTTCCTGCAATATTTTTTGCTTAAAAAATTGCTTGATTTTTTCCGGGGTTAACAATCCGTCTTCCGGATTAGTCAGCATGCGAAATAATGCTTTATTCCGGTAAATATAGTCCGTCAATTTGTTTATAAAAAGAATAATGTCATGCCGGTCCCGAATGGGAAACGACTCATCGTAAAACCGGTTGAACTGATCAAACATTTCGTTTTCAATTTCTCTATATAAATCGTAGATGTCTTCAAAATGCAAATAAAAGGTGCCTCTGCCGATATCCGCAAGCTTCGTAATTTCGGATATGGTTATTTTGGAAATCATTTTGTCACTCAGCAAGCTCAGAAAAGCCTGCTTGATTGCTGCTTTGGTTCTAATGGACCGCCTGTCTCCCATGTAGGTCCTTCCTCCTAAACAATATGGTTTCATTTGTTCATTAATGAACAAATAGCAGAACATTCACTATATTGCCTTGCCGATTCCGCCAATACAATAGAAAAAACTGTTTTTTTATAAAAGAGGGGGAAATCATTATGAGCATGTACCGATTGGCTAAAAAAAATGAATTGCGCGAGATCGCGGCATTGTTTACCGATTCCTTTATGGAATATCCTTTATTTTCGTATATCCTGACGTCAGGAAAAGACTATAAAAACCAATTGTATCAACTTAATTATACGAATACAAAGTCCTATTTTCAGCAAAACTCCTGTTTTGTCGGAACATTGGACGGAGTCATTGTTTCGGCCGTTTTGCTTAAAAAAAGGGGTGAAGCAGGTCCCGGATTTTTTCAATATTTATTTAACGGGGGGTTGGCGCTGGCAGCCCGGATTGGCCTTAAGAGGATTAATTTTATTTTGAATACGCTGGATAAAATGAAGACGGCGTGCAGCCGTTACGGGAATGAAAGCTGGTACGTGGATTCCTTTGCCGTTGCAAAGGGACATCAAGGCAAAAAACTCGGGAGCTCGCTGTTTCATGAATTTATTTTCCCATTTATCAGGTCAAACGGGGGAGGCCGGATTACGCTCGTTACCCATACCGAGCTGAACAGGAAGTTTTATTGCAAAAACGGCTTTGAGGTTTTTGACGAATTCAGCATCGGATCGGAGGGTAGTCTCATGCCGAATTTTAGCTTCCAGCAGGTCATTGGCGCCAGTGGGCTGGATACTCCGAAGAGAACAGATGGTGATGAATTTTTGTCCCGTGCAAGCAAATCCTGTTGACATGCAGCGGCCATCACACTACTATATGTAGTATGGTGGTGAAAAAACGATGCAAATCAAAAAAATGAATATGGACGGTGAAGGACTAAACCGTTTTTTTGGGCCGCTGGAGTCGCGGATTATGGATATTCTCTGGAGTTCAGACGGGCGGAGTATTAAGGAAGTACAGTCGATTCTGAATCAGGAGAACCCCATATCGATTAATACGGTAATGACGATTATGAACCGCCTGCTGGACAAGGGGCATTTGGCAAAGGTTATGACAGGAAGCGGGCGGGCGAGGGCTGCCAGGTTTAGTCCGATTTTATCCAAAGAGCAATTTTTGTCCGAACAAACAAAGCAGGTATCGCAAGGCCTTATTCATGAATACGGAAGTCTCGTTGTCAGCCATATGATTGATGCGCTTGATGAAGTTGATGCGGATGTCATAGAGAAGCTGGAGCGCAAGCTAAACGATCTAAAAAGCAGGAAAAAACAATGAGTCCTATTATGAAGCTTAGGGGCTCCTATGGGCTAATGATGGTAATTATTCTAATCGCCATTGTACAAATGGGAGTAATTGTTACTTCACATTTACACGCTGAAACACTGCAGCAGTCCGTTTTTAGCTATGCAATAGTAGTCTTAGCTGGATATATGTTGGTCAAGTTCCTTTGGCGAGTGATTCAACAATTGCATTTATCGCGGAAATGGTTCAATCATTTTCAAAATCACATGCACGTAAAATTAACTAAGCAATTGCAATACAAATACCGGAATTGGGATACGGAAATCATTGTTGTGCAGGACGATGCATTTGTTGCGCTCACGATTGGATTACTCCGCCCCAAAATCGTTATTTCCACAATGGTATTAAGCTGTTTCAGCGAAAAGGAAATAAAAGCAATTTTGTTACATGAACGATATCATTGTCTCAAACAAGATGGACGCAAACATTTTTTTTCGATCCTGCTGGCTGATGCTTTCGGATATTTGCCAATCGTTAAACCAATCATTCGTTATTATGAAACATGGAAAGAGCTGTTTGCAGACCGTTACGCGATTCAACAAATGGGTACAGAGCTTTATTTGGGCAACGTCTTGTTAAAGCTGGCCAAACATAAAAGCTTCACACCGTGCGGCACGGCTGTTTATTTTGCAAATTCAACCTTGCAGTATCGCTTGATGCAGGTTCTTGAGCCAGAGCGAACAGTAGTGGTGCCGTTAACGCTGCTAAAGCCATTTTTGAGAACTTGCTCCATGCTGCTGTTGATTCTTATTGGAGGGGATTCCTAATCCCTTTTCTTTTTTTATAATCATACTACATATTGTAGGGAGATGATCAGGTGTACAATGAATGGTTTTCTATCGGCCCGATAACGATTTACGGCTATGGATTTATGATTGCGCTAGGTATTTTTGTCGCTTATAGGGTCGTTTTGTATCGAGGGATCAAAGCGAATGTTGAGCAATCACATATCCACAATCTTCTTTTTTTGGGATTAGCGGGTGGTTTTGCTGGGGCCAAGCTATTGTATTGGATTACTCAATTCAAAAATATCGCTAATGATCCAAGCATTCTTTTGAACGTTTCTCAAGGGTTTGTCGTTTATGGAGGCATCATAGGCGGGATTGCAGCGGGGTATGCTTATTGTCAGAAGTCAAATCTCAACTTTCTCAAATATCTGGATTTGTTTGTTCCGTCGCTGGCGCTGGCTCAAGGCTTCGGAAGAATCGGTTGTTTTTTTGCAGGCTGCTGCTATGGGGAAGAGACGCATAGCTGGTTTGGCATTATGTTTCACCATTCGGAGTTGGCTCCAAATGATGTCAAGCTTGTACCTACGCAGCTTATGGAAAGCGCATTTAGTTTTTTCCTGTTTTTTGTACTTCTTTATGTGGCTAGAAAAAAGCGGCCGTCGCATGGCGTAATCGCGGGATTATATCTTGTTAGTTACAGCTTGGGACGATTTGGCATCGAATTTTTCAGAGGCGATCTTATTCGGGGGGAATTTGGCCCTTTTGCTACTTCGCAGTGGATTGCGATAGGCGTGGTTTTAATAACTTGTTTTGTATTTATGCTTAAAATGAAGATGCCCCGGAGTGAATATAGACGTTAAGAAGACTTGCTGGAAGCGGAACATGGCGGCTTCATTACAAAAGGCAAAATCGGCAAAAGAAAAAACCGGCGCTTATCAAGGAGGCTGTTTTATTGTATATTGTATAGATATATCGGCTCAATCTAATAATCAGAGCTTGACAGAAAACAGAGCTTAGCGGAGGGGCAGAGGGATTCTGGAGAAACGTCAGTGTTCGCCTTTAAAGACCGATTCCCACCATAGTCCTCATAAAAATAAAAGGAATCGGGCTTTAACAGCGATCGGAAGAACCCTCTGTNTCAGAGCTTGACAGAAAACAGAGCTTAGCGGAGGGGCAGAGGGATTCTGGAGAAACGTCAGTGTTCGCCTTTAAAGACCGATTCCCACCATAGTCCTCATAAAAATAAAAGGAATCGGGCTTTAACAGCGATCGGAAGAACCCTCTGTACCGTAGCGTTTCACCTCGGCCCAAGTCAAGCACTGATTTCTGGTTTGAGCCGATATATCAGGATGAAAAGCAGTCGGGAGGTTGTACAATGCGCTATAACCAATTTAATCAGCCCATCGGTGATCCAGTACCAAATGCAGCACAGCATGGACAGCTGCCGGATATCAAGAAGCTTTCAGGAGCGTATTGCTTTCTGGAAAAATTGAACGCCGAAAAACATCTGGACGATCTTTATAAGGTTTATGGACCGGATAGCCCGCTGGAAAACTGGACCTATTTGTCGATGGAGCCTGTACAAAGCAAGTCCGAGGTAAAGGAATTATTAATAAAAAGGGAAGCTTCTGCGGATCCGTATTATTTGACAATTATAAACAAGCAAACCAATGAGGCTGTAGGAACCTTTGCTTTAATGAGAATTGATCCGGTCAACCGCAGCATCGAGGTAGGCTGGGTCGTCTATTCCAATCAATTGAAGCGAACACGGATAGCAACGGAAGCGCAATACCTATTGGCGAAATATGTGTTTGAGGAGTTGGAATATCGCCGCTACG
Organism: Paenibacillus oryzae; assembly: GCF_001675045.1. GTDB lineage: Bacteria > Bacillota > Bacilli > Paenibacillales > Paenibacillaceae > Pristimantibacillus > Pristimantibacillus oryzae. Next base: position 10,949 of record NZ_LYPA01000069.1, read on the forward strand.
AGTGGAAATGCGATTCTTTAAATCAGCCCTCCAGGAATGCGGCCTTGCGATTAGGCTTTACCTATGAAGGGACCTTCCGAAACGCAGTCATTTATAAAGACAGGAGCCGCGATACGGCATGGTTTTCGATATTGGATACGGAATGGCCGGAGATCAAGGCGCGTTTTGAAGCTTGGTTAGCGGAAGATAACTTTGATGAAGCGGGCAATCAGCGACGGTCTTTAGATCATAAAAGTAAGAGTTAAATTGCAGGAAGCTGTTCAATAAGCGCTCTTCTTGCTCCACAACTTAAAAAAGCAAACACCGGGATGATTACGCATTCTCGGTGTTTGCTTTTTGTAGGTGCGCCCGGCACGGGCGATTACTTGTATAAATCCAACTAAAAGTTGAACTTATATAGGTTTCAGGTGCAGGTAAACGATTGAATCGACCGCAGGTCAAATCCGGTGTACATCCAGGAGAAGCCGTTCCATCTAAAGCCGGCAATCGAATTTGGCCCTAGAAAGACGGGGAAAAACCAGAATTGGCTGCCATTATGCATCCAGATGTACGTGAAGCGGAACATACAGCGTCTAATGCTTCCGGGATCTACGGTCAGTAGGGTGGCCGACTGCTGCTGGGGCACAAATGCCGGCGGCGGAGATGTTGGCGCCATCGGTTGTCCAGGAGGCCCGGGAGCCGGACCCGGACCAGGGCTATGCCCGGGAGGAGGTCCAAAAGGGGGACCAAAGGGCGGTCCAAAGGGTGGCAGGAACGACATGTTTTTTCACTCCATTTTTATCAATTTGTATGCCTGAGAATGCTGGAGCCAGCGCTTGCGATGCTGGCTTTTTTGTATACTATGCGGAATTTTTTGTTCCGTTCATCAAGCACCGCAGGGGCTGCCTAACATTGATTCAATAGAATTGAGAAGCCAATTAAACAGATGTATATGGATGAGTGTCTACAAAAAAACAAAAACCCTGGCATCCCTTAATAAAAAGGCTCTCGGGGTTTTTTGCTCACTCATTTTTTTAATAATTTTGTATTCTATCGCTACCATTCCCTATTAAATGACGTATTATACTATAGTATACTTTTCTAAATAATTGTATGATGTCGTAAAGAGTCATTTTTTAATTGAATTTGTCCAATGAGCCTGCTCATCTGCGAGCTTGTCAGATTGGCAAAAGCAGCTTCACCAATGTGATAGCTTTAGACAAGGAGGGATTACCGTTGCGCAAAGCAGTATTCCTTTTTTTGATCGTTTTATTCATAGTTTTTTTGTTAGTTCCGCATCAGGTTGCCGAAGCAGGAATGTGGAGCAACATTAAAGGGATTTTCTCTGCCCCTGCCAAAATTGACGCGCTGGAGCAGCAGTATATGGATGCCAGGCAGCAGCTTGATGAACAGAAGAAGCACCTCGCTGAATCGTTACTGCAAGCAGAGCAAATTGCAGCGAAGCAAGCGGAGCAATACGCTGCAAAGCAAGAGGAGCTTATTCAGCAGAACGAGCAGTTCCGAAAAGCCAATGAGCAGCTAATGGAACAAAACAAGTCCCTTATTCAAGAAATGGAGTTAGCAAAACAAAAGCAAGCAAGCTTTACTCAAAAGCTTTTTCATACGGCACTTATCTGTATAAGCTTAATTACCGCCTATTTTCTTTCCTTACGTGTATGGCGCTTCCTTGTTTGGCGCAAGCAAAAGCAGGTTAGCAGAGGAGTGTAATGAATGGAAGCAACCTTCCCTGCGGCTATCGGGCATGTAAAGGTGACTCTCGATGAAGCGGACAAGCTCCATGTGCTTCATCCGGGAGCCATTATCGCTTATCAAGGCTCCCCGGAGCAGCGGCAGGATCATTTTATGAATTTGGCGGGCGTCTATCGTAAAAAAAAGTGGCTGCGCGCCCTGCTGAGCGGCCCCTCTGAATTTATAATTGGCTTGCCGCCAGGCTGCTCACTGGCGACGGTAGCCATTGGACCGGACAGCGATTTGCTGTTTGATTACCGTCACGTCCTCTACTTCACTGATGGTATGCAGCTTAAAAACGTTATTCAAAAAATTAAAAATGTGTGGATCACCCGTGAATTGATACGAATGCGCTTCACTGGTCCCGGCGAGCTCGGTATTATTACCAGCGGCGATATTGCAGTGCTCCAGCTGGACAAGGAGCAGCCGCTTTATGTAAATAGCAGCTCGCTTGTCGCTTATCCCGCAAACGCGAGCATTCAACTTGCTGTGTACGGCAATCAATTATCGAGTCAGAGCATGAACGTCCAGTGGAAAATAAGCGGGGATGGCCCAGTCCTAATTCAGACTGGGCTGCATGGGAAGGAATTGGAGCATCCTCTACAAAATGACGGCTTTTTCAAACGATTGCTGCGCGAGGTGCTTCCATTCGGCAGCGTGTATATTAAATAGGCTAGGCACTTCATGCTACTTTTTGGCTGCTAAAACCAATTCGTCCAAAATAGTTTGAAGGCTGTACGTATCCTGGGCTAGTTCATTCTCCGCAAAAGCCTCGACCTGATGGCTTTCGATATCATACATTTCTTCGATCTCCCTTGCGAATAAAAGCGGCTCCTCTTGTATGAGCTGAGACAAAGCCGGTACAGGTCTGGGTTCAAGGGCAGCCGCCGATAATTGCTGGAGCGCGCTAATATAGGCTTCTAGCGGCCTGGCCCCGCTAATTTTTACGCCTTTGTTTTCTTCGTTGACTAAAACAAGGGTTGGGAAGCCTCTTACGCCAAGACTCGCCGCCAGTTCAAAATCGCCATCCAATAGCGCTTGAGCAGACTCCTGCCCCGCCTCTTCAATAATCCTTGCACCATCCAGACCGATTCCATTAACAATAGCTTCAAGGACGGAATCTTCTCCAATATTTTGATTAAAAACAAAAACAGCTTCTCTGGCACGGCGCAGAAATTCAATTTCTTTGCCGGGATGCCTTAGCGCAATGACCTTAAACACGCGAGAAGGCGGATAGGAGGAAAGAATAGGATCAGAGATCCACAGAGACCCGTCAATCGGCATCCGGGAATGCAGTCCAACCTCCTTCCAATGATGAGCGACGTCCGCCGGCTTTTGAATGCCGTTCGAATTATCCGCAAAGCCGTGCCAGCTTGGCAGCAGTCCGCCCATCACAACCTTCAAGTTAAAATAATGTCCATACTGGCGCAAAAAACGATTCAGTACAGGCTCAAGCGCCCAGCAATGGGAGCAGATCGGATCGGTAACGTAATATAACGTAAATTTTTTGGCAAGCTGGTTTAAATCGATAGCCTGAACCTGCTCTTCATCTGCGGGGCCGCACATGCCGGTTTCAAGATCACACATCATATTATGGTTTGAATCACTCATTGGTTGCACCTCGACTTTCAATGTCTTGTTTATGGTACAATTATAACAAGTAGTCTTATTTCAACAAGTATGATAAAAATTAATACTAAGTATATAAAAGTATACTAATGGAGGAATCCGCAGTGAAATACGACTTTACAATGGATCAATTATGTCCCGCAACTTATGCGTTTCAAGTGATTGGAGGAAAATGGAATTTGCCCATTCTGGCCATACTCAGTGAAAATGAGTGTATTCGCTACAATGAGTTAAAAAGAAGATTAACCGGCATCACAGGAACGGCGTTAACCAATTGTCTCAAGGAGCTTATCGATTACGGCATTGTCCATCGGGAGCAATACAATGAGGTGCCGCCACGCGTCGAATATTCGCTGACGCAATCTGGCAAGGAGCTTGTTCCGTTGATTGAATCCATGGTGGCATGGGGCCAAAAAAATATAGTGACGCGATGACCGACGTCAATAGAAAACAAAAAGGGGCTGCCCGAAAAGTCAAATGGAACGAATAATGATTCAGCAGAGAGGACCGGACGGGAAAGGGTGTCTTGAGGGCGAGTTTTTTTGTCCGCTTTTATCCACTCAAAAATTGGATCAGGATAAAGCGGACAAATAGGTTTGAGCTTCCAAGATACCCTTTTCCGGTAGGTACCGGTTTTGCTGAATCATTATTCACCGTAACAGACTTTTCGGACAGCCCCTACAATATAGCAGGAATTAGGACTTATCCCTTTTTTGCAGCCAGGTAACGCTCGTTAGCAACGTTCCAGTTTACAATATTCCAGAATGCGGCTATATAATCCGGGCGTTTGTTTTGGTAGTTCAAGTAATAGGCATGCTCCCAAACATCCAGCCCGATAATCGGCGTTTTGCCTTCCATAAGCGGGCTATCCTGATTAGCCGTGCTTAATACGGTTAGCTTGCCTTGCCCGTCAAGCGCCAGCCATGCCCAGCCGCTTCCGAAGCGGGTCGTGGCCGCTTTTGTGAATTGCTCCTTAAAATCGGCAAAGCCGTTCAATTCATTGGCGATGGCTTCCTTCAAAGCGCCAACCGGCTCGCCTCCGCCTTGAGGACTTAGCTGCGTCCAGAAAAACGAATGGTTGGCGTGACCGCCGCCATTATTTCGAACAGCCGTTTTTATCTCCTCGGGCAAGCTCTCCAGGTCGCTTATAAGCTGCTCGACCGGCAAGTCGAGGAGATGGGGATATTTTTCAAGCGCCGCGTTCAGGTTTGTAATGTAAGTATTATGATGTCTCCCGTGATGAATCGTCATCGTTTCCTTGTCGATATGCGGCTCCAATGCGTCATGGGAATAAGGCAAATCCGGTAATTTATGAGTCATGTCAATTCCTCCAAAGCTGGTTATTGTTGTCTACACTTTGGATTGTAGATCAATTTTGCTACTTAGTCAATATAAATGTATAATATATTTAATATCTATACAAAGTCCTGAATCTATACTATACTACCTAGACCGACGCAGGTTAGGACCGGAGGTGAGCTTGAAGGTGAAGGACAACCTTGATCTGTCTACACGCGAGAAAATAATGCAAATGCTTAAAACGAATAGCGAGATGAGCGCAAAGGAAATTACCGATCATTTGGGTATTACGGGCATGGCTGTCCGCAGACATCTTTCCGTGCTGGAAAATGAAGGGTTAATTCAATATACAACGGTGAGGCAGCCTATGGGACGGCCTATGGCTGTTTATCGGCTGACCGAAAAGGCGGAGGATTTTTTTCCGAAGAAGTATCATACGGTTGCCTTGGAGCTGTTGTCCGAGCTTGAAGGCGAGTCGGGCGTGGATGTCGTCAATCATTTGTTTGATCTCAGGCAAAAGTCACTGCACAAGCGTCTTCAGGAGCAATTGAAGGGCAAGGACCTCGAGGGGAAAGTGGCAGCTTTGGCTGATGTTCAAACGAATAACGGATATATGGCAACCTGGGAAAAGGAAAGCGACGACGTCTTTGCATTGACTGAATACAATTGTCCCATCTACCAGGTGGCGAGCACCTATAAGCATGCTTGCACCTGTGAGCTCCGTTTATTTGAATCCGTGCTGGATGCGACCGTCGAGCGCACGGAATGTCTGGCCTCCGACGGGAATAAGTGCGTATACCGGATACGCTCCAAGAAACAGCTTGAGAAACAGAAATGAGGTGTTTTGTATGATAGAAATAAGCGATTTTGCGTCCGCGCAAATTAAAGAAATGCTTGATGCACAGCAAAATGAATCCCTGTTTCTTCGCGTAGGCGTCGTGGATGGAGGCTGCAGCGGCTTATCCTACGATTTGAAATTTGACGACGAGCAGCACGAGGATGATTTGGTTTTTGAGAAGCAAGGCTTCAGGCTGAGAGTGGATGCCAAAAGCATGGAGTTTCTGGAAGGACTGGAAATCGACTATAAAGCGCAAGGAATGACAGGGGGATTCACGATGGACAATCCCAATGTCAAGGCAAGCTGCGGCTGCGGCGCAAGCTTCCGTACAGCGACATACCGCGGAACCGCCAAAAAGTGCTAAGGGAGCAGATCATCATGACATTTCATGTAACCGACGAAGCCATCCGCAATTTCCAGCATGAATGGGGACTGAAGGAAGGCCAATATGTTCGAATCTATGCCAAATATTCCGGCGGCGGGAGCGATGCGTTTTCGGTTGGCCTCAACGTCAGCGTTGAACCGATTGATCCTGCAATCGTTAAAACAATCGGCGGTTATCGTTTTTTCGTCGAAAAAAGCGATGAATGGATTATAAGGGATGCTCGGCTTAGCATTGATAGCGGCCAGGAAGGCATCTTTTTCAAACTATAATAAGGATGAAGGCTGCCGGGGGAAGTACCGGCGCCTTTTTCTGTTTCGTTGGAATGTATTCGCAAAGGCTTTATTTATGAAAACGACGAATGGACGGATCATTTAATTTATTGCAAAATGGTATAAAAGGAGGAGTTGATGGATGTCATGAGCAAACTTGTTTTTTTCCTCGGAGGCGCGGGGGCGGGCAAAACGACGCTTGCAAAGGCGCTTGCCAGAAGGAGCCGCGCCGCATTGTTTGATATGGACACGTTTGCCAGACCTGCAGCCGAGGCCATCATGACCTCGCTTGGTCTTGATCCAAATGACCGGGATTCCGCGGTCTACAAGTCGCAATGCCGTGATGTGGGCTACCGCATTACAATGGATGCCGCTTTGGAAAATGTAGAGCTTGGTACAGACGCCTACGTCATTGGCCCTTTTACAAAAGAAACAGAGGAGCCTCTTTGGCTGAAAAATGAGCTTTCCGCTATAGGCGCCGCCATGCAAAAAGTGGAGGTTAAGGTGATTTTCGTGAGCTTGCCGAATGAGGAGCTTTACCGGGAGCGTGTCCGGCAAAGAGGTTCGGCGCTTGATGCGTGGAAGCTGGAGAACTGGGCTCAATTTAGCCAATCCCTTGTTCGGCGCACGGTAAAATGGCCCCTCCCGGCTTCATCTATTTTTTATTTCGATAATGATGGAGAGTTAACTGAGGACAAGCTGTTGGATATTGAGGGGTTTATTCAGCATTAATGCTAATATCGGAAGGATAGACGCAGGATCAGGAGCCCAGGAATGCCGTGAAATCAACATTCCTGGGTTTTTCGGACAGCCACTGCTGATTAATGATGATGATGACCGTCCGCGGAATGAGAGGGGCTTGGGTTTTCCTGGTCGATGTGTTGCTCCAGGCTCGCCAGTTGCAACACAGCTTCCTCCCCGATGGCAAAACGCTTTGCCGGGAATACTTCCAGCTTTCCGGAGATGACTCGGCTTTTCAATATATAAAGTCCATTTTCAGGGATGGAATAGTCGAAACCATAGAGCCCATCGCCTATTCGGGTTCCTTGTATCGAGACTGTGTGATCGGGTTTTCCTTCAGGCCATAGCTCGAAGGTGACCTCCTCCGCTTCAACGGGTTCTCCTCCTTGCTTAACCTCAACGCGAAAGGGATTTGTTTCATTCACCTTCAGCTTTTCCGGTATTAACAAATCTACAGTCAAATGAGGCTGCAGTCCCTTGTCATCAACATTCCCGATTTGAGCCGTGCATGCGCTCAGCAGTATAGCTGCAAAGGCTAATGCCATCACCGTGTATAATAAAGCGCGCACTCTATATATGAAAGCCATCGTCCGTTCCTCCTTTGTTGATCAAACCGCGAACCATGCTTTAAGTGGTTTAATGCGGCGAATGACAAGCCAGTCAAGCAAAACAATAGAGATGATAGACAAACCAACCAGCGGCATTAATGCTCCGAATACAAGCATAATGAGAAGCACGCCAATTGCAGTTCCTTTGGTTTTGGCTTTTGCAGGCGCCCCCAGCTTGCCGTCCGGCTTGCGTTTGCGCCACATGAAATAGGAGCTGAGGGCCATCAGAATAACACCCAGCGCTGTAATCAAGCCAAGTATCTGATTGGGAACGCCAAACAGTCTGCCTTCATGCAGAGCAATACCCATCGTAATGCCTTTGGCCATCAGGCCATATTGGGCAAATCGCACATCCGTCAATACTGCACCGCTATATTGATCCACATGCAGCGTAGCGTTATTTCCAGGCCGCGAATGAGAGGTGGCGATAGTGTAGACCCCTTGTTCTCCGCGTGGCATTGAAATTGTATAGGGAGCAGCGATTGCCTGCTTGTCCGCTATTTGTTTAATATCCTCAACCTCAAGCTTGATGTAGCCTCCGGCAACAGATGCAGGAACCGGAAGGTTTTCGGAAGCCCAAGGGATATCCTGTGCAATATCCTTGGCAACGGTTACCGATTCGGGCTTAGCCGCAAAGCTTAACGCATAAGGAGGATAATTGGAGTTTGTTGAATTAGCAAGCCGATTGATCTGGCTGCCGACAACGCCTGACCATGGCAAGCCGGTTGCGATAAGAATGACAATTAGCAACGAAAGCCAGAAGGCTGGAACAGCATGTAAATCCCGCCAAAACTGACGGCTCCCCGGCTTTCTTAAACGGGGTAATATCGTTCCCCACAGTTGAAATCGATTGCGTGGCCACCAGAGATATAATCCGGTTACAACCAGAATTATAGCCCAGCACGCTGCCAGCTCTACCAGCCGATTGGCCCAGGTGCCGCCGATGACAAGCTCGCTATGCATTTTTTTGAAAAAGGCCGAGAATGTTTTATCACTGTCCATCATGCCTGACAGCTTTCCAGTATAAGGATCGGCGTACATCAGCCTCGTGATGCCGTCTAGAGATCCCGTCAGCTTAATGGTTTTTGCAGGATCGTTAGTGAATTCAACGGAGGTAATGGCAGTGCCGGGGTATGCGCGCTCTGTTTTGGCAATAATGTCGTCAGCGGTCATAGTGGTGCTGCCGATTTCCTGGACGTTAAACATATCCTTATACAGGTAGCCCTCGATTTGCGGCTTGAACAGGTAGACGGAACCGCTGAAGGCCAAAATAATGAGGAATGGAGCAAAAATGATGCCGGCGTAAAAATGCCACCGCCAAATCGCTTGATACAGCGAGGCTGTTAGTTTGGCCTTGCTTTTTTGCTGTACTTCTAATACTGAGGGAGAAGAAAGATTCATCGGGACCTCCTTGGAATAGGACTGCCATCTCTACGACGGTAATTATAAAGCAAGGGCTGTTTTTTATTCTATAGCTCTTTGGGGTTACTAGGCCAAACAGCTTCAGGAAAGTCAGCTGATTGGGTCTATAAAAATGATGGCGATTCAGATATGATAGTGGATATCTAAACGCCAAAACGATTGTTTCTAAGGAGGGACAATTGGCGGAGCTGATCGGGGGTCATTTTGCAGCATGAGAAGAACCATTGTAATATCGGATATTCATGGCTACTATCAGACGTTTCTGGCATTGCTCAATCAAATACAGTACAATCCTATTCTGGACAAGCTGATTCTGCTAGGCGACTTTGTGGACAACGGGCCATCTTCGCTTAAGGTCGTTCAACATATAAGGTCGCTCGTTAATCTGAGCGGTGTAAGGGCAATCGGCGGAAACCACGAAGATATGTTTTTGAATTGGCTGGACGATAGAGATTATCTGTTTTCGCCATATACAACGATTCGGAATGGCGGGTTTCAAACGATTCGTTCCTTTTGTCCCTGGTACGAGGTGGAGTCTGATAATGTCAAGGCGCGAAGCTACATTAAGCAAAAGCACGGGGCAGAGGTTCAATTTCTTCGCAATTTAAAATATTTTCTTGAGGATGAGCATCATATTTACGTTCACGCTGGCATTAATCCTCGTTTTCCGCATTGGCGTCAAACATCCACCAAAGATTTTCGCTGGATCAGGGGGGAGTTTTATTCCTACGACGGAATATTGCCTCTTTCCAAAAAAATAGTTTTTGGACATGAAGTCACCGCGAGGCTGCACAAAACCAAGGAATTCCATCCATGGTTTGGCAAGCAGATGATTGGCGTTGACGGCGGCATTAAATACGGCTGCCAGCTCAATGCGCTGATCATTAGCGATGAGCTTGAATATACTTATGCAAGCATAGGGAGTATGGACGGATAGTCTTCTGATAAGCTATCAGTATGACTTTGCAGTATCGAGATAATTCAAGATCAGAGGATGAAGAGGAATGTTAAATGGAAAGATGATCATGACGGGGTTTTTGTCAGCCTTGCTGGCTTGCTCGGGCGGAGCCATCATGATCGTTCAAGCAGCCGCTGCAGCCGGGTTGTCAACGAAGGAGCTTGTTACCTGGTTCACATCCGTTTATGTCATCGGCGGATTATTAAACTTATTGTTAACCTTGATGTACAAAATACCGTTTGCCGGAGCGCATTCCATTACTGCAGCTGCTTTTTTGAGCACGGCTGCTGCCGGATTTTCGTTTCCGCAGCTTGCGGGAGCTTTTGTTATGTCCGGCGTCATTATATTATTCTTCGGATTGACGGGGATATTTTCAAAGTTACTGTTTTTTTTGCCAAAATCGCTAATTGACGCTTTATTGGCTGGGCTTCTATTGTCCTACATATATGGCATTTTGCCTGCTTCTATTCAACTCCCCTATGCTGGAGCTTTTGCAGGGATTGGCTATTTTCTCGTCTCCCGGTTTTTAAAAAGACTGCCTCCGATCCTATGGGCCATTCTGCTTGGTTTGGTCGGGCTCGGTTTTGATTATACGTTTCCAGCCGTTCCCCATGCGGCATTTATTCCTCCGATGCTCATAACCCCCCAATTCACATGGGAAGGGTTTATTGGCCTTGCAATTCCTATGTCTGTATTGATTTTGAGCAATGACCTGGCTGTAGCTTTGGCCGCGCTCAAAGGCAACGGGTTTCATCCTCCTGTCAACAAAGCGTTAACGGCATCCGGTATCGCGAGTCTGGCCGCCGGTATGTTCGGCGGAAGTACGGCAAATGTAGGAGGCTTGATGAGTGCCTTATGCAGCAGCGAGGAAGCTGGACCAAAAGCGTCCCGATATAAGGCGGCTATCATGTCCAGCTTGTTCGTCATTGCTTTTGGCATCATGTCATGGCGGGTTATTGATTACATTCAAGCGTTGCCGCGTGATTTTGTAGCGATGATGACAGGTTATTCGCTGCTGGGGTTGTTTCTGGCCGGGGTGAAAACGATCGTTGCCGATCGCAGCTTGCGCATACCTGCCATTGCAACCTTTGCCGTAGCCGCATTTCACGTCCAATTGCTTGGAGTGGCGACGCCAGTGTGGGCGCTGCTTGCTGGCATCATCTTGGTAAAGGCTTTGAAGATAATAAAAGTACCTTCTGCAGAGGCTGACAAGTAGCGACTGATACGACATCATTTGCTGGCACATGACATCGTTTCGGTCAAGGCGAATGCACTCAAAAAAGCAGATTTGGAGGCGTTTCTTGCTTTACAATTTCTTTTGGCTTCATTTTGCCGCTGATGGACCAGTAGGTGCCAGCCCGCAGAATGTATTCGAAGGGACCGGCAAAAGGAAGCTTGCGCAGCCACAAGTCTGAAGCAGCTGCAAGTAAGGCATATATTAGCAGTCCCAGCAAAATTCCGGGCACCACGCCAAGCTTGCCGAACCACCCAAAGCCGTAGCCGTAAAACAAGGTTGTGCAAATGAAGGTCTGCATCAAATAATTGCTCATCGACAGCTTGCCTACGGCTTGGAAGGCTCGCAATACAATGGAAGCAGGACGAAGGCTGGAAAGAAGCAAGGCGGCAAGAAACAAATACCCCATCGCCAGCATTGGCCCGCCAATTATAGAACTGCCTGCCAATTTGACGCCAAAGATGCTGAACACCGAAAAAAACTTCAAAGCGCCGCCTATAGAACCAAAAACAAGGCCCCAAAGAAGGTATTTTCGACGCTCCCTTTGCGGGTGTCTGAACAGGGCCGTACCGGCTGCGGCCATGCCGAACAGAAACATCGGAAGCAGCATGACAGGCGAGAGTATAGCAACGGCTGCCAATTCGAAATCATCCATATCCAGAGGATCTTCCTTATCCCGGAATTGCACAATTTCGTTGTAGCTCCCCGTTTGAAATACAGGAATAGAGCGTTTTACGTATTCCTCCTGCTTTAATCGGTCCTCTTTTGGCTGGTCATCAGGGCTTTCAATCAGATTTCCTAACAGGTCGAGTCCTCCCAGAAGCAGCATCATGCTTGTGGCCCAAATAAACAGAGTTCGCGGCTTGCAGCGAATAAACAGAAGCAAACCAAAACTGATTAATCCATAGAGGAACAAAATGTCTCCATCCCAAAAGAAATAGGAATGCAGCCCGCCGATCATAAGCAGCAGGACAAAGCGGCGAACCAGAGACCGCCATGGTTTGCGGCCTTTTGCCAATAAGCCGTTTCTCAGCTTGACCAGACTGTACCCGTATAAAAACATAAAGATCGGCAAAAAGCTGCCCGCAACCAGCACCTCCAGCCAGTTGTATGCCTTTTGATCCAGCGCCGTGGCTTGAAATAAAGCGAAAAATTCCGTTCCAATCAAGCCATATTGAAAAATAAGCATATTGGCCTGCAGAATGCCGAATAGGCAAAATCCCCGTATGGCATCCACAAGCGTTACCCGGCTGCCGGATTTTGCTTCGTTGTCTGTCAGCAGGCCGCCGCCGCCGTTAGCTGCAACTGCCCCTGTTGTCTTCATTTCATTCATCATGCTGATTAACTCCCTTTCCTGTTGGACTGCACTTATCAGTTTATCCCCCGTTCTTAAACTCTCGTGAAACGCAAGTTTAACCATTTCTTATTTTTCCGGAGCATCTATTCCATACCTATTCAATTGTCGTTTAGCTCCTGTTAAGGCAAATATGCTACCCTATTAAGAGGTCCATATAGAGCAATGAAAAAGGGACTTTTTGAACATGTACATTTTTGGCAGGTGGTGGTTACGTATGCTTCATCGCAGAATATTGATTGTAGAAGACGAGCAGGCCATTGCGGAAATGGTAAAGCTGCTGCTTGTTCGAGACGGGTTTCAATATGTATTTTCGGCGGCGACTGCCGCGGAGGCGTTTAGTTTGATAGAGGCGAATGGAGCCGATATTATTTTATTGGATGTCATGCTTCCCGATGGAAGCGGCTTTGAGCTATGCGACAGGCTGCGACGGTATGGGGAGCCTCATATTATTTTTATGACTGCGAGAGTGTCTGACCTTGATGTGTTAACCGGTTTTGCGGTTGGCGGAGATGATTACATAACCAAACCGTTTAACCCGCTTGAGGTGGTTGCCCGTATAAAGGCCAGGCTGCGCCGAATGGAAGAAGGCTGGAGCGAAGCCGGGGGCAAGCTGCGTTCAGTGGCGCCGTCTTCATCTCTAAAACAGCAGGAACAGACAGACGTTAAGGGAAATAAGGGGATTTACACCTATTCCCGTTTTACACTTGATGAAGCAGCCGGCGAGCTGATTGTGGAGGGGGTGCCTGTTGCTTGCCCCGCACAGGAATTTTTGCTGCTGCTGCATTTGTGCAAGCATCCCGGCATTGTTTTTACCAAGTCGCAGCTTTATGAGGCCGTATGGGGAATGAATGGTATGGGCGACGATAATACAGTTATGGTGCACATCCGGAGAATTCGCGAAAAAATTGAGCATGACCCCGGCAAACCGGTTTTTTTGCTGACGATTAGAGGGCTTGGGTACAAGCTGATTAAGGAGTGACGTGAGATGAAGCCAATACGGAGAAGGCTGGCCTTTCACTTCATCTACCAGCTTGCGCTGACCTCGTTTTTTTTAATTCTTTTGCTAACTGCGTCTTTTCTTGCGATCATTGATTTTATTTCCAGTAAAGAGCGGGAGTATAATTTATCAAATGGATCATCCATTGATAGTGTTGTTCTGGAAGCCTATAGCAAAGACGATGACATCTACTTAAGCACCTTTATGGAAGAGCTGTTAGTGAAGCATGGAATGTGGGTGCAGGTCATAGATCAAGCAGGTGTCGTTGAAAAAGTATTTAATTCGCCCGGCGATCTTCCGGGCAGGTATACAGCCGCCGAGCTGCTTGATATTCAGCATACGGGGCGTTTTGGGAAGTACGAGGTTAATGGACAACTGGATGAGCTGACGATGGGGGAGCAATATCTGTTTCTTTTTGGTTATCATCGTTCCGCCCGTGAAGTGCTTCAGAATTTATATCATGCTTATGAGGAAGACGGGCTGGTAACGGACAAGCACAAAACGAAGCTGGAGGCGGCTCTTGCTGCTAGCGGGAATTCCTTATCTATTGTAGGAGAAAACGGTGAGGTTGTTCAGTCTTTTGGCCCGGCTTCAAGCGGAAATGGGAGTGGATTTCAACCGTTGCGCATTTATGAAATGCAATCCCGGTGGTCAAGCTCGGGAGGCGCAGAAATAATAGCTGCCGCAAACGCTCCTTATCTGTGGGTGCTGCAAAGCAACGACTCTGTTTCCAATCAGGAGACAGCATTTAGCATGATCCAAATGATGATCCGTTATTTAGTCGTTGTTTCTATTGCGATCCTGCTATTGCTGGGCGGCTTGTCCTTGTGGCACGGCTATCGGTATGCGCAGCCCATGCTGCTGCTTGGCCGCTGGTTTGGTCAGCTAAGCAATGCCGAAAAGGGCCTTGAAGCCATTGAAAAAGAAAAAAAGAACATTTATCGCGCCAATGGCAAAATGAAGCGACGTTTTCGCTTATTCCGCGAAACGATCGACGCTTTTATGAATATGGCGGATCAAATGTCGCAGACGGAGGAACGGCGCCGGCAATTTGAGAGGAGCCGGATTCAGTGGATGAGCGGCATTTCGCATGACCTGCGTACGCCGCTTTCGACGATTCAAGGCTATGGTTATATACTGGAACGGGAGCCGCAAGGCTGGGATGAGGAGCAATTGCGGAATATGGGGAACATGATCAGAGAAAAAAGCGACTATATGCTGGAATTAATCGAGGATTTTTCATTGCTGGAAAAGCTGAAGCGTGGTCCTGTTATTATGGATGCGGCTCCGATCGATTTAAATGAGCTGGTCAGGCGAGTTGTCCTGCGTTACGTCAATGATGCTACGTTAAACGACGTTGAATTGGTATATGAAACGGAGGAAGAGCGGCTTTATATTGACGGAGATGCCAAGTTGCTGAAGCGCCTGCTGGATAATGTCATCGTTAATGCGATCAAGCATAATGAGCCGGGAATACGGATACGGGTTGCGGCCGGGAGATTATCCGATCCGTCTAATGGGGCGGGAGATGAAGGAGAGCTCGTCTGCATTACGGTCAGCGACAACGGGCAAGGCATGGATGAGGAAACGCAAGCCAAGCTGTTTGAAACCTATTACCGGGGGACAAGCACGGGGCAAACCAGCGAAGGCTCGGGCCTTGGCATGAGCATAGCCAATATGATAGTGAAGGCGCATCTTGGCAGTATTGGCGTTCAATCGGCGTTAGGGAGCGGCAGCGTCATTACGATCCTTTTGCCTCTGCGCCGATAATAATAGCTGCTGCTGGATGATGGCGCACATTCTCGGAATGCTTCCGTTCAGCTTTTCATTTTTTTAATAAAGAAAAATCGGCCTGACGTGCTACAATAGGAAAAGCACAATCATACCAAACATAAATATATCGAGGTGGCATATGGGGCAAATCGAACTATTATCCGCACATCTAAACGATAATATATTCGCCTCTATAGCGGGAGCGAATGATGAAAAAGAAATTCAGGCAACGATTTACAACATAGCCGTCTGGTTAAAAAGTTTGGGCATTCCCCAGTGGAGTAAAGTATTGGAGGGCGAAGACAGCCACAATGTTCCGGGGGCTATTGCCCGAGGAGAAGTCATTGTTTTCAGATCGGAACAAACCGGCGAGGTAGCCGCAGCTTGCATTTTGCAGCAGCAGCCCAGCGACTTTGATTATGGACTTTGGGGGAAAAACGATCCCCATCATGATACTTCGGTGTATTTGCACCGGCTCGTTGTTAACCGCAAATTTTCAAGCCTTGGGCTTGGCCCTCGCATTTTGGCCTGGATAGAAGACGGAGTTCGCTTTGAGGGCAAAGACCGGATCAGGCTCGATTGTATTGCATGGAATATAAAGCTGAACGAGTTTTATGTCCGCAGCGGTTACGAGTTTTTAGGAGAAACAAACGGGGCCAACAAATATCAAAAAATGCTTAAATGAGTAATTGGGAAAGGGTGTCGTGAGGGCGAGGCCAAAATAAAGCGGACAAATAGGTTTGGGCCTCCAAGACCCCCTTTTCCTGCAGGCACCGGTGTTGTTGAATATTTATTCACCTTGCAAGCAATGATAATGCGGCTTCAATTGCTTGCTTGATCATGGCCGACTCTGGATTGCTCTTCATCATAACGGTCAAGCCAATCATGGACACAACCAGACTATTGGCAATGGCTTCAGCATGCAACGCAGCATCAATTTCTCCATTCTGTTGTCCTCTTATAATCGCCTCTCTGAAAATAACCGCAAGATACATTTGATGCTCGCGCGTGAGCACTGAAAATTTGGAATCATGTGGAGCAAGCTCAACCATCGTATTAATGCAAAAACAGCCTCGATGACGATTTATATGTTCTTCAGCGCTTGCTCCGATCTGCTGGAATAATTGCCGGAATGATGAAATCACAGATTCCTCCTGCTGAAGCAGGTTCCGTATTTTGGAGGCATGCCATGTATTGTACCGGCGCAAAGCCGACTCGAACAATTCCTTTTTATCGCCAAAAGCAGCATAAAGACTAGGGCGCTGAATGCCCATTTCCGCCGTCAAATCGCTGAGCGAGGCAGCCTCAAATCCTTTGCTCCAGAATACCTCCATAGCTGCCTCCAAAGCTTGCTCCTTATTGAATTCGCGTTGCCGTGCCATAATACCCTCCTTTTTGTATCAATCGGTATTTTATTTAAGGATAGCTATAACGTTAGTGAATGTCAATTCCGTCAAAGCGATATACTGTTTAAAGCCTGTTATCCATTAAATGAGTAGCTTGACAGCTGTAGAAAGTACCTTTAAAATTCAAATAATTATGTATCGATTGGTACATAATTAATATGAACGATCCGAAAGGTGCTACTTATGATGATAAGGCATTCCTATTCTACGCTCTCTCCACTATTGCTCTTGATTTTGGCGCTCAGCAGCGGGCTTTCCGTTGCAAATATTTATTTTGCCCAACCCTTGCTGGATTCCATTAGCGGCGAATTCAACATCCCGCTTTCATCGGTTGGCTTCGTTGTGACAGCGACTCAAATTTTTTATGCGGCAGGTCTTGTTTTGCTCGTTCCTGTTGGAGATATTGTGAATCGCCGCAAGCTCATTGTGATCCAAATGCTGCTATCCGCCGGAGCATTGCTTGCGGTAGGCCTATCCCCGACAAGTCTGATTTTATTTGCCGGAATCGGTATTGTAGGGCTGCTTGCCGTTGCGGCGCAAACGATGGTTGCGGCCGCTGCTGCTTTGAGCCGCCCCTCTGAACGGGGGAAAACGGTTGGCGTTGTCACCGGCGGCATCGTCATTGGGATTTTGCTGGCTCGAACGGTTGCAGGTCTGCTTAATGACTGGCTGGGCTGGCGTTCCGTTTATCTCTTCTCCTCCGTGCTTACATTAATGGCGGCGATTGCTCTGTTTATATTGCTGCCAAAGGAGAATGCCACAAGAGCCAGAATAGGGTATGGAGGTATGATCATATCGTTGTTTCTGCTGTACAAGGAATTGCCGGTTTTGCGGATACGCGCTTTATTGGCCATGTTCCTGTTTATGGCATTTAGCACGTTATGGACCGCGATGGTTTTGCCGTTAAGCAGTTCGCCATTGTCGCTGTCGCATACGGCTATTGGCGCATTTGGACTTGCGGGCGCGGCAGGTGCGTTTGCCGCGGCTTATGCGGGCCGCTTATCTGACAGAGGCTGGAGCGGGAAAGTAACGGGATATGCGCTTGGCCTCCTATTGCTTGCATGGCTGCCGATAAGCCTGGTATATCATTCTATTCTATTTCTGATTATAGGCGTTGTTTTGCTTGATTTGGCCGTACAAGCTGTACATGTTACCAACCAGAGTCTTATCTACAAGGCTCGGCCTGAAGCCCAGAGCCGATTGACCGCCGCCTATATGATCTTTTATTCCATCGGAAGCGCTGCTGGCTCCATATTCTCTACTCAAATGTATGCCTGGTTTGGCTGGGAAGGCGTTTGTTGGTTAGGCGGAGCGGTGAGCGGGCTGGCCCTGCTTACATGGTTGTATGAACAGTTAAGCAAGGAAGTGTCTCAACCCTCGTCTACATTTACGAGCAGCTGAATATATTCCGTAAAGAGTAGAGGAGGAGGCATTGGCGATGGAGCTTGGACAAATAGAGGGGTTAATGGAGCCGGGATTAAAGAGCAGCGGCAATCCAGAAAACCCGAAAAAGGTAGGCGCCTTGTTGAGGGTTATTCGTGAAACTAATGAGCTGTTGCAGCAGTCAGAGGATTTGACGCCGGACAATCTATTGGTAAGATCGATGATGGAACGGCTTTCGCTATTATTGCAATTACACTATTCAGCCCAGGAAGTGCAGACCGTTCTTCAGGATGGTTACATGGTTCAACATCTGACAATGCTGCAACAAAAATGGGCGAGAGCTGAATTTGAGCTGGAGCTGGCCGATGCCCGCCATTTTTACCGGTGTAAGGAGTTTCATGAAGAACGGTTTCAGAAGCTGCCGTATTGGCCTGTATACAAGTCGCTGGTTGCCGCGGAGCTGGCTATGCTTAAGCCTTATCTGGCATTTGTACGCAGAGAGAAGGCGTCGCCGATTGTTTTTGTTGGCAGCGGGCCAATGCCTTTAAGCCCTATTATTCTCCATTTATGCAGCGGCATCGAAATCGTCTGTCTGGATAGCGATCAAACGGCTTGCCAGTCCTCCAGCTCCTTGCTTGCGCAAGCGGGCTTAAGCCATGGCATCAAAGTGGTGATGGAAAAAGGAGAGGCTTTTGATTATAGCCCGTATCGTATCATTTTTGTTGCCAGCCTGGTGCGGGACAAGTGGTCGGTGCTATCGCAAATAAACGCAACATCTCCTGATTCGTTAGTGGCGGTGCGAACGGCCGAAGGCATGCGGCAAATCAGATATGAGGCGGTAGATGAAGCCGAGTTAATCAGGCAGGGCTGGAGTATAGTGGACCGGACCCGCCCCGAATCGGGTCTCGTTATAAACTCTACGCTTATTCTGGAGCGCAGCAAGCAATCTGGAATGAGCTTTAGTTAAACGGCATAAGTTGATACGATATCTGAACCAATTAAGCCGGCGTTGTCGCTGGCTTTTTTGCTGTGGAAAGCCGCTATGGGTATATTCAATGAACGTAGAACCAAATAATAAGCATACTTGACTTCGTTCGGGGATTTTTAGAGCTTGAAAATGAACGGATAAGCACTTAATGGAGGGAATTATATGGAATCAGAGGGCAGATTGTCGGTGCTGGCTCTTGGAGGCGTATTTGAAATAGGAAAAAACATGTATGTTGTTCAATACAACGACAATTTGATCGTTATTGATTGCGGCTCCAAATTTCCGGTTGAAAGCTTGCTTGGCATTGATTTGATTATCCCGGACATCGGCTTTTTGCTTCAAAATAAACATAAGGTGTCCGCGCTTGTTATTACTCATGGCCACGAGGATCACATAGGAGGCATTCCTTATTTTCTCAAGCAGCTCAATATTCCGGTCTATGCGACAAAGCTGACGCTTGGTCTGATTGAATTAAAGCTGAAGGAGCATCGTTTGAAAAAACCAGAGCTTTATGAAATCACCCCGGCATCAGAGCTTGCTTTTGGCGAGCTTAAGCTGAGCTTTTTTCGCACTAATCACAGTATCCCCGATTGCCTTGGCATTGTTATCGATACGCCTGCGGGGCGCGTCGTCCATACCGGCGATTTCAAATTTGATCTTTCGCCCTCTAACGGCCAAGTTCCGGATATTCACAAAATGGCCCGGATTGGCGAGGAAGGCGTGCTGCTTCTTCTCTCCGAGAGCACTAACGCCGAACGCTCCGGGTTTACGCCATCCGAGCGTTTAGTTGGCGAAAAAATAATGGAGGCTTTTCAAAAAGCGGACTATCGCATTTTTTTATCCACCTTTGCTTCCAATGTCAGCAGGCTGCAGCAGGTCATTGATGCGGCTGTCCACACCCATCGCAAACTTGCCCTTCTGGGACGCAGCATGATTAACGTTGTCAAGGTTGCGCTGGAGCAAGGCTACTTGAGCATGCCGGAGGGCATGCTGATTGAAGCGAAGGAAGCAAGCGAGCTGCCCAGAGAAGCGGTTGCCGTGCTTTGTACGGGCAGCCAGGGAGAAAGCATGGCTGCTTTGTCCCGCCTGGCCAGCGGAAGACATCCTCATATTGAGATTTTGCCCCAGGATACGGTCATTCTTGCTTCTTCGCCGATTCCGGGCAATGAACGCAATGTTGCCGCCGTTCTGGACGGGCTGTATTTGCGCGGCGCCAATGTGATTCACGGCTCCGGCTCCGCTACAGGCATGCATGTATCGGGACATGGCAGCCAGGAGGAATTAAAGCTGATGCTTTCCTTGATGAAGCCGCGTTATTTTGTCCCGATTCATGGCGAATACCGGATGCTGGCTCAGCATAAGAAATTGGCGGAATCCGTGGGCGTTGATTCCGGCAATATTTACATTTTGAGAAACGGAGATGTACTGGACGTTGTAAGGGAAAATAACCGCTATGATGTAACGCAAAGCAGAAAGGTTGCTGCCGGAAATACGCTGGTGGATGGTTTGGGGATTGGCGATGTTGGCAGCGTCGTTTTGCGCGACCGCAGACATTTGGCGGAGGACGGCATATTTATTGTTGTGGCGACCCTGAGCAGCAATGAGCGGAGCCTGTTGTCCGGCCCCGATATTATTACGCGCGGTTTTGTGCATGTGAAGGAAGCCGAAGCGCTGCTTTCCGAGCTGAATGAAAAAATAAAAGCAGATATTCTAACGCTGCTGGATGCGGAACATCGCGAATGGTCGGTTTTTAAGCATAAAATACGCGAAACCAGCGCCAGACTTATCTTTACCCGGCTGGGCAGGCGTCCCATGATATTGCCGGTCATTATAGAGGTGTAGAATAGCCGGCATTACAAAATTCAATATTCAGGATTGGGGACTAACGGTAATGGAAAAGAAGAAACGGGATCTTGCGGCGCTTGCGACTATTCCGCTCATTATGACGCTTGCGAATTCCATGCTTATCCCTGTTCTGCCCCTCATGCAAAAGAAACTGGGAATAACCGCTGTGCAGACAAGCCTGATCATTACGGTGTATGCGGCGATTTCTATTTTGTGTATTCCAATTGCGGGTTATCTATCCGACCGATATGGCAGAAAAAAGATTATTTTGATGGGGCTCAGCATTACGGCTGTTGGGGGCGCCGTCTCCGGATTAGGCGCGTGGCTGCTTGAGGGCGGAGCGTATTGGACCATATTGGGGGGGCGGTTCATTCAAGGCATAGGGGCGGCGGGAGCTTTTCCAATTGTACTGCCTCTCGTAGGGGACATGTTCAAAAGCGAGGACGAGGTCAGCAGCTCGCTGGGCATGATTGAAACGTCCAATACGTTCGGCAAGGTCGTCAGTCCCGTGCTTGGTTCTGCGCTTGCTATGGCAATCTGGTTTTTGCCGTTAGCCGTCATTCCGGTTTTTTCGCTGATTTCGATCCTTGCGGTTGCCGTTTTTGTGAAGGCGCCAAAGCAAAAGGAAAGCGAGCAGCTTCATATTTCTGCTTTTCTGCAAAAGCTTAAAGATACGCTTAAACAAAAAGGCTCCTGGCTTTACGCCATCTTTATTATTGGATGTCTCGCCATGTTCATTATGTTTGGCTTTCTATATTTTCTTTCTAATTCGCTGGAGGATGTATATCACATCAAGGACATAAAAAAAGGGCTTGTGCTTGCGATCCCTTTGTTTGCCATATGCTCCTCCTCCTTTGCGGCCGGGAAGCTGATCGGACAAAATAAAACCAGAATGAAATGGTTTACAATTATTGGACTTTTGGCCTTGGCGGTCATCATGATTGTATGCGGACTGGGAAAAAGCAACTCGCTTGTGCTTCTCATTATTTTGCTGTTTGTAGGAGGCGTTGGCATCGGCGCGGCGCTGCCCAGCCTGGACGCTTTAATTACGGAGGGCGTGCAAAAGGAGGAGCGCGGAACGATTACATCGCTCTACAGCAGCGCCAGATTTATTGGCGTCGCTGCGGGCCCGCTGGTTGCGTCCACATTAATGAAGCAGGAGCAGTGGCTGTTTTATCTGTTTGCCGCCCTTGCGTTTGGCTCTTGCCTGCTGTCGTTGTTTGCTATCCGCCCGCAGAAGGAATAAGGGACCTCGACACGCCCTAGACATTCTCCGCAGGGATGGTATACTTCTTAACGAAGGATATTCAATGACGGTAGCGGATAAATAGATCCCCTGTCATTTTGACAGCGGGGACAAGCTGCGAACGAGGAGAAGCTATGGAAAAATACGATTTTTTACCCATTATATTGGGCAGCGACGAAAATGCGTACGGCAATGTCAGACTGTTTCACGAGGCTTACGGCATCAGGCCGCTGCTGCTGTGCAGCCGTTTGCTTATTCCCACGATGCACAGCAAGCTGTTTGACCTGATTCAAATAGACCATTTTGACCGCGAAGATATTTTTCCCAATGCGCTGCTGTCCATTCTGGAGAAATATACGGCCCCCAATCGCAAGCTGCTTGTTATTTCCTGCTCGGACTATTATGCGGGCCTTTTATCAAGGCACTACAGCCATTTCAAGGGACTGATCGCCAATCATTGCATTTCCGAGGCGCTCCTGAATACGCTGGACACAAAAGACAAGTTTTATCAGCTATGCGAAAAGCATGGTCTGGATTATCCCAAAACGTATGTGTGCACACCGGAGGAACGGGAAGAGGCCATACATAAGCTGGAGTTTCAGTTTCCGATTATCGTCAAGCCGGAGAACAGCAACGCCTATGCCTATCTCCATTGTCAGTTTGAAGGGAAAAAGAAAGTATTTTTCTTTCAAAATAAAGAAGAATATTTAACAATGGTCAGAAGCATGAACAAGTCGGATTACCTCGGAAAACTCATTATTCAGGAGTTTATTCCCGGCGGGGACGACTCCATGCGAGTTATCAATAGTTATTCCGACGATAATGGCAAGGTCAAAATGATGTGTCTCGGCCAGCCTGTGCTTGAAGAATATGCGCCCAAAACATTAGGCAATTACGCCGCTATTATTTCGCGCTCGGATAAAGCCATCTATGAAAAAATCAAGGTGTTTCTTGAAGAAATCGGCTACGTCGGGTTTTCTAATATCGACATGAAATATGATAGCCGCACCGGTAAATACATGTTGTTCGAAATTAATCCGCGGCTGGGCAGAAGCAGCTTTTTTGTTCGCGCGGCCGGGCTGAACATGATGCAGGCATTGGTTGATAACGCCGTTTACAACAAAGACATGGACTGCGTATATAGCAGTCAAAGCGCGCTTTGGACAAACGTGCCCAGACTGGTCTTGCAAAAATATGTGGCTGACCCGCAATTATCGGCCGAAATTGCTGCGATGTACAGGGAGAAAAAGGTGTATAAGACGCTTTGGTACAGCAAGGATATGAACCTGAAGCGTATTGCCCGAGTGTCGCGGTATTATTTTGGCCATATTAAAAACTATCAGTGTTATTTCTTTAAAAGGGTTTAATAGAAGTGTTCCATTGACGATTAAAGCAGCGTTCAAACTGACAACGGTTTGAGCGCTTTTTTTTTGATGGAAAGCGGGAAGAAACCCGGCTCGTGTCTAACTTTTAAGAGGGGAAACCCCGAAATGCTAAAATAACAGCAACTCAAATCAAGCCGCAGCCGCTTTATTTATTCATAATAGATGTAAGGCAGCTCAAACGAGGTGAATATAGGAATGTACGAGTGGCATAAACAGATTCAAACCATTGTTGATGAAATTGACAATTGCATGAAAGACCACAATGATGAAGCTCTGACGCTAAGCTTTCTTTCCCGCAAACTGGGGTATTCGGAATGTTATACGACAAGGAAATTTAAGGAAATATGCGGCATGTCATTCAGGGATTATTTGCGGCAAAGAAAATTAGCTTTTGCTTTAAAGGAGGTCAGGGATAGCGAAAAGGGCCTTTTGGATATCGCTTTTGATTATGGGTTTTCCTCGCATGAAGCCTTTACGAGAGGTTTCAAAGCGGCTTACGGCACAACGCCCAGCGAATATCGGAAAAAGCCTGAACCTGTTGTTCTGCGTACAAAAATAACCCCTTTTGACCGCTACTTTTTAGGTTTGGGGGAAATCGGTATGATAAAATCAACGGATGATGTCAAGGTTTATTTTGTCACTATACCCTCGCACACATTCCTGTATATTAAAAACAAGGAGAGTAACGGTTATTGGGATTTTTGGCGTAGGCAAAGTCTTATTCCGGGACAGGACTACGAAACCGTTTGCGGCTTGCTTGACAGTATCAAGGGCAAATTGGACGACGACGGCGGGAGCGAGGTAAACGGCGGAAGCGGCCAGCTTATGGCTTATATGAACGACCCTGACGGCAGGCTTTGCGCGTGGGGTTTTCCCAGAACAGAGTGCTGGGGAATACGCCTGCCTCCCGGCTATAAAGAGGAGGTCCCGCCGCACATGCTTTTGGCCGATATTCCCGAAGCGCACTATATTGTTTTTGAACACGGGCCCTTTGATTACGAACAGGAAAACGGCAGCGTAGAAGAAAAAATGGAAGAGGCAATGGCGGCTTTTGATTATGGTAAAACGGGGTTTGCTCTTGATACGTCCCCGGGAAGAATCATGTATTTGTATTATGATCCGGAGCAATATTTCAAGTATGTCAGGCCAGTAAAAATCTGATTTTTCCAAAATAAAAAGGGAGGGAAGCTTGTGAAAAAGTGGTATAACGAGGAGTATGAGTGGGAAATTGAGGTAACCGGATTTCTTCGCGGCGAGCATACGGAGCGGTATTGCCGAAACGGTGAGGAAATCGGAGATAAATATACCTGCACGTATGGCTGTCCTGTAAATACAGACGGACAAGGCATTTGCTCTAAAACGATGATGCTGCTGTTCCCAATTATGGAAGCGGTCCGAAGCGGCGGTGATTTAGAATACATTGGCGGAGCCAGTAAGAACAGCAAGGATATTGTATGTCCCGATGGGTGCGTTCAATTCAGGATCACTGCAAACAAACTTGACAATGAAAATTTTTATAAAGGGAAATTTTTTGACTAGGGCGTGTAACACACGCCCTAATAAGTTGTCCATAAAGACTAAGAGCCCGGTCAAAAATGAGCATCACGGCCCATCATCCTGATGCATGCTCCGAAATTGGAGAGGGGTCATGCCCTCCCGGTTTTTGAAGCAGGCGCTGAAATAGCTGGCTTGCGAAAAGCCGGTGTCGAGGGCAATTTGTTTAATGGATAGCGAGGTGGAGGCCAGCAGCCGCTTGGCCTGAATCAAACGCGATTCCAGTAAAAAATCGGGAAAGGACATGCCGAACGTTTGCCCGAACTTGCGGCTGAAGTAGGGAGTGCTGTAGCCCGCTAGCGCCGCCGCCTCCTGAATGCTGAACGGCTCTACGCTATGGGCTCTGATATAGTTGGCGACGCTCCGAATTTTGTCCGCAGCCTGATTGAGAGGAACGTTCAGCGATTCGGAGCTGGCTTGAAGCCGGAGCAGCATTTCGTACAGCGTGGAGGCCAGGCTGTATTCGTCCTCAATCCGGTACGTTCTTCCCGTTGCAAGAAGGTTGTCCAGCAGTTCCTCGATTGGCTGCAGATCCGGCAGGGAAAAAAGCCATGGCTCGTCCAGTCCCTTGCCATCCAGCAATTCCTCAAGCCGCTCCCCGAAAAAATGCACCCACGCAATGCTCCAAGGGTCCTGAGAGTCCGACCGGTAGCTTTGCCGCAAGCCGGGACCAAACAGAAAGCCCTGGCCTGCGGTCAACTCGTAACGTTTCCCTTCGGTCATCAGATACCCTTTTCCTTTACGAACAATATGCAGATTGTAATTGCGGTCCAGATTAAATTCTGTCGTCCGATATTCCCGGCTTACGCTATGCTCGGGGTATTGGCTGTACCCTCCAATAAAGTCCGGAAAGCAAATGTGACGGGGAAATAAAGGCTTTGGCAGAAAAATATGCTCGCGCATGACATGTAGCCCCCAAAGACATAATATTAATGATCGTTATCTCGTTATGCTTATTATACAGTAAGTGAGTCGAATAAAGAGGACAATATTTTAATAGAGTTGATATATTTTTGTTATTTCAACCCGTACCGCCATCTTCTACAATAAAGGGAGAATGACCAACCTCAAGGGAGAGATAACGAATGAAGCAATTGCTGTACGGAGTTGCCTATTACGATGAATATATGCCATATGAGCGGCTTGACGAAGATATTGCGATGATGAAGGCGGCCGGTATTAATCTGGTGCGTATTGCGGAATCCACCTGGAGCACGCATGAGCCGCAAAATGGTGTTTTTGATTTTTCCAGCGTGGATCGGGTGCTGGATGCGATGCACAAAGCGGGAATTAGCGTTATTGTAGGTACGCCGACCTATGCGGTTCCAACCTGGATGGTCAAGGAGCATCCCGATGTGCTGGCGGAAACCCCGCATGGCCCGGGACGATACGGAGCGCGCCAAATTATGGACATCGCCAATCCGACCTATTTATTTTATGCGGAGCGCATTATTCGCAAGCTGATCAGCCGGGTAAGCAAGCATCCTGCGGTGATTGGTTATCAGGTGGATAACGAAACGAAGCATTACCATACAAGCGGGCCCAATATCCAGCTTCGATTCGTCAAATATATGAGAGAAAAATTCGGTACCGTCGAAAAGCTCAATCAGGAGTTTGGCCTTGATTATTGGAGCAACCGGATTAATAGCTGGGAGGACTTTCCATCCGTTGTCGGAACGATCAACGGCAGCTTGGGAGCAGAGTTCTCTCGCTTTCAGCGGCAGCTTGTGACTGAATTTTTGGCTTGGCAGGCAGCTATCGTCAATGAATACAAGCAGCCCGGCCAATTTGTGACCCATAATTTCGATTTTGAATGGAGAAATTACTCCTTTGGCCTTCAGCCCGACGTTGATCATTTCGAGGCGGCCAAAGCGATGGATATCGCCGGCGTCGATATTTACCATCCGTCTCAGCATTTGTTGACAGGTAAAGAAATTTCGTATGGCGGCGACTCCACGCGTTCGTTAAAAAACGACAACTATTTTGTACTGGAGACGCAGGCTCAGGCATTTCCTAATTGGACGCCATACCCCGGCCAGCTTCGCCTTCAAGCGTTTAGCCATTTGGCTTCTGGCGCCAACATGGTTGAATATTGGCATTGGCATTCCATCCATAATTCGTTTGAAACGTATTGGAAGGGCTTGTTGAGCCACGACCTGGGCAGTAATCCGACCTATGAGGAGGCCAAAACGATTGGGCGCGATTTTGCCCGTCTATCCCCTAAGCTGGTCAACCTGAAAAAGAAAAACAAAGCGGCCGTGCTGGTCAGCAACGAGGCGTTAACGTCGATGGCCTGGTTCAAGCTGCCCGGAGGCGAAATCGCCTATAACGATGTGATGCGTCTGATGTACGACCGGCTGTACGAAATGAACATTGGCTGCGATATTTTGAATCCAGGCTCGACGGAGCTGGGGCAATATGATCTTATTGTTGTTCCCCCGCTGTATGCGGCCTCGGACGAGCTTCTTGACCGCCTCAATGCTTATGTCGAGGGGGGAGGCACCATTGTTTATGCATTCAAAAGCGGGTTTGCCAACGAGCACATCAAGGTTCGCACGGAAGTCCAGCCTGCAAAAATCGGGGATGTCTGCGGCGTTCAATACAGCCAGTTTGCGGAGCCTTCCGGCGTAACGCTGAAGGATGACCCGTTTGGCGTTGGCGCGGAAAACAATACAATCGACGTTTGGATGGAGCTTCTGACGCCAACAACGGCGGAGGTTTTGGCTTGGTACGAGCATCCGCAATGGGGTGAATATGCGGCCATTACCGAAAATAAATACGGCCAAGGCACCGCCTATTACGTCGGCTGCTTGCCTAGCGCCGCCATTATGGGCAAGCTGCTGGAGCGCGCCGTCCGTAAAGCGGGCTTATGGGGAAAGGATCAGGAGCTGAGCTTCCCGCTAATCGTTAAATCGGGCCAAAATGAAGCGGGAAAAACGGTCCGTTATTATTTCAATTATTCCGGACAGCCGCAAACCTTTCTTTATCCTTACGGTTCTGGAGTGGAGCTGCTGTCGGAGCGCAATGTGGCAGCTGGCGAAGCTGTACAACTGGAGCGCTGGGGCTTTGTCATTATTGAAGAGGACTGATTTCCTGCATCACATCCCAAATAAATGGGGCTGTCAGAAACGTCTGTTACGGTGAATCATTATTCAGCAAAACCGGTACCTCCTGGAAAAGGGTGTCTTCGAAGCTCAAACCTATTTGTTCGCTTTATTTTGGCCTCGCCCTCAAGACACCCTTTCCTCTCCGGTCCTCTCTGCTGAATAGTTATTCGTTATACGTGACTTTTCGGACAGCCCCATTTCGTCTGCCGGATTTGGCGCTTTATGCTGCTTTTTGGACAACCACTGCCCATAAGCAATTGGTTAAGCTGTGTTTTTATCTGCCACGACTACAATAAAGTCTGTTTCCTTTCCATCTCGGAGAACGGTTAACGATACCTTTTCACCGATAGGAAGAGTCAGCACTTGATTGACGACATCTTTTGATTTCTCTACGGCTTGGCCGTTTATTTTGACAATGACATCGTATTGTCTGATTCCCGCTTTAAAAGCCGGAGTCCCTGGCAAAACTTGCGCTACAAGCGCTCCTTTCACGGAATTCAAATTTAAATCATCCAGCATATCTTCTTTTATATCGCTTAGTGATAAGCCGATGTAGGAGTAAGGAATGCTTTTTCCCTCTTCCAGATATTTTATAAGTGGAACAAATACACTCGTTGGAATAGCAAATCCGATTCCTTGCGCTGCGGAGCTTTTGGCCGTATTCATCCCAATAACCTTGCCGTCTAAGTTAATGAGAGGCCCTCCAGAATTTCCGGAGTTAATTGACGCGTCTGTTTGCAGCAAATGACGATACTGGCGTTGTCCATTTTTATCGCTGACAGGGATTTCGCGCTCTTTGGCACTAATGACGCCTACTGTAACTGTATTATCGAAGCCGGCGGGGTTTCCTATCGCGACCACCCAGTCTCCTACATTCATAGCATCAGAATCGCCCATCTCAAGAACAGGGAAATCTTGTTCACTGCCAATTTTTATGACGGCTAAATCATGTTCCACACTTTTTCCTAATACCGTTGCAATGAAAGGTTCGGCACTCCCGTCAACAGTAACCTCAATCTGATCCGCATTTGCAATGACATGTTCGTTCGTTAAAATATATCCGCCTTTTTTATAGAAAAATCCTGAACCTGCCCCATACAGCCGCAATTGACTATCATTGAATGATTCGGGCTGTTCAGACCTTCCTCCAAAAAAGAACCAGAACGGATCGTTTAAAATATCAGAATTTCTATTGCTGGACTTTGTATATGTCTTTATCAAAACAACAGCACCATTGGATTGCTGCACAATGGACGGGATTACATTCCCATTGCTTGAAAAGGAAGCTGATGCGGTCGTAATATGAGCAGAATTTGTTCCTAAGCTTTGCTGATACCCTATTGCAGGATCAGAAGTAAATGGATTGACACCGCTTGCAAACAAAACAATGGCTGCAGCGATCCCTCCAGCCACACAGGAAATGAGTCTTTTAAAACGAAGCTTCTCTTTTTGCGAAGTCGAATATTCAAAGATTTCCCTATCCGGCTGGGCTCCGTTTGAAGCTTGGGATGAATGTAAAACAGGAAGGCTTTCACCGCTTGAAGGATACAAACTACTATTTGTAAACGACCCATCTGAAGTTTGAGTTTCTTGATGTACTTCCTTTCCAGCTTGTTCATAAAAACCGGTGAAATCACGCTTTTTTTCAACCATCTCGCAGTTCCTCCTTTTATTAAATTATGTATAATTTTAGAAATTCGATATTAAAAGAAGCTTAAAGCTGGATTAGTCAGAGTTAAAAAAGCTGGCTTAAAGAGGGGCTTTTCGCATCAGAGGGACAGACGGCCAGAAGCTTCCTTGATCCTAAATTGCGAGGGCCGAGAAACAACTCGGAAGCGAGGAAGGAGATGCATTAGCGGCTCGACGAATATAGAGCCGGGAATCAGAAAATGGCGATGCAGGGATGAGCTCCCTCGGCATCGCCATTTCTTTGTTTTTGCATATTATTGTGCAGCGAGCTGTCTCATCAAGCGAGCGAATCCGCTTTGGAAACAGTAAAACTGGATTTTTTGGGCAGTGTTTTATTAAGACATTGATGTTGATGAAGCCGAATGAACGGGAACCTTCTGCGATTTGAACGACATGACGAAGCCAAGGGCCAGTATAAGTCCTGCCATCATATAAGGGAAGTTCAAATTTTGATCAAATAGAAATCCGCCGATGATGGGACCGATAATGTTGCCAAGACTGGTAAAAGCGGAATTTAAGCCCGCGACGTATCCCTGCTGCTGATTGGCGAACTTGGACATCTGCGTGCCGATGGCCGGCCGCAAAATATCAATAGCAAGAAACAGGGCGAACGTAACGGCAACGATCAGCCAGAAGGTATGCACCAAAAGCCCCAGCAGCACAAACAAGGCTGCGGAAAAAAGACTGACGGTAATAACATTTTTTTCGCCGAAGCGGTTAATGATCCAGCCAAAAATGGTGAGCTGCACTACAGCGCCGGCAATAGAGCCAAATGTAATAATGAATGCAATGTCCTTGGGTGTAAATCCGAATTTATGGTCCACGAACAGGCCAAATACCGTTTCGAAATTAGCCAGCCCGAAGGAAGCGATCAGCACAACGATCAGGCTTATAAAATAAGGCTCGCGGTATGAGCTGGCAAGCTGCCTCAATAGGCTTGGAACAGGCTGCTTCACTCCGGCTGTTCTGGACGCGCTGTTTTCCTGCTGCTGAAGCGCAGGCGTTTCAGGCAGCAGGAAGGCTGTAATCAGCATGGCAACTATCCCGGCAACAGCGGCTGCATAAAAGGGAACGCGAATGCCGAATTCCGCAATATAACCGCCTATGCCGGGCCCGATAATAAAGCCCGTTGTGATGGCGGCGTTAATCAGTCCCATCCCTTTTCCGCGTTCTTCATCCGTCGTAATATCGGCTGTGTACGCCATAACGGCAGGCATAACAAGCGCGGCGCTGATGCCGCCGAGCAGCCTGGACAGAAAGAGCAGGGGAAGCGCGCTGACCGCGCCAAACATCCATTCGGAGACCGCAAACAGCAGCATACCTGCCACAATAACCTTTTTGCGTCCGATAGAATCGGAAATTCGTCCCGCAAGCGGTGAAAAAATAAGCTGCGCTATGGAAAAGGCAGCGACCAGAAAACCAAGCGTGCTGCCGCCAATATGAAGCATGTTCATATAGCTGGGCATAATGGGAACGATGAGGCCGATGCCTGTAAACACAATAAAAATGTTCAGCATGAGCAGTAATACCGCTCCGCGATTTCTGAGAAGTAACGACATGATGAGGTCTCCTTGTCTTATTTTACATTCTTAATTTTACATTCTTAATTTTACATATTTCATATACTGAACGTTCGGTCTGTATAAAAGGCAAAAAAAGAAAACGAAAGGTCCGTTTTCTGTTAATTGCATCTTGAAAATCAGCGGCTAAATAAGTAGAACAAAATAATATTGGTTAGCAACTTAATTAGCAAGCAACTTAATTGGCAAACAACTTATGAGCTAGCAGCTTATAGCGGGAGCTGTTTCTGTTTCTGGGACGTTACGCCCGTAAGAAAAACGGCTACCGCATCCCTGTAGAGGATAGGCACCTGATCGCGGTTAAAGCCGCGGGCCAATTGGCTGACGCCAAAAAAGAGCGATTCCAGCACATAAGCAAGCCGTTTGGCATCATGGGGACCAAGCTCGCCGCTATCTATCCCTTCCTGCAGCAGCTTTTCGTTAAAAGCAAGATGCTCGCCCATCAGCTCCGCCAGTCTGCTCTCCGCCTCGGACGTTTTTTCCTCCTGCCTGAAAAACTCGTCAGCCGCTTTGGTCAACGGGTGATTCAGATCATCGGCTGCAAGCAGCTCAGCCATGCCGTACAGCTTTTCCGCCGTAGTCCGATAATGATGGACATTGTTTTTCCAGTTTTGAGTCCATTCCTGATCCCATTCCTCTACGAGGTAAAGGAACAAGCCCTCTTTACTCTTAAAATGGTAATAAATATTGCCCTTGCTGCTGCCTGTAGCGCTGACGATATCTTCGATCGAGGTTGCTTTATAGCCCTTTTGGGTAAACAGCGCGCGGGCGGCGTCGGCGATTCGTTTCCGGGTTTGCTCGCTTTGCAGCTGTTTTTGATTCATCGGCATCGCTCCAGTTGTTCATACTGAACGTTCGTTCAGTATTGTAACATGGATGAGATGAGGGTGGCAAGTACTGATCAAGAACCAGTCAAGAACTGTTCAATAACGATTGGGCAGCGTCGTCTTGAAGCTGCGCCAACAATAGCGCCCGTCAAGCCGGCGATTTCCGCTGTGACGGACATTTATGTCTGTCAGAAGTGGTTTTTAGCAATATTCTGCTTTTTAAAAGACACTCACGTCCGTAAGATGACAATTTTGCTCTATTTGACGTTACATTTGGCCTCTGGCGGACAAATGTGTCCGTTACATTTTCCGAAACAAACTAATCACTGTTCTAACGGTCATTAATGTCCGGCCCGTAATTATGTGATGCAAAGGCAGATAGAATCCAGACGGTGAGGTCACACAAAAGAGGGGAAGAATACAGGCGGAATGCAATTGCAAAGGTCACAAATGAGAGAGGACAGAAAGCAGCTGAAATCCTGACAGTCAGGGGTCACAAATGAGAAAGGACAGAATGCAGTCGAAATCCAGACGGCCAGGGGACACGAATGAGAGTGGACATAAATGAAGGGGACAGCATGCAGGCGAAATCCAAACGGAATGCAGGCGGTATACAGGCTCAGAGAGGCATAAACACAGCTAGAGCGCTGACTTTGATGGAATGCCAAGAGATGGGCATAGAAACGACTAATATGCTGTGAAATTTAGCACATACCACAGAATTAATTTTCGATCAATGACTACAACGAGTTGTTTTCGCCTTTTTCACCGGGTTGTCAGAAAGATTTGAATCTTTTTTGAAGGTCGTGTCCAAGTTGATATTTATAGGCCAGGCTTGGTTATACTGATTTCTAAAAGTCGGGGCATTTCGCCCGACTGCATGAATAATTTGTTTAAATGATTTGGTTACATGTTTGCAGAAACGATTGCTGAAAGGAGATTGTCTGGCTTGGAAATCGATACGGTGTTATGGAGCCGCCTGGTCACGGGACTTACGTTGACCTTTCACGTTATTTTCGCCACGGTGGGCGTTGGTGTGCCGCTTATGATCGCAATTGCCGAATTTGTTGGGATTCGCAAAAAGGACCACCATTACATTCTAATGGCCAAAAGGTGGACGAGGGGATTTATTATTTCAGTAGCTGTCGGCGTGGTGACAGGAACCGCAATTGCCCTTCAGCTGGCGCTGGTTTGGCCAAACTTTATGCAGCTGGCCGGCAATGTCGTGGCGCTGCCCTTATTTATGGAGGTATTTGCCTTTTTTTTCGAAGCGATATTTCTTGGTATTTATTTGTACACATGGGACCGGTTCCGCAGCCCCTATACGCATTGGCTGCTGACAATACCTATTGTGCTTGGAGCCAGCATGTCAGCCTTTTTTATAACATCCGTCAACGGATTTATGAATCAGCCGGAGGGCTTCGTTATGGAGGCGGGCCATTTTGTTGCTGTTAATCCCATTGAAGCGATGTTTAATACGGCAACGCCCTCCAAGGTCTTTCATGTGCTGTCCTCCGCCTACATGACGGGAGCGGCTTTATTGGCGGGCATCGCGGCTTATGTGCTGCTCAAAAAAGGGCCTTCCGTCTATTACAAAAAAGCGTTGAAGCTGATGATGGGCGCAGTGCTTATATTCGGCCTGCTTACGGCTGTTGCGGGGGATATGTCGGCCAAATTTCTGGCGGCGCATCAGCCTGAAAAGCTGGCGGCGGCGGAGTGGCATTTCGAGACGGAAAGCGGCGCGGATTTGGTTCTATTGGGCTGGTTGAACGCGGAGCGGGAAATTATGGGCGCTTTTCATATTCCCAAAGCGCTCAGCTTTCTGGCTTTTGGCGATTTCAACGCCGAGGTGACGGGGCTGAATGAATTTCCGCTGGATGAACAGCCGCCGCTTATCGTGCATTATCTATTCGACGCGATGGCCGGCATCGGGTTTGTTATCCCTGCTATCGCGGCTCTGTATTTCCTTTTTTTAATCTGGAAAAGACGCAACGAGCTGAACAAATGGCTGCTGCGAGGCATCCTTCTTTGTGCGCCGCTTGCGTTTCTGGCTATCGAGCTGGGCTGGTTTTATGCCGAGGTTGGCCGTCAGCCATGGATTCTTCGGGGTTATATGCGCGTTGAGGAGGCGGCAACCACTTCGCCTAGCATCAGGATATTGTTTTTTGTTTTTCTGCTGCTATACATCGTGCTTGGCACCTTATGCGTCATCGTGCTGCGCCGCTTGTTCCGCAACAATCCGGCAGAAGCCGAGCTGGACAAGCTGCTTGAGGAAAAACGCGATAAAGCCAGCGGAAAGGGGGAACCGGCATGATCAGCTACGAATTGATTGGCATAACCGTGTTATGGCTGTTCCTGTTTGGCTATTTGATCGTAGCCTCCATTGATTACGGCGCAGGCTTTTTTGCCTTCTACGCCCGCATGACCAAGCAGGATCATCTGCTGAATCGCCTGATTTCGCGTTATTTGTCGCCGGTTTGGGAAATTACGAACGTATTTCTCGTCTTTTTTTATGTCGGGATTGTTGGTTTCTTTCCGGATACAGCTTATTATTACGGCTCGGCTCTGCTCGTTCCGGGCAGCATAGCGGTTGTTTTACTGGCGATCCGCGGTTCCTTCTATGCCTTTGAAAACTACGGCTCCAAAGAAAATGTGCTGTATTTGTTTTTGTACGGGGCGAGCGGCCTTTTGATACCGGCATCGTTATCCGTTGCGCTTACCCTCTCCGAAGGCGGCTTCATAGTTAAAGAAGGCAACGCCGTTTTTCTGGCATACAAGACGTTGTTTACAAGCCCGCTTTCATGGAGCATTGTTGCCCTCGCGCTCGTATCCGTATTGTTTATTAGCGGAACATTCCTCGCCTTTTACGCCTCGCGGGCGGGCGATCGCTCCGCTTTGAACCTGATGCGCACCTATGCGTTATTTTGGAGCACGCCAACGATTATTGCGGCTTTGACGGCTTTTATTTACTTGAGCCAGCATAATGAGCGGCATTTTCAAAACATGATGGATTTATGGTGGCTGCTTGCGTTGTCCATCGGTTTTTTTATGGTCGCGATGTGGCTGCTGTACAACGGACGCCGTTACGGGCTTGCTTTTATATGCGTCATGCTGCAATTTTTTTGCGCCTTTTTTGCCTATGGAATCGGTCATTATCCGTACATTCTGGATCCGTTTATTACGATTCAGGGCGGCGCTACGACCGAAGCGACGGGTATTGCGCTGGTTATGGCTTTTGTGGGCGGCTTATGCCTGCTGATACCGTCGCTTATTCTGGTGTTCAGGCTATTTCTGTTTGATGCGGATTATGTAAAAGGAAATAAATAAGGCGGACCGGGGGAGGAATACGGGTGAGCCGCAAAAAAAGTCTTTTATCCAGGCTGTTGACGAGGCAGCGGAGAAGGCTGCTGCTTATGGCGGCCATATCGCTGGCGCTTGGCGCGGCGATTGCCGGACAAGCGGGACTGCTCGCGGAGGCGGTGCAACGCATATTTGTGGAAAATGCGCCTTTCCATTCCATTATTGGTCTGCTTGGCGCATTGTTGGCTGTTATGGCTGCAAGGGCCTTGCTGCTTTACGGAAACGGGACATTGGGCTTGAGGATGGCTGTCGACGCCAAAACGGCTATGCGGTCTGCTCTGCTGCGGAAGCTGTCCCGCGATCCTCTGGCGTCGGCGCTTGCGGGACAAACGGGCGGCAAAGTCAGTGTGGCGCTGGATGCGGTGGATGAGGCAGACGGCTATTTCAGCCAATATATGCCTCGTATGATGGAAGCCGTCGTCATTCCGGCTATTCTGCTGACGGTTGTTTTTATCCAGCACAGCCATTCAGGCTTTATTATGCTGGCTACGGCTCCCTTTATCCCGCTTTTTATGATATTGGTAGGCCTGAAAACCAAAACAAAATCGGAAGAAAAGTTTGCGCAGCTCGCCGAATTTTCCGGCACGTTTCTGGATTCGCTGCAAGGGCTTGTGTCACTGAAGCTGTTTGGCAGGGCCAAGCATCAGCGGCAGCAAATTGAAGCAAGCAGCCTTGGCTACCGGGATGCGACAATGGGCATCCTGCGCATTGCTTTTACAAACACCTTTATGCTGGAGCTTATTGTGATGCTCAGCATCGGCGTTGTAGCGCTGGAGCTTGCGCTTCAGCTGCTCGTTTTCAAAACGATGGAATTTCATACCGCATTTCTGGTGCTTCTGCTGGTACCTGAATTCTATAACCTGTTAAAAAATATGGGTATCGCCTTTCATGGAGGCCGCACTAGCATGGGGGCCATGGGGGCCGCCCGCAAGGTGG
This sequence comes from Paenibacillus oryzae, assembly GCF_001675045.1. Taxonomy (GTDB): domain Bacteria; phylum Bacillota; class Bacilli; order Paenibacillales; family Paenibacillaceae; genus Pristimantibacillus; species Pristimantibacillus oryzae. Next base: position 47,493 of record NZ_LYPA01000069.1, read on the forward strand.
AGGAGCTCCTGGGGGAGGATGCCGATGGGCTTTTGGGCGACGCAGGCGCAACAGCCGGGATGCCGGGGGAAAGAGACAGCTATACAGATGCACGAGAAAAAGAAAATATGCCAGAAGAAGCCTACGGAGCGGATGGAAACAGTGCCCTTATGAATAGTGACAATTTAATTCTGATGCCTCCCACCATCGAGCTTAGAAACGCCGGATTCCGCTATTCGCGGGAAGGGTTTCAGCTGAATCCTCTAACCTTGAGGCTTGCGCCGGGAGAGCAGCTAGCCATAGTAGGCAAAAGCGGGTCGGGCAAAACAACTCTTCTCCATCTTCTGGCGGGTTTGCTGAAGCCGGCGGAAGGGGAGGTGCTCATAAACGGAGTGACGTTAACCGAATCTCACGAAGCTTCATGGTTCCGGCATGTTAGCTATATTACGCAGCATCCCTATATTTTCGCCGGAACGTTTGCTGATAATATCGCCATTGGCGCGGGAAGGGACGTGTCAAGGGACGAGATCGAGCGTGCGGCCAAGGCGGCGGGGCTGGACCTGCTGGCAGCGGAGCTGGAGCAGGGTTATGACACCGTTGTAGGAGAGGGCGGCAGAGGCCTGTCGGGAGGAGAAAGGCAGCGGCTGGCGCTGGCGCGCGCTTTTTTAAAGGGACCGGCCGTTATCTTGTTTGATGAACCAACCGTTGGGCTTGATTTGGTAACTGAGCGGGTGCTTCAGCGGTCCATAGCCGAATTGGCGAAAAAAGCGACCATGATTACCGTCGCACATCGTCTATATACGATTACGCAAGCTGACGTCATAGCGGTGCTGGACAACGGAGTGCTGTTGGGAGCCGGGCGTCATGAGGAGCTTGTGGCCCAACTGCCCTTATATGCCGAGATGGTGGAAATGCAGCGGAGAGGAGGTTTGTCGTGAACGAGCTAGCTATGTTGAGGAAAGCGATGCTTCGGGAACGCAGGGATATCGGGATAAGCATCCTGTGCGGCTTTGTTGCAGGCATCGCGGGAATCGGGTTGTTTTCGGCCAGCGGATATATGATTTCACAGACCGTTTTTGCCCCGCCGCTCTATACGCTCATTGTATTGACCTCCTTTGTTAAGCTATTGGGCTTCCTTAGGGCGGGAAGCCGGTACGGCGAGCGGCTGTTTTCCCATCGTGCAACGTTTTCCTTGCTCAGTACGATGCGAAGCGGCTTTTTTGCCAAGCTTATCCCGTTAATGCCGGGGCTCCTTAATAAAAAAAAGAGCGGGGAGCTTCTTGCCCGCATTGTGGGCGATGTGGAAAGCTTGCAGTTTTATTTTCTGCGCGTAGCGTATCCGCCTGTTATTGTCGTAATGGTTTTTTTGGCAACGATGTTGTTTACGGCGGTTTTTTCTCTCTGGATTGCCGCTTTGTTTGTGCTCGGCATGCTCATAACGGCCTATGGCGTTCCGTGGCTTGTGCTGCTTGGTCAGCGGGGGATTTACGGGAGAGTCCGAAGGCAGAGGGCCGAATTGTCCGCCGATGTGGCGGAGCTGCTGCATGGCTTCCGCGATCTGAAGGTTTACGGCAGGCTCGGGGAGCGGGAGGAGGAGCTGCGCCGCGCTTCGGCGAGGTTGTCGGTGGAGCAAGGAAAAGCGGCCGGGCGGCTGCTTGCCGGACAAACGCTGCATGTGTTTGTAACCTTCCTTATTTCCTGGTGCGTGCTGGCTGCCGGGGCTTGGCTGGTTGCTAACGGATCTCTTGCCGGCGTGTTTCTTGCCATGCTTGTTATGACGGCGCAAACGGGATTTGAGGAAGCGGCGGCGATGGCCACCTTGCCTGCCTATAAGCTGGACAGCGAATATGCGGCCAAAAGGTTAGCGGAAACGGAAAACGAAGCCGACAGGCTGCCGCCTCAGCCTGCTGCCGAGCTTTCTGTTGAAGCGGCGGTTTCCATTAAGCTGGATGAGGTATCCTTTCGTTATCGCGACGAGTGGCGTCCTGTATTGAAGGGGTTATCGCTGGAGATTCCGGCAGGCTCCAGGGTAGCAATTGTTGGGCCAAGCGGCTCAGGCAAAACAACGGTGCTGGAATTGCTGCTCAAGCTGCGCACAGCTTCGGACGGCAGGGTGTTGCTCAATGGGCGCTCTACTCTGGAGCTGAGGGAGGACAGCATCTGGCAAGCATCCAATGTCGTGCTGCAGCATAGCCATTTTTTCAGAGGCACCATTCGTGAAAACTTGCTTCTCCAAGAAGGGGCGACAGAGAGACTTTCCGACGAAGCGTTGATGCTTGCCCTCAACAAAGCGCAGCTGGGACAAAAGTCGCTGGATGAAGAGGTTTATGAAAAAGGAGAAAATTTGTCGCAAGGAGAGAAGCAGCGTTTGGCATTGGCCCGGGCGATGCTGCGTTCCGGACGCCTGTGGCTGCTGGATGAACCAACCTCCTCGCTTGACTATGTAACGGAGCGGCAGGTGCTGTGCGAGCTGCTTCAGCATGCTGCCGGGGATACGCTAATACTGGTTTGCCATCGGCTGACGGGGCTAGAGGACATGGATGCCATAGTGGTGATGGAGCAGGGGCAAATAGTGGAGCAGGGAACCTATGAGGAGCTCATGCGGCGGCAAGGCTATTTTTACGAACTAAAAAAAATCGAGCTGCAAATGATCGGGGAAGCCGGATAACGACGGGGCTGTCCGAAAAGCCTGTTACGGAGAATAATCATTCAGCAAATCCGGTACCTACGGGAAAAGGGTGTCTTGGAAGCTCAAACATTTTTGCCTGTCTTTTTTTGATTCTATTTTTTAGTGGATAAAAGCGGACAAAAAAACTCGCCCTCAAGACACCCTTTCCCCTCCGGTCCCTCTGCTGAATCATTATTCGTTCCATTTAACTTTTTGGATAGCCCCATTATATAGATCCGCCTTATTTTAAGGAGGACAGCCAGGTGGTAATCGTAATAATCTCATCCTCTGTCAGCTTATCCTTGAAGGCAGGCATGACGCCACGTCCGCCCGAAATAATTTTATAGAGCTGCTCCTTGCTCAAGCTGGCGCCAACATTGGCCAAGGCCGGCCCGACGCCGCCCTGCAAGTCTGTACCATGACAGGAGATACACATATTTTGATAAATTTGAGTAGAGGCTGCAACATCAACTTCGCGATCCGGTACGGTAAAGGCGCCGCCGCCTTCGCCAGCTTCTTTTGCAGGCATGGCAGTCAGCAGCAAAATAACTGCAAGCAAACCTGCAAGGCTCATCAAGCCGGCCATTATCCATTTATGCATAAATACCCTCCCCTTCTTTTATTGAGACCAGTTTATCAATCCTTCAACAGTAAGCGCTATAGCTATTAGGAGCTATTTGCGATGGATTAAACCCGGGACGTTTACCTTGTTTTTTGTCGGATTTTCGGTCGGGTTTCTTCATTAAAGACTAGTATGCCCGCAGGAGCTTCTCTATAATCCGATTTTCGATAAGGAGATATAACTCTAAAGGGCTATATGAAAATGGACGGCAAGGGGTGAAAATAGAATAAGCAGCAGGTTGTCAGACGTACGTACGGAGAAGTTTCATTTTATGGAATAGGGGAGGATATTAAGTTGAGTAAAAAGGGGAAATGGTTGTTTTTTGCATGGTTTGTTTCGGTTATTGCAACAAGCGGCAGCTTATATTTAAGCGAGGTTTTGGGGTATACGCCATGCGAGCTTTGCTGGTTTCAGCGTATTTTTATGTATCCGCTTGTATGTGTACTGGGCATAGCCTCCTATCGTCAACAGACGGTCATTATCCCTTATACCGTTCCGTTACTGGCAGTTGGGGGAAGCATTTCTATTTATCACATCCTTATTCAAAAGCTGCCGCATGATTCCGCAATTGCTGCCTGTGGTCCGACTTCATGCCTGGACGATTATTTGAACTGGTTCGGATGGCTGACGATTCCAATGCTGGCGTTGGCGGCATTTATTCTGATTGGCGTTTCATTGCTCCAAGCATGGCGTATCGAGAAGCGGACGGCTGCTGAATAATTCTTGGAGTCCCTGCCTAAACTACCTTTTGATGTTTTGGCATCTGTTGCGGGTGCAGAAAGGAGGCGGCTATGGGCTCCAGAGGGTTGATCATAATGTGCTGCTGGTTGGCTGCATCATTTACCACGGCATTCCAATTCCAGGAAACGCCTAAAAAACATGACCGGCATTATTATGAGCTGCGGGGCGAGGCGGTATGGGAGGTTCAGACGGATGAAAAGCTGATTGCTTTTACCTTTGACGATGGGCCAAGCGCCCGTTCGACTCCCGAAATATTGGATTTGCTGGCGCAATACAATGCCAAAGCAACCTTTTTTGTTGTTGCCAACCGGATCGAAAAATACAGCGACATCGTCAAAAGGGAAGTAGCAGAGGGCCATGAGGTCGCCAACCACACGTTTAATCATGTGTTTTTTGATCGAAATGTGTCCAATTCCGTCATTCATAAAGAAATTGCCGAGGCCAAGCAAAAAATTGAGGAAATAACGGGAACGTCCAGCCCCTGGTTTCGCCCGCCCGGAGGATTCATTAGTGACCGCGTCATCCAGGCGGCGAGTAATAACGGATATACCGTTCTTTTGTGGTCCTGGCATCAGGATACAAAAGATTGGCGTTCGCCAGGCGTAGACCGAATTGTCAGGCAGGTGGTGAACAATGCCAGAGGCGGGGATATCGTGCTGATGCACGACAACGTAAAGGGCTCCAGCCAAACCTATCAGGCGCTCAAAAAAATATTGCCCGAGCTTCAAGCCAAAGGTTTCCGCTTCGTCACGGTGTCCGAGCTTGTTAACCATAAACGCAGGGACGAGGTCAACCATTTTCAGGAGCTGCAGCTTGAGCTTGAATAAGAGCCTTTCAATAAAGGACTTTTAATACAATGAATAATGATCCGCTACAAGCAGCTCGACCTTGCGATGCAGCTCCCATATATCGCTGGTTTGATTGGCCAATATCGAAAAGGTAATATCGCTGGCGGGATAATAGGCCATAAATCCCCCTACTCCTGGATTACAGCCATCCTTAAACATGCGAAGCAATTTGCCTTCGTGATCGTAGCAAAAGTGAAAGCCAAAACCATTAATCATGCCGCCCCAATCGAAGCTCCGTTCCAGAGTGGTTTGGGGCTTCATTATTTCGTTGGTCATGTTTTCGGACAGGAGCTTGCCGCCGGCTATTGCCTTCATAAAAATATGCAAATCGCCAACCGTTGTAAAAGCGCCGCCGTCAGCAGTGCCGATAGGCGGGTACGAATAAATGTTTTTGCGCCAGACGGGCTCGCCTTTGTCGTTTGCAGCAAGCTCATAGCCCTCTGCAACCTGCGCATCCCCGTCATCCTTGGCGGCAAATGTGGTAAGGTTCATACCGCATGACTGGAATATGTGCTTAGTGACATAATTCCTATAGGAATCTCCCGTCGCCTTTTCAATAGCCAATCCTAGCAATACAAATGCACAGTTATTATAGCTAATCGCTGTACCCGCCTTGAATTTTGGTTTTTTATAGGCGAATTGGGGCAAAAAATCTGCGTTATTACGGATAGAGTAATTCGGTTTATGCAGGAATAACGCTTCATAGCTTTCGCCCAGCTCTTCATCGGCATCGTCGGCGATACCGGAGGTATGGGTCAGCAAATGGCGCAGGGTAACATCTCGCGGAATTTCGGTGCCGGATAAATCAATGATTTCCGTAATCGGGTCATCCAGCTTCAGCCTCCCCTGCTCCACAAGCTGAAGGTTGGCCACAGCCGTAAATAGCTTTGTGATGGATGCGGTATCGAATTTCGTATCCATCTCGTTAGGAACGCGAAATCCCCGATGAGCCCATCCGTAGGCTCCATCAAAAAGAGTCTGTTCACCCTTTTTGATCAAAGCAGTCCCCGAAAAATGCTCCTCCTCAGATGCTTTCAGAAATAAATCTGCAGCTTTCTGTCGCATGATAGCAGCCTCCTTTTAATACATCTGTTATCGTCTTGTGCTTACAAATGTACCATTTGATGGATGATAGGGATAGTTAAAGGTTGCCTATAACCGACTTTTACCGGAGGTGAACCGGTAGATCAGATGCGCCAGCCATACGGCGGATACAATAATCATCATGTCAAAGCAGACATTAAATAAAAACAAATGCTTGCCCAAATCCGCAAGCCCGTCCCCTAGAATCGGAACCATAAAGCCAACCATCCCGACAAGGCCTACCGCCATAAGCAATTGAATGCGTAAACGCACGGCTTTTTGGCTGCTGCGCACATATTCAACCAATCCAACGCTGTAATAGGCTAAATAGAATAAAGCAATAAAAAGCAGAGAGTTGGGCATATGCTGGTTTTTAAACTGGCTCCAGCCGCTATAGCCCATGGCCAGGGAACCGGCAGGCTTGCCGGATTCCTTCAGATATGTGCCCAAATAATAAGGACGAATGCTCATAGAGTTGTTGGCGGCATATTCCATTTTGTCTATTAAACGGCCTGGATGCTTCAAATAAAAGAACAATACATCGCTATGGGATACCCGGTCATAGAAATCCCCTCTTAACGAAGGATCGTCTTGTTTAATGGCCGTACCACTCTGAAAATAATTAGTATCGGCAAGCACTGACAAATGTTCCGGCAGCCCAAGCGCCTTCAAATCTCCGTTGACATCCGGTGAATCCTTGAGAATGCCAAAAAACACCGTTTGATACAAATTGATGTCTTTAAAATCCTTTGGAGCAGCAATGTACATCACGACTGAGATAACAACCATAGCTCCCGAAAGCCAGAAAACGAGCCGTCGCCAGCTGAATTGCGTCTGTAATCCGGCAAATTGCAGTCCGATTGCCGCAAACAGGATGCCAACGGGGGCATTCTGAATCTTGGAGCAGGTCAGGAAAAGGACCGAAATAAAGTATAACCAAAGCACGGCGCGAGAAGGCTTCTCCTCGTTCACCAGACGCAAGCCAAAGGCCAGAGTCAGAAGCAAAAACACCAGACTGACGGGTTCGCCGAACAAGGAGTTAAAGTAGGCTGTATAGCCGATATCAAAAAAGACAAATAACAACGCCAGCCCAAGCACGGCGCCCGTTATAAGCGACTTGTATTTGTTATGGCGAACAAGCAAATAAGTCGCCGCGAGCAGCAGCAGGCTGTAAAACGCGCCTAGAACACGAATATCAAACATGGATGAGTTAAACAAATAGCCAAGCAGCCGGGCAACGGCTACTAAAATAATTTGCGTGGAGAAATAAAAGCCGCGAAAAAAGTGGTCATACGCAAAAAATTGATGGGCAAATCCAAAAAAACGATCCTCATATGCCTCGTCCGGGATACCGTAATCCAGTCCGCCTGTCAGCATCACACGCAAAAAATCGCCGTTATCGGCAACCCCGGCAAACGGGGCAATAAACAGCAAATACGCCAGCAATCCCAGCCCGGCAGCTGCAGCCAGCCATTCCAGCCTTAAAAAACGTTTCAATCCAGACCTCTCCAATCCAAACCTCTCCAACCCATTCCTGTCTTTTTATGTATCATTATAGTAAATCCATGATCGTGAATACAACATCGAGCAAGAATTGAACATGCTCCAGCCGGCAAATAAATAGAGCATGAAGTAAATACAATATTGCACTGCGGCTTGTCGCCTGACTCGTCCAAGAAGCCCAAGTCGCCTAAGTTAGTCCTCTAAATCGCCAAAGTTGTTCAAGTAGCATAAGTTGTCTAAATTGTTTAACGGTCACAGGTGACCGCCAGAGCAGCAAATTTGGGAACTTCGTCAATGTAAGGGACACTGGTGTCTACGCTTGACCCATAACACTTCCTTAAATTTACAGTAAAAAGCGATAGCTGCTCAAGACGTTTTGGAACACTTGG
>NZ_LYPA01000070.1 GCF_001675045.1 Paenibacillus oryzae
GTTTCCGGCGCAACCCACAAGAGTACCTTGAAGCGGCAGAAAATAAATACTGTATGTTAATTGGTCAGTCGTAGTTTTTTTAGCGGAGAAAATTGTCGATAAGCTTGGTACGAGCTTTTCTATAGATAAGTCTTTTGTCCTATGATAGAGTAATAGAGCAGCAGCGATTTCCACAATGTGGGTGGCGTGGGCATGTGAATATGGTACTGCCAAACGCGGCTGCTGACTTATCCTGATGCTACATAATTGGAGTGAAACAGATGAAATTAAGAAAAATGCTTTTGTTTATGCTCGTCTCAACTTTGATTGTTGCAAGCCTTGGCCTCCATTCTGTCACAGTTGTGCAAGCTGCCGGTTCCCTGGAATACAGGGAACATGATAACCTGGTCAATATTTTGCAGGACGGGGATGGGGAGAATCGTGTTTTCAGGTTTGCTACAAAAAACAAATTGACAGCAGCTAATACCACATTACGTTTGTATATCAATGCAATTGAAGCGAATCCCAATGACTACGTTGTGGATTATGACAATAACACTATTACCTTGGCCAAAGCTCCCTATAGCGGCGCTGAAATTCATATCAAATACGGCATTATACCCGGCTTTGAATGGGAAGAAGGCCAATCGGGCACTCCCAGCATCGGTATTGCCTTGTCGGGTGGAGATGGCTCAGCGCGGACATTTTCAGTCCCGGTAAGCTATACCTTAAGCTCCGCCAAAAACGTCAGCTTGTATATAAACGGAAGTAAGGTTTCTTCGTCCCGGTTTACTTTTAATGCCAAAACGAAAACCGTAACCTTATCCGAAAAGCAACAGGCGCCATATACCGGGTCCAGCATTTATTTCTACATCCCAAAAGCCTCCATTACGGGAGCCCCGACTTCTCCAGGAGGAGCAACTGAAAATCCGGCAGCGAGCGGGCCGCCGACGGCAGCCCCAACATCAGAAACGGCAACAGGAGGGCCATCGCCGGCAGCACCAACACCAAGGCCGGCAACGGGTAGTCCATCACCAACAAGCCTGTCCCCAGGGTCAACGCCAAATGGTACTGCGCGGCCAACTCCAGTGCCTGGCACAGCGGCATCTCCAACGCCTACGTCTGCCGTGCCAACAATGCCTTCACCAGGAGTGCCAGTCCCGACTCCAGCCAAAACAGAGGAACCGTTGCCTAACGTTCCGACAGGAGCAGGCTATCCCGGCACGATTGAAATGGTAACGGGGAACATTATGACCGTGTATTTTCCTGCAACAGCCGCCAGCCCGGACTCCTACTCCTATTTGATGGTGAAAAATGCCAGCGGGCAGGTTGTCAGGCAAATCAAGATTGAAGCAGGCGGAGTTTTCAGCTTTTCATTGGCAAAGCTGGGACTTCCAACGGGCGGTTATTATAGTTACCTGAAGACGGTTAACCAGTCGGGCGGATTGTCCGCATCTGTTCCTCAATTTATCACAATTAATCATGAACCCAAACATATTCAGGTTTATATTGAAGGTGTGAAACAGGTGTACGAGCAACCTCCGGTTAATGCCAAGGGGAATGTGCTTGTCCCGCTTCGGTCGATCTTCGAGTCACTGGGGGCTACCGTAAAATGGAATAGCTCCACTCAAACCGTTACGGCAACAAGAGGAGGGCGGACGGTAGTGCTGACAATTGGCTCCAAAACCGCCTATATTAACGGCGTCGCCGTCACCTTAAGCGCTGCGCCGCAATTAATTAACGGTTCAACCATGGTGCCTGTCCGGTTCGTCAGTGAAGCATTTGGCGGAGAAGTAGAATGGAAGGGAGAAACAGGCTCGGTTATTGTTTTTCAGAACAAACCGTCCATCCCGACATCCGCTGAAAGCGAAAATCCTCCCGCAGGAGCAGAGAAAACAACAGAACCAGAGAAAACAATAGAATCAGAGTCTGCAAGCAGCCCGACTATTTTAAAAAACATATCAAAGGGCATTACTGCTCCCTCCGATATTGTATTTGTTATTGACGTGACGGGCAGTATGGGCGAAGTTATCGACTACATCAAGGAAACCGTTAAAAGCTTTGTCGATTCCGTCCCCGCTGGTTCGAACTTTTCGGTTGTGGCATATCGGGACATTAACTATTACGAATACGGCTATCCCGATATGAAGGACTTTGATTTTACCCGGGATAAAGATAAGCTGAAGGGTTATTTAAACAAATTGGTGGCTTATGGCGGAGGAGATGATGAAGAATCCGGCTTGGAAGCTATTCATACGGCAGCATATATACTCTCGGAATTAGGCAGTGCCAACGACAAACGGATCATATTCGTTACCGATGCTGCTGTCCATGAATCCCGCCCAATGTCTGACTATACTATTAAAGCAACAACCGATATGCTGAAGGAAAACAACATTATAGTTGATGCCATCGCTCCCAAAAGCGGCTACGTCCACAAACAGATTAACCAATTGGTTCAAAGCAATCCCGGCGGCGTTCTCTACGATATTAAAAATGCATCAGTGATGTTATTAAACGAATGAACCGTCGATATTAGGGTTATCTTAAAGGAGCGTTCCTTTCGGGGAAGCTCCTTGTTTTTGTAAAAAAAGAGGTTGCCAACAAAAATGTAAGCGCTTATAATGAAGTTGTGAGGATTATCGATAATCGATAATATGGAAAAGGATGTGGGCCCATGCAGGGAATATCCGCAGAGACTACAGTTCAATCCATCAGTGAGCAAGTGTTCCTAAAGCTGAAGAAGCAAATTCTTTCTGGCGAGCTGCAGCCTGGCACAAGGCTGCTGGTGCTTCAGATTGCCAAGCAATTCGATGTGAGCCAAGCGCCTGTAAGGGAGGCTCTGGAGCGTTTGAAGCAATCCGGCTTTATTACGGGAGTTCCTAACAAAGGCTCCGTCGTATCTGAAATATCCAGCAAAGAAATTAAGGATATATTTGCTTTACGAGAGATTATTGAAGGATTTGCCGTCAAAAAAACGATGGAAACCTTGACGGAAAACGATTTTGTTTATTTGGAGTCCTTGATTGCCCAGATGCAGGATGCCCACGAGCAAAATGATATTTTGAGGATTTTGGATCTGGATATGGAGTTTCACGGTTTCTTTTACAGACGTTGCGACAATCAAGCCATCTTTGAGCTCTGGAATCACATGAAGCAAAAGGTGATGCGCTTTATGGCGGTATCCAATCGCTATTTTACGACGGATGAACTGGCCGAATGGCATATGATTCTGATTCGTTCCATTCGTTCGGGCGACCCGGAGATTGCGGCCAACGCCTTTGTCGAACACATGCATTCCTATAAAACCATTCATTACTAAATCTATGGAATGGGTCTCGTGCATCCGGTCGGTTAATCTTCTATTAAAGGAGAGAATGGAGCATGCTAAACGGTGAATTGCTGTTTGAAAAGAAGGTTGTTCTTGATTTGATGCGGGATCGCTTTCTGAGCGAGCTCGTATCCGGCGGTGGAAAAACGAGAAGTAATGTAAAAGAACAAATGACCATGCTTGAGCTGAACCCGTATTTTGTATTTCCTGCCATTGCGTTGGCCGAGCCGGTTGTCCGGTTTCAGGAGGAACGCGAAAGGCTGGTTTACGTTGAAGCAATAAGAGAGTATTTGCGCCAGCATGCGGGCACGGGAACCGTTGTGTTTATGGATAAGCAACAACGGCTGGGTTTGCTTTTTTCCTGGAAGTCGAAGGATTTGCTGGAGAATGTAAGGGAGATGCTGTCAACGCAGTTTGGACTAAACATCGCTATAGCGGTGGGCAAGCCGTGCAACCACCTGAAGGATATTTTTCAATCCTACAACCAGGCGACGGAGGCGCTGCGCGAAAAGTTTTATTACGGCGCAAAGGAAATTATTTATTTTAACGCCCCGTGCCGGTATGAGACGGTTCAGCAATATCCCATGGATAAGGAAAAAGAGCTCTATACAGACTTTATGGCAGCCGATAATAGCGATGACGTAAGAGCGGCCGTGAAGCGTTTTTACGATGGCGTGCTGGATAATGGGCGAGTGGAGCCGTCCAGTCTGTATGATTTGACAGTCCGACTGCTGGTTGGCATCGAGAAGCGCGCTGTTGCGGAATCCGGAACACTTGGCGCCTATGAAAAATTCCAGATCATGTCCGTTATCCGGTTAGGCACGCTTTACGAAATACAGGATTACGTCAGCACCTTTTTGACGGGGCTTAAGGAAGCGGTTGCTCCCGGACAAAAGGAAAGCCACTGCAGCATTATCAAAAAAACGATCAAATACATGGAGCAGGAATGCAGCCAGGCATCCCTGCAGAACGTAGCCCAACAAGTGTATATGACGCCTACTTATTTGAGTCTGCTGTTTAAGCTGAATACGGGCAAAACGTTTATCGAGCATTTGACGGACATCCGAATTGAAAAAGCGAAAGACATGCTGAAAAGCACGCATTTTAAAAATTATGAGGTGGCAGAGAAGGTGGGGTATCAGGACTCCCGCTATTTCAGCCAGATTTTCAAAAAGAAAGTAGGCCTTTCGCCAAGCGAATACCGCGAATCCGTTGGCAATTAACGGCGCGGCGGGCTAAACGATATGCCGGAGGCTCAGTCTGGGGGGACTGAGCCTCCGGCATTTTTTGCGTTTTTCCTTACAGTCTAACGTCAGATTGGGGGCCTTCCATGTTGCGGCTGCGCGCTTCTTCTACTTCAGCATCCCAAGTTAAATGCTGGTATTTGGCAGCGGCTTTATCATTTTGGAACCAATTCAGGAAGTCCTCCCATAACGCAACATCCCATGCCGCGTCGATTTGCGCCGTGGAATAAACGTTGTCTCTGAGGCGCACAAAGCCGAACACATCCCGCACTTGAGATTTTTCCGCCTGTACGACAGTCAGCTCCGCCAGATGCGGCGGAATGAATATAACGCCGGCCGGCGTACCCAATACGACATCGCCTGGCATACAGATCGCTTTGCCGATCCGCGTCGGCGTGTTCATCCCAACCATTGTGACATCGGCAATGGCTGTTGGATCGCTGCCTCTATAATAAATATTAATATTGTCGATCTCCGAAATTTGCTGGTTGTCGCGGATGCCGCCCCATACAACAGCGCCGCCTCGCTTGGTGCGAGTCGAAATAGCGGTTGAGAGGTTTCCGCCAACGTACGTGCCCATATGAATCTTGTCAAACATATCAACAACAACAACATCGTCCTCAACTAGCGTATCAATTACCCATTGATTAAAAAAGCCTTTGCGCCCTTCATCCTGAAAGCCATAATTCAGCAAGGCATCATGAAGATCCGGTCTTTTTGGCACCATAACGGCGGTAACGGCGCGGCCCACCATAATTTGCTCGGGACGCGTAATTTTGAAGTCGCCTTCAAATTGGAAGTGGTAGCCGTGATGCCATAGAGGCCCCCATGCTTCCTCCAATGTAATATCGCGCATGCGCCTCAAAATGTCCTCTGGAACCTTAGGCCTTCCATTCGGGAATCGTTCACCTTTCCATAACGGGGTAAGCTGAATAATATCTTCCGGATTATCGAATTTCATGTTGAGCACCTCATCCTTGGGGGTATTGACCGGTCTAGCCGGTTTATACCCCTATTCTCGCGGAAGCGCTCCCATTTGTACATGCGAGTTTCTTATTGCATTTTCCAGCAGAATATGAATTTTCCCACCTAAAAAAACACACTATATAAAATTCTACCTTTTCGTAAATTCTTCTGCTTTCTGAATGTAACCGCTTTCGTTTAAAGTAAGGGAACAAGCAAAACATGTTTTTTCGCCAGAAATGGCAAACTAAAGGAAAAAGAACCGAAACCGAACGATAGACAAAGGAGGGGACAGTTATCCGAACCACTACTGGAAATTTCGCCGGATCAGGGAAAAAGCGTTTGAGAACAAAGCTGGGATCATCCATCAATCTGGCAGGATATGTTTTTATATCGCCCTGGCTGATCGGATTTCTGCTGCTGACATTATGGCCAATTGCACAATCTTTTTATCTTTCGTTCACCAATTATTCCTTGCTCGACGATCCCGTCTGGGCGGGAATGGACAATTACACCAGAATTTTTACAAGCGACGCAACCTTTAAAAAATCGCTGATCGTAACCTTTATGTTTGTTCTGTTTTCCGTCCCCCTCAAATTGTTTTTTTCCTTGCTTGTGGCAATGGCGCTCAACAAAAATTTGCGGGGCATGAATTTATACCGGACAGCAATTTATTTTCCTTCGCTTATCGGCGGCAGCATCGCGGTTGCGGCCCTGTGGCGGAACATGTTTGGTGCGGATGGCTACATCAATCAGGTGCTCTCCTGGTTTGGCATTGAAGGCACGGGATGGATTGTCAATCCGGATACGGCATTAGGCACGCTGATCCTGCTTAATGTATGGCAATTTGGTTCTACCATGGTTATCTTCCTGGCCGGCTTGAAGCAGGTGCCGCAGGAGATGTACGAAGCAGCGTCTGTAGACGGAGCAGGCAAAATGAGAAAGTTTTGGAGCATTACGCTGCCTATGCTTTCCCCCGTTATGTTCTTTAACCTGGTGCTGGGGATTATTAATTCCTTCCAGACCTTTACCGCCGCATTCATCGTGACAAAAGGCGGACCAATCAACGCTACCTATGTTTATGCGCTGTTTCTGTATGAAAAGGCGTTTAAGCATTATCAAATGGGCTATGCGTCGGCCTTGGCCTGGATTTTGCTGGTGATAGTAGCCGCATTAACGGCGCTTAACTTTTTTGCCTCCCGGTATTGGGTATTTTATGAATCGGATGGGAGGAAGGCCAAATGAAAACGCGGCAATCAACACTAATCAATCACGTGCTTCTGTCGGCATTTTCATTGCTGATGCTATATCCCGTCATCTGGTGGGTTGGCGCTTCTCTCAAAAAAACATCCGAGCTTAGCCTGCCTACGATATGGCCCTCCGTGCCCATGTGGGAAAACTATACAAAGGGCTGGATGTTTTCCAATGACTTTACGTTTGCCCACTTCTTCGGCAACACGCTCTGGATGGAGCTGTGGAATGTTGTCGGGGGCGTAACGACCGCCGCTATTGTTGCATATGGCTTCGGGCGGCTGAACTTCAAGTTTCAAGGACTATGGTTTTCCATCCTGCTGCTCACCATGATGCTGCCTGGACAGGTGACGGTAGTTCCCCAATATATCCTGTTTAACAATTTTGGATTTGTTGACAGCTACATTCCTTTGATTCTTCCGCATTTTTTTGGCGGCGGCGCGTTTTTTATCTTCCTGCTGGTCCAGTTCATTCGCGGCATTCCGCGCGACCTGGACGAAGCGGCAACCATCGATGGAGCGAGCGTTTATGGTATTTTCTGGCGCATCGTACTGCCGCTGCTTAAGCCGGCTCTTGTCACCGTCGGCATCTTTACCTTCATCTGGAGCTGGGATGATTTCTTCTCCCAAGTGCTTTATCTAAGCTCGGTCGACAAGTTTACCGTCGGTTTGGCGCTTCGGATGTTTATTGACCAGTTTGATATCCAGTGGGGACAATTGCTTGCGATGTCGCTGCTGTCTGTCATCCCATCGGCCATAATCTTCTTCTTTGCGCAGAAGCATTTTGTCGAGGGAATAGCAACAACAGGCTTAAAGGGGTAACACTAAAAAGTACCTCAAAAAAAGATAAAGGGGATGTTGAAACATGAAGAAGAAAATGTACAGCAGTGCTGCTCTATTGCTTGCATCCACAGTAGCTCTTAGTGCCTGCAGCGGCGGGGGTTCCTCAACGCCTAGCGCAAGTCCCGGCGGAGCATCCTCGAATACGGGCGGAAGCTCGGGCGGCGAAACAACGTTAAGCATTATGTGGTGGGGCTCCGACGCCCGTCATGAAGCTACGCAAAAAGCGCTCGAAATCTATTCGAAGCAATTCCCGAATATCAAATTCAAACCTGAATTTATGGCATGGGACGCATACTGGACAAAATTGCCGACTCTGGCCGCATCCAAATCCATCACCGATGTTTTGCAGATGGACGCCGCTTATATCCAGGAATATGTAACCCGCGGACAGCTTGAAGATTTAACGGATATCGACTTGACCGGCATTGTAGACGCCAACGTAATCGAAAATTTGAAGATGGATGGCAAGTTGTACGGCATTCCGCTCAGCTTGAATTCACAGGGCATGGCCTACAACAAAGAAGCGCTTGAGGAATACGGCATTCCGCTTCCCAAAACCAACTGGACCTATGAGGAATACTTCCAATGGGCAAGAGATGCAAGCGCCAAGCTTCCTGACGGCAAATATCCGATTGGCGATGTAAACACATGGGACGGCTACAACTTCTATCAAACCGCAATGGGCAAGCCGCCAATGATGGCGGATGGAGGCAAAACGTTTACGCTGGACAAAGAGACGTTTACAACCATGTTTGAAACGTACGCGAAGCTGCGTGAAGAAGGCGTGGTGCCTCCAGCTGAAAAAACAGCAAGCTTCCTGGAAAATGACCCGCAAGCCGATGCTGTTGCTTCCGGCACTGTTATGGTAAGGTCTGCAACAACGGGTTCTGTAGGCGCGCTGGAGCAGCTGATGCCAGGCAAGCTGGGCGTTGTCAACATGCCAGGCGGTCCTGCCGGAGCAGGCTGGGCGCAATCCACCATCTTCCTGAGTGTAAGCGCCAATTCCAAAAACAAGGAAGAAGCCAAAAAATTCGTCAAATGGTTCATTACAGACAAAGAAGCGGGAACGGCTCTTGGTCTGACTCGCGGTATTCCAATCAATCCGGAAATCTACGCGGCAATCGAGCCGACACTGGAACCAAAGGATAAGCTGGGCAAAGACATCTACGACCAATCCGTTGAAAAAGCAATGCCTTTCTACTCCGTAGCGGCTGGCTTCACTGAATATGTAGATGCGTTCAAAAAAGAAATTGACGCTGTCATTTTTGGACAACAATCCATCGAGGCTGCTTATAACAATTTGAATAATTTAGGTCAAGATTTGTCCAAACGAGCTAAGTAATAGACGTAGCGGGAGGTGCTGTAAGCATATGCAGCTGGCTGAATTTTTTACCATACAACCCGATCGTCTCTGGAAAATCGCCAAGCAGCTAGGCGTCGATTACGCCGTATCGGGGCTTGCCTGGGATGAAAAGCTGGAAAAGCCATGGGACTTTATGCCTCTGATCCGGTTAAAGCAGCGGTTTGCTGATGCCGGAATCGATCTGGTCGTTATCGAATCCATGCCGCCCAGCAACGAAATCAAGCTGGGCACGGCAGGAAGAGACAGGGAGATCGAGCAATTCCAGCAGTTTATTGTCAACATGGGCGCTGCGGGCATCAAGGTGTTGTGCTACAATTTCATGGCGCAATTCAACTGGTTCCGCACCTCCACAACAACCCGCACCCGGGGCGGAGCGCTTGTCTCCAGCTATGACCACAGCTTGATGAAGGGCGCGCCGTTAACGGAAGCCGGTATTGTGACAGAGGATCAGCTTTGGGAAAACCTGCATTACTTTATGGAACAGATAGTTCCGGTTGCGGAGAAAGCGGGAGTGAAGCTGGCGCTTCACCCCGATGATCCGCCCATTACGCCAATCCGCGGCGTGTCCCGGATTTTGCGCAGCGCCAACGCTTTGCAGAGGGCTATTGATCTGGTGCCGAGTCCCGTCAACGGCATAACGTTATGCCAAGGCACGCTGGCAACGGCGGGAGAGCATATTCCATCTGTCATCCGGCATTTTGCAAGGCAGGACAAAATCTTTTTTGTTCACTTCCGCGATGTGCTTGGGACACCGGAGAAGTTCGAAGAAACCTTCCATGACGCCGGTAAAACGGACATGCTGGAAGCTATGCACACGTATTATGAGGTTTGTTTCCGTGGGCCGGTCCGGCCCGATCATGTTCCGACCCTTGAGGGAGAGGACAACAGCAATCCCGGCTACGAGCTGCTTGGCCGTCTGCATGGCATCGGGTATATGGCGGGGCTGATGGAAGCGGCGGAGGCCAGACTGAAAGAGCAGGGCAAACAGACGTAATACCAAGCAGTCAGATGTAATACAGGGAAAAAAGAGGCCGGCTTACGGTATCTCCTCCTTTGCGGGAGGGGATGCCGAAGCCGGCCGTTTTGTTTTAATAGTGCTAACCCGCGCTTTCCTGGCTTAATGGCTGCAGTTTTTGGGGCGACTCCGCATTCCTCGGCTTTGCTTTGAACAAAATAAGGCCGCAAATCAACAGGAGCGCGCCGATTGCTTTTTGGGGCGTAAACGCGACCTTTTGCAGTCCAAACCATCCCATGGAGTCCCACCATAATGCACATAGCATTTGCGATGCCATAACGATGGAAACCGCATAGCTTGGTCCCAGCAGCCGTACTCCTCTTACTACGCATGTAACAACGCCGATTCCCAATAAGCCGCTAAACCAGAACCAGGGCTGCATGGGCTTCAGCGAAAAAAAGGCAGCTCCTTCAAAAATAATTCCCATAGCGGCAGATGCCAGAAAGCCCATTCCCAGCACAAGAGCAGTTGTGACATGTGAACTTGCGGATTCATTGACCTTGTTGTTGAACATCGTTTGCACGCTTACTAAAGAGCCTGTGGCCAGCGCCATCAAAACGCCCCAAATCATCATGTTTGATCTCCGTTCTCATAAATATTGACGCCGGCTACATCTGTCAGCCGTTTGCGATCCTTTACAATAAGCACACCCTTGCCTCGCTCCACAAGCCCCGCCTGGCAAAATTGCCCCAGCACCCGATTCAAATGACGGTAGCTTGTTCCAATCATACTAGCCGCATCTTTAACATTTGTCATGCTGATCTTGCCGTTTTCGCCCGCCGCATCCTCGTCCGACAGAGAAAGCAAATAGCTGGCAAGCCTGACCTCCACGGGATACAACAGATTTTTGCTAAGGGAAACCGACTTTGAATAAAATTTTTGAGTGACCAAGCCCAGTAAAAATCGCAAAAATGCCGCATCGACGCTTTGACTTAACCAGCGCTTATGCAGGGCAAGCGATTCCACGCGCGAAACCGCCGCCACTGTATTGAGGTTTACTTTTCCGCTCAGACATTCAATTTCGCCGATAACGTCCAGCGGGACTGTAAAATTAACAAGCAGCGTTTTTCCGTCCGTCGAGTTTGTGAACACTCTAACCTTACCCTGTACAACGAAATGGATATATTGAGCCTCTTCTCCTTGAAGACAGAGAGTTTCATCCGGTTCAAAGCGGTACAGAACCAGCCGCTCCTTCAGCGCGTCGGGCAAAACGGCATTAAGGCCAAATTCGTCCAGATATTGATTGATCCTCTCCGGCTCATCAAGCTTTTTCAATGTTATGCCCCCTTATATACAGTCAAGCTAAACACAAAATACCGATGCCCATCAAACCCAGGCCTGCCCATTGCTTTGTTCCAAGCCGGAGTGAATAGGCGCCGAAAATGCCGCTTTTCTCCAGCATCACCGTTACAGCAATTTGGGAGATCAGAACGGCGGATACCGTCAAAGCTGCGCCGTTTATATGAAAGGCCGTAATGTTGCTAAACAGGATAAAGGCGGCAAAGGCTCCGCCAAACAAATAAACCGGCTTGACCTTATTTAATTGCTTATAGGATTTATCGCGAAGTAGCCATACGATCATAAATGCGGCGACAAAGCCGGTGCCCTGCGTAAGTGCAGCTGCTTGCCAGGAGCCGATGCTTGACCCGATAGCCGCATTGGCAGCGCCTTGCAGCGTCAGAAAAGCTCCGCCCAAGCAAGCGTATATAACTCCCCTCATTCCATATCCTCCATTCTTTCTCTACCTTGCTTATTTAATGTAACGGCTAGCTGCGGCCAGGTAAAGGACATATGTCCCGAATGGATAAATCTGTAGCTAGACGATGCAAAAATGAGCGGCGGCCACTATTCGCGAAACAAAAAAAGGCGGTGCAAGGGTGTAATCCCTGCTCCGCCATTTCCGTATTTTGTGGCTGAATCGCGCCATTAGTAAACTAAATTGCCTGTTAACTCCAAAGTCTGTCGTTAGTATTAAAGTGGTTCCACTCATCGGTTGCTTCCCATACGCCAGGCACTTTGGGATGCAGATGCTGAGCCAATACTTCGTCATTCAAATCCTCGATGCCAAGTCCAGGCGCATCGCTTAATGTAATGAAGCCATTCTGGACAAGCTTTCCGGATTCCTTGCGAATGATAATGTCATCCCACCAAGGCACCTCGCAGGAATGGTACTCCAGGGCAAGGAAGTTTTCCGTGGCCGCAGCAATATGAGCCGCCGCAAGGCAGGCAATGGGGCTTTCCGCCATATGGATTGCCATGGCAACGCCATGATCCTGCGCCATGTCGCCGATTTTTTTCGTTTCCAGAATGCCGCCGCTTGTTAATACGTCAGGATGGATGATGGAAACGCCGCCTGCCTCCAGCAGCGGCCGGAAGTTTTCTTTCAAATAGATATCCTCGCCTGTACATACAGGCGTTGTTACAGAGCGCGCCAGCTTGGCATATTGCTCTGTATATTGCCAAGGCAGCATATCCTCCATCCAGGCAAGATTGTATTTGTCGATCCGGCGGCCAAGCTTGATGCAGTCCTCCAGCCCGATATGTCCAAAATGGTCGATGGCAAGCGGAACCTCATAGCCAATTACGTCACGAACCTCCGCCACGTATTGCTCCAGCATGTCCAGTCCCTTTTCGGTCACATGGATGGCGGTAAAGGGATGGGCGATATTGTACATATCATAATGCTTGTTGCGGAGCTTGCGCAGCTCATTTTCCGGCGTTCCGTTTTTTAGTCCTTGATAGTAGCCTCGCGAAGCGCCTCTCATTTCCTCCAGAAAGCCGAGCGGCGCGCTTAACGTGCCGGGCTCATCTATAATCTGGCCGATGCCCAGATCCATTTTCAGAAACGTAAAGCCTTGCTCCATCCGAACCTTCAGCGCCTCGCCCATCGCGGTCCCGGTATCCTTGCCATCAACGTCCGTATCGCAATACATTCTGATTTTATCGCGGAACTTGCCGCCTAACATCTGATAAATCGGAATACCGTAAGCTTTGCCGGCAATATCCCAGAGTGCAATTTCCAGACCGCTGACGCCGCCGCCTTGACGGGCATGTCCGCCAAATTGTTTAATCCGGCGGAACAGCTTGTCAACGTTGCATGGATTTTCGCCCAACAGACGGCTTTTAAGCATTTGAGCATAAATTTTGTCGGCACCGTCCCGCACCTCGCCAAAGCCGGTAATGCCCTGGTTCGTATACACCTTGATCAGGCTGCTGTGAAAAGGGCCGCCGTTGATATCCGTAAAACGGATGTCCGTTATTACCAAATCCGATGGACTGGAATGAGTACGGACATTAGCTAAAGTTTCCTCGAACGTTTGGTGACTGGTCATTGCTTTTTCACTCCCGGTTTTTCATATTGTCGGCCTCTACATTAACATGCTGGCTCCGTCCAGCCGAATGGCGGACCCGGATAAAAATTCGTTTTCATCATCGACAAGAAAGCAGACCAGCTTGGCTACGTCAGTCGGCATGCCGACCCGTCCCAGCGGAAACCGGGTTGTTATCGGCGGAGGGGCGTCCTTCAGAAGCTTGGCGCGTTCGTTGTCCGGTATGATCGCCCGAGATTCACGCGCGCTTTGCCGGCCGACATTGATCTGGCCTGGTTCAATCACATTGACCATAATGCCGTATTTTGCAAATTCGATAGCGCTTTCTCTTGCCAGCATACGAATGGCCCCTTTGGTCATCGTATACACTGCGTCAAAGTCCGTGGGGCGTTTGCTATGAACCGACGACATAATGATAATGCGGCCATTGCCGCTTTCCTTTAAGAGGGGCAATGCGGCCTGCATACATTGCCAATACCCCTTGACGTTAGTAGCCATAAGCCGGTCAAAGCTATTTTCGTCATAATCAAAAAAATCATAGTTTAGTTGAAGCGCCGCATTGTTGACGAGAATATCCAGCCCGCCAAGCTGCTCCGCCGTTTTTTTTACCATGGTCTCAATCTGCTCCATGTTTGACACATCGGCCTGAACAATGCAGCTTTCTCCGCCGAATTCCGAGATTTGCCGCTGTGTTTCCAACGCGCCGGCATCGCTCCGATTATAGTGGATGGCGACCTTGACGCCTCTCCTGGCCAATTCAACCGCAACGCATTGGCCAATTCCGGTACCGGCCCCCGTCACCAATGCCCGTTTTCCTGAAATCCCCATTCCATGCCTCCTTTTCCCCTATTTTTGAGACGAAATAAGTTGAAAAAATGAATTTCAGCGAAGAGGGCCGCCTCTGACCTACACGCTTGTTTCTATTTTCAACTTCACTTGTTTCTTTACGTTGTTAAGGGGCCGGCTTTGGTTTTTTCATTTTAAAATTCATATAGTGCAGCAGAAAACCGCCGTCAAAAGCAATATCCGCGCCGTTTAAATACCGGGCTTCATCGGAAGCCAGAAACAAAGCCAGCTCCGCCAAGTCGTTCCCGTCTCCAAGCACGGCGTTTGGCACCTTGTATCTGTAGTCGTTGTAGAGTGTGGAAAAATCGCTGCGGAACAGCTCGTCATCCCCTTCAAAGGGGCCGACTTTCACCGTGTTGACGCTTATGCCATGCCGGCCAAGCGCAAGCGCAGCTTCCTTGGCGAGCATGCCGACCGCCCCTTTGGCAGCGCTGTAGGCAAAGGCGGAGCCGGTTGGCTTATCCGCATGAATAGAGGAGATGTAGATGATTTTGCCTTGTTCTCTTTCCCTCAT
This sequence comes from Paenibacillus oryzae, assembly GCF_001675045.1. Classification (GTDB taxonomy): domain Bacteria; phylum Bacillota; class Bacilli; order Paenibacillales; family Paenibacillaceae; genus Pristimantibacillus; species Pristimantibacillus oryzae. The sequence continues at coordinate 14,678 of NZ_LYPA01000070.1, forward strand.
GCTTCGCCCTGCCGCTTGCGTGCTGATAAAGGCTGTTTTGGCATTGGCATCAAGGCTTTCCCAAAAGGCCTCCTCTGTGCAAGCCTCAACCGATGACCGGACTACCGTGTTGTTATTATGAATCAATACGCTAAGAGGTCCCAGAGCCGCCTCGGCTTCAGCCAGCATAGTTTCTGTTTCACTTCGCTTCAACAGCGTGCAATTGACAGTTGCATAAGCCAGGCCTTCCCGATCCAGCAGCGCCAGCTCCTCTTGAATAGCTGCTCCGCCGGAAGCGCTGTTCAGCAAAAAGCGTGCGCCCTCCCGGGCAAAACGCGTAATGATGCTTCGCCCCGTCTCGCTGTCCGCCTCCGTTATCCATACTACTTTGTCCCGAAGTCCCATAGATCCCCTCCATCCGTTAGACATAGCTTTATTCACAGATGTACAGTTTTATCTTAGCGCTAGGCTAAGTAACATGGCGATGCTGTAAAGTTATGATTTTGTTTGTTTTTTTGGGCTCAAACCAGAAATCAGTCTGGGAACAACTGCGATCGGAAGAACTTTTCACACGCCGGCCTACACCGCTGAAACTCTTTTGTTCAACTTATATAGCAATCTAGGTCGTGTCTGAAAACCCGCTTGAGGTCATCTTGCACCGCCTTTTCGCCCCCTTCTGCGTCAGTATTGCTTGACTTACCCCCGGTAAGCCTGCACAAAACTTCCTTGTAGGGAACGAAAATTCGGCACAACCTGTTCCTCTCGGAGTATTCAGACACGCCCTAAAAAAATGTAAGACCTGAGTTAGGGTACATGCTATAATGAGAATGAGGTCTTGAGACCTATTGCGCAGGATGAGGTGGACAAGGATGCGGGGCCTATTAACAGAAATGAAAAATATCCGATTTGCAATTTCTGCTTTGGAGGAATCCTCCATTGTAGTTATTTTGGATAATAACGGATTTTTCATTGATGCAAATTCTAATTTTTTCCTAACATCCAAATTAAAACGTAATGATATAATCGGACAGCCGTTTTATCTCCCGCACTCCCGTGGGAATACGGAGTCCGTTTTTCATCATATTTGCAACGAGATTAAAGACGGCAAAGTCTGGAGGGGCGAGACTAGGCATTCTGCTGGCGATGGCGGTGAGTATTGGCTTCGCAGCACAGTTATTCCGGTTGGAGATAGTACTGAAGACCCCGGCCGGCTGGTCGTGGTTTCTACTGAAATTACAAACAGCAAGGCGGCTGAAATGGCAAGCTCCAGACAGATACAGGAGATGCAGTATATCCGCAAGGCGTTGGACGAGTCCTCCATTGTTGCCATTACGGACCAGCGGGGCATTATAACATCGGTGAACCGCAAATTTTGTGAAATTTCCCAATACAGTCCTGATGAATTAATCGGCGGGACGCATCGCAAGATTAGTTCCAGCTTCCATTCCAAAGCCTTTTTCAAGGAGATGTGGCGAACCATCCGAAGCGGGCGGATCTGGCGAGGCGAGGTCAAAAACCGGGCAAAGGATGGCAGCGATTATTGGATGCATACAACGATAGTACCCTTTATGAATGAGTCGGGAAAGCCCTATCAGTTTATTTCAATCCGTACAGACATTACGCAACGCGTGCAAGCGGAGACAGCCTTAACCGATGCCTTGAGGAATGATTTTCGCCGAACGGTTCAACACATGCAAAATGGCGTGTTCAAAATGGTGTCTACAAGAGCAGGCGAGCTTCAGTTTGTTTTTTGCGAAGGAAAGCTTGCGAGGCAGCTTAATTTGACGACGGAGCAGGTTTACGGGAAACGGCCTCATGATTTATTCGACATTGAAACCGCAGATAAATTGACCGCTCATTGTCATCGCGCGTTCGCCGGCGAATCGGTTAATGTCGAAATTGAAAACGATGAGGCTTTTTATTATTGTTCACTGTCGCCCATTATTGAAGGCGGGAGAGTTGTGGAAGTAGTTGGCTCCATGGTGGACATAACCGAGAGGAAAAAGGCAGAGGAGCAGATACGTTATCTGGCGCATTACGATTCCTTGACGAATTTGCCAAACCGGACCTTGTTCTACCAGGAGCTGTCGGAGGTTCTGCAGAAGGCCAAGGTGGACAAGGAACGAATCGGCATCATGTTTGTAGATCTGGATCGCTTTAAAAATATTAACGATACCTTCGGACATTCAACCGGAGATGCGTTGCTGCAGGCAGTCGCCCGCCGCTTGGCGTCTTGCCTGCGCCCCGGAGATTCCGTCTCCAGACTGGGGGGCGATGAATTCGCCATCTTTATGCCGGGCATCAATCGCAGAGGCGTGGCAAATATCGCTCACGAAATTATAGTAAAGGTTTCGGAATCCGTCATGCTTGGCCATCTGGAGGCGTACATAACGCCAAGCATCGGCATATGCATGTACCCCGATGACGGCAGCGACGTAGAATCGCTGCTGAAAAGCGCCGATGCGGCAATGTATCTGGCCAAGGACAAGGGGAAAAGCAATTTTCAATTTTATACAAAAGGCTTGAGCTATTCCGTCGCCTACAAGGTCAAGCTGGAAAGCGATTTGCGTAAGGCGTTGGAGCAGGAGCAATTTACTCTGCATTACCAGCCGCAAATGAATATATTAACCGGACAGCTTGTCGGAATGGAGGCTTTGATCCGCTGGCAGCATCCCGAGCTTGGCACGATCAGCCCCGAACAATTTATTCCTATCGCGGAGGAAACGGGATTGATTGTCCGCATTGGGGAATGGGTGTTTCAAACGGCTTGCCGTCAAGCTATGGAGTGGCAGAGGGCCGGACACAGCGACTTGTCGATGGCGGTTAACCTATCGCTTCGCCAATTCATGCAGAGCAATCTGGTGCAAATGCTCACCGATATTTTGCAATCGACTGGGCTTTCGGCCAAGCATCTGCAGCTTGAAATATCGGAAAGCATGGCGATGGATGCCAATCATACTTTGCGGACGCTGAACGGCATTAAGGGATTAGGCGTTAATGTCAGTATGGACGACTTTGGAACAGGCTACAGCTCGCTAAGCTACCTGAGCCAGTTCCCGATCGACAAGCTCAAGATTGACCAGTCCTTTCTCAGCAACGGCAGCCCGCGCAACAAAGCCATTGTGAAAACCATTATTGACATGGCCAATAATCTGGAAATCGCTGTTATGGCTGAAGGTGTGGAGTCGCAAAGCCATGTTGATTTTTTGAAGGGCTTGACCTGTCATGAAGCGCAAGGTTATTACTTCAGCGAACCTCTGGCCACGGTGGAGGCCGAGGCGTTTATCCAGCGTTACAAAAAAGTAATGTAAGCTCCAATGTCCCGAGGCTTTGATGATGCCTTGGGACTTTTGTATATGGGGGGCGTTTTGCATTACAATTAGTAGGGTCAGGCTATGTCTTCATGAAAGGGAACAGGGGGAGCGGATTTGAACAAAAAAAGTGTAAATATCGTCATTATGCTGTCGGCTGCGGCATGTCTACTTTGTCTGACGGGATTGGGCTGGCTGCTATGGGGACAAGCTCGCGGAGTGGGTGAGGCACTCCAGCCTGCCACGTCTGCTGAAGGCGCTGCAAAAACAGAGGGATTGTCCATCGTTGCGCTTGGAGACTCATTAACCAGAGGGACCGGGGATAGCGAAGGCAAGGGATATGTCGGTTATTTGGGAGATTGGCTCAAGTCCCGCTACCCGGAGCTGACAGTCAGCAACTTAGGCGTTAAAGGGTACACGGCGCCGCAGCTCGCAGAGCTGCTTGAACAGCCCGAAGTACGGAGACAGATTGGCGGAGCGGATTATATATTGCTTACTATCGGAGGCAATGATTTATTTCAGGGCGGGCAAGCCTTGCTTCAGCTGGAGGAAGGCATTGAAGCTGGCTCAGGTGAAGGCTTTATCTCCAGCTTAAAGGGCATTTTGAAGGAGATTCGGTCACTTAATGCCGAAGGGGAAATTATGCTGATGGGATTGTACAATCCGTTTCAGGATTTTGGCGAAAGCAATCTGGCCTCCAGTGTTGTGATGTCCTGGAACCAGAAGGTATGGGAGACCGCTTCGGCATATTCCGGCATCATTGTTGTGCCGACCTTTGATTTATTTCAGCAGCATGGTTCCGATTATTTGTTCAGCGATGGTTTTCATCCCAATGACAAGGGCTATCAGGCGATTGCAAAGCGTTACTTGTCGTTGATGGTGCCGGAAGGGGGACTGGCGTCATGAGCGCAGAGGTAACCTTGAAAATATCAGGCCTTAAAAAAACGATCCGGGGCAAGTCTATTATTAAAGGATTGGATCTGGAGCTGAAAGAAGGAGAAGTGTTTGGTTTTTTGGGTCCAAACGGTTCGGGAAAAACAACGACGATCAGGATGCTGGTCGGCTTGATCAAACCAACCTCCGGCGTTATCGAAATTTGCGGCCGTAATGTTGCGACGGAGTTTGCCCAGGCGATGAAGCATATCGGCTGCATTGTGGAAAATCCGGAAATGTATCCTTATTTGAGCGGCTGGGATAATTTGCGCTATTTCGCCGCGATGCTTCCCGATGTGGATGAAAAGCGGATTGCAAAGGTTGTTGATATGGTCGCTATGCAAGAGCGTATCCACGACAAGGTCAGTACCTATTCTTTAGGCATGCGGCAGCGTCTCGGCATCGCGCAGGCGTTGCTTGGCAGCCCGAAAGTGCTCATATTGGACGAGCCCACCAATGGTCTTGATCCGCTGGGCATACGGGAAATGCGGGCCTTTATCCGGCAATTGGCGGAGCAGGAGGGACTGACTGTTTTTGTATCCAGCCATCTCCTGCATGAAATTCAATTGATGTGCGATCGGGTAGCCATCATTTCCCGAGGCGAAATCGTGCAGGTCGATACGGTCTACGGCTTGCTTTCCCGGCAGGAGCGTTTGATTTGGAGATTAACGCCGCATGAAGCGGGCAAAGCGATTTTGCAAGAAAACACAACTATTCTTGCGGAGGGCGAAGGCACAATTACGACAGCGTACCTTGAAAATGAAATTGGAGAGTGGAACAAACGTCTGGTTGAGGGCGGCATCAGCGTTCTGGAAATGAATCGCAGATTGCCTGCGCTGGAAGACCTGTTTCTGGAATTGACGGGCGGTGGTCACGATGTATAGTTTGATCTCCAATGAAATGACCAAGCTGATCGGCCGCCGCAAATTTATAATGGTAGGTCTGATCATTGCCGTCCTGCTGTGCCTGTTTGCTTATGCGCAAACGAAGCAATCGGAAAGCATTCGGGAGAGGATTGGCACAAGCGACTGGCGTCAGGAGCTCCAGCAGCAAATTATTGATGGACAAAACCGGTTGAGCAATGCCGGCCCATGGCGGGAGCAACTGCAAATCAGGCTGCAGCAGATGCAATATTATCTGGATCATGACATTAATCCGTCGCAGCCGGGAGCGCCTACCTTTATCCGGGGGTTCCTGGAAAATTCGACAGAGCTTTTCCTTCCGCTTCTGATCATGATGGTGGCAGCGGATATGGTCTCCTCCGAAAGAAGTTTGGGAACGATCAAGCTGCTGCTGACCCGGCCGGTCAGCCGATTCCGCGTGCTGCTCAGCAAATATTTGACGCTGGTGCTGTCCGTATCCATGATTATGCTCATTTATGGCTTTTTGACGTTTGCAATATCCGCCATAATGTTTGGCAACGACGGATGGACGGCGCCTGTTCTGACTGGCTTTTCCTCTCAAGGCGGAGAGCTTGATATCAGCGCGGTGCGCCTTATTCCGCAATGGCAATACATTCTTCATGAATTTGGGCTTGCCTGGTACGTATCGCTAGTAATAGGCACGCTTTCGTTTATGCTGTCGGTGCTCATCCGAAGCACGGCCGCAGGCATGGGGGTTATGATTGCTTGCCTGATTTCGGGCGCCATTCTGAGCAATATGGTGTCCTCATGGGAATCGGCCAAATATTTGTTTATGGTCAATCTGGGCGTTATCGGTTATCTGGAGGGCTCCTCTCCTCCGGTGGAGGGAATGACCTTATCCTTTTCATTGCTTGTTTTGCTGGTTTGGGCGATTGCAGGACTTATTACAGCCTTTGCCGTATTTATGAAAAAGGATGTGTATTAAGTAGTCGAAATAGATAACTTTAGCCCCTGCGGCATCTCTTGCGAGATATTGCAGGGGCTTGTTTTTTGTGCGGCTGGAAACAAATTTGGAGTAACCGTTTACTAAAACCGGATTTCAGTATATGATTGAGAATGATAATCATAACTATTTTGGTGGAGGGAGCTTTACGTTGAATATTTTATACCGCTTTTATGCCTACTATCGTCCCTACAAGGGGCTGTTTCTGCTGGATTTTGGCAGTGCTATACTGGCAGCGCTGCTGGAGCTGATGTTTCCGCTGGCACTGAATTTCGTTATCGACGATTTTTTGCCGGATAAGCAGTGGAATTGGATTTTGTATGCCTGTCTGGCTTTGCTGGGCATTTATGTACTCAGTTCTTTTCTGCATTATGTGGTTACCTATTACGGTCACATGCTTGGCATCAATATTGAAACCGATATGCGCAAAAAGCTTTTTGACCGCATACAGAAGCTGTCATTCCGCTTTTTTGACAATAATAAGACGGGGCATCTGGTATCCAGAATGACCAATGACGTGATGGACATGGGCGAGGTTGCGCATCACGCTCCCGAGGATTTGTTTATTGCAATTATGACCTTGCTGGGAACCTTTGGCATCATGCTCAGCATCAACTGGAAGCTGGCGGTGCTGACGTTTATTATCGTACCGATCATGATTTGGGTCTCGCTTTATTTTTCACGCAAAATGAATGCGGCCTTCTCCAAAATGTTCAGCGATATCGCAGACTATAATGCCCGCGTCGAAAATAATGTAAGCGGCATGCGCGTTGTTCAAGCTTTCGCCAACGAGGATCATGAAATCCAGCGTTTTGCCGAAAATAACGAGCGTTTCCGCACAACAAAGCTGATCACCTACAAGGTAATGGCCTGGCATTCGTCCATCAGCTTTATTATGACTAAATTTGTTTCGCTGTTCGTTATTGTTTGCGGCTCGTGGTTTGTTTTGAGAGGAGATATGAGCTATGGCGGCTTTGTTGCTTTCGTCATGCTGTCCAACGTATTTTTTGGCCCCATCAGAACGATTAATTCCATGATTGAAACGATTCCCAAGGGCTTGGCCGGCTTCAAGCGTTATCTGGAGCTGCTGGATATGGAGCCGGATGTGCAGGAGGACAAAAATGCAGTAAAAGCAGGGCCGTTCAAGGGCAACATTCAATACCGCAATGTCAGCTTTGGGTATGAAGAGGACAAAAGCATTCTGAGTGGTCTAAACCTGACCATTTCCGCAGGTCAAACCGTTGCGTTGGTTGGCCCGTCCGGCGGCGGTAAATCAACGATTTGCAGCTTGCTGCCGCGCTTCTATGATCCCGTTGAGGGGCAAATTACAATTGACGGCATGGATGTGCGGCACATGACGCTGCGCAGCTTGCGCGAGCAAATCGGCATTGTACAGCAGGATGTATTCCTGTTTGATGGCACAATACGAGAAAATATTGAATATGGCAAGCTTGGCTCTACGGAAAGCGAGATTTGGGAGGCGGCGGAACGGGCTCAGCTCGGCGATTTGATTCGTTCCATGCCGGAAGGGCTCGACACCTTGATCGGCGAACGCGGCGTTAAGCTGTCGGGAGGTCAGAAGCAGCGCTTGTCTATCGCCCGTATTTTCTTGAAAAACCCGCCTATACTCATTTTGGATGAAGCTACCTCGGCTCTGGATACGGAAACCGAAGCCGCTATTCAGCTTGCGCTTGCCGAATTGTCCAAAGGCAGAACAACGCTGGTTATTGCGCACCGCCTCGCGACGATTCGCAATGCTGACCGCATTCTCGTCATTTCGGATCAAAGCGTGGCGGAGGAAGGCACGCATGACAGCTTGCTCCAGAAAAATGGCATATACAGCAGATTGCATGATGGACCTGGACCTGTTGTTGCAGGCGTATAAAAGCTTTTGCTTTATTGGCATTGTAATAGCCGTTTACAATATGGGGAATATTCTGATAATATAGAGTGCATATTGAAACGCGATGATGAGAAGAGTAAGGCGGAATGTTTTTGAACAGAGAGCTCCGGATGCTGAAAAGGAGTCAAAAGCCGCTGCCTGAAGCAAGCCTCTGAGCAGCGTGCCGGAACCGCAAGCGCGGGGGTGGCATGCCGGGAGCTCCCGATACAGAGCCAGTACAGGCTTAGCAGCAAATGCCGTACTTGATGAGATCAATATGGCGACATATTGGTAAAGCCGGGGTGGCACCACGAAACTCGTCCCCAAGACTACGGTCTTGGGGGCGGGTTTTTTTGTGCGTCGTATTTTACTTTTGGGAGGAGAAGCAATGACTGTGAACAAAGAAGCCGATATCGAGGCAAGCAATGATCATTTTATTTACAAGCTGATTAAAGATGAGCTCCAAAACAATCCTTTTGAACGAAGTATGTGTACCAGATTTCCGCCAGAGCCCAATGGTTATTTGCATATCGGAAGCGCTTATGCCATCCATACCAACTATGCTATCGCCCGGCAGTTTGACGGAAGGTTTCATTTGCGGCTGGACGATACCAACCCGCTGAAGGAGGATATGGAGTACGTCAACGCCATTATCGAGGATATCAAATGGCTTGGTTATGATCCTGTCGAGCATATCTATTTTGGCTCGGACTATTCCGCTGACATATACGGGGCCGCTGTAGACTTAATCAAAAAGGGCAAGGCTTATGTATGTGATTTGACCCCCGAGGAAATGGCCGAATATCGCGGAACTTTAACCTCGCCAGGGAAGAACAGCCCTTATAGAGACCGGACTCCGGATGAAAATCTGGCGCTTTTTGAAGCGATGAAGCAAGGAAGGTTTCCTGGCGGAGCCAAAGTTCTGCGGGCGAAAATAGATATGGCCTCGCCAAACCCCATTATGCGAGATCCGGTCATTTATCGGATTATTCATGCTTCGCATTATCGAACAGGGAATGAATGGTGTATATATCCGATGTATGATTTTGCCCATCCGATCCAGGATGCCATTGAAGGGATTACGTATTCGTTATGCTCCATTGAGTTTAAAAGCCACCGGCCGCTATATGAATGGGTGTTGTCGGAGCTGGCCTGTCCGCAACCGCCGAGACAGAGGGAATTTGGGCGTCTGAATATTACGGGAGTTATCACAAGCAAGCGTTTTTTGAGGCCGATGGTGGAGGAGGGACATGTTGACGGGTGGGATGATCCAAGGCTTCCGACGCTCAGAGGCTTGAGGAGAAGAGGCTTTACGCCGGAGAGCATTATCGGGTTCATTGAAGCGGTTGGCAACATTCGAACGGAAAGCACGGTAGATATTTCGCTTCTGGATCATTGTCTCAGACAGAACCTGAAAGACAAAACGTCAAGCATAATGGCCGTATTAAACCCGCTGAAGGTTATCATCACCAATTACCCCGAGGGGCAGGAGGAATGGCTGACCGTCGAAAATAATAGCGAAAACGATAGCATGGGAAGCAGGGAGGTTCCTTTTTCAAAAACGCTTTTTATTGAAAGGGACGATTTTATGGAGCATCCGGTTAAAGGCTTTCATCGGCTGGCGCCGGGAAGCGAGGTCAGGCTTAAAGGCGCTTATTTTATCAGGTGCGAGGAAATCGTGAAGGACCCGGCTACAGGCGAGGTGACGGAGCTGCGCTGCACCTATGATCCGCTTACGAAAAGCGGCACGGGCTTTAACGCCCGCAAGGTGAAGGGTACGATTCATTGGGTTTCGGGCAGCCATGCCATCAACGCTGAGGTGAGGCTTTTTGACAAGCTGCTGCTTGAGGAACCGGGAGCCGCAGCGGACGGCGAAGAGTGGAGAAGCAGAATAAATCCGGCTTCGAAAACCATCATCCGTGATGTATTAATTGAGCCTTATGCAAAGGGGACGGCTCCGGGCCAAAGCTTTCAGTTTATTCGCCATGGCTACTTTTGCGTCGATTTAAAGAACAGCACTATTGAAAACCCGGTTTATAACCGGATTGTGCCATTGAAGGATAGCTGGGGGAAAAAGGCGAATGTGCAATAGCTGCGAAAAATGGCGTTTATAAAGCCAGTAAAAAACCGGACTTCGAAATCGGAAAGTCTTTGGCCTTGTGCGACTCCTATCGCTGATAGCCAAGCGCTGATTTCTTAATCCGGTTTTATGTTTATTTTTTGTCGAGCTCAAGGATTTCGGCTTCTGTTAACCCCGATGATTTTGCAATGATGGAGATGTCAACACCATGTGCCATAAGCTCCTTAGCGATTTCAATCGCTTTAAGCTGTTTTCCGCGAGCTTCGCCTCTAGCTTCGCCTCTGGCTTCGCCCTCGGCTAAAGCCCCTTCAATCATGGAAGCTTCATCATGCAGAAACTTTTGCCGATCCTCATACATTCGGCGAGCTTCTGCATCCTGGCTTAAAAATTCCAACGTCGTCATTGCTTTTTTTAGAACAGGTTCGTTCACTGCCAACACCTCCCAATTGGATTTATCGACACCTTTTAAGAATAATAACCAATTTACCAGTCCACGCTGGGGAATGTTGGAAATATCCTCATTAAGTTTAGGTAACTCAAGAAAATGCAATTCTATATCATCAACAAGCGGTATTCCCGTACGATCCTCGCGCAAATGAAAAACATTATGATATTGGCGATTAGAAAGAAATGAATAGTTTAAAATATTTATGGTCACACACTTTTGTAATTTTTTATACGACTGCCCCTCTTGCAATTGGCCACTGTATAGCTTGCTCCAATAAAACATGGTGCGCTTCTCAGTGTCATACTTATTAAATAACTGCATCTCAACATTAATAAGCTCGCCTTCGGTTGTTTTCGCATGAATATCAAGAATGGATTGCTTATCACGAGGCGTATCCTTGTCAGTATAAGGATTAAGCAAAATAATTTCCGCTAAGGGCGGTTTACCAGCTTCAGTAAAGGTTGTGTTCAAAAATGCCAATAGAACATCCCGATTTTCTTCGCTGCCAAAAATGCGTTTAAACAAAAAGTCATTTCGTGGGTCAAGCAGTTCGCTCATTTGCAATCATCTCCATTCACTAATAGTATAGCATGTGGACAAGTTCTTAGACACATTAGCCGCACGGTGAATGGTAATGCTGGTACAGTTTGAACATTGCTCCAAATAAAAAAAGAGAAGAATACCGCAGCATCCTTCTCTAGAATTAATTCGTATGAAAGCTAAGGAATTTCCACCACTGCTTTAATAACGCCTGTTTCCGGCTTCAGCCATTGCTGGAACGGCTCAATCATGTCTTCCAGCGTTGAGCGGTGAGTGATATACCGGTCAATATCGACGAAACCTTTGGAGACAGCCTCCAGCACAAGGTCAAAATCCTCCCGGGTTGCATTGCGGCTGCCCATTAGCGTCATTTCGCGCTTGTGGAAATCGGGGTCATGGAACGTTATATCGCTTTTGACCAGTCCGACGTAGACCAAGGTGCCGCCGTGGGCGACAAGCTTAAACGCCTGGGTCATGGACTGCACATTGCCTGTTGCGTCAAATACGACATGGGGATAATCGCCCCCTGTAAGCTTGGTGATAGCGGCCTCCGGCTCATTGCGGGCATTGACAACATCTGCGGCGCCGGCCCACGATTGGCAAAATTGCAGGCGCTCGTCATTGATATCCATAGCGATAACGCGCGCTCCTGCATAACGGGCAAAGGCCATCACGCCAAGTCCAATGGGCCCTGCGCCAATTACAAGAGCTGTGTCGCCCGGCTTAAGGCCGGAACGGCGGACGGCATGAGCGCCAATTGCAAGCGGCTCCAGCATGGCGGCTTGATCCAGCGACAGTTCATTTGCAGCTATCAGATGAGTGACGGGCACCGCTATTTTTTCTCTCATGCCGCCGTCTACATGTACGCCCATCACCTTCATCTCGGTGCAGCAGTTGGTTTTGCCGCTGCGGCAGGCCAGACAGGACCCGCAATGCAAATAAGGGATTATGCCCACCTGATCGCCTGCTTTTAGCCCGGCATCGTTAGAGCCAATTTCTTCAATCGTTCCCGCCAGCTCATGCCCCAGCACGCGCGGGTAAGCAAAAAAGGGCTGATTGCCTTGATAAGCATGAAGATCCGTGCCGCAAATACCGATTCGACGAATGCGCACAAGCGCCTCATCGGGCTTGCGAATAGGTTCAGGCAAGTCTTCCCGCCATTGAAATACCCCAACTTCCTTGCAAACTATGCCTTTCATAGTTGAACTGCCTCCTGTCCGTCTCTTTATCGAGATGAGATTTCGTCATTGTATTCAGGCTTTCCGCTAACCCACGTTTCATTATGAACAGGCGACAAGATATTCAGCACCTCTTGCAAAAGAGCGTGATCAATCGGCTCTTCGCTCCATGCGGCGTTAGCGGCGATGTTGGCCGGATTGGCGGTGCTGACGAGCGTTGTCGGAATGTTTTCGTTGGCGGTGGAAAACTGGACGGCCAGCTTGGCGATATCGTATCCCTGCCCGGCACAAAACAAGGCTGCTTTTTGGCATTGCTCCTTGAGGGCGCGGCTTGCGGGATGCCAATCCGCCGGCTCGCGGGTGGACAGCAGTCCCATAGACAACGGCGAAGCGTTAACCAGTCCGACGCCGCGTTCGTCGAGCAGCGGCAGCAGCTCCAGCAAGGAAGTGTCGTTCAGGGAATAATGGCAGTAGGACAAAATAACATCAGCATCCATTTGGGGCAGAAGCTTCTTGAACAGCTGCAGCGGCAGACCGCTGATGCCGATATGGCGGGCCTTGCCTTGTTCCTTGAGGCGAAGCAAGGCCGGAACGGCTTCTTCAATAATAGGGCCGGCATCCACAAATTCGATATCATGCAGAAACAGCATATCGACATAATCCGTATGCAGCCTGCTCAAGCTTTCCTCCAGGCTTGAAATAATCCGTTTTGCTGAAAAATCAAACTGGTCCGCTCCGTAACGTCCCGCTTTTGTGGAGAGCAGGAACTTATCGCGCGGAATGTCACGGATCGCTTGTCCAAGCACCGTTTCCGCTTTGGTCAACCCGTAATAGGGAGACACATCAATCAGATTGATGCCGCTATCCAGCGCAGCATGGACCGTGGCGATGCTTTCCTTGTCATCCGTTGGTCGGAACACGGAGCCAAGCGACGAAGCGCCAAAGCTGAGGGCGGACACATCAAGCCCCGTTTTGCCAAGTTTCCTATATTTCATGTATGAACCTCCCGAAATGGTATGGATAGTTAAACGCCTCAACGTGCAAGCTTGTAAAAAACGGCTGCGTTTTCACCAAATAATTTTTGACGCTCTTCATTGCCCCAATCAGGCGGAAGAGAAGATTCCGCCAGGCTTATGACACTGTCGTAGGAAGCCGACAACAGGCAGACGGGCCAATCGCTGCCATACATGACCCTCTTAGGCCCAAATAGCTGCATGACGGCGTTCATATAAGGAGCAATTTGCCCAGGCTGCCAGTTATGATGCTCGGCTTCTGTTACCATGCCGGACAGCTTGCAATAGATGCCGGGAAATCGGGCAATCCTCTTCATAGCTTGCAGCCAAGGCTCCAGCTCGCCCGAGCTTATCGGAGGTTTGCCGATATGGTCGATGACGCCGCGCAGCCCCGGTACACGCTCCAGCAATTGAACGACATGGGGGAGCTGATTGAAGGTAACGAGCAAATCAACCGGAACGTCGGCTTCCGCGTATTGCGTAAGGGCTTCCACAAACGGAGCCTCCAAAATGCGCGACGAATCAGGCATATCCTGAATCATGACGCGAAAACCAGCAAACTTGGGATTGGAGCGCAAGGATTCGAATTGTTGCCAGTGATTGCTGTCGAATAAATCAAGCCAGCCAACAACGCCCAAAACTGAAGGCTCCCGGTCTGCAATGGACAGTATAAATTGCGTTTCTTCCAATGTAGGAGCAGCTTGAACAAGAATGGTTCCTTCAAGCTGATGCTTTTCCAGATGCGGCATCAAATGTTCCGGTAAAAAATCTCTGTACAACACGGGCAGCTCCGGCGTGATCCAGCCGTAATCCCCCCGTTTAATGCTCCAATAATGCTGATGCGCGTCGATGCGCATGATCATCACATCCTTTTCAGCGATGCATGGCAGGTTTTATTTTGGGCAGAATCCAAATCGTTTACTTCGTACCCATTGTATATCATTCGCATTTGATATTATAATGGCTTCAAATTGCATTTTTGCAACATATTTTGATGTGAAGAAATGGGAGATGAACAATGAAGCCGTTCCGAAAACCTTTTTTTGGCGACCCGTTGTTTTCGTTTCAGCAAGTATACAATACCGTTAAAAATCCGGAAATGGAGCTTCCCGATCATTTGCATGACCACTATGAGCTGGTTTACGTGCATAAAGGGAAAGGGATATTTTTTATTGATCAGACGTGGTATGAAAAAAAAGCGGGGGATCTCTTCATTATTCCAGGGAACACCATACACCGCGCGTTGCCGGATCAGGATGACCCTATTGTCTCCTCGGCGATCTTTTTTGCGCCTTCCATGATAGCGGCTGGTCAGCTGGATGAGGGATATTCCCATCTGTATTGCTATGAATGGGCAAAGAAACGCAAGGGCTACCGTCTGATTGCCAACGAAGGGCTGAGACGAAACACCGAAAGCGCAATGGAAAAAATAGCGTCGGAGCTGCAAGAAAAAAGGGCAGGATACCGCGAGGCCATAAAGCTGATTGTATGCGGGCTTTTATTGGAGATTAACCGAAGCTGCCTGGAGAACAGTCATGAGGGAGGGCAATCCCGGGGAAGCCGGATCGGTCCTCAATGGATGCTGGAGGCGCTGCGTGAAATCGACGAGCATCCCGAACGGGAGGTTGGGCTTGCCCGGCTGGCGCAAAAGGCCAACGTATCTCCGCCCCATTTCTCGAGAGTGTTCAGGCAGCTTACGGCTATGAACCTGACGGGATATGTCAATGCCAAACGCATTATTAAAGCGAAGGAGCTGCTGCTGCAAAGCGATGAAAATGTGAATGTCATCGGCGACCAATGCGGGTTTGAGACGCCAACCCACTTTTATCGCGTATTCAAAAGCATAACGGGCGTTACGCCCAAGGCATACCGCAACAGCGGCCCATAAATAGCATGTTAGCGGGAATCGCTGGGGCGGAAAGTAGCCATATATGCCTGGACCGTTTCTTCATCCGTGGATAACAGATTTCCTAGCATAGCATGCATACTCAGGAGCAGAGCAATCTGCTCTTCTATTGCTCCCATGCGTTCCTCAACCAGCTTGCGCAAATCAACTGTGTTCTCCGCCTGTCCAAGCTGATGCAGAATTTCCTTAATATCTTTAAGTCGGTAACCCAGCCCTCGGGTATCCGAAATAAATTTCAGCTTGATCAAATAGTCCTCGCTATATAGCCGATAACCGTTTTCCCCCCGCCTGGGGGGAGGCAAAACGCCGCTATCCTCATAAAAGCGGATAGTTGCAGCGCTCACCCCGCTCCGCCGCGCCAGCTGTCCGCGCGTCATTAGCTCCCGCCCCGTCATCTTTAATCCATCCACCTCTCTTTTTGAAAATGAACCTCCGGATAAGCAGCAGCCGGCCCCTTCAGAAGCTCTTGCTCCTTATCCAGCAAGTATTGGTCAAAAAATGCCCTTGTATAAGCTCTTGAAAGATCCACCGTATGCACAGGATCCATATCTTTGGAAAACAGCGGAGGCGAAAATAGCGCTATGTCCGTAAAGCTTTGATGATAGAAGCCTTCGACCTCCAAATAAAACGTATCATTAAGAGCGTGGTTCATGACATATCTCATATCGCTGTCAAATTCATCATAGACCACTTTTTCCGTAGCGCCGCTGCTTGGGTCCAGGCTTCGGATTGTATTTCCGGTCATGATGTACATAAATGGCTGTTTGAGCGATGTACTCGACACTGTGCCCCAAAAGCCGCCCTCCAGACTAAGTCCCGCTTTGAAGCGTTCGTCCAGCGCCAGCGCCTCTGCTGTTGTGGCTCCTCCATAGGAGTGTCCGAAAATGCCGACTTTGCTTAAATCGAGTTTTCCTGTCAGCAATCCCCTTGGATCGTTAGTATTCCAGGCAGTCAGCGAATCCAGCACAAAAATCGCGTCCTGGGCGCGCACGCCAACCCCTATTACATTATGGGCATAGATTTCGGAGGATGTCCATTCCTCCGATTCGGGAGCGTAGATAACCTCGCTTCCGTCATGGAGCTTGACTCTTGCTGAGGAATAGGGATGATCCATCCCTACAACAATGTAGCCGTTGCTGACCATTTCTTCGATAATCGCCATACTCTGAAACCTTGTGGAGCGAACGCCGGGCGAAAATAAAACAACCGGATAGCTGCTTTGAGCGCCCGAGACGGCGACTCCTTCAACGATATGAGTCGGTACAAGCGAAACATGTCCCATTAGCCAGGAGGGCAGACCAAAAACAAGGCTTACGGCATCCGCCACTTCGCGCGGGTAACGCTCATGCTGTTTTCCTTGCAGCGCATCCTTGTCGGCGGGATACCAGATATTAATGGGAACCTCCCGCTTGCTTTGCGGCTCGCCTCCAAACGTTTCCTCTCTGGATTCATCGATCAGATTAATCTGAACGGTGCCGATTCCATAGGTTCCAGTTGGCTCCGGCAGCTTAAATACGGGCAGCAAATGGATCAGATAAAGCGAAGCGCTGTTCAGAAGAAGGATGGCAGCCAAAAAGGCATACATACCGATGCGCGCTCCACGTTTGCGTCCGGCAAACCGTTTTTTTTTCGTGCCTGCGGGAGAGCGGCTTCCTATAAGCAGCAGAACGGCCAGAATGGCGCTCGCATAGGCAGGAATCATAAAGCTCCGCAAACCCTCCAGCAGGGCATGGGCAGCTAAAAAAACAATCGGTAAAGACAACAGTACAATTACAGCGGGACGCTTCAGACGCGCTCCAAACAAATAGCCGAGGGTGCAAACGAGAGTAGATAAAACAATAAGCCATTCCAATATTCTCATGTAGCTCTTTCCTTTCTGCGGTTGTTATATTTATCATAAAGGTTGAAGTGGACTTCAAGGTCAAGCCCTATTTCGCCCCTTTAACAAAATCTATATAAGTTGAATCGGAAGAACTTCTCACACGTCGGCCCGCACCGCTGAAACTTTTTGGAGGAGCGCGGCACAGCCATGAATGGATATCATAGACAAATGCGCCTTATTCTTGTATGGTTAAATCATTCATTAACCGATGATGGGAAGATGGACAGTGAAGAAAACCTATTCCATACGGAGCATATTGATTATCGGCTTTTTGGCCGTGATGGTTCCGATGCTGCTGTTTATGCTGATCAACCATTTTTATGCCCGCGATATTGTACGCGAGAAGGTAACGGAAACCTATCGCAATACACTGGACATCTTTGTAGGACAGGCCGATACCAATCTGGAGGAAATTACGAACTATCTGATCAAGATGTCCATTATGGACGTGGATGTTGGCATGTTGATGTCGTTTCCAATGGATAATGATATGTATACGCTTACGAAAATCCGGATCGATACCAAGCTTAAACGCGACGTTGACGTTTACAACGTCATTGACAGCGTTTTTCTTTTCCATGAAGGCGACACGATTCTGGGCACTAACAGCGATTACAACCGGACCAGGGACATTATAACGACGCACATGCGCGACCGGTTGAACAGCGTGGAGAAGCCGGCGGATGTAAACCGCCAGTGGGACGTCCGTTACGATCAGCGGATGGAGGGTTCTTTTTTCCTGATGAATAGTGTGGAGGTAAGAAATGGCCTTTACGCCGGCGCTATCATTCGTATTCAGGATATTAACGCCATGTTGTCCCGCCAATGGAGGGATGGAGATATCGGATACACGGGCATTTTGCTGCGTGATGACGATCGCCTCAAGGAGCTGCTGACGGATGACATGCCTCAGCTGGGCGAAGAAAGCAATCTCATTACCAATAATCCATATATTCAGGGAACGGATGCAGAGACGGGACAATCCTACCTCGTGATGAGCCGACCAAGCCGGGCGGTCAATATCGCCTATCAGGTAATGGTGCCGGAGCAGGCGCTGCTGAAGGAGCTGATATTTTTCCGCAATGTCGCTTTGTTTGCGCCGATCGGGCTGTTCCTTCTATTAACCTTATATATGCTCTTGCTTCGCAATATGCTGTTCAAGCCTTTTCACGAGCTTATTCTGGGGATGAAAAAACTCTCCCTAGGCATGCTGGATGTCAGGCTTAAGAGGGGCAAAACAATCGAGTTTCAATTCCTTGGCGATACCTTTAATATGATGGCGGAGCAGATTAAAACCTTGAAAATTGATGTTTACGAGGAGCAGCTTCGGGTCAAGCAGGGAGAGCTTCGCCAATTGCAGGCGCAAATCAACCCCCATTTTTATATGAACAGCTTAAATATCATTTATAACCTGGCTGCGCTGAAGGACACGGAATCCGTCAAAAGAATGTCGCTTCACCTGGCCGATTATTTCCGTTTTATTATGAAGGTTAACCGCGATACGATTACGCTTGGGGAAGAGCTAAGCCATATAGACAATTACATTACGATTCAAAAAATGAGATTTCCCGACCGTCTGGACTGCAAAATCGAGGTAGCGGAGCAGCTCCGTTCTTTTCCCGTGGCGGCTTTGACGATTCAGCCTTTTGTTGAAAATGCTATTATTCACGGCTTTAAAAACCGCAGGAAGCTGTTCGTCATTGTGATCAGCGCATCTAAGGAGCAAACGGCCGATGGCCGCCAAATTCTAAAAGCCGTTGTCAGCGATAATGGAACAGGCTTTGACGAGGAGGTGCTGGAGGGATTACAGCGCAAGCAATATGTATCCCAAAGCGGCTCCAATTCTACTGGTCTCGGCATCATGAATGTTATGGATCGTTTAACGCTGTTATACGGACAGGCGGCCACGGTCCGATTCCGGAATAAAAGCAATGAAAACGGAGAGGGCGGAGCCGAAGTCACAATTACGATTCCCGAAACAAGAGAAGGAGAACGTAAAGATGTTTAATCTGCTGGTGGTGGACGACGAGGATATCGCAATCCGGGGCATAACACATGGAATCGATTGGTCGGACATGAAAATAAAAGAGATTTTTACGGCCTATGACGCGGACGAGGCAAAAGAAATGTTGCTCAAGCATTCCATTGATATTTTGCTATCGGATATAGATATGCCGGGTGAAAGCGGAATTGAGCTTTTGCGCTGGGCCAATGAGCATAAGCCGGGGACGGTCACGCTGTTTCTTACGGGTCACGCTGACTTTACATTTGCCCAACAGGCCGTGCAATTGGACTGCTTCGATTATTTATTAAAGCCAATTGATCATAACGAGCTCAAAAGATGCATCGGGGGAGCGATCAGCAAGGTCGAGGAGCAGCGCAAGCTGACCGAAATTCGCAGCACGTACGATCATTACTCCGAACTGTGGCGGCAGCAGCGGCCTGTGCTGGTGGAGCGCTTTTGGCAGGATCTGTTTCATTACAGGCTTTCCGCAAATCCAGCTTTGCTGGATGCGGCGCTTGCCTCCTACGATATCCCGCTTAAGGCATCCGATCCTATTACAGTCATTTTGGTCAGTATAGAAGAATGGCGCGAGGAATGGTCCGCCAGGGACGAGGAAATTATGACCTACGGCGTCAAAAATGCCGCAGAGGAGATGCTTTTGGGAGAAAAGGGAGGCACAGTTGTTCAGGAGGCCGGCGGAACGTTGTATGTCATTGGGTATGAATCCTATGAGGCAACCCAAGAGGAGACGGCAGAGCGATGCCGGCGTTTTATAACGGAATGCAGGGCTATGCTTCATTGCGGATTATCCTGTTACATCGGGAAACCGCAGCTTGTACGGGAAGCCAGAGGCTGTATCGAGCAGCTGCAGGAGCAGGAGAAGCGGAATATCAGCAATAGCGGAGCCGTGTTGCTTGCTAATGAGTTTGATGTCAGCCGCGGTGAAATTGGACTGCAAATCATCTCTTTTACCGATTGGAGCCTGCTGCTCACGATGGGCAAAAGGACGGAGCTTGCCTACCGCATTGATGAGTGCTTCGACCGAATGCTGCAGCAGAAGGCGAGCTATACGGCATTAGCCTCCTTTTATTTCGGCTTTATGAATATGATTTTTGATTGGATGCACGAGCGTTCTTTGGCTGTAGAAAAAGTATTTCCCGGAGGCGAATGGGAGGAAGGAGCGTTAGCCTTGAAGTCGCTTGCCCGTCTGCGCACCTGGAGTCATGCGATGTGCGATTTGGCTACCTCTTATTCCCAGCAACAGGGAGGAACGGTTTCCCAGACGGTTGCGAAGGTGCAGCAATACATGAAGGAAAGGATGCACGAGGAATTCAGCCGGGAAGAGGCTGCGGAATATGTATATCTCAATCCGGCTTACCTGTCGCGCCTGTTCAGGAAGGAAACAGGCAAATCGCTGACGGATTACCTGGTTGAGCTCCGCATTGCCAAAGCCCGTGAAGAGCTTTCAGGCGGTAACAACCGGATCAGCGATATTGCGCAAGGAGTCGGCTACTCCAATTTCTCGCATTTTTCGCAGCTGTTTAAACGAATGACGGGCCTTACGCCCCAGGAATATCGCAAGAAATTTCAACATTTGTAGTAGTCCATAAAGAAGTCACCACGCCGATAATGCGGTCACAGCGCCGACAGATGTCGGCGTTTTTTTTATATAAACTAAAGAAAGCAAAGAGAGAAGAAGGAGGGACGGCGATGGAAATTGCAGAAACCAAAGCTGCCGGTACGGAGCTAAAGAGAAATTCGGCGCTCCGGAGAAAGCTGGAGAAAAGTGTCTTCCGCAAATATTGGATGTTCTACGTTATGATGCTGCCCGGCATCGTCATTCTGATTGTGAACAACTACATTCCGATGTTCGGAATCCTGATTGCATTCAAGAACATCAACTATGTGGACGGAATTTTGGGTAGTCCATGGTCGGGATTGCGAAATTTTGAATATCTATTCAAAACAAAGGACGCCTGGATCATCACCCGCAATACGCTGCTGTATAATGGAGGGTTTATTATTCTCAACCTCATTATACCGCTGGCTTTTGCCATGATGTTAAATGAAATGAAAAATCGCTTTATGGCTAAATTGCATCAAACGATTATGTTTTTGCCTTACTTCCTTTCGATGGTAGTTATCAGCTATTTGGTGTTTGCATTTATGAGCGATCAAAACGGCTTCTTGAACAAAACGCTCCTGCCGGCGCTGGGAATGGAGTCGGTCTCATGGTACTTTACCAAGGAGGTTTGGCCGTATATTCTGCCGTTGGTTAATACCTGGAAATGGGTAGGCTATTACACGGTTATGTATATGGCTGCCATTATCGGAATTGATGATGAATATTACGAAGCGGCCACCATTGATGGCGCTGGCAAATGGAAGCAGATGACCAGCATTACGCTCCCGCTTATTATGCCGGTTGTAACTATTCTGACCTTGCTGCAAATCGGCCGTATCTTTAATGCGGATTTCGGATTGTTCTTCCAGGTTCCGCGTGAATCGGGCGTATTGTTCCCGGTTACAAACGTTATTGATACGTATGTATACCGTACCTTCCTTACAGTCGGCGATATTGGCTTGTCATCGGCGGCGGGATTGCTGCAATCCGTTGTTGGCTTTACATTAGTATTCCTGTCTAACTGGATTGTGCGGCGAATCAACAAAGAAAACGCATTGTTCTAAAGATTCTAGAATGGAGGTGCCCTCATGGAAGCAACAGCAGAGAAAACGCCGGCGCATAGCGGCTCCAATCCCAAAAACCAGTTGAGCAAACCGGCCGCTTTTGGCATACAGGCTTTTTTCATCATCTATTCATTAATTTGTATCATTCCCGTCGTTCTGATTATTATGGTTTCCTTCAGTAACGAGACTACTGTCGTTCGTGACGGCTATCAATTCTGGCCGGCTGCCTTCAGTTTTGAGGCTTACGAGTTTCTGTTCAAGGATCCAACGCAGATTATTCGGTCCTATGGTATCTCTATTTTCGTGACAGTGGTTGGCACTCTGCTAAGTCTTGTTATTATGGCTTTGTATGCTTATCCGATATCAAGAAGAGATTTTCCGCATGCAAAGTTTTTTACCTTCTTTGTTTTCTTTACCATGCTGTTCGGAGGCGGACTGGTTCCATGGTATCTCGTTTATGTACAGATGCTAGGGCTTAAGGACAACATATGGGCTCTAATCCTGCCGCTTATGATATCAGCGTTTTTTGTGCTTATTATTCGAACCTTCTTCATTACGACCATTCCCAATGCGGTTTTGGAATCTGCCAAAATCGATGGAGCCGGGGAAATGAAGATTTTTATCAAAATCGTCCTGCCTTTGTCGCTCCCGGTATTGGCAACTGTCGCTTTGTTCCAAACATTGACGTATTGGAATGACTGGTTCCTCAGCCTGGTGTTTATAACAAAGGACGCCAACATTACCGTGCAATATCTCATGTACAAAATGATGCTGAATATTCAGTTCCTAGCCAATAACAGTAATGTTGCCAATGCCATCCGGTCTGCGGGCGGAACCTTCCGCTTCCCGAGCGAGACGGTGCGTATGGCAATGGTCATCGTCGGCATTGGGCCTATCATCTTCGCTTATCCGTTTTTCCAGAAATACTTTGTAAAAGGACTTACAGTAGGCGCTGTTAAAGGCTGATTCACGCTTCGCTCTTTCTTGATTGCTTACAGAATTCATGGTCCTCTCGTATAAGGCTGCTGAACCGCCTTAACGGGAGGACGGTTCATTAGAGATTTGGCTATAGCCGGCTAACGCCGGTTTAGCATAGATGCTTGACGACACAAGGGGTTTTTTACAGTCACAGAAGAAAGCGTTATCACATTTTAGGGAGGTTTATTTGAATGAAGAAAAAAGGTAAGCGTAGTTGGTTTGGAGTGCTGGCGCTTGTTATGGCTGCAGCGCTTGTGCTGTCGGCTTGCTCCGGCAACGGCGGCAACAGTGGAAAAACAACTGGAGGCAATGATGGGAATAAAGGAGCAGCCACCACAACCCCGACTGACAATGGCGACAAAGGCGAGGCCGTTGGTGAGCTTAAGCCTCACAAGCTGACGCTCGTATATCCTGGATCTCCGCAAAATGATGAAGCGGTAGTTGAAGAAGCGCTGAACAAGCTGCTGACGGAGAAAATCAATGCAACGATCGACCTGATGCCGATTGACTGGGGCGCATGGGATGACAAAATCAACCTGATGATCGCCGGTCGCGATGAAGTCGATATCTACTTTACAGCACAATGGAACGGCCATGCCAACAACGTATCCAAAGGCGCGTTCATTGAATTGAACGACTTGCTGGATCAATACGGTCAAGGCATTAAAGACAGCCTTGATCCAGCCTTCCTGGAAGGCGCAAAAATCAACGGCAAAAACTACGGCGTTCCAACAAACAAGGAGCTTGCATCCGCTGGCGGTCTCGTTTATCGCAAGGACGTAGCTGACGAGCTCGGCATTGATATGAGCAATGTAAAAGGACCTGAGGATTTGGCTGCTGTATATGCTGTCGTTAAGGAAAAACGTCCTGATTTGACACCGCTGTATTCAAATGGCGGCGTATTCAACGCCCACTACTTCGGAAACTATGATTTCCTGGGCGACGGTACGATTCCAGGCGCAATTTTGAAGGATTCCACAGATACAACCGTTCAAGCGGTTGAAGACATGGACCGCTACAAGGATTATCTGAAGCTGGCCCGCGAGTTCTTCACTAAAGGCTACATCAATGCAGACGCGGCAACAACACAGGTTGCTCCGCAAGATGCATGGAACGCAGGTATCGTGTTCTCGACAATCGAGCCGATGAAACCGGGCAAAGCGGATGAAATCGCCAATGCTGCCGGAATGCCAGGCAAAATGGCGCAAATTATTATGACGGAAAAAACAGTTGCGACATCTGAAACTGCAGGTTCCATGCTGGGCATTTCTTCAACGTCCAAAGATCCTGCACGCGCTATGATGTTTATTAACCTGCTGCACACAGATAAGGAAATCAACAACCTGTTGAACTTCGGTATTGAAGACGTTCACTACACTCGCAATGGTGAAATCATTACGCCAACTGATAAATCCGGCGACTACGCCCCAGGCTCTGCCTGGATGTTCGGCAGCCAGTTCCTGAACTATGTATGGAACACGGAAGCGCCAGACAAATGGGAACAATTCAAAGCCTTTAACGAAGGCGCCATTTCTTCGCCGGGCCTTGGCTTCGTATTCAACAGTGAGCCTGTTAAATCCGAGGTTGGCGCATTGGCTAACGTAATCAAGCAGTTCCAAAAGGCTGTTGAGACCGGTTCGGTTGATCCGGAGCAAGGACTTAAAGATTACCTCAAAGCGCTTGAAGAAGCCGGCCTTGCCAAAGTTATTGCAGAGAAGCAAAAACAGTTCGACGAGTTTCTTAAAACAAAATAAATTGAAATGAAGGTTTCAATTTTTTGACAATAACAAAACGCCTTCTGTACCGCTATGATAAGCGGTGCGGGAGGCGTCTTGTTGTTTGTTTTTTTTGAAGAAGCTGCCTGTGTATTGCAATTTCATCACTATGGCTTACAATATAAGATATCTCTTTTTTTCCCAAAAAACCAAAAGGCAGGGGAGTAGAACCTTGAAAACAAGTCTTGCTATTAAGCAGACGTGCGTCGGATTGCTGCTTCTCCTGACTCCGTTGCTGCTTGCTGGTTGTTTTTTTACACAGTCTAATGAAAGCGTTTCTCGCAATCCTCTGGAATTGCCGCCCGTCACCATTACGCCGCAGGATTATTACACAATCAAGCTGGTTTTTATGGGAATACCGCAGAATGACGAAGTGCTGGTGGAGGATAAAATCAATCAATATTTGCAGGAGAAAATAGGTGCGCGCCTTGATATGGTTCCGATTGATTGGGGACAATGGGAGGATCGGGTCAATCTGATGATTGCTTCGCGCGAAAAGGTCGACATTATTTTTACGTCGCAATGGAGCAAACACGCCGTTAATGTCGGAAAAGGCGCTTTTCTGGAGCTGTCCGATCTGCTTCAGCAATATGGTGCGGGCATTTTGAATAGTCTGGACCCCGTTTTGCTGGAAGGCTCTAAAATCGACGGAGGAATCTATGGCATTCCGACTAATAAAGAGATGGCCTCTCAGGGCGGTATTATTTACAGAGCAGACATTGCCGAGGAGCTTGGCCTGGATATGGATGCCGTTCATTCCGTTGCGGATCTGGGCGAGATATTTCAAAAGGTTAAAGAAAACAAACCAGATATGCTTCCTATTTATATGAAGCAAGGCGAAACCTTTAATGCTCATTACATCGGAAATTACGATGCATTAGGCGATACATCCATCCCCGGTTTTATTCTAAAGGACGGAACGGATACAGTTGTACGGCCGAATTACGCGATTGACCGTTATCTGGAGACCTGGCATATTACAAGGGACTATTTTTTGAGCGGCTATATTAACGCGGATGCAACAACAAATCAAACCATGAATACGGATGCGCTTGGCGCAGGCAATGTTTTTGCCATCACAAGCTCGTTAAAGCCGGGTAAAGCCGAAGAAATCGCGATTCAGATCAACATGGTGGGCAAGCTGGCGCAGAAGGAGCTTAATACGAAAACGATCGCAACTTCCGAGACGGCCGGTTCTATGCTGGGCATATCCACGACCTCGGACAATCCCGTGTTGGCTATGAAGCTTATTAATCTGCTGCATTCTGACGCCTATCTGAACAACCTGCTTAATTATGGAATTGAAGGCCGCCATTATGAACGGGTAAGCGATAAGGTCATCACTCGAACTAAAGGGACGGAAGACTACAACCTTGGAGCGAACTGGATGTTTGGCAATCAGTTTCTGAACGATGTATGGGACACGGAATCTCCCGATAAGTGGGAAAAATTCCGCCAATTCAATGAAGGCGCAACGTTGTCGCCGGGACTTGGCTTTGTTTTTGACAGCACGCCGGTTAAATCGGAGGTGGCGGCTGTTGTAAATATAGACCGCCAATATATAAGCGCGCTGGATACGGGCTCGGTTGATATCGATCGTGTTCTTCCCGATTATATCCAAAAGCTGAAAACGGCAGGAATTGAAGTCATTATTAAAGAGAAGCAAAGGCAGTTTGACCAGTTTATTCGTGAGCAAGCCGAACGGCGGCGGCGATTATAAAAACGGCAAACGGCAAATGATAAATAAAAAAGAAACGCCCCGCCTATCTCCATTGGCTGCTGAGCCAAGCGGAGTGTGACGGGGCGTTTCATATCAACGGTTAGCAATCGGCTGCAATGCTACAGGACGCTGCCGCCAAAAATCATGCGGTATTCCCATTGGGTTCCCTTGATGGAATCGACGCGAACGCCGCCGCTTTTTTGGGAATACGTGTGCAGAATTTTGCCATCTCCGAGATACAAAGCAACATGGGTAACCTTTTGATTGGATTTAGCCAGCTTTGCATAGCTGGACTTGCTTGATCCTTTGTAGGACATAAAGAAAACCAAATCGCCGCGTTTTAGGCTTGACCAGCTTGTTTTCACGGTCGAATTTTTCTTAACGTAAGAGGCCTGTGTGGCTGACGAGCCAGGAATCGTAATGCCTGCCGCTTTTTTGAATATATGCTTCACAAAATCGGAGCAGTCGAAGGTAGTGGTTGTGCTGCGATTGGAGCCGAATTCATATGGCGTGCCTTTATACTTGGCGCCTAGACTAATCACCGATTCGATTTTTGATGAAGCTGATGCTGCTGAAGCTATTTGAGAACTGCTTCCCGCCGAAAGAGGGATAACCCCTGAGGTCAGCAGTGCGGTCGCGACGACGCTTGCGGCTATCGTTTTTTTGATCAGACTGGATTTCATGGTATGCACCTCCTGGTTGATACCTACACCCTAACACAGGCTTTGCAGCCGTTTTAAGCTGTAAAATATGGGTGTTTGCCCATTTCTGCCCCCGGAGGCGGGTACGCTGCTCGACCTAAGTCCAGTTCAAAAACCGTCGAAAGTCCGTTTTACCAACGGTTTGCGTGATCTATACTAAGTACATAAGCAAGCGGCACGCAAGCTTGCACGAAAGTGAAAATGAATAAATTCTAATAGAAGAAAGGAGCGGAAATTGACTATGAATGGAAAAACGGCATTAGGTGCGCTGCTTGTTCTGGTTGGCGGGTTGGCGGCACTAAAGTTCTTTAACGTTAATTTTGGAGTTATATTCAGCCTGTTGCTTCCCTTTATTCTGATCGGTTTTGGCATATTGGGCTGGGTGAACGGCAGGAAATGGATCGGCGGCGCTTTAGCTGCAATTGGCGGATTTATGTTGCTTGGCAAGCTTGGCGGCCTGCTGATGCTGATAGTCGCGGTAGGCTTGATCTTAATCGGCCTCTCGTTGTTCAAAAGCAGCGGCAGAAGAAGTTATTGATTGAAGGAGGATGACTAGATGAGTATCGTTCGTCGAATTCGAGATATTACAGTAGCGACCCTAAATGAACGACTGGAGAAAGCAGAAGATCCGGTTCGCATGATCGACCAGTTCCTGTGGGCGACCCGGGAGGATATTATAGAAGCAGAAAAGCTGTACCAGCAATATGCGGGACACAGCAACCATCTCAGAAGCCAGTGGCTGCAAGCGGAAAGCCAGAAGGAACGCAGAGAGCAGCAGGCGATGACGGCTCTTAAAGCGGGTGAAGAAAATCTGGCCCGGATCGCCTTGCACGAAAAAGCAAGCTTTGAGGAAAGGTCCGCTCAATATCGCGATTTGTACGAGCAAAGCCGCCAAAATACGGTGGATCTGGAGGAGCAGCTGAGGGAAATGCGCAGCGAATACCAGATCGTATACGACAAACGCGAGTATTACCAGGCAAGAATGGAGTCGCTGCGTTTGCAGCAGCGCTTGAACCACAGAGCGGCGGGAAGCTTTAGCGAAAACGGAGGCAATCCCGGCTCTATGTTCCGCCGGATGGAAGACCGAATAACCGATTTGGAGCATGAGGCGCGCAGCCTGCGAGATGTTCGGCGTATGGAGCAAAGCTATAACAGCGGACCTGATCATTCGGTTAAGGCCGTTATCGAACGAGAGCTTTCGGAATTGAAACGGAAGCTTGAGAAGGAAGGATGGTCGTCTTGAAAACACTCTATCGTTCCAGACGCGACAAAAAAATATTAGGACTTTGCGGCGGCTTAAGCCAGATGCTGAACGTAGACGCTACGCTCATTCGGATATTGCTGATCGTCATAACAGTTCTGACAAGTGGAACGGTGATACTCATTTACCTCATTGCGGGCATGGTTGTGCCTAAGGAGCCGCCGATTTATGGCGGACACGGCCCCGGAGGTTACGGTGGAGGCTATGGAGGGAACGGCGGTCAAGGCGGCTTTGGCGGCAACCCGGGCCAGCCTGGCGGTTTCGGCCAAGGCGGAGCTCCCGGAGGCTTCGACTCTCGGGGCCAAGGCTTTGGCGCACCGCCGCCACCGCCTGCGGGCCCTGCTGGAAACGGCAACTGGAATACTCGTCCAGGTAATCAGACACCACCTGCCGCAAACGCGGATTTCGATACAATGATGGATGATCTTGAGAAAAAGGCATTACGGCGCGAAATTGAAGAATTGAAAGCTAAAATGGCTAAATACGAGAAGGGAGAATCTTAATATGGGAATCTTTAAAAGAATGAAGGATATGACGAAGGCATCGGTGAATGAGGTATTGGATAAGCTGGAAGATCCGGTTGTTATGCTTAATCAGTATTTGCGCGACATGGAATCTGAAATTCATCAGGCAGAGGTAACGGTTGCCAAGCAAATGGCAAATGAACGCCGCTTGAAGCAACGCCTCGACGATGCCGTCCGCAATGCGGCGGATCGCGAATCCAAAGCGGAAGCCGCTGTGCGCGCCGATCAGGAAGAGCTGGCTCGCAAGCTGCTGGAGGAAAAGCTTTATTTTGACCAGAAAATCACGGAATATCTGGAGCTGCACGCCGGGGCGAAGGATCAAGCCGACGAGCTTATGAATCAGCTGCACGGCATGAAGGAAGAATTCTATCAGCTGCGCAACAAGCGCAACGAGCTGGCATCCCGTGCGCAGGTCGCCAAAGCGCAAAAGCAAATGGCGCAGCTTAGCACCAACAGCACGATTGATAGCGGAACAGCAGCAAGAGGCTTTAATCGCATGGAAGAAAAAATTATGCAGCTGGAGGCGGAAGCCGATGTGCTCCGCACCCCATATGGCGGATACGGCAGAGTAGGCTCTGCAGCTCCTGTCAGCACGGCTGATCTGGAGAAGCAAATGAAGGTTGACGAGCAATTGCAGGCGCTCAAAAACAAGCTTGGCGGCGCATCCTCCGTTTCGGCTTCCAAAGCCGAAGAGACGGCGGGAGAATAACGATATCGCCATTCTCAAGCAACAAGAAAAGGGCATGAAAGCGGCGGACCGTCTAACGGTCTGCTCTTTCATGTGTAAATTCGCCCAGCGGCCGGCAGATCTTACAGATGACGGCCGGATACATATAAATGCAAGCAACCTCTATAAGGAGCTGGATGCATGAGCGCGGAGGAGCAGAACAAGCAAGAGAAGCGAAAGGAAGGCAACCCGGCCGAGGAAGCTAACACGCGCAACAGAGTGGAGTCGTTATTGTGGCTTTTTCTCATAGTGAGCATAAGCATTATTGTGCTGCAGGGCCTTAATATTATAAACTGGATACCATTAAAGGGAACGTGGGCCGTTACGGGCCTTGCCCTTGCAGGTATGGCGCTTGCCGCTACGACGGTTAAGGGATATTTGCAAAATTCGAAGCTGAAGCAGTCTTTGAAACGTTTGACGGAGCAACAGCGTAAACGCTATTATCCGGTTACGCTTGAAGCAGGCGAAGAAAGCGATAACGCGGCGGATCAAACGCTGCAAAGCGACGCGGAATGGACAGAAAAGGTGAAGTTTACCGCCGTTATTGAAGAAAGGCAGCGTTTGGCGCGCGAGCTGCATGATGCGGTAAGCCAGCAGCTGTTCGCGATTTCGATGACGGCTACTGCTGTCAGCCGGACAATCGAACGGGATTGGGAGCGGGCAAGACGGCAGGTACAGCTTATCGAGGAAATGGCCGCAGTGGCACAATCGGAAATGCGGGCGCTGCTGCTGCATTTGCGTCCTGTTCATTTGGACGGCAAAAATTTGGGCCAGGCGCTTAGCTTGCTTGTCGAGGAGCTAAAGCAAAAGGTGCCTATGGAAATTAGGCTGGAGGTCGACGAATCCATCCTGCTGCCGGCGGCTTCGGAGGATCATTTGTTCCGGATCGCACAGGAGGCATTGTCCAATACGCTCAGGCATTCCAAGGCGGAAAGCATGTCGATCAAGCTGTTCCGTCTCGATCACAAAGTGCATATGACGCTGCAGGACAGCGGCATCGGATTTGATCTGGAAGCAAAGAAGCAATCGTCTTACGGTTTGCTGACAATGGAAGAACGCGTTATGGAGCTTGGCGGAGGCCTTCAGGTGATTACTCAGCCGGGCGAAGGCACAACGATCCATTTGTGGGTACCGATAGAGTCTTAACTTAAAGGGGGGAGAACGGTGGATAAACCAATTAAAGTTTTGCTTGTGGATGATCATGAAATGGTGCGAATTGGCCTGGCGGCCGTTTTGGATACGGAGGACGGGATTGAGGTAGTGGGAGAAGCAAGCAACGGCCATGAGGGCATAAGGCTGGCGCTGTCCTACAAGCCGGACGTTGTGCTGATGGATTTGGTTATGGACGGAATGGACGGCGTGGAAACAACGGCAAAGCTTCTTCAGCAGCATCCCGACTGCAAGGTTATCGTATTGACCAGCTATATTGACGATAGCAAGCTTTACCCCGTTATCGAAGCAGGCGCCTTCAGCTATTTGCTGAAAACATCCAGAGCCAATGAGATTGCAGAGGCAATCCGGGCGGCCGCCCGTGGACAATCCGTGCTGGAATCCCAGGTAGCCGCCAAAATGATGAATCGCTTCCGTCAGCCCAAGCAGCAGACGCAAGCGCCGCTGCATGACGATTTGACAGAACGCGAGATGGATGTGCTGAAGCATCTGGCGCAGGGCAAATCCAATCAGGAAATAGCGGATGAGCTGTTTATAGGCGTCAAAACGGTCAAGTTCCATATTACAAATATTTTTAACAAGCTCCATGTGGAGGATCGAACGCAAGCGGCGATTTATGCCCATAAGCAAGGGATTGCTGAATAAAGGCCAGAATAGAGGCGTGGTCGTCCCTGCTGAACCTTGGCACAGAAGATAAGCGGGTTGTCTCTAAAACTTCTGCCAGAGGACCGTCCGCGGGCCAATTCGGCCAAATGATAAACGCCAGCGGATTGGACAAGGCCAGGACGAGAGAGGCATCCTCCTCGCGCCGCAGCATAACAAGCTTGGGATAATCCGCTTGCTTAAATCCCTCAACGATCACATAATGACAGCTGTCCATGCCGGAGAGCAAGGCTTCCAGGGAATCCGGTTTTTTTTTCAAAATGGCGGTTCGCGTCGAGGAAACAATTGCGGTCACGTCCGCTCCGGCGGATTGATGAAGCCAGGTATCGGTAGCGGGTTTATCCATTTCAAATTCATGGGCATCGTGCTTGATCGTCCCCACCGTAAAACCGGCTTGCTTTAAAAGCTCCGTCAATCGGCAAACCATCGTGGTTTTGCCGGTTTTTTTGTAGCCGACAACCTGGATAACGACGGGCAGCCGCTTTCGATTGTCCAGCTGCTCCGAAATGATTGAGTTTTGGTCAGGCATGCAGGTATTCCTCCGTTGCGAATGGTATGCCTTATCGGACATCTCTTTCTCTAACTATATAGGCGGCAAGGGGGATGTCAAGGTTCGACAAGGATATGCTATAATGTGTGTCGGAATATAGTCATCATTCTGAGGTGAAACTTGTTGAGATCGAAACATTCCGTTTTACTAACGGAGCAGGAGCAGCAGAGGCAAACGAAGTGGATGAACTGGTATATGCGCATTTATTGGCTAGCCATTCTGGTTCATTTTTTGGCTCAGCTGGGAAGCTACCTGTTTTTACCCTATCCGGCATCCGCAAAAGAGTTTTACCTCTATGCATTAATCTATCCGACACTCGTGATGGCGGCCATTAACGGCGTTACGCATTTGGTCGTGAAATTATCTCGCCGATGGGCATTTTATGCTATTTTCTCCGGCGGCACAATGGTATCTGCTGTTATTATTCACGTAAACGCGGATATTCGAATTATCGGCGCCATTATGCTTCTTCCTATTTTGGCCTCCACTACCTTTTACCGCATCAAGCTGACATTGTTGACGGCGGCCTTTCAGTTAGCCGCTTTTGCCGGCTTGTATTACTTTAATGCCAGCTTCCGAAACTACACCACCCATTTTGACCTGATTGCCTACCCTCTATTTCTTCTGATGGCTACGATTATCGCCCTGTTTATTATTTTGAGAGGACGAGAGCTGGCCAGCGATTTACGCGACATGCTGCTTGCCAAGCAAGCGCTGATGATTGAAAACACGATTATGCAGCAACGGTCCAAAACAGATGCTTTAACTAAGCTTTTTAATCATATCTCCTTCCATGAATTTTTTGAACTTGCCATTCAATATGCCGGTCAGGAAACGCCCTTTCACCTTGCAATCGTTGATATCGACAACTTTAAGCAGATCAATGATAATTATGGGCATCAGACAGGAGACCTTATCCTTGCCAGGGTGTCCGATTTAATTCGCGAGCATATGTCGCCAGTCGATATTCCGGCCCGCTATGGCGGGGAGGAATTTGCCCTGCTTCTATTCGATCAGACGTTTATGGAAGCCTATAACAAAATGGAGAGGCTGCGCCGGGAATTATCTTTTACGAAGCACAGCGAAATTGACGGCAAAGCCGTTACCGTAAGTATAGGCTTAAAAAGCTGGTCGCCGGGAGATACCAAGGAAAGCTTGTTCGAGGAGGCCGACAGCTTGCTCTATATGGCCAAACGAAGCGGAAAAAATAAAACAGCCACGCCCTAGGGCAGCGGCCTGCTAAATGGTTTTGTTGAATATAACTCCCCGCGGGGGAAGCGGCAAATAGGATTGTGATGCCCCGTAATAAAGAGCATATGGATATGCAGCGTAAAAGGGAAGCTTAAGAAGCTCGGCCGGAGAATGCTGCTCGGCGTAGGAAAAGGCAGTTTTCAGCTCATTCAAAAGGCCATCCGCTCCCAGCAGCAGCCGTTTGAGTCCAGCTGTATCGGAATGCCTGTCGCTTGGCTGGCCTGATTCTCCGTAAATGGAGGCCTCTCCATTCCGCAGCAGCCCTAGCTCCTTCACCGCCGGATGGCGCAAAGCAAGCTCCACGGCCTCCCATATCTCCTCCTTTAAAAAAGAACGCTGTCTTGAAAAGACGTTTCTCCAGTCCTCAATGCTGGCTGTTAAATGCTGCAGCTGCCTGGCAACCTCGTCGGGATGCCGTATGCCTTCTCTGCCTCCCAATTGCCGCTGCATGTCGGTCAGCTGAGCGATTGCTTTTTTGCTGAGCGTTAGCCATTCCGCGGCTCCGCCGGCTGCTTTCGCATAGTCCTTGTCCCAAACATCTGCAGAAACCATTCTGCCTCCGTCGGCAGCTTCGCGGACGGCATCAAACTGGGCATAACGGTTTACCGGCTGAACGGGAGAATAGTGGTGGCTTCTTTCAATGCTTCGGATTGAACGAATAAACGAGGACATAAGAAGGCACCTCCTGATTAATGTGAGCAATTTCCTTTTTTATTATACGTTATAACGAACAGATAAGCTGTCGAAATCTGTTGTCGAAATTCTCTCCGCGTAATGTTTTATGAAAATAAAGCGCAGCTTTCACTGCGCCGCCTAACTTAAACTATACGGACAAGAAATAAAATGTCGTCAAGATTGAGCGTTAAAATGCTGCTATTTTGCTCGTTTTTTTCCCGAGCAGCAGGATTGGACGCTTTTTTCGCGTACTTATTAGTAGATGAGCTTGCGGAGGCTTTTATTCTTTTTTTCTTTTTCGCAGCCGCCGGATTGCTGACCCCGGTTGTTCTTTTTTGTTCGTTGGGATCGGCCCCATCTCCCTCATGCTGGCTGCCGCTGCCCATGGAGGAATCGCCCATATGTCCGGGATGAACGCCTGGTCTGAATGGCCCCGGATGGTACGGCGATCCAAAGCCGATATCCAGATGTACGGCTCCTGCGCGGCTTGCCGACAACGTCCCGACGTAACGAATGCCGTTTTTCATAACCGCGCAAACGGGCATCCCGCAATAGCGGGAAATGATTTCTTCTTTTAAAGGATAAATTTGTTCCATTCCTGCCTGCCACCTTTCTTATGCTGCATGCACCCATTGTATTCATGAGCGGGCGAATGTGTACGACAGCAGATAAGGGAGGCGTTTATTATGTATATACCACCACGTTTTATTTTGAAACCGGAAACAAGGAGAAAGCAACGCGGCGCGTCCTCGCCTCGACGGGGAGGCAAGGACGAAAGAAGGAAAAAGGCGCTGCGCGGGGCGGGTGCAGCTGGCCTTCTGCTGGCGTGTTTGCTGGTTCTAGCTTTTTTAATTAACAAGGATGCTGACCTGTCCGTATCGCCAATTCAAGCGATCGAGCAAGATGTGAAGCTGCTGTGGGACTGGAGCGACGGATTATTGGTGGGCGGAGCTGCAAGCGCGGCCTGGAGCATACGAATGGATGCGGAGCTGCCGGCTGCTGCTGGCGGCTTGGGAAAGCAGGAGGCGGAGGCCTCAAGCGCTGGATTTGGCGAAACCACGGGTACGGCCGGGCGACTGGCTTCGGAGTGGCTTGCCGGAAACGCAAGCGCAGGTGGAGAGACCGTTGTCAGAAATGATGGGCGTACCGCCACCGTGACTTCTCCAGAATACAGCGATATCGTCATAACGATTCATGATGCTGGCGTCGAGGATGGGAAAACCCGCCTTGTTATCCTTTTGGAGCGTTCCGGACAGACGGGAGATGTAACGACGGCCGATTCTTTATTGGCGGCTGCGGGCAGACTGGCGGAAAAAATGGATGGCGGCGCCGCCATCGTTGGTACCAGCTTCAAGGTTCGCGGATTTACGGAATCTTCGGGGGCCGCGCATACCTTGCAGAGATTGGCTTTGGCGGAGCAGCTGGAGACCTATGATGAAGACGGCACGTACAGCGCAACGATGTATACGGGCAAATTAAGGCATCGCGCGGGACTTGACGGACGGCGCAATGCCAACCTGCAGGTGTCCGAGCATAATAATACGGAGCGTGACGCCGTTGAGCTAACGATAGGGGTCCCGCTTATATCTGGAGACTTCGGAGGAACCGATGCCGTAACAAACGCACAAAATGGTGAATAAAGAGTGATTTCAATCAGTAGAATTTGTATTGTTTATCAGTATTTTTTATGGGTCGATTAATGGCGAATTGGAATTGAATATGCTACACTACATAACATGACAATGCAATGACTAAACTATATATAGAAAGAATGAGGAGTATATGACTTACAATACTATTCCCGATTCCATTTCACCGGAAGGCGCTGTTTATTATCTCTTCGGAGCAACAGGCGATCTGGCGCGGCGCAAACTGTTCCCGGCTTTGTTTAGTTTATATAAAGAAGGCAAGCTGTCTGAAAATTTTGCCGTTGTCGGCTTGGCTCGTCGTCCCCGCACGAACGAGCAGTTCCGCTCCGACCTTTACGAATCCATCAACGAGTTTTGCCGTTATCGCGCGGACGACTCGGAGCTGTGGAACAAGTTCCAGGAGCATTTCGTTTATATGTCGCTCGACATCAACAATGTTGACGGCTTCCGCGAGCTGAATTCGTTATCCTCGGAGCTTGACCGGAAATTTAATATTCCCGGCAACCGTCTGTTCTATCTGGCGCTGGCTCCATCGCTGTTCGGACCGGTATCCTTCAATTTGCGCGACGGCGGCCTTCTGGAGTCCTCCGGCTGGCATCGCCTCGTTATCGAAAAGCCTTTTGGTTATGATCTGCCATCGGCGCAGAAGCTGAATGAGCAGCTTAATCAGGTTTTCAAGGAAGAAGAAATTTTCCGCATCGACCACTATCTGGGCAAGGAAATGGTGCAAAACATTCAGGTTATCCGTTTTGCGAATGCCTTTTTTGAACCGCTCTGGAATAACAAGCACATCGCCAACGTTCAAATTACGCTATCCGAGACGGTAGGCGTAGAAGAACGCGGCGGTTATTACGACAAGTCCGGCGCGCTGCGGGACATGGTGCAAAACCATATGCTGCAAATGCTGACGATGATCGCTATGGAGCCGCCTAGCCGTCTGCACGGCGAAGATATCCGCGACGAAAAGGTGAAGGTGCTTCGTTCGCTGCGCGGCTATCAATCCAGCGATGATGTGCGCGAGCATGTTATCCGTGGTCAATATGCTGCCGGCTCTACCGGAGAAAAGCAATTGCCGGGTTACCGCGAGGAGGAATCCGTAGATTCTTCGTCAACGACCGAAACGTATTTTGCCGCAAAAGTATTTGTGGACAATTTCCGCTGGGCGGGCGTACCGTTCTACATCCGTACAGGAAAACGACTGCCTGTCAAATCAACAGAGGTTGTGGTAGAATTCAAATCGATGCCGGAAAACGTTTTGTTTGCGCAAAAGCATGATTTGTCGCCAAACCTGCTTGTTATCCGGGTTAACCCGATGGAAGGCATCTACATTAAAATAAACGCCAAAAAACCGGGTTCGGACAATGCTGTTCAACCGGTAAATATGGAGTTTTGCCAAAGCTGCCAAATTGGCATCAATACGCCAGAGGCTTATGAGCGCTTGATTCATGATGCGGCGCGTGGCGACTCCACCTACTTCACCCGCTGGGACGAGGTGGCTCATGCATGGGAGTTTGTGGATCGCATTGCCCAAGCATGGCGTGAGGAAAAAGGCGATCTGCAATATTATCCTGCCGGCTCGTGGGGCCCCAAAAAGGCCGAAAATCTGCTTAACGAAGACGGCTTCCACTGGTGGCCTGTAAACGGTCAAGAGGAAGATAACGTTATCTGGATTACCAACAGCCGCAGATAAATAGAAATACGAAATTTAAGTTGAACGATAGAAACAAGCGAGCTCAAAACGTGCGGCTTTTATGTGAAGGGAAGTAAAGAATGAATCCATCATTAACCGAAGAAATTAAACAGGAAGTGGACAAAAGACGCACCTTTGCGATCATTTCCCACCCTGACGCAGGGAAAACAACCCTGACTGAAAAGCTCCTCCTATTCGGAGGGGCCATTCGGCTTGCCGGCTCCGTCAAGGCGCGGAAAGCAAGCCGCCACGCAACATCCGACTGGATGGAAATCGAGAAGCAGCGGGGCATCTCCGTTACCTCCTCGGTCATGCAGTTTGACTATTTGGGCCATCGCGTAAACATATTGGATACGCCTGGTCACCAGGACTTCTCCGAGGATACCTTCCGTACCTTGACGGCTGCGGACAGCGCGGTAATGCTTATCGACGTTGCAAAAGGCGTCGAGGCCCAGACGATCAAGCTGTTTCAGGTTTGCCGCAAACGCGGCATACCGATTTTTACGTTTATTAACAAGCTGGACCGCGAAGGCAAAAGCCCGTTTGACCTCATGGAAGAGCTGGAGCAGGTGCTGGGCATCCGTTCGGTGCCAATGAACTGGCCGATCGGCATGGGCCGCGAGCTTTGCGGCGTATACGATCGCATGAAGTCGCAGGTGGAGCTGTTCCAGGGGAACGACCATTCCACGATCGAGGTCAAAAAAGTGGGAGATTACAACGATCCTATCATTCGCGAGATGGCCGGCGACTATTTGACGGACCAGCTGATCTCCGATCTGGAGCTGCTTGATGTGGCTGGCGATCCGTTTGACTATGAAAAGGTCCAGGCCGGCGAGCTGACGCCAATCTTTTTCGGCAGCGCCGTCAACAACTTTGGCGTGCAAACGTTTCTGGAAAACTTCCTGCAGCTGGCTCCAAAGCCAACGCCGCGCAATAGCCTGAGCGGCCCCGTCGATCCTACTGGGGAAAAGTTCAGCGGATATGTCTTCAAAATTCAGGCCAACATGAACCCGGCCCATCGCGACCGCATCGCGTTTCTGCGTATTTGCTCGGGACGTTTTGAACGGGGGATGAGCGTTCGGCATGTTCGGGGCAAAAAGGATATCAAGCTGTCGCAGCCCCAGCAATTTCTGGCTCAAGACCGAGATATCGTCGAAACGGCGTATCCTGGAGATATTATCGGCTTGTTCGATCCCGGTATTTTCCGGATTGGCGACTCCTTATCTCAAGGCAGCGAAATTGTTTTTGACGAGCTTCCGACGTTTTCGCCGGAGATTTTCGCCAAGGTGACAGTGAAAAACGCCCTGAAGCACAAGCAATATCAGAAGGGTCTGGATCAGCTGACGGAGGAAGGCACCATTCAGGTGTTCTATTCCACGGGCAATTTCGATGAAACGATATTGGGCGTTGTCGGCCACCTGCAATTTGAGGTGTTCGAGCACCGGATGAAGGCGGAATACGGCGTTGATATTTTGCTACATCGCATGACGTTCCAGTTTGCAAGATGGATTATCGACGACAAGCTTGATCCATCCAAGTTCCGCATCAACTCAACGCTGGTAAAGGACAAAAAGGATAACTACGTCGTTTTATTCGAAAATGAATATGCGATGCGGACGGCTATCGACAAAAATCCAACCGCAAAGTTTCTCGAAACGGCGCCTTAAGCATAGGCAAACGGGAGCTTTCCTGATTAAATTTACCAATAGCAAGCTTCGTTTAATGAAACCTTTTGGATGGCATCCTAAAAATGCCTTCGAAAGGTTTTTTTATGCAAAGAACAATAAATAGAGGCTCAACCTAATAATCAGTGCTTGACAGAAAACAGAGCTTAGCGGAGGGGCGGAGGGATTCTGGAGAAACGTCAGTGTTCGCCTTTAAAGACCGATTCCCACCATAGTCCTCATAAAAATAAAAGGAATCGGGCTTTAACAGCGATCGGAAGAACCCTCTGTCCCGCAGCGTTTCATCTCGGCCCAAGTCAAGCACTGATTTCTGGTTTAAGCCTAAATAGAAACTTAGAAATTATTGAGGATTGTTCAGAGATTCTTAAGGTTTTTTTTCGGTGTTGTAAAGGGATTGAAGGTACACTATAGCTTGGTGAATCTATTAAAAGTTGAGATGCATCCGATACTAGTCTATAATAGTTGGGATGCAAACTGGAAAAGGAGTGTACGCAAAAACAATGAAGGACAGGAAGCTTGCTGTTGGATTGTCGGTTGGACTTTTGCTGATTATTATTGCCGGTTTGTTTTATGTGGGGTTAGGGAAGGACAAGGGGAAAGAGATAAAAGAACCCGTAACGGAAGTGAAGGAGCTGCCCCAAACCGAGGTTTTGAGTGAAACTTATGATGTTATTGTTGTAGGAACTGACCCCGAAGGCGTTGCAGCGGCTGTATCGGCATCGCGCAACGGGATGAAAACGCTGCTGATTGACGGAAAAGGCCGTGAAGTGCTTGGCGGCTTGTTTACCCAAGGCTGGCTGAACAGCCTGGATATGAACCGGATGCCGGATGGCAAGGATTATTACAATAAAGGCATATTCAAGGAATGGTTCGACAAGATCGAAGGCGATTCCTTTGACATTACAACGGCTGCCAATGCCTTTCATGAGCTGGTGGCAAATGAAAAAAACATTGACGTTAAGCTGGGCATGAAAGAAATCAAGCCTGTTGTTGAAACGGTTAATGGAGCTGTAACGGTAAAAGGCATTAAAGCTATTGCGGCTGACGGAACGGAGCTTTCCATTGAAGCGCCGGCTCTGATCGACGCCACTCAGGATGGCGACATTGCTGCGGAAGCAGGCGCGGAGTTTACGTTTGGCCGCGAGGATATCGGCGATGACAAGCTGCTGATGGCGGTTACGCCCGTGTACAAGCTGACAGGCGTTACACAGAAGGTTTGGAATGGCATCAAAAAGACGCTGAACGGCGATGATGATCCCGGCACGGGCGCAAATGAGCAAAGCGGCTGGGGCTATAAGGAAATGTGGGATTATGAACCTACCAATCCGGAACGCATCCGTACGCGCGGTCTGAATTTGGGCCGTCAAAATGATGAATCCATTCTGATCAACGCTGTTCAAATTTTTGGTGTTGACCCGTTCGATAAGGCATCTATTGATGAAGCGTACGAAATTGCGCGCAAGGAAATTCCGCTTATGGTGGAGCATATGAAATCGTTGTATCCAGAGCTTGAGCCAGTTGAGCTGGGCGAGCTTGCCCCGGAGCTGTACGTGCGCGAAACGCGCCACCTGGTGGGCGAATATCGTCTTTCCATGGTTGATCTGCTGGAGCAGCGCCGTCATTGGGACGATATCGCATTTGGCTCGTACCCGGTTGACATTCAAAGCACATCATCCGCCAAAACGGACCGCGGCGCCGTCGTTATGGCTCCGAAGCAATATGGTGTGCCATTTGGCACGTTAGTGCCAAAAACGTTGGACGGCCTGCTGGTTGTTGGACGCGCGGCAAGCTTCGATACGCTTCCTCATGGCAGCGCCCGCGTTGTGCCTCTCGGAATGGCAACGGCGCAAGCGGCTGGAGCGGCGGTTAAGCTGTCTCAGGAGGAAGGCGTTTCACTGCGCGAGCTGTCGGCCTCGGAGACTTTGATTGCCGAGCTGCAGAAGCGCCTTACCGATCAAGGCATGGATTTGAATCCGCCAGCGGTGCCTATGTTTGACTATATGAGTCACCCTGCCTATGAAGGCTTAAAGGCGGCGGCAAGCATGGGGATTGCCCAAAGCGGATATACAAATGATTTTCAATTGGATGCGGAATCCAATCCAAGAAGAATGCAATACAATGTCAACGGGGCTGCAAAAGCTCACAAGACCATATTCCCTAATCCTGTCACCAAATCGACGGAAGACATGAGCGACGAGGAAGCGACCAAATCACCGCTTACTTTGCAGCAAGCGGCTTATACGCTGGCGCTGTCGATGAATGCGGAAGCAACGCCTGAAACGGCGCTTGATATTTTGAAAGCAGGCGGAGTTAAAGACGACACCATTGCTGCATTTAAAAATCAGGAGAGCTTGACCAACGGCGATGTGTACATGATGCTGAAGGATATTTTGGCGAAGAATGGCATTAGCTATAACTAAGGCTTAAAGGCAAATCCGCTTGATGTAGAACATTAGGCTGGTATGTACAAAAATGTGCCTCGATATCAAAATGGGTTGTCCGGCTGCAGCGCAAAGCTGCAACGGACAACCCATTTTTTTTAGGACAGCTGAATCTGAGGACGGCGAGAATAACCAAACACAATCATTGTCCCCGCTAAAATGGCACAAACGGCATACATGACGGAATAGGAGGAAAGATCCGAGATCGGTCCCATTACGATTCCGCCAAGAGAAGCCCCTAAATCCGTAGTTGCGATAAAGAGGCCTAGCAAAACATTTCTGTTTTCCTGCGGCAGCACAAAGGCCAGATAGCTTGTTAAAGCAGGGTATAGCAGTGCCTGGGCGATTCCCATCAAGAAGGCGCCGCCGTAGAAAAATAGGATGCCTCCCATTGATGCATAGCTGACCGCAAGCGCTGCAACAGACAGCATCAGCATAATCGTCATAACAAATGAAGAATGCCATTTGCCATCGGAGGGAATGCGCTTGCGCAGGAAAAAACGGGATGAAACAATTGCGATTGCCTGCAGCATCAGGAAAATTGCGCTGCTGCCGCCGGGAACCTCCTTCGCATAAAGCGGGATAAAGGTAGTGGCCGCGCCAAATACAACAGAAGCCGTCAGCATCAAGATG
Source organism: Paenibacillus oryzae (assembly GCF_001675045.1). Classification (GTDB taxonomy): domain Bacteria; phylum Bacillota; class Bacilli; order Paenibacillales; family Paenibacillaceae; genus Pristimantibacillus; species Pristimantibacillus oryzae. Next base: position 56,482 of record NZ_LYPA01000070.1, read on the forward strand.
CTGCTTTTGAATAAATGGCGATTCGTAATCAGCATGGAATAGGATTGCAGAATGGTTATTGCAGGCTCGCCGGATTTGGCCGGCTTGTCCATACGATCGGATTTGTTGCTTTTCCCGCTATTTATAGGCGAAGCTTCGTTTTTTTGCTCCATTTTTACGTTAAAGCCCGTGCTTGCTGTCAAAATGACAATAACCGCCATGGCTGCTGCAAAAGATAACCCGCTGCTGCCTTGCCAGATGCCTATAGCAATCAGAGGACCAAATACGGCAGGCAAATAGCCGCTAAGCGAATATAGGGAGATACCCTGCGAACGATCCTTCTCCGGCAAAGCGTCGATAATCCCCAACTGAACGATCATAGAAAAAAATGCCGTACATATCCCCTGAAGCATACGCGCCGCAAAATATCCTTCCAGGCCGCTAAATGTATAAATGAACAAGGCAATTCCGTTTGCAATCAAAATAATTCGTAAAATGGTGACGGAGCCATACTTTTGAATGATCATCCCGGCCCAAGGACGGAATAGCATGGTGGTGAACAAATAAGCGCCCATCACAAGGCCAATCGTTGAATTGCTGGCCCCCAGCGCAGCGCCCTTGAGCGGCAACAGGACATTAAGAATGGAATTGGCCCCAAAATAAAACAGTGTTAATAGATACAGCCGCATAAACGGCCAGGCTAAAGCTCCTTTCAACGCAATAACGCCTCCTGTTAAAATCACTTCATAAAATGACGCTGTTCAGCAGCTTTTTGGCATAAGAGGTTTCGACGGACTTCAGTTGATCCGTATGTACGATTTCCCTGATCGTTCCGTCCTGCATTATAATGAGGCGGCTGCACAGGTAGGCGGCGGCTCCTATATCATGCGTAATAAAAATAAAGCCCATTTTTTCCGTCGAGGAAAGCTCCTTTAACAGCTCCAGAATTTGCATTTGCACGGAGCCGTCCAGCGAGCTGATCGCTTCGTCGAACAAAATGCACTGCGGCTTTGTGGACAAGGCTCTTGCGATACATACCCGCTGCGCTTCCCCTCCTGAAAGCTCATGAGGATATTTGCCCCGGCAGGAGCTATCCAGTCCAACCTGCTCAAGCAGGCTGTCCAAAACGGGATATGGGGGCTTGCCGCTTGCTCCGATATGCAGAAGCGGCTCCAGCAACGCCTTCTCCACCGTATAAAAAGGGTTAATGGAGGAGGTGTAGTCCTGAAATACGGCGCTAATGCTGCCCCTGCGGTTTTTGTGGTCAGTGACGGCTTTTCCGTTCCATAGAATAGTGCCCGAATCCGGCTTTTGAATGCCAAGCAGAAGTTTTCCCAATGTGGATTTTCCGCTGCCGCTTTCACCAATTATGCCAAGACATTCGCCCGGCGTCCATTGGAAGCTGATATCCGAAAGAACGGAATGGCGCTTTCCTGAAAAAAAAACGCCGCTTCGGTATGACATAGAGACTTTGTCAATGGAAAACAAAGCTATCGCCTCCCATAAGACGGCGAAAATGCTGGTTCACCGAAGTCTTGGCCGTTACCAGATAACGGGTATAGTCATGGCGGGGAGCGTGAAAAATATCGCTAGCGGCTCCTTTTTCAACAATAACTCCATTTTTCATAATGAGCACCTCATCCGCCAGCTTTTTGACACAGCCCAAATCATGGGAAACAAAAACCATGGTGCAGCCGAGTCTTTCCCGGAGTAGGGCAAATTGCTGCAATACCTCAAATTGAGAAACTGTATCGAGCGCTGTCGTTGGTTCGTCCGCAATGACCACCTCCGGCTCCAGCACGATGGCAAGGGCGATCATCATTCGTTGAAGCATTCCGCCCGATAGCTGGTGGGGATAGCTGTTCAAGATGCGGAGGTAGTCGTCCAGCTTGACAGCTGTCATTGCTTTTGCCATTTTGCCGATCATTTCGCTCCGGCTCCATCCGTAATGCCAAGCCAGCGTTTCCCGCACGGAAGAGCCGATGGTGCTGGAGGGATCAAAGGCGCGCATGCCATTTTGCAGGATCAAACAAAGCTTTGTGCCGCGTATCCGCCGTATCTCCTTTTCAGTAAGAGCAGTCAGCTTGATGTCGCCCAGCCAGATGTCGCCGGATTGACGCAGACCGGCCTTGTTCAGCCGCATAATTGCACGGCAGGTCAACGATTTACCGCTGCCGCTTTCCCCTACGATAGCCAGACATTTTCCTGCCTTGACCGTAAATGAGCTGTCCTCAACCAACGCGGCGCCGGAGCGGCTATCCCATATCCGCAGCTTCGAAACCACCAAATCCTTCATGCCGTTATGCCACCTCCCTTTCCTTCAGCCGTGTCGAAATGGAAAACCCCTGCTTTAGCCGTATAGGGCGCGAGCTCATCAGCCTTGGGTCCAGCATGCGTTGAAAAGAATCCGATAGGAAATTGACGGCTGACACAACAAGGACAATCGCGATGCCTGGCGCCAGCATCAGCTCCGGCTTGGAAAACATGACGCTTCTTGCTTCGTTCAGCATCATGCCCCACTCCGCATTGGGAGCTTGAATGCCAAGCCCCAGAAAAGAAAAGCCCGATATTTGCAGGATCATGGAGCCAAACGAGCTGCTGGATACAACAAGAATATCCGGCAGCGTTACAGGTAAAAGATGCCTGATCATAATAGAGACCCCCGGCAAACCAAGCATTTTGGAGAAGCGGACATAGTCGGAATTGCTGTATTGCAGCACGGATGTCCGGATGATTCGGGCAAACCAGGCCCACTTCATCAACACAAACGCGATCAAAATATGTTCCAGCCCTGGCCCCATAATGCCGATGACAGCCAAGGTCATGACATAACCCGGAAAGGAAAGCATAACATCGCAAAGGCGCATCAGCAATACATCTGTTTTTCCTCTGAAATACCCGGCTGCAAATCCGGCGAATGCACCGATGGCAACCGATGCGGAAAGTGCGGCAAGCACCCAAAGCACGCTGGGGCGAATACCGTAAATCAATCGCGACAGGACGCAGCGTCCCAGGTGATCATTGCCTAACCAATAGGTCCAGGAGGCGCCTGCAAAACGAAGCTCCATATGCACCTCTTCCGGAGGATGCGGCGCAAACCAGGGAGCAAAAATGCCTGCGGCAATAACGGCGGACAAAAAGGTAAAACAGACAGCGGCCCATTTATCGCGCCTCATAATAGATAGAAGCTTCATTCAGCGATCCATCCTTGCTTTAGGATTCATTGCGGCATTTACGATATCCGACAACGTATTGAAAAAAACAAAGGTAACGGCCAGAATAAGCACATAAGCTTGAATGACGGGGTAATCGCGGCTCAAAATGGCTCTGACGCTGAGCGAGCCCAATCCGGGCCAGGCAAACAGATTTTCGACAACAACGGTGCTGCCCAAAATGACAGGAATCGCCATGCCGAATACGGACACGGCGACTTGCAGCGAGTTGCGGAGAATATGTTTGGTAACGAGGAGCTCCAGCAAACCGTTTGCTCTTGCGTACAGCACGTAATCTTCATTCAAATTGCCTAACATGGAGCTTCTGATTACCCGGAAATAGATGCCGGCGTAGCTGATTGTAATAATGGCTACCGGCAAAATATAGCTTTGCCAGGCATCCATGCCGCTTGTCGGCAGCAAATCCAGCTTCACCGAAAAATACCAGATCATGAGTGTTGCCAGCCAATAAGGCGGCATGGAGGTCAATAGAAAGGCAGCTCCGCGAATGCCCTTGTCCAGCAGCCGTCCTTCTCTCAGTGCTGATCCAACGCCAAGCGCAATGGATAAACCAACAATGGCGGCCATTGAAACCAGCGTCAGCTTCAGCGTATTGAGGAAAGCCGGCCCAAGCTGGGACCAGACCGGCAGGCCGGTGACATAGGAGCTTCCGAAGTCAAGCCTCAGGCAATCCAGCAGCCAACTGCCATACCGGAACAGAAAAGGGTCGTTCATTCCGAGCTTTTCCCTGGTTTCGGCAATAAGCTCCTTCGTAATTTCTGGCACGCCTTGCGCATGCAGGACAGCTTCGGCCGGTTCGACGGGCGACAAATGGTTCAGACCAAAGGCTAAAAACGTAATAATAATCAACAACGGTATAGCAAAAACAACCTTGCCCAGCACATATCGCTTCATGATCGTAACACCGGCTTATTGGAAGCCCATTTTTTCAAAGGGCAGCTCATATTGCGTTTGCTTGAAGGAAATATGCTTTAAATCCTTGGGTGCAATGATCGTTACGATTCCATTGGTTAGCGGGATAAACACAGCCTCGTCATGAACGATGGTCAAAATTTCTCTATACAGCGCTTGTCTGCTTTGCTCGTCCTTTGAAACCATCACTTCATTGATTTTACCGTACAGCTCATCCGCCTGATGGATTCCCTTGGTTGTATGCAGGTAAGACGATTCAGCAGTAAAAGCGGAAATGGTGCTTTGCGGATCATAGGCCAAACCCCAGGTCTGATTAAACAGCAGCTCATAATCGCCCGTTGCTCTCCGTTTTGCCAATGAAGAGGATTCCTCGCCAACAAGCTCTAGCCCGATACCGGCTGTTTTGGCCGTGCTCTGAATAAACTCGGCCTGGGTTTTCTGGGACGGTGAGGCTGCGTCATAGTATAGCTTGACGCTTAAGGCGCGGCCGTTTTTGGAGCGGATGCCGCTGCGGCTATCTGATTTCCAGCCTGCTTCCTCCAGCAGCCTGATAGCCGCTTCCGGGTTATATTCCCGTTTGCCCAGGCCAATATCGGCATAGTTGACGTTGGAGGAGAAAAGGGATTCGGCAGGCAATTCCGTACCGCTGAAAATGTCCATGCTGATGGTTTCCCGGTCGATGCTTTGCCAAAGAGCCTCCCTGACTGCTTTTTCAGCGACGGGGCTATCACTTTTGCTGCTGTTTGCAGCAATTATTTTTGTATTCATCGCCTGGCTTCTGACAATCTGATAATTTTGATCCTCCGCCAATTGATTCATGGCTTGCACATCAATGCTGTCCGCCCCGCGGTCATCCGTAAAAATAAAATTAACCTCTCCCTTCTTCAAGGCCAAAAGGGTGGTTTCCCCGGCTGGCAGCACCTTTGCGGTTATTTTCGATAGATGCGGAGCTTCGCCCCAATAGCTTTCATTAGCTTCAAATACGGCGTATTGATCGGTTTTGTGTTCAACAAGCCTGTAAGGACCCGTTCCGTTGTAGCCCGTTACGCCATCCCTGGTGCCGCCATTCTTAAAATCGTTTGGCGAAATAAAAGCATAAGGCCGCGTCATGGCCAATTCCAGAAGAGCCGGGTAATAGGCTTCGGTCAAGTCCAGTTGAACGGTATGTTCGTCAAGGGCATGAATAGCCGCAATTTTGGCCGAAAGCTTGATCCAGGCATGTTTGGCCGCATTGGCCTGCACAGCCTCGATATTTTTTTTGACGGCTTCCGCATTAAAGGGGGCTCCGTCGTGGAAGGTTACTCCTTTTCGCAGATGAAACGTATAGCTTTTGCCGTCGGGAGAAATGTCCCAGGATTCAGCAAGCAGCGGCTTGATGCCGTCTTTGGTATTTTCAACCAGCGATTCAAAAACCATGCCAGTGGCAGGGATGGAGCCGGCGTAGAGATGCGGGTTAATATCGTTGATATCTTTGGCGGTTGCATAGGTAAGCTCTTGCGCAGCGGGATGTGTGGATTCGTTGGCAGCAGAGCCTGCCGGATCTGCGCCCGAGGAACTGGCGTTTTGGGGTGAGTAGCTGCCATTAAACGTTGCGCCTCCGCTATTTGTTGAGTTTGCGCTGCAAGCAGCAAGCAGCATTATCGCAAGCGCGGCTAAGGTCAGCAAATAAATGGTCTTTTTAGTCATGATAGGCCTCCAGGGTTTTGTTTTGTTCTATAATAGTAATTATTACGATTAACAATAGGTAAATATTAGCGAAGGCCCGGAATTTCGTCAATAGTTTTTTTGTTTCTCTGGCCCGACCACAGCGGACACCGATGACCGTTACAGGGCCAAATCAAAGGAATCTATACGGCTAGCGGACGTTAGTGTCCGTAACAACCCCGAAATAACCTGATTTACGTAAAATGATTGCTCTAATGGACATTTATGTCCGCCACACTAGCAAAATCCTCAATTTTTGCCTTATGGCGGACAAAAATGTCCGTTGCGCAAATCCATCAATAGGGGCGATGCGGGCAAAAAGAGCGGATTGTGAGAATGCTCTCTTTTTCCAGATCAAATTCAGGTGAAAATTTTCACAAAAACCGAAAATATGTGAAATAATTCACAGATGGAACCTTCTCTGAGGGGTATATTGATATCAAGAAGAGATAAACAACGACTACCTTACAGGAGGGAAAACAAATGGCTGTTAAAGAGAGCAAGGTTAAAGATCAGCCGGCTGCAGAAATGACGGCGGGCGAACACGTGAATCAGTTGGTGGCCAATGCAAAAAAAGCGCTGGAGCAGTTTATGAAGCTGAACCAGGAGCAGGTTGATACAATCGTACAGGCTATGGCATTGGCTGGTCTGGACCGTCATATGGAGCTGGCGAAGATGGCGGTAGAGGAAACGGGCAGAGGGGTATACGAAGACAAAATCACAAAAAACATCTTTGCGACCGAATACATCTACCATGACATCAAGCATAAAAAAACGGTTGGCGTCATCGAAGAAAACAAATACGAAAACTATATGAAGGTTGCAGAGCCGCTTGGCGTTCTTGCCGGGGTTACTCCGGTAACAAACCCGACATCGACAACGATGTTCAAAGCGCTGATTGCTGCAAAAACGAGAAACCCGATTGTGTTTGGCTTCCATCCATCTGCTCAAAAGTGCAGCGCAGCAGCTGCCAAAACGCTGCTGGATGCAGCCGTGAAAAATGGCGCTCCCGAGCATATGATCCAATGGATCGAATTGCCTTCCGTTGAAGCGACGCAAACGCTGATGAACCATCCCGACGTTGCGCTCGTGCTGGCAACAGGCGGTCCCGGCATGGTCAAATCGGCTTACAGCACCGGCAAACCGGCGCTTGGCGTTGGCTCGGGCAACGTGCCTGCTTTTATTGAAAAAACAGCAAACCTGGAGCAAGCGGTCAACGATATCATCCTTTCGAAAACGTTTGACAACGGTATGATTTGCGCATCCGAGCAAGCGGTCATTATCGAAGAGCCGGTTTATGAAAAAGTGAAAAAGCTGATGGCGGATCAAGGCTGCTACTTCCTGAGCAAGGAGGAAACAGCGAAGGTGTCCGATTTGGTTATCGTCAAGGATAAATGCGCAGTCAACGGCGCAATTGTAGGCAAACCTGCAACGTACATCGCCGAGGTTGCTGGCGTAAAAGTGCCTGCAGGCACAAAAATGCTGGTGGCTGAAATCGGCGGCGTAGGTCCCGATTACCCGCTGTCGGCTGAAAAGCTTAGCCCCGTGCTGGCATGTCTCAGAGTTAAAAATGTGGAGCAAGGCATCGAAACAGCCATGAAGGTTGTTGAGTTTGGCGGCATGGGCCATTCGTCGGCGGTTCACACCAACGACGACGCAGTTATCCGGGCCTTTGGGGATCGTCTGCAAACAGGCCGTGTTTTGGTCAACTCGCCTTCGACGCATGGCGGCATCGGCGACATTTACAACTCCAATACGCCTTCGCTTACGCTGGGCTGCGGATCGTATGGCAAAAACTCGACAACATCGAACGTGACGGTCGATAATCTAATAAACGTGAAGCGGGTGGCACTAAGAGCCGTGAATATGCAATGGTTTAAAATTCCGCCAAAAATTTATTTTGAAAGAGGCGCAACTCAATATCTGGCCAAAATGGAGAATATCAGCCGCGTCATGATCGTAACCGACCCTGTCATGGTGAAGCTTGGATATGTAGAGCGGGTTGAATATTATTTACGGAAGCGTCAGACACCTGTTTTAATTGAAGTTTTTTCGGAAGTTGAGCCTGATCCTTCGATTGAAACGGTCAGACGCGGCGTAGCCATGATGGATGCCTTCAAGCCGGATTGCATTATCGCGCTGGGCGGCGGTTCGCCAATGGACGCAGCCAAAGGCATGTGGTTGTTCTACGAGCATCCCGAAACGGATTTCCAATCGGTCAAACAGAAGTTCCTGGACATCCGCAAACGTGTTTACAAATACCCGCATCTGGGCGACAAAGCCAAGTTCGTGGCTATTCCGACAACATCGGGTACAGGCGCAGAGGTTACTTCGTTTGCGGTTATTACCGACAAGGAAAACGGCAACACCAAATATCCGCTGGCCGATTACGAGCTGACGCCGGACGTGGCGATCATTGATCCCGACTACGTGCTCAGCCTGCCGAAAAGCGCGGTAGCCGACACCGGCATGGACGTGTTGACGCATGCAATCGAGGCCTATGTATCCAATATGGCTAATGATTATACGGACGGCCTGGCGCTTCACGCGATTCAGCTGGTATTCGAAAATCTGATCAGCTCGTACAGAAATGCCGATCCATACTCGCGCGAAAAAATGCACAATGCATCGGCAATTGCGGGCATGGCGTTTGCCAACGCATTCCTTGGCATCAACCACAGCTTGGCGCATAAATGGGGCGGTCAATACCATACTGCTCACGGCCGCACCAATGCGATCCTGCTGCCGCATGTTATTAAATACAATGCGTCGAAGCCCTCGAAGTTTGTATCGTTCCCGAAATATACGCACTTTGTAGCCGATCAGCGCTATGCCAAAATCGCCCGCATACTGGGCTTGCCGGCACGCACGACGGAGGAAGGCGTAAACAGCTTGATCGAAGCGATTCGCAAGCTGAACAAAGAGCTGGATATCCAGGAAAAATTCGAGGATCTAAAAATTGATCCTAAGGATTTTGAGCAACGCGTCGATTATTTGGCAGACCGCGCCTTCGAGGATCAATGTACGACTGCGAATCCAAAGCTGCCGCTTGTTACGGAGCTTGCGGAAGTGTACAGAAACGCCTTCTACGGCAGATTTTAATTAATACAGCCAACTGGCTGCATGGGGGAAGCTGCAACGTAGTCGACGAGGTCTGTAGAAGATGCAACGAGTACATCAGGCCCACCTCAGCCTAATCGGGGGCAAGGAGGCCGTCACAGCCGGAAATGCAGCAGCTACGCTATCATCAAAAAGTCTCGAGGGCATTCCGCCCCCGGGGCTTTTTGCGCTGCGCCCGGGCAATTGATGAGAAATTGAAGAGAGGGAATGTTAAATTGCGGCGGGAAACGTATAATGGTAATACCGAACAGAAAAAGGATGGATGGCATTGAACAAGATTGTATTGACCGGAGGCGGTTCGGCAGGCCATGTTACTGTCAATCTGGCATTAATACCGCTCCTTCAGGGAGAAGGCTGGAGCGTGGATTACATAGGCTCGGAAAACGGAATCGAACGGGAGCTGGTGAGCGAGGTTAATGACGTCACCTATTGGCCGATTGCAACCGGCAAGCTGCGGCGTTATCTGGATTGGCAAAACGTCAAGGACCCCTTCAAGGTGATCAAAGGGCTTTGGCAAGCCTGCCGCATCATCAGCAAGCAAAAGCCAAACGTCGTATTTTCCAAAGGCGGCTTTGTGTCGGTGCCCGTCGTGCTGGCCGCCTGGATGAACCGGGTGCCCGTACTTATTCATGAATCCGATCTGACGCCGGGACTGGCGAACAAAATTGCTATCCCTTTTGCTACGGGGGTATGCACGACCTTTCCCGAAACTGGCGAAACCCTTCCTTCCGGCAAAAGCAGACATATAGGGGCTATTGTCCGCAAGGAGCTGTTTGCGGGTAATCCCAAGCGCGGCCGCGATTTATGCGGCTTCCGCAGCGGCAAGCCCGTGCTTATGGTCATGGGGGGCAGCCTTGGCGCAAGGCGGATTAACGAGGCTGTACGCGAGGCGCTTCCAGAGCTGCTTCAGCAGTTCCAAATTGTGCATCTGTGCGGCAAAAACGGCTTGGACGAAAGCATTTCGCTGCCCGGCTACAAGCAATTTCCCTTTGTCGGGGAGGAGCTGCCGGATTTGCTGGCAATGACGGATGTGGCCGTTTCGCGGGCAGGCTCCAACTCCATTTTTGAATTTCATGCGGTCCGTGTACCAATGCTGCTCATCCCTCTTCCGAAGGGTCAAAGCAGGGGGGATCAGCTGCTTAACGCCGAATCCTTCCGCAAGGCGGGGTATTGCGAGGTTCTTCAGGAGGAAGAACTCGGCGCGGGCGAGCTGGTTAAGCGCGTTTCAGAGCTTTACAGCAAACGCGACAGCTACAAGGCTAATATGGAACGGCATGCCGGGAGCGACAGCTTGACGGAGCTGTACAAATGGCTGCTGGAGATCAAAAAGCGATCCCTAAAATAAGGCTTAAGCCAGAAATTAAGACTTAAACCGCAAATCGGTGAGGAACACTTGACACATCGCCTTGCGGTGAGGAACCCTTGACATGTCGGACTTGCAGCTCTGCAGGACAGAAGGATTTTTCTAACTCTTGTGGACATGAATGACCATTGCTCTGGTAAACACTAGCCCTATTCGACTTTGCCGGTCATGAATGACCGGCAAAGTACAGACCGAACACCCAACGCTCAACACCTCTATTTTTCTACCATTGTTCAAGCATCGGCGTACTTATTTTTTGCGTTGACTTAAAAGCGGTTTCATGACATAATGTACGCGTGTACATTATGGTTTTTGAGCTTGAACGCATATGGATGGATAAGGTCTTCTCATTTGTAAAATTCGTTTGAGTTTGTCATTAAGGAGGAAGCATCATCAGCAGGAAGGAAGTAGCCCGGCTGGCGGGCGTATCGGAGGCGACGGTGTCGCGGGTGTTGAACAATGTAGGCCCGATCAAGGAAGAAACGCGCCGCCGCGTGCTGGAGGCTGCCAGTCAGATCGGGTATGTGCCCAGCGCTTTGGCGCAGCAATTTGCCAGGAGGAGAAGCGGCAACGTTGGGGTTGTGCTGCCTTTTATGCCTAAGGTCAAGTTGTTTTCCACTTATTATTTTTCGGAAATCTTAAGCGGAATTGGTGAAGCGGCGCAGCGCTGCGGCTATGATTTGCTGCTGATCTTTAACAGCCCTGATCAACGTCATGATTATGCCAAGCTGTTTCGGGCTCAAAAGGTCGATGCTTGCATTATGCTTGGCTCAAGCGATGTGCCGGAGGAGCGCAGAGCGCTTAAGGAGCTGCAAATGGAGGGGCACCCGTTTTGTCTGGTGAACCAGCATTTTGGCGGCGAGGATTTTCCGGCAGTGGATGCGGATCATGTGAGCGGAAGCAGGCTGGCTATACGCCATCTGCTGGAGGGCGGCAGACAAAGGATCGCATTTCTGAATGGCCCGCCGCAATACTCCAACAGCGGAGACCGGCTAAGGGCTTATCGGGAGGAGATGCGCGAGGCTGGCTATTCGGTCAGGCAGGAGCTGATGTTTGTAGGCAACTACAGCCGGACCAGCGGCTATGAGCTGGCTGGCCCTATTGGCGAAGGGATAGCCGAAGGCAGAATCGACGCCGTATTTGCGGCCAACGACCGTATGGCAATCGGATTGATGCAAGGCTTGGCGGAGCGCGGCTTGAAGGCGCGTGAGCATTACGCCTTGGTGGGCTGCGACGATTCGGACGGCTCCAGATTAATTAGCCCGACACTTTCTACAATAAGCGTTCCCTTTTACGAAATGGGGAAGCTGGCGGCGGAAAGGCTGCTGTCACCTGAGAAGAAGGAGGAAATCGGGAATAGGGCCGAGGGCAACGGTTTAATCCGTCTCCCTGTTGCGTTTGAAGCCCGGGAATCCTCTTGAAAACAAAAACTAAAACTAAAACTAAAACTAAAACAAAACGGCTCACTTGCGAAACAGGCAGCTTCAAAAGACTTGGTGCTGTAAGCGCTTTTTCAAAAGGCCCGGCTATAGCAGCAATCTCTAAAAATAAATCAAATTCTGGAGAGGCGGTCGATCAGGATGGCAAATGTTAGAGTAGGCATGGTTGGTTATAAGTTTATGGGTAAAGCGCATAGCAACGCATATCGTGCGCTGCCGATGTTTTTCCCGGATGCGGCTTCAAAGCCGGTCATGAAGGTTATTTGCGGACGCGATCCCGTTCAGCTGGAGCAGGCGCGGACGCAATTCGGCTGGGAGCAGTCCGTGACGGATTGGCGCGAGCTTGTGACGCGGGACGACGTGGATTTGATCGACATCAACGCGCCCAGCGACGCGCATAAGGAAATTGCATTGGCCGCCGCAGCTAACGGCAAGCATATTTTTTGTGAAAAGCCGCTAGCGCTGTCACTGAAGGATTCGCGCGAGATGCTAGAGGCAGCGGAGAATGCCGGAGTTACGCATATGGTAGGCTTCAACTATCGCTTCGCTCCTGCTGTTCAATTGGCCAAAAAGCTGATTAGCGAAGGACGGATCGGCAAAATTTATCATTTTCGCGGCGTGTTTCTTCAGGACTGGATTATTGATCCCAATTTCCCTCTCGTCTGGAGACTGCAAAAAGAAATCGCAGGCTCAGGCTCGCATGGCGATTTGGGCGCGCATGTCATTGATATGGCGCGGTATCTCGTTGGCGAATTTGATGAGGTTATCGGCATGAGCGAAACATTCGTCAAGCAGCGGCCGATCGCTTCCGCGATGACGGGGCTGAGCGCCAAGGGCGAAGCGGGCGGCGAGCTCGGCGACGTATCTGTGGATGACGCCACTGTGTTTATGGCGCGTTTCGAGGGCGGAGCGATGGGCAGCATCGAAGCAACCCGCTTTGCAGCGGGGCATCGCTGCACCAACGCCTTTGAAATCAACGGCAGCAAAGGCAGCATCAAGTTTGATTTTGAGCGCGTGAACGAGCTTCAGGTTTATTTTACCGAAGATGCCGAGGATGTACAGGGCTTCAGACGGGTGCTTGCGACCGATCCGGCGCATGCCTATATGGATGCCTGGTGGCCGGCGGGGCATACCATCGGATACGAGCATACGTTTACGCATGAGGTGCTGGAGCTGATGAACGCGCTGAGCGAGGGACGCCAGCCGGTGCCGAACTTTGTGGACGGCGTGAAGTGCCAGGAGGTTCTGGAGGCGGTGGATCTGTCTATTGCCGAGCGGAGATGGGTCAAGCTGAACGAAATGTAAGGTAAGCCAAAAAGAAAGCAAAAATGCGGAATGGCGGAGGAGAAAACCGATGAAAAAAGCATTGCTTGTGTGGGGCGGATGGGACGGCCATCAGCCCAAGGAGGTTTCTGAAATTTTTCGCGCCCAGCTGGAGGCGGAAGGTTTCGAGGTAGAGGTAAGCGACACGCTTGAGGCTTTTGCAGACGGAGAAAAGCTGAAGGGGCTTGATTTGATCGTTCCCCTGTGGACGATGGGAAGAATCGAGCAAGGTCTGGTGAATAACGTTTCGGCTGCGGTACAGAGCGGCGTAGGGCTTGCCGGCTGCCATGGCGGCATGTGCGACGCCTTCCGCGAAAATGTGGATTGGCAGTTTATGACGGGCGGCCAATGGGTGGCGCATCCTGGTAACGACGGGGTTGCCTATACGGTAAACATAAGCAATTCATCCAGCCCGCTCACGGCTGGTATTGAAGATTTCGAGGTCAGCTCCGAGCAATATTATTTGCATGTTGATCCAGCGGTTGAAGTATTGGCGACCACGCGGTTTCCTCTTGTGGATGGGCCGCACAAATATAACAAAGCGGTAGATATGCCTGTGGCATGGACCAAGCGCTGGGGACTGGGGCGCGTATACTACAATTCGCTTGGCCATCAGGCCAACATTATGGAAATTCCCTTTGTGAAAGAAATGATGCGCCGCGGATTCTTATGGTGCGCGGAGGGCAAATATCTGGCGGAGCAATCCGGCGCAGCCAAAGGTCAAGGCGCATATAGCGGCATGGCGGACAACCAGCTTTAGAAATCAGATTATGGGCGAACGAGGGATGCGGAATCATGAGAAAGCTGAAAACGGGAATTATCGGCACGGGAAATATTAGCGGCATTTATTTGGAAAACGGCAATCGCTTTGACAGCCTGGAGGTTGTCGCCTGCGGCGACCTAAACGTCGAGCTGGCAAAAGCGAAGGGCGAGCAACACGGCATACGGGGCGGTTCCGTCGAGGATGTGCTGGCCGATCCCGAAATCGAATTGATTATTAACCTGACTATTCCGAAGGCCCATGCATCCATTAATTTGCGGGCTTTGGAGGCAGGGAAGCATGTTTACGTGGAGAAGCCTTTTGCAGTGACGAGAGAGGAAGCGGGCGAGGTGCTCAGGCTGGCGGAGGCCAAAGGGCTTTCGGTAGGAAGCGCGCCGGATACGTTCCTTGGGGGCGGCATCCAAACCTGCATCAAGCTGCTGGAGGACGGCTGGATTGGCACGCCAATCGGCGCAACGGCCTTTATGGTGGGAGGCGGCCATGAAACCTGGCATCCGTCACCCGAGTTTTATTACCAGACGGGCGGCGGCCCGATGTTCGACATGGGCCCTTATTATTTAACGGCGCTGGTAGCCATGCTGGGGCCAATTACAAGAGTAACGGGCTCAGCGCGCATCTCTTATCCCGAGCGCACCATTACAAGCCAGCCTAAATTCGGGCAAAAGGTTCAGGTGGAGGTGCCGACGCATATTGCTGGCATTATGGATTTTGCATCCGGCCCGATTGGAACGATTCTGACAAGCTTTGATGCCAAAGGAGCATCCACGCTTCCGCGTATCGAGGTTTACGGAAGCGGCGGCACTATGCTGGTGCCGGACCCCAACAATTTTGGCGGCGAAATCAAAATTTGGCGCGCCGGGTCGAAGGAATGGGCATCCATTCCGCTTGCATTCGGCTATAGTGAAAACGCGCGCGGCGTAGGAGCCGCCGATATGGCGAAAGCAATCGTAAGCGGCAGGCCGCACCGCGCAAGCGGAGAGCTGGCTTACCATGTGCTGGAGGCCATGCATGGCTTTCACGACGCATCGGAGCAAGGGGCGCACTATCAGATGCGAAGCACCTGTGCACGCCCCGCCCCGTTCCCGCTTGGCATGCAGCCGTATATGCTGGACTAGGTTAAGCCTGGCCCTGTAAGATGTGACAGAAGAGGGACTGCCAGTTGCCGGCAGTCCCTTGACTTGTTGTATGGCCTTTGCTGGCAGTTGCTAAGGGTGCGTCTGATAACTCCGCAGAGGGTGAAAAGGCGGTGATAAATGCCCTTTAGCGAGTGTTCAGGCACGCCCTAGCCGCTTGACGGCTATTTTTAATATCTGGCGGGAGGTCAATCATATTCGCTTCGCAACAGAGACATGATATGAAGCGATTCATAGGTATCCCCCGATTTGATGCAATCCCTCAACGTTCCTTCCAGCGTAAACCCCATCTTTTTATACAAATAGATAGCCCGTTCGTTGTGCGTTTTGACGTCCAGCCACAGGCGGTTGGCGCTGACATTCTCAAACGCCCATTTCTTCAAAAGGCGAAACGCTGCCGTACCATAACCTCCGCCTTTGCGTGAAATGACAATGCGCGTTAATTCCAGGCTGTCGTGCGGGCTGCACAATCCCGCCAAAATGATATAGCCCACAGGGCTGTCGTCAGGAACTGCCTCGATAATAAAATAACGAATGTCGGGGTTGCTCAGGGAAAGCTCATGCTTTTGGATACTCCAAGGCTGAATGAAGACGGCATTTTCTGGCGCACTCTCCAATTCGGCGATAAAGTTCAAATCAGCCCGTTGAGCCGCCCGGAACTTGACACTTTCAAGATTATCGATAATCATAGAGGTATCATTTATCATGAATTCTGCTCCTTTATCCGTTTTGTTTTGCAACCGCTTGCATATCGGGGGCGTTTATTTGGCTTCCCGCAATGTTCAACAATAAAGTATACACCATTTTTGACGGGAGCAGCTGTGTTAAACGTCAATGCGGACAAAAACTGCAGGTTTGTATGCACGTCCTAAATTGAAAGGGGACTGGATCATGAGCTGGTGGACCGGCAATACGTTAAGACTGGTGCAAAATAATTTGAGGGAGGTGGACGCGGATCTGGATGTGGATAAGCTGATCAGCCAGTTAAAAGCGATGGATGCCAATGTATTGATGATGAACGCGGGCGGCATGTTTGCTTTTTATCCCTCCAGGCTGCCCTATCAATATGTCACGCCGTATCTCAAAGGGGACCTGCTTGGCGAAACGATTCATAAGGCGCATAAAAACGGCATCCGCTTCATTGCCCGTTTTGATTTCAGCAAGGCGCATGAATCCATTTTTGAGAAGCGTCCTGAATGGTTTTACCGCACAAGGGACGGCAAGGAGGTCAATTATTCCGGTATCGTCCATACCTGTCTGAATGGCGGCTATCAGCAGCAGAACAGTTTGGTCATTCTGGAAGAGGCGTTGACCGCCTATGATGTGGACGGCGTATTTTTCAATATGTTCGGTTATCAGAACTGGGACTATAGCGGCAACTATTATGGAATCTGCCATTGCGATAACTGCCGCGTCCTTTTTAAAAAAATGTACGGCCTTGAGCTTCCGCCGGAAGAGGACCGTGGCAACGAAACCTTCCGCAAATACCGCGAATTTCAGGAAAAAACCTCTATGGCCATTTTGGAAAAAATAGCTTCCCATCTCAAAAAGCTGCGTCCCGACATCGCGATCAGCACCTATCATCCTCACAAAGTAGACATTGTCCGCCATGAATCCAACACGGCGCTAAACCGGCCGCTTCCCAAATGGCTTTATTCCGCTGCGGAAAACATTATGCCTATTATGGGCAGCTATGCTGGAAAGCTGGTCAGCAACTGTTCCATCAACGCGATTGATTTGACTTATCGTTTTACGGGCGTTTCCCGGCAGGAAACGGAAATTCGGCTATACGAAAGCCTGCTCAGCGGGTCGGGCCTCGACTTTTGCATCATAGGCGCGTTTGAGGGTTATCCTGACCGTGAAAATCTGGAGACGGTTTCGTCCATCTTCAGATATCATAAGCAGCACGAGGCGCTGTTTGGACAGCTTCAAAGCGTTGCGGATGTTGTCCTGGTCAAGCCTTCTCCTTCATCGGTGCGGGATTCATCCAAGGAGTACTTTGGCGTGTTCAAAATGCTCAAGGAAAGCCACATTCAATTCGATGTCATCAAGCAGGACAGGCTGGAACGGCTTGCGGCTAACCCGGCCAAAATAGTTATTTTGCCAGGCGTGGAGAAGCTGGAGACAAGCGAGCTGGAGCAGCTTGCGGAATGGCGCAAGCGCGGATTGCATATCGTAGCGACGGGCGGGGCGCTTGCCGGGCAGCCGGAGGCGCTGCGCCTGTTGTTTCATGCCGCTCCTGGCCGGATTATTGAAGATACGACAGCCTCCTATGTGCGTGTTGACGACAAAACGATGTTCCCGCAAATGGCTTTGAGGGATTGGGTCGTTGTGGACGGCGCGTTTGCCACCGTTTCGTTTGGCGAGGGAGCGACGAAAAGGCTGCCTTATATCGCATCTGCAAGCTTTGGGCCCCCGGAGCGCGCGTATGGACATGCCGAGTCGCCGGAGCTGTATGCCTTGGGCATCATGCCGCCGGGAGTACTTGCCAGACCGGATAGCGGCAGCGCGGTTGGAGGCAGAATGGCTGGAGTCAGCGTCGAAGGGCGCAGCAGCAAATGTGGAGGCAATAGCAACGTAGAAGGATGCGGAAGCAGCGCAGTCGTGGACATAGTCAGCACAGACGGTGAAAGCATAGCAGGCGATGATAGTATAGTCGAAAGCGGTGCAGAAGGCGAAGGGAGTAGAATAGTCGGAGTCGGTTCAGTAGGCGAAGGTGGCAGGTTAGTCGGACGCGGTGCAGAAGGTGAAGGGAGTAGAATAGGCGAGGGTGGTCCAGTAGGCCAAGTTGGCAGGTTAGTCGGACGTGGTGCAGAAGGTGAAGGGAGTAGAATAGGCGAGAGTGGTCCAGTAGGCCAAGTTGACAGGTTAGTCGGAGGCAGCGCATATGTGTGCTGGAATATAGGGGAGCTGTATTTCCGGCATGGCTTTGCCGATTACCGGTGGATTTTGCTCGGCGCCTTGCATGCGCTTGTTCCCGAGGAACAAAGGATGTTGTCAACTAATGCCCACCCTAGCGTCGAGATTACACTGCATCGTTTGCCGGACGGTTCGCGATTGCTGCAACTGCTTAATTTGTCCGGCTTTAACGGCATGACCTATGAGGACCCGATTCCTATTGGCGAAATCGAAATATCGCTTCAGGGAAGGCCTATTAATACTGACGATAGTAACAACCAATACAACCAAAACAACCAAAGCAACCAAAGCAACCAAAGCAAGCAAAACAACCAAAACAAGCAAAGCAACCAAAGGGCAGAGCTGCCTGCGCCAATAGCTCTTGTCATCCCAGGCCGAAGCACTACTTCGGTGCATACAAGCATGGGGGCAGAAGCCAGGGCCGTGTGGAGAATACGGGACGGGATGGCGGTGCTTGTTGTATCAGGTCTGGGTTCATATGCGGCGTTCCACTTAAAATAAGCAAGGTTGTTTTTATTGTACGAGGGAATTATGCTGGTATAAGCCGAAGTCCTTATTATTTTAAGAAGTAATCAAGAAATGGTTGGATTGGTGCATCAAAAAGGCGATTTTCACAAAGAGAGGATCGTAGAGATTTTTGGAGTGTTTTTTGTAGAGCTTCAAAGGAATTGCGGTTTCGTGGTTTTTATAAGGGGCTCAGATTTGCGATATCCAAAACGAATGCAAGGGAAGCGGTCAAAATCATCTAAGGAGAGTGAAAGCAAGATGGAGTCAACAATCAAAAAGGTTGGGTTTATCGGAACAGGCGTGATGGGGAGCAGCATGGCTAAGCATTTGCAGGCGGGAGGACACGAGCTTCACTTATACACGCGCACCAAAGAAAAGGCGCAGCCGCTTCTGGACTTGGGCATGATCTGGCACGACACGCCGGGTGAGCTGGCCGCCGTTTGTGATGCGGTTTTTACAATTGTAGGCTACCCAAGCGACGTGGAGAATATTTACTTGGGGAGCGAGGGACTGGTGGCATCGGCCAGGCAGGGGACATATCTGATTGATATGACCACCTCATCACCTTCACTCGCCATTCAAATTTATGAAGCGGCAGCGGACAAAGGGCTGTTTGCGCTTGACGCTCCTGTATCGGGCGGCGATATTGGAGCGCGAAACGCCGCATTATCCATTATGGTGGGAGGCGACGAGCAGGTCTTTGAAGCGGTCAAGCCGCTGCTGAATCTCATGGGCAAAAACGTACTGCTGCAAGGCGGTCCGGGCGCTGGCCAGCATACCAAAATGGTGAATCAAATTGCGATCGCCTCCAATATGGTTGGCGTGTGCGAGGCATTGGTATATGCGCGGAGCGCCGGATTGAATCTTGAAAATGTGCTTCGCAGCATCGAAACCGGTGCGGCGGGCAGCTGGTCGCTCAGCAATTTGGCTCCGCGCATCGTAGCGGGTAATTTTGAACCTGGCTTTTTTGTGAAGCATTTTATTAAGGATATGGGCATTGCCCTGGATGCGGCGGAGGAAATGGGCATTGATCTGCCAGGTCTTGCACTCGCCAGAAAGCTGTACGATACAATCGCGGAGGCTGGTCTGGGAGACAAAGGCACTCACGCTCTTTATCAATATTGGAAGTAAGTGACGGCCCGAATAGCGCCCAGCGGAGGGGGAGCGCAGCGCTTTGTACGATTTCTCGTACAAAACAGCACCGCCCGAGTGGTTCCGCAGTGCTTTTGTACGATTCCTCGTTACTACTTAGGTACCACTGCAAAGGAAAAGCTATTTTTGCCTACCTGAATAAGGGATTGAAGGATTCCAAGTCCCTGTTTGCGTAGAGT
>NZ_LYPA01000071.1 GCF_001675045.1 Paenibacillus oryzae
TAGGCACGCCGCCAGCGTTCGTCCTGAGCCAGGATCAAACTCTCCATAAAAGTGTTTGACTTGCTCATTACTTAACTAGCTTAACGTTTCATTGAACAAGCCAGGCTTGTCCAACTTACGTTATCTTTTGTCATTGGATTATGACATGATCCATTTGTTCAGTTTTCAAAGAACTTGTCTTCCGCAATTTCTTGCGGCGTCTGTATACTTTATCAGCTTCTTCATTTGGTGTCAAGCGTTTTTATTTCCGCTTATCACCGTGTTGCGAGTGTCTCAGAAGCGACAAGAAATAATGTACCATATCCACAAAAGGAACGCAAGCATTATTTTAAAATCTTTTTTATTCTACATAATAACAGGACTCTGCCAGAACAATGCTTGCCTTCAAACGGGATGAAATAGCGCGGGACAAAGGGTCATCCGATCGCCGTTAAAGCCCGATTCCTTTTAATAGCCTCTCGGAATTAGATCCGGGCTAAAGGGGTGGAAGTGGGGGCAACGAACCTTTGGAACTGGAAATTCTGGAATATGAAAACCAGTTTCAAAAAAGGGCAGACTACACCAAATTTTGAAATTACGTTTTTTGAAAGACTAGGCTATAGCAGGGCAGATATGCGACTTCAGCATGTCCCACGCGTCCTTCTGGCTGGCGTACCAGGCGTCCAAGTGTTGGCCAATCATAATGCCGTACATGCGCATGTACCACATCATCGTGGAGCGATGCCTGCCGGATTCGAGCTTGTAGTCGATCTTCTCACGCTTGTTGGAGCGTTCAATGGATGAGCGTCGTTTGTAAGTCAGCTTCCATTTCTCCGAATCGCGAGGCGTTTTCGTAAACAGTCTAGGATCGTCCTTGGTCTTCGTGTAGAACGTGCGACCATATTTAGCTGTAGAGCAGCCACAAGCCGGTGTACATCTCCACTTGCGACGATGGAGCTTGTAATCCGTTCCATTAGGCTTCATGGGATTTCCGTTTGGACAAATCGGAATCCCAGTGGGTGAGATCTGAATATCGCTTGCGGTTGTGCTGGTTATATTCTTTTTGGAGCGAACATTCAAATCAATGAAGGGCTCCATGCCTTGATGTTCAAGAAGAAGATAGATGGATTCCGCATCATGCGCGGCGTCGAGAAGCATTTTATCGACCGCGCCCAAGGTGAAACGTTGCTTGAATTCGACTGTGCTCATGACCAAACTGACCGCATCGTGCCGGGAAGCAGGATGCAGTCTAGGGTACAAGGGTAAATCGTGTTTGCTGTCCGCCGCTGAGATCATGTACAGGTGGTAGCCGTTAAAGTATCGCTCTCTGGCGCTATCCCAGCCCGAGCTGCAATCGGGCTGGGAGTAAAGACGATGATGGTTGCAATCAGCTATACCGCGGGCGCGACAATCGCAAGTGGGCTTGCTTCGGGGATAGGCGGATGTGACGACAGGCGTACCGTCGCCGGCAGCGCTAATCGCCGACAGATCCCCGAGCAACCCGAACTGTGCAGATACAGCAACAATCTGCGATTGAAAGAAATGAAACAAGCGATCAGCAGGTAAAGCCGTTTGGTTGTCGGCATGACGCATCATCCATTTGACCAGACGTTCCACTCTTCCTGGTGTAGTCGTAGGTGCTTTCTCGCCCTTCTTGCCTTTCTTCCTGCCTTTGCGTTTGCGCTGCAGGATAGGCCTCAAGTTTTTATCGACGGCTGGCCAAAGGCGACCGAAGAAATCGTAGAATGTACCCACTCCGGGAAGATCATCTGGAGAGAAGCCGCTCAGAATGGCGTAAATAGGTGTGCGTTTTAACTCATTGACCCATTCAGTGACGCCCATCGTCGGATTCGACATGAGAAGAATCAGGTAAGACCGGAATAGCGATGCGGGATCACGAGGCTCCGGCCCTTGATCCGAGTATTCATCCCTAAGCAAGGTCGTGATGGCAGATAAATCCGCCATCCAGAGTTTTACAGCAAGCGGCCAATCCTTGTTAATGAGGATAACGCCGGGACCGTAAGAGGTTCGCAGATGGTGGAGGATAAAAGCTTGGTAATCGGAATGGGGAATGAACGAAGGCTTCAAAAGAAACACGCTCCAATCGTGAGTAGTAAGGGTCATACCCTTCTCGCGATTTTGGCGGCACCTAGAAAAAGTCAAGCTTTTTTTGGGCAAATAACCAAAAAAATCTAAACTATTTTCCATAATGAAAATAACAATGAATGTAAAAATCCCCCTACATAAGTAGGAGGATGCTAATAATGATGGTTCAAGGAATCCCTTGTCCCATCTGCCTTGGCGAATGCCGAGAGGCTATTTTATAGTAGGGAGGCTGTGCTTGAACATACAGCTGTCACAAATCACAAATTACCTGCTTGCCTATTTAAACTACCGTATTTTAATCACCATTTGCATATATTGTAACGCTAGCCCACAAAGGCGTATACTTTTCTTGGAAGCTGCTCGCATCGCATGCTTCTTCTAAACAATGAACGCATTAAACTTCTTTTGCTTTTATCGCGCCCAAACCATTTTGAGGGAGGAATAAAGCCATGATCGATCAGTTGCAGCCTTACCGGCTTTTACAGGAAGAGGATATCAAGGAATTGCAGTCCAGCGGCTATTTGCTTGAGCACAAAAAATCCGGCGCCAAAATTGTCGTATTGTCCAATAAGGACGACAACAAGGTGTTCAGCATAAGCTTTCGCACGCCTCCAAGCGATCATACCGGCGTAGCGCATATTCTGGAGCATTCCGTCTTGTGCGGCTCGCGCAAATTTCCGGCCAAGGACTCTTTTGTTGAGCTGCTAAAGGGTTCATTGAACACATTTTTGAATGCGTTGACGTTTTCCGATAAAACCGTTTATCCCATCGCAAGCCGAAACGACAAGGATTTTCAAAATTTGATGGACGTTTATCTGGACGCAGTGCTGCATCCTGCTATTTATGACCGGGAGGAAACCTTTCTTCAGGAGGGCTGGCATTACGAGCTGCAATCGGAGGAAGGAGAAATCACTTATAATGGCGTCGTTTACAATGAAATGAAAGGCGTCTTTTCTTCCGCCGAGGATGTTGTATACAAAAAAACATTAAACTCGCTTTTTCCGGATACAACATACGGCAATGTGTCCGGCGGCCTTCCCGAGCATATTACAGACTTGACCTATCAGGAGCTGCTGGACTTCCATACCCGTTATTACCATCCCTCCAACAGCTATATTTATTTATATGGAGATATGGATGTGGAGCAAAAGCTGCTGTGGCTGGACGAAGCTTATTTGAGCGATTTTGATAGGGGGATTTCTGTAGACTCTTCAATCGCCCTGCAACCACCGCCTCCCGAGCATGCCGATATCGTTGTTCCCTACTCTGCCGGAAGCTCGGAGCCGGAGGTTGACAACAGCTTTTTGACCTATAGCGCCGTTATCGGCACCAGCCTTGAGCAGGAACTGTCCATTGCCTTCAAAATCTTGCAATATGCATTGCTGGACGCACCAGGAGCGGTGTTGACGCAAGCGCTGCTGGACAAGGGCATTGCCGGAGATGTTTACGGCAGCTTCAACGACAGCATGTATCAGCCCGTATTTACGGTAACGCTGAAGCAAAGCAATTTATCGAGCAAGGAAACCTTCCTGACAACGATGAACGATGTGCTGAAAGAGATTGTTAAAAACGGTTTTGATAAAAAAGCTTTGCTGGCCGGACTCAACTCTCAGGAATTCAGACATAGAGAAGCCGATTACGGGAACATGCCAAAAGGGCTGATCTACAATTTTAACGCGCTAAAAAGCTGGCTTTACGATGAAAACGCCCCGTTCACCTATCTGCAAGCCAATGAAGTGTACAACCGGCTGCGGCAAAAAGTGGACGAAGGCTATTTCGAGCAATTGGTGGAGCGGTATTTGCTCAATAATAATCACGTTTCCTTTGTCGCCGGCATACCGGATCACGGATTGGGCGAGCGCAAGGAAAAAGAGCTTCAAGACCGCTTGAAGGCATTGAAGGAAAGCCTGAACCAGGAGCAGCTTGCCGAAATGGTGCAAAAAACAATACAGCTCAAGGCTTATCAAAATGAACCTTCGACTCGCGAGCAGCAGGATTGCATACCTCTTTTGTCCAAATCGGACATCAAGCCGCAGGCGCCTGCCTTACATATGAAGGTAAAAGAAGCGGACGGAATACCCCTTCTTCATCATTCCTTGTACAGTAATGGCATCGGCTATCTCAAGCTGCTTTTTGACGTTAAGGAAACGCCTCGGCATTTGCTGCCGTACCTTGGCCTGTTGCAGCATGTGCTTAGCTTTGTAGATACTAAAAACTATGCATTCAGCGAATTGGCGAATGAAATCAATTTGAACTCCGGCGGAATGGCGGTCAGGCTAAAAGCGTTTAATCACGCCAATGACCCTAGCGTCTATAGTGCCGTATTGGAGTTTGATATCAAGGTGATGTACGACAAGCTGGGATTTGCATTTTCCATTATAGAGGAGATTATTCAAACCTCTAATCTGGACGATAGCAAAAGACTTCTTGAATTAGTATCGCAGCTAAAAGGACAGCTTCAGAGCAGCCTCATTAGCGGCGGACATGTGGCGGGTGTTCGCAGATCCTCCGCGGGCCATTCCCCGTCGGCTGCTTTCCGCGAAGAAACGGGCGGCATTGCCTTTTATCACTGGCTGGAGGCGCTTCACGCCAACTTTGCCTCAAGGAAAGAGGAACTGTCTGCCGGCCTGAAGGAGCTGATGGCCTTTGTTTTCCAGCCGGAGAACCTGCTGGTCAGCTATACATCAGACGAGAACAGCTATGAGGGGATAGAGGGACTAATCACCTCATTTGCCCGTTCGTTAAACTCGCAGAAAATTGAGCAAAAAGTGCCTGCCTTCATTCCTATTCAAAAACGCGAGGGCATCAAAACCTCCTCAGAGGTGCAATATGTTGTCCAAACCGGGAACTTCCGTGAAAATGGATACAGCTACACAGGGGCGCTTCGCGTCCTGGAGGGCATTCTGTCGCTGGATTATCTCTGGAACCAAATCCGCGCCAAAGGCGGCGCATATGGATGCATGGCCGGCTTCCAGCGCAACGGGGATAGCTATTTCGCCTCCTATCGCGACCCTAATTTGGAGCAGAGCTATAAGGTATACGAAGAAGTCCCTTCCTACTTGCGGAAATTCAAAGCTGACGAGCAAGAGATGACGCGTTACATTATCGGGGCTATTCAAAAGCTGGATATGCCCAAAACGCCGCGCAGCGAAGGAGAGTTTGCGCTTGCCTGCTACTTATCCGGCGTAACGGAGGCCGATTTGCAGCAGGAACGCGATGAGGTATTGGCGGCAACGGCCGAGGATATCTCCGGTTTTGCAGCGTTAACCGAAAAGCTGCTGGAGCAGGGACATCGCTGCGTCATCGGCAACGAACACAAAATCGGGCAAGCTGCCGCCCTTTTTGATTCGACGCTAAATCTCATCCAGTCTCACGTTACGGATGGAGAATAAAAAAACGACTATGAAGAAGAGAGCTATAGGGAGCAATGATAAAAAATAAGAAGTGGTAATCGCGCTTTCCTTTAAACGTTCTTTATGAGGTACTTACAAATAAAAGCAAACTCCGAGAATGAATCATTATCAGCATTCTTGGAGTTTGCTTTTTTAAGTTGACTCTACTTCAGCATTTCCAGCATTTCCTCCTCGGAAATAACCGCAACGCCCAGCGACTCCGCTTTGGTCAGCTTGCTTCCGGCATTTTCGCCAGCAAGCACGTAGTCTGTTTTTTTGG
Source organism: Paenibacillus oryzae (assembly GCF_001675045.1). GTDB lineage: Bacteria > Bacillota > Bacilli > Paenibacillales > Paenibacillaceae > Pristimantibacillus > Pristimantibacillus oryzae. Next base: position 5,758 of record NZ_LYPA01000071.1, read on the forward strand.
AGACGCTGCCTGAGATTTTGGCTCCGTTAGCCTCCAATAGCTTGGCCGCCTCATCGCGCGACAAGGTAGGAAGCGTACCGGTAAGCACCACCGTTTTGCCGCTGAACACGCTGTCGCCGCGAACGACAGGAGCTTCCTCCGCCTCCGCTTTTACCCCGTAGCCGCGCATTCTTGCAATGCTGTCCGCCATAACAGGGTCCTGGAAAAAACCAACGATGCTTTCCGCAACGATCGCCCCAACATCGGGAAGGCCAACAAGCTCCTCTGCCGTAGCGGCCATGACCGCATCCAGGCTGCGATAATGATCGGCCAGCATTTTGGTCGTTGCTTTGCCTGTGTTGGGAATGCCCAGCGCAAACAGGAAGGCGGCCAGCTCCCGGCTTTTTGATTTTTCTAGAGCCTCCAGCAGCTTTTGAGCTTTTCTTTCGCCAAACCGCTCCAGCTTGATCAAGTCATCAAACACAAGGCCATACAAATCTGCCGGGTCCCGGACCTCGCAATCGTCATACAGCTGCTCCGCCGTCATGATGCTAAAGGATTCAATATCCATGGCGTCGCGCGAAGCAAAATGGGTGATTCGGCCGATAATTTGCGGTCGGCAGCCCAGCTTGTTGTTGCAGAACAGATGGGCTCCGCGCTGCTCCAGCTCCATGCCGCAGGATGGGCACACTGTTGGAAATAAAATTTCTTCTCCTTGCTCCTCATCGGCTTTGCCCAATATTTCGGGTATAACATCGTTGGAGCGGCGAATAGCTACCAAGGTGCCAAGCGCATGCTTCAAGCCTTTTCGCTCAATATCGCCGATATTGTTCAGCGTACAGTTTTGCACGGTAACGCCTGCCAGCTCAACAGCCTCAACGCGCGCAACCGGCGTTATTTTTCCGGTACGGCCTACTTCCCATGAGACGGACTGCAGCACCGTTGCCGCTTCCTCCGCCTCAAATTTAAATGCAACCGCCCATCGCGGGAATTTGTCGGTATATCCTAAAGCCTCGCGAGTGCGCATATCCGTTACCTTCACGACCGCGCCGTCGATCAGGAAATCGAAGGTATGCCTTTTGGCCTCAATATCGGTTAGCTCGGCCTGAACCTCTTCTATCGTCGTCGCATATTTGACATAGGGATTGACACGGAATCGATTATCCCGCAAAAATTGCTGCATTTCGGCATGATCCTGAAAGGAGACGCCCTCCGCAAAACCAACGTTATAAAAAAAGGCATCAAGCTTACGTTGCGCGGTAACAGCAGGATTCAAATTGCGCAGAGCGCCAGCTGCCGCATTACGGGCATTTTTGAGCGGCTCTGCTGCCGTTTCATTATATTTGGCCAATACGGACAAGCCCATAATGCCTTCGCCCTGCACTTCAATAATTCCATCCGTAAACGGAATAGAGAGGGGCACGGAGCGAATTGTGCGAACCTGCTGCAATATACCTTCTCCTACCGTGCCGTTGCCGCGCGTCGAAGCTTGGGTCAATTCGCCGTTTTCATAGGTCAGGTTCAGCGTTAACCCGTCAAATTTCAGCTCAATGACATAAGCGGGATGGGGCAGCGGCTCGGCATCGGGATTTTTGGCATTGTAATCCGTGACGAATTTTACTACACGGTTATGCCATGCCAGCAAGTCTTCCTGATTCTGCGCTTTGTCCAGGCTCCATAGCCTGGCCCGATGGCGGTACGGCAGAAAACCCTTCAATAACTCGCCGCCAACCCTCAGCGTGGGAGAATCAGGCAGCACCTGCCCCGTTTCCTTCTCCAGCGATACAAGCTCGTCGTACAGCTTGTCATAATCGGCATCGTTGATCCGGGGCTGGTCCAATGTATAGTAATAATAATTATGCTCCGTAATTTGCTCCACAAGCTCCTTCATTCGAGCTAAAGGTTCCATAACGCCATGTCTCCCCTCATAAATAGAAGTTTGGAATTGAGAAGCTTCGAGCAATTTTATTCATTATAAGCTTGTTATAGCTTGGTAATCGGGGCAAAGCTGGCAAGAAGACGTTTGATGCCTACCGGGGCCGGGAATGCAATTTGCAATTCCATATCCTGACCCGTGCCTTTGACGGATACGACAGTCCCTTCGCCCCACTTGCCATGAGACACGCGGTCGCCTGCGCCATAGGAGACATTGCCTCCTCCGCTTCCGCCTGCCGCCGGATGGCCCGGCGCTTTTTTTGCCGCCGCGTCAAGGGGCGTCGTAACGGTCACTTTGCCTCTGCCGGAACTTCCTGTTCCTGCCGATCCAGCAGGTTTTGATGCGCCAAAGCCGGAGGCCGCCGTTCTGCCGTCCCGGCTAGACGATGAAGCGGAACCGCCTTTGCCGGACCATGAACCGCCTCCGCCATAGGCTGAGCCTTGGCCCCCGCTTCTCGGCGAAGCCCCATATGCCCCGCCCGATCTGCCGCTGCCGCCGATGGTTGGCCCCGATTGTCCGGAATAACCTCCGCCCTGCGACGAGCCGCCTTCCCTCACTTTTTCGGGAATTTCCTGCAGGAATCTGGAGGGCATATTCATATTTGTCCGCCCAAACAGCGTCCTCATTCGGGCGCAGGTCAAATACAGCTTTTCCTCTGCACGCGTAATGCCCACGTATGCGAGGCGCCGCTCCTCCTCCAGCTCTTCATTGTCAGTCAAGGCGCGGCTGTGCGGAAATACGGTTTCTTCCATGCCAATGATAAAAACAATTGGAAACTCCAAGCCTTTGGCGCTATGCATCGTCATCAGCACGACAGCATCCTCGGGCTGGCCCTTCTCTTCCTCGTCCTTGCCCATGGAGTCAATATCCGCGATCAGGGCCAAATCGGTCAGAAAGGACACCAGTGACTTGTCCTCATTCCGCTCCTCAAAGTCTTGGGTTACGGACAGAAACTCGTCGATATTTTCGATTCTTGCCTTGGATTCCAGCGTATTTTCGCGCTGCAGCTCCAGCTTGTATTGCGAAAGCTCCAGCACTTTTTCCGTCAGCTCCGTCACGGTCAAATAATCAACCATGGCCGTCAGGTTGTAAACAAGCTCAAAAAAGTCTGCCAGCAGGGAGCGAGTGCGGCTATTAATGTCCAGATCGCCAAGATCGGACAATACGCGATAGATGGAAACACCTCTGCGAGCTGCCTCTTCCTCCAGCTTGCCCACTGTTGTATCTCCGATACCCCGCTTCGGCACATTAATGATCCGGGTGAGGCTGATATCGTCGTCAGGATTAGAAATCAGGCGCAAATAAGCCAAAAGATCCTTAATCTCTTTGCGATCGTAGAACTTGATTCCCCCGACAATTTGATAAGGAATGTCCGATTTAATAAGAGTTTCCTCAATTACCCGGGATTGCGCATTTGTCCGGTACAGGATGGCATGATCGCCAAATTTGCGGCCCCTGCTTTTATTTCTTATAATTTCCCCCGTCACAAAATAACCCTCATCATGCTCCGAATCCGCTTGATACAGCCGGATGGGATCGCCAGGTCCTTGGCTGGTCCACAGATTTTTGGGCTTGCGGCCGCTATTCAGGGCGATAACCGCGTTGGCCGCATCCAGAATATTGGAGGTGGAGCGATAGTTTTGCTCCAGCATAATGGTTCTGGCTTCGGGATAATCGCCTTCAAAGTTGAGGATGTTGGTAATATCGGCGCCGCGCCAGCGATAGATGGACTGGTCGCTGTCGCCGACTACGCATATATTATGATGTTTGTCCGCCAGCATGCGGCAAAGCATGTATTGGGCGCGGTTGGTATCCTGATATTCGTCCACGTGAATGTAACGAAATTTATTTTGATAAAATTCCAGCACTTCCGGCATTTCCTTGAACAGCTCGATCGTTTTCATGATCAGATCGTCAAAGTCCAGAGAGTTGTTGCCCTTCAGGCGTTTCTGGTACATGCTGTATACCTTTTCGACGATTTCTTCGTAATAATCCCCGGCCTTTTCACCGTAGCGCTTGACGGAAATCAGTTCGTTTTTGGCAGAACTAATCGTTGCCTGAACAGCCTTAGGCTCCACCTTTTTGGTGTCGATTTTCAAATCCTTCATGCAATTGCGTATAACCGAAAGTTGATCGGAGGAATCCAGTATCGTGAAGTTGGAGGAGTAACCGATCCGCTCGATATCCTTGCGCAGGATGCGGACGCACATGGAGTGAAAGGTGGAAACCCATATATCTCTGCCGGATGGTCCGACGAGAGAGCCTACTCTGTCCGACATTTCTCTGGCAGCCTTATTCGTAAACGTGATGGCGAGAATGCTCCATGGCGCTACCCGTTTTTTTTCGATAAGGTATGCGATACGATGCGTTAATACTCGCGTCTTGCCGCTTCCCGCTCCGGCCATAATAAGCAACGGGCCATCCGTGGCTTGAACCGCTTCCCGCTGAGGAGGATTCAGGCTTTGGACAGCCTGCTCGATCCCGATAGAATTAAACATGATAGAACTCCTTTGTTCGCCATTTTGTTCGCCTATCCACAGTTTAGACAACACCGCTCTGCGTGTCAATTTCCTCTCTCAAAATAAGTCGGCAGTCCCTGAAAGGCTAAGGCAGCATGCCGTTTGTCCGGCTTGGACGGTGGAAGCAAGCCAAACTCAAGCAGCATAAAATAGCCTTCCTTCCCACTCGTATGAATGAGATGAAAGGCTTCTTGCCGAGCAATTACTATATCAGCCTTGCTTAACCGCCGGAACGGTCGATAACGCAGCCTCCAGATCGCTATAGACGACGTTGCCCACCACCACAGTGTGGGCATACCTTGCGGCAAGCGCCGCTTTTTCGGCATTGTCGATGCCTCCGCCATAGAAAAGCCTCGCCTGGCTAACTAATGGGCGCACTCTTTTCAGCAAATCCATATCTCCGAAACGCCCGCTATACTCCATATAAATGACCGGCAGCCGCAGCAGCTTATCCGCCATGGCGACATGGGCAATGACCTGGGCTTCGTCCATATTTGCATTAGCGGAGGTCAAGCGCGCGGCCGTCGAAGCTTCATTCAGGATAATATAACCTTGTCCGGCCGTCGTTTCCCAAGGAATAAACGCTCCATATTCCTGAAGCCCACGCAGCTGGTTGCCGATAATCCATTCCGGTTTATCCGTGTTCAGCACAACGGGGATAAAATAACCGTCAAACCCCGGAACCGCCCCGTCCAGCGTCGATACCTCCAGCGCGCAATCCACCTCGTAGCGTCTGACGCGAGACATAAGCTCAATGGTATTCCCAAACGTCACTCCGCTTGATCCCCCGAGCAAAATAGCGTCCGTGCCCGACAGGCACAATGCCTCAAGTTCATGATCGGAAATATCCTTGTCGGGATCAAGCTTGAACACATGGCGCCAGTGGCCGAACCATGCCCCTTTTGTCCCGGCTAACAATGATTGTTCACCCATACGATTATTGCCCACTTCCCCAGGCCCGCTAACCGGGCCCGCGCACTCTTTCTTATTTAACAAGCTGCCCGCGCGTAACGCCCAGCTGATTGGTCGCTTTAAGACTGCGCCATACGCTGGTGCCGGTGATTTTGCCATCCAATGCATCGCGGTACAGCTTTATGACTTCCTTCACTTTATCTCCGCTTTCCTCCAGAAACTCCACACGGTAGTGGGAGACGCCAAGGGACACAAAATTGGAGATGTATTCCGCGCCGGATTGCTCGATGGCGTTATAAACGGTGTTGCGGCAGCCCTCGTCTACGCGAACGGGATGCGACATGCCGATCCGGTCCTGCAAGGAAGCGCGTTTCTCTTCGCATGGCCGTCCGCAGTTGGTGTAGTTGGTGCCTTCGCTCATAAAGGTGCAATATACGCAATGCTCCGTATGGAACATCGGCAGATGCTGATGAATGACCACTTCAACGGCTGACGTATCGGCGTGCTCCAGCAAATCGACCATTTGCTGAATGTTCAAGTCGTAGGATGGAGTAACCAAATCCAGTCCTGCTTCTGTAAACAGCTTGATCGCTTTATGATTAGCCGCGTTCAGCGAAAAATCACCGATCAGTTTCGGGAACGGAGCATCCGGCTGCGAAGCCCGGGCCTTCAAATAATAATACAAAGCGCCTGTATTCCGCACCAAAACGGCATCCGGCTGCAGCTTCAAAATGTTGGCATGGTAGCCGTTTTCGCCAGGCATATGGATGCGCGGCGTTGCCAGAGCAATAGGCTTGCCAACTTTTCTCGCTGCCTGGACCGCAGCAGGGAATTGCTTAATGAATTCGAAGTCGGCGTAAATATATGCAGCATCGCTTTCCAACGCCGCCTCCACCTGCTCGACATTCCGGCACAATGCCGCAAGCTTTGCGCTTTTTCCGCTAACGGGCTCCAGCAAATCTCTGCCCGCTTTATTGTGTTGCGCCGAATCGGCAAAGGCGTCCACCTCATGCTTGATATAGACAGGCGGCAGCGGCCGTTGTCCCGCCAGCTGCTCCACAGCTTCGCGCCGCAAGCGGTTTAGTTCTCGAATCGGCAAAATGACATCGCCTGTCAAATCAACCTGCAGCTCCTCAAGCTGATAGACGGTTCCGCCCAGCCGGCCAAGCTGCTCTTCCAGCAATGCGGCATCCATGGGACGTTTCTGCGCCTGCTCCAGCAGCAGCTCGGATTTCAATTCAACGGTTGTACCCTTCTGGACGTCGCTCCACCAGGTGGTCATCGGCTCGCCTGCCGAACCGGAAACGCGGACGGAGAGCGGAAATACGCGATAAGGCTTATCCGTTTCGAAGCTGGCCCGCAAGCGCTTGTCCAGCGCAGGGTCGTTTGTTTTCCAGATACGGTCTCCGACATGCACCTTGCGAAGATCAACATCGTTGCGTCCCGGAACCAGCTCGATCAAAGCGCCTTCCTGCGCTTCGCCCTCCAGCTTAACTCCCTGACGGCGAACGTCGTATACGCGCCCGCCCTCTTCTTTTTTGGTGGGATCGCCGGCATCAAATACAATCCCGTCTCCACGCTTCAGCGGTGCCTCCAGGCGGACGCTGACGGCATCGCGCATAATGCGCTCCACTTTGCCGAGATAAACGCCTCGGCTTTTCGGGAAGGTCCCCTCTACAAGCTGCTTGTTATTGGTTCCATCCAGAAACCCGTGCGTAAAGCCGCGCGAAAAGCTTTGCTGAAGCTCGCGAATTTCTTCCTTGGATGGTCTGGACTTGTCCCCGTCAAAATAAAGGTCAATCGCCTTGCGGTATTTGCTGACGACGTTAGCTACATATTCCGGGCTTTTGAGGCGGCCTTCAATTTTAAAGGAGGTCACTCCTGCTTCAATTAGCTCAGGCACAAGATCAATAGCCGCCAAATCCTTGGGAGACAGCAAGTAAGCAATATCCCCCATCGGCTGATGAACGCCGTCCACCATCAAATCATAAGGAAGCCGGCATGCCTGCGCGCATTCTCCCCGATTCGCAGAGCGTCCGCCCCACATTTCCGAGGTCAGGCATTGACCGGAATAGGAGACGCATAAAGCGCCATGAACAAAAACCTCCATAGGCAGCTTGGCTTGCTCCCCGATTGTGCGAATTTGCTTCAGGTTGTTTTCCCGCCCCAATACAACTCGCTCCATATTAAACGGCTTCGTGAACTCCACCGCCTCGGGCGACGTAATCGTCATCTGGGTCGAGCCATGAATGGGGAAGTCGGGAGACATTTCCCGAATCAGCTTGACCAGCCCAAGATCCTGTACAATAACTGCATCCACGCCAGCGTCTATACACATGTCGATCAGCTGTTGCGCATCTCTGAGCTCGTCCTCAAATACAAGGATATTAAAGGTCAAAAATCCTTTTACGCCATAGCTATGCAAAAAAGCCATAATCTCCGGCAATTCCTCGCTGCGGAAGTTATTGGCGCGGGCGCGCGCATTAAATTTTTCTACGCCAAAAAATACGGCATCCGCGCCGTTGGCCACGGCCGCCCGCATACATTCCCAATCTCCGGCGGGGGCCAGCAGCTCTATATCCATTCTTGTTAATGCGGTAGATGTCATTAGATCAGTATCCTCTCAAACGCTCTATTCTTGTTCTAGTTTAGCAAAGCTATCGCTCCTAATCCACCATTGCTTGCTGGCAGATTCAGCATGTTCCTTCTTTTGTCCACTTGTTATGCGATTTTGCTCAAATGAGGGTCATGCCATGTACGTACTCTGCAAAAATGATATACTGGTAGTGAATTTGAAATATGAGGATTAGGGAGGTAGCTTCAAAATGAAATTAGGCGTTTTTACGGTCTTATTTGCACAAAAATCATTGGAAGATGTACTCGATTACATTGCTTCCAAGGGACTTAACGCTGTCGAAATCGGAACTGGCGGATATCCCGGCAACGCGCATTGCGATCCTGACACGCTTCTGGCTGACGCTGGCAAACTGAAAGCGTTTAAGCAAGCCGTAGAATCCCGCGGCCTGATCATTAGCGCGCTTAGCTGCCATGCCAACCCGCTGCATCCGCAAAAAGCTATTTCCAGCGAGCATGACAGCGTTATACGCAAAACAATCGAGCTGGCAAACCGTCTGGAGGTTGGCATCGTAAATACATTCTCGGGCTGCCCTGGCGACCATGAGGATGCCAAATATCCAAACTGGCCAGTAGCTCCTTGGCCTAATGACTTCCAGGACATTCTGAAATGGCAATGGGAGCAAAAGGTCATTCCATATTGGTCCGAAATTGGCGCCCTCTCTGAAAGCGCTGGCGTAAAAATCGGGCTTGAGCTGCATGGCGGCTTCTCCGTTCATAGCCCTGGCACTCTGCTTCGTCTTCGCGAAGCGGCAGGCAAAGCAATCGGCGCCAACCTTGATCCAAGCCATCTGTGGTGGCAAGGTATTGATCCTGTTCAGGCTATCCATATTTTGGGCCGCGAAGGCGCGATTCATCACTTCCATGCCAAGGATACAACTATCGATCCTGTCAATGTCAACAAACACGGCGTAACGGATATGCAATCCTATGCGCTCATGCTGGATCGGGCTTGGCAGTTCCGCACGGTTGGTTATGGACATGATCTTAAGGTATGGGCTGATATCATTAGCGCTCTGCGTCTGGTTGGCTACGATTACGTGGTCAGCATTGAGCACGAGGACGGCTTGATGTCCGTTGACGAAGGCTTCACCAAAGCGGTCCAAAACCTTAAACAAGTTCTGATCACGGAGCCGCTTGGCGAGATGTGGTGGGTATAAATATATACACAAAAAAGTTCCGCTAACTTAGCGGAACTTTTTTGTGTGTGCGTCATGCACACTGGCAATGACATTCAGGCATTGGCCTCTCAGCCATGGCCCCAGCCTTGCTTGGAGCGGTTTAACCTGCCGGCCAAACCTTAAAGATCATGACGTAGTCGATAAACAGGAACAAACCTAGCGCCACCGTCGTAAAGCCGATTGCAAATACATTTTTCCTTGGCCGCGCCGTCACAAGACGGACAAAGCCGATTGCAATAATAACCGTAAAGGCCAGCATAAACCAGTCAAACGGATCAATATTCAAACCAGCCGATTTTACTGCTTCCTCAGCGAGAAACATAAGGGACCCCCTCTTAATGACACGCAGCCTAATCTTAGCGTAGTCTAGTCTGAGTATATGTTATCCTTTCCCCGCTTCCGATGCAAGTCTGAAACATTTTCGTAACAATTTTGTCACACTTTTCGAGGTGTACCACGCTTATAGCTTGGTGCCGACCTCTTCTTTGCTTTTATACCGGTTTTCTGTTCTTTCACGGTCACGTATTAGAACCGGCTTGAGATAACGGCCAGTGTAAGAGCCATCCACCTCAACAACCTTTTCCGGTGTGCCGACGGCTACGATCGTGCCGCCGCCGCTGCCCCCTTCGGGACCTAAATCAATGATATAATCCGCGGTTTTGATAACATCCAGATTATGCTCAATGACCAAAACAGACTCTCCCGACTCCACCAAACGGTGCAAAACGTCAAGCAGCCGGTCAATATCATGAACATGCAAACCTGTTGTCGGCTCATCAAGAATATATAAGGTTTTGCCTGTGCTGCGGCGGTACAGCTCCGCCGCCAGCTTCACGCGCTGCGCTTCGCCGCCTGACAAGGTTGTTCCCGACTGTCCCAGCTTCATGTAACCCAGACCAACATCCATCAACGTTTTGATTTTGCGGTGAATGCGCGGAATGTTTTCAAAGAAAGAACAACCGTCCTCAATCGTCATATCCAACACATCCGCGATGTTTTTCCCTTTGTAGCGGACTTCAAGCGTTTCCCGGTTATAGCGCTGGCCTTTGCAAATTTCGCACGGCACATATACGTCAGGAAGGAAATGCATTTCGATTTTGATAATGCCGTCGCCACGGCAGGCTTCGCAGCGCCCGCCTTTGACGTTAAAGCTAAACCGCCCCTTTTTGTAGCCGCGCACCTTGGATTCGTTCGTATTGGCGTACAAATCGCGAATATCATCAAAAACACCGGTATACGTAGCCGGGTTGGAACGCGGCGTACGGCCGATTGGCGACTGGTCAATATCAACAACCTTCTCCAAATGCTCCAGACCGCGAAGCTCTTTGTATTGTCCTGGACGAGTCTTGGCCCTGTTCAAGTCGCGTGCTAATGTTTTGTACAAAATTTCATTAACAAAGGTTGATTTGCCCGAACCAGACACACCGGTTACTGCAGTAAATACACCTAATGGAATTTTGACATTAATATTCCGCAGATTGTTTTCTTTAGCTCCGCGAACCTCCAGCCATTTGTCGCCAGTGTCACGGCGCTGGAGCGGAACCTCAATAAATTTGCGTCCGGACAAATATTGTCCCGTCAAGGATTCCTTATGCTGCATCAATTCTTCCGGCGTTCCTTGAGCGATAACTTGTCCGCCATGAATGCCGGCTCCAGGCCCGATATCGATAATATAATCCGCAGCCATCATGGTATCCTCGTCATGCTCGACCACAATGAGCGTATTGCCAAGATTGCGCATATGCTCCAGTGTTCCAATAAGCCGATCATTGTCGCGTTGATGCAGACCGATGCTTGGTTCGTCCAGAATATACAAAACGCCCATTAAACTGGAGCCGATTTGCGTAGCCAGGCGAATCCGCTGCGCTTCGCCGCCGGACAGCGTACCCGCCGCTCTGCTGAGCGTCAAATATTCCAGGCCGACATTAACCAGGAAGCCCAGCCTGCTGTTGATTTCCTTCAGGATGAGATTAGCGATGGTTTTTTCCTTTTCCGTTAGCGAAAGGCCATCGAAATACCGCTGTGCGTCGCCAATGGACAATGACGTGACATAAGCGATATTTTCGGAGGCAACTGTAACGGCCAGCGTTTCCTTGCGCAGACGTTGACCTTTGCAGCTGCCGCAAGGCTTGGCGCTCATATAACCCTCGATATGCTCCCGCATGGATTCCGAAGGCGTATCCCGATAACGGCGCTCCAGATTGTTAACGATCCCTTCAAAAGGCACATGGGCTTCCTTCCGGTGGCCAAAATCATTTTCGTAAATGAAACGGACGCGTTCCCCGCCTGTTCCGTACATCAGCTTTTTCATATGCTCCGGGTCCAGCTCCGAAACCGGAACATCCTCCGGAATGCCGTAGTGTCCGCAAACCGCGCTTAAAAATTGCGGATAATAATTGGAGGTGCTTCCCGCCCAGGCCAAAAATGCGCCTTCCTTAATGCTCTTGCCGGAATCGGGAACCAGCAGCTCAGGGTCAACGATCATTTTGGCGCCAAGCCCGTCGCACTCCGGACAAGCTCCAAACGGGCTGTTGAACGAAAACATACGCGGCGCCAGCTCCGGTATGCTGAAGCCGCATTCCGGGCAAGCCAAGTTGGAGCTGAACAACAGCTCTTCCTGGTCCATAACATCTACAATAACGCGGCCCTCCGCAAGCTTAAGCGCTGTTTCCAGCGAGTCCGCAAGGCGGGCATGAATATCCGGCTTGATGACGATCCGGTCAACAACAACTTCAATATTATGTTTTTTGTTCTTTTCCAGTTCAATCTTTTCGCTTAGGTCGCGCAGCTCTCCGTTAACCCTGACGCGAACAAAACCTTGCTTTTGAATATCCGTAAACAGCTTGGTATGCTCGCCTTTGCGCCCTGAAACAAGCGGCGCCATTATTTGCAGGCGAGTGCGCTCCGGATATTCCATAATCCGGTCGACCATCTGCTGGACGGTTTGCGACGTTATTTCAATACCGTGATCCGGGCAATGAGGTCTGCCGATACGTGCAAACAACAGACGCAAATAATCGTAAATTTCGGTGACTGTGCCAACCGTAGACCGCGGATTACGGCTTGTTGTTTTTTGGTCGATAGAAATCGCGGGAGACAAGCCGTCGATGGAGTCGACATCCGGCTTCTCCATCTGGCCTAGAAACTGCCTGGCATACGCGCTCAGCGATTCTACGTATCTGCGTTGACCTTCGGCATAAATCGTATCAAATGCCAGCGACGATTTACCGGAGCCGCTAAGTCCGGTCAATACAACAAACTTATCGCGGGGAATCGTTACATCAATATTTTTTAAATTATGGGCGCGGGCGCCTTTGACTACAATTTTGTCACTTGCCACCGGTTACTCCTCCTACGATCCCGTTTCTGCGCGCAGCTCCAGCAGCGCGTCCCGAAGCTCGGCCGCCCGCTCAAACTGCAGGCTTTTTGCCGCTTCCTTCATTTCTGCCTCCAGTCGCTGAATGAGCGACTGACGTTCCTTTTTGGACATCTTGCTGCCATCCGCACCCGTGAGGTAGTCCGCCTTGCTCTCCGCAACCTTGGTTGCTTCGATGACATCATGGACCCGCTTGCGAATCGTCTGAGGCTCAATGCCGTGTTCGCTGTTATAAGCCATTTGAATAGCGCGACGTCTTTCCGTTTCCTTGATGGCACGATCCATGGAATCGGTGATTTTGTCGCCGTACATAATCACCCGGCCTTCGCTGTTGCGTGCTGCCCGTCCGATTGTTTGAATCAGAGAACGGTCGGAACGCAGGAAGCCTTCCTTATCCGCATCCAAAATAGTAACCAGGGATACCTCCGGCAAATCAAGGCCTTCTCTCAGCAGGTTAATGCCGACCAGCACGTGGAAAACGCCAAGTCTCAAATCACGCAGGATGGCAAGCCGTTCCAGGGTTTTAATATCGGAGTGGAGATAGCGGACTTTAATCCCGACCTCTTTCAAATAGTCCGTCAAATCCTCCGCCATTTTTTTCGTAAGGGTAGTGACGAGCACTCTTTCGTCCTTCGCCATCCGGTCTCTGATTTCATTCAGCAAATCATCAATTTGCCCCTTGGTTGGACGTACTTCAATGATAGGGTCCACAAGTCCCGTTGGACGTATAATCTGCTCCGTCATATAAGGGCAATGCTCCAGCTCGTAAGGGCCGGGAGTTGCCGACACGTAAATCAGCTGCTTTGTTTTTGCTTCAAATTCCTCAAAGCGCAGCGGACGGTTATCCATCGCCGACGGCAAGCGGAAGCCGTGATTAACGAGCATTTCCTTACGGGCGCGGTCTCCGTTGAACATGGCTCGAAGCTGCGGCAGTGAAACATGGGACTCGTCAATGACAACCAGCATATCCTCCGGAAAATAATCCAGAAGCGTATAGGGCGTAGCCCCGCGTTCCCGGAACGTCAGCGGGCCGGAGTAGTTCTCGATGCCGGAGCAAAAGCCCATCTCCGCCATCATCTCCAGATCATAGCGGGTGCGCTGCTCCAGCCGCTGCGCCTCCAGCAGCTTGCCCGCTTCGCGCAGCTCCGCCAGTCTCTCCTCCAGCTCGCGCTCGATATTAACCAGCGCTAGCTTCATCGTCTCTTCCTGAGTAACGAAGTGGGAGGCAGGGAAGATAGCTATATGCTCGCGCTCGCCAACAATTTCGCCTGTTAATACATCAATCTCCGAGATTCGTTCGATTTCATCACCGAACAGCTCTACCCGTATGGCGCGTTCATTATTGGCAACAGGGAATATTTCAATAACGTCTCCCCGAACCCGGAACGTGCCTCGCGTAAAGCTGATATCATTTCTCGTATATTGAATATCCACAAGCTTGTGAAGAATGTTATCCCTGGACTTTTCCATGCCGACTCTGAGCGACAGCACCAGACTGGCATATTCCTTAGGCGAACCCAAGCCGTAAATGCAGGAAACGCTGGCCACTATAATGACGTCCCGGCGATCAAACAAAGCGCTGGTCGCGGAGTGTCTGAGCTTGTCGATTTCGTCATTAATGCTGGAATCCTTTTCGATGAAGGTATCCGTTGAAGGAATGTAAGCCTCGGGCTGATAGTAATCATAATAGCTCACAAAATATTCTACGGCGTTGTCGGGGAAAAAGGTCTTGAACTCGCTGCACAGCTGCGCTGCCAGCGTCTTGTTGTGAGCGATGACAAGCGTTGGCCGGTTCAATTCCGCTATGGCGTTGGCAATGGTATAGGTTTTGCCCGTGCCGGTTGCCCCCAGCAGCGTCTGATGGCGCTTGCCGGCTTTGACGCCTTCCACCAAGTCCTTGATCGCCCGCGGCTGATCCCCTTGAGGCATAAACTCGCTCCTCAGTTGGAAGATGCTTTCTCCTTGCACGGGTTTAGCCAATTCTTTTCCCTCCAGCCCATTAATATCTTTAATAAGGTCTATACAAGTTGAACAACTGTGAAAAGGGCCGCCGTGTGAAAAGTTCTTCCGATCGCAGTTGTTCCCAGATTTCCCTGAATAAAAGGGTTAAATGGTGAAATCCAGGAACACAAACGACCGCTTCGCTTCTCCAGAACCATTCACACTCTGGCCTACCGCATGTTTCTATTGTTTAACTTATATAGCTACAGTATAGTCGACTTTTATGTCATGCAGTCCAACCCCAAAATGGGAATGTGTGTTCTTGTCATTATAACGCCAAACCGCCATTGATTGCAATGGCGGTTTAATGGAATGGAAGCTATTGCCGTGTTCTCCATTGCTCCATCCAGGCAGCAACGCTCGCCGGAATCGGAAGGTCCAATTCTTCTCTGAAAACGGTCTCCAAATAATTGTAATAGAAAAGAACTCTGTCGTATTGACCCAAACGGTCATACAAAGTCAAGATGGCCAATCCCTCTGCCTCGTGAAACGGGTCCAGCCCCTGAATCCTCTCCAGCAGACGAAGCTGTTCCTCAAGCCGTCCCTGCTCCTTCAGATGGCTTGCCAGCAGGCGAGCTTGCCCAAGCCATAGCTGGCGGATTCTCTCCCGTTCATGCTCCGCCCACAAATAATCATGATCTCGCAAATATCCACCGTCATGCTCTGCCAGCAATTCCGCGATGGTATCGTAGCCTGCAGGGAGGTTCTCGCGGGCTTGCTCTATTTGACGCTCCCATTCCTCGGTTTCGACCGTCACACTTTCTCCCAGCCGAAGAATATAGCTTTCCTGTATGCTGACATTGCTGATGGTGATATCCAGATCCAGCGCCTGAAGACACTGTCTGATCTGATAAATGACGGTATAGAGCTGGGTCATGGCCTTTTTCTTGTCCAGCTCCGGCAGCATGAGCTCAAGGATGGTCGATTTATGAACGGCTTCCCCTCTGCGCATCAGCAAATAGGCAAAAAGCTCCTGTGCCTTGTTTGTACGCCATTTCGGCAGCTCCGGCGACTGGCCCGGTTTTCCAACGAGTATGGTGCGTGAGTTGAACAGCACCTTGGGCTGCCGCCCCGTATCTGGCCTGTCCATCTCCTGAAGCGGCCTTGCCCGCAGCAATAACCGCTGAAAGGATTTCTCCAGTCTCTGCTGAACAAGCGGCTTTAGCAAATAGTCGATGGCATTCAGCTCAAAGGCTTTGATCGCATAATGATCGTAAGCCGTCAGAAACACGATGCTGATATGGGGAAACCGCTCCTGCAGCTGCTCCGCAACCTGCAATCCGGACAGCTCTGGCATGTGAATATCCAGAAATGCCGCCTGCGGCTTAAAACGCTCCGCCATCTCCAGCACCTCGACGGGATTTTGCAAAGTAACGATTTCAATAGCTTCCAGAAGCGGCTCGGCAATAGAGCGCAACGCTTTTTCCAATTGGACGAGAGCCAGTCTTTCATCGTCTACAAGCATTATTTTCAATGGAGAGCACCTCTATTTCCAAATCTGTTGACTGCGGCTTATATATGTACGGCTTCTATCAGCAAAAAGTTGTGTTGATGGAACAAATACTGTCACCATTATATACGATTTATTGACAAAATAATGTTCAGAAATTGTCTAGATGCATCCGTTATAATCTCTTTTGTTCGCATATTGCCTGCTCTGCCGCGTACTTAAGAAATTTACATACATTTTTCTGAGCAGTTCAGCGTTGGCGGTCAAACAACAGGATTTACTATTTTGAAAGGAATGATACACATGAGAGCTTCACGATTAAAACGAGGAGGCAACCCCCTGCAGAGGAGGATTCTGCACTGGCTGGGCATCAGCGGGGCTCCTCTGGGCGCAAAGGATGCTTTGGTGCGAAAAAGTATCGCGCTGGCGCTAACGCTAATGATGGTATTGCAGAGTGTGCAGCTTGCTGGCGTTATTCAGCATTCGTCGGCTGCAGGCGTTCCGGTACCGGACAGCATCATGAAGCAAACCTTGCTTCTGAACGGCTCGAGGCTTGGCTCGGCAGAAGAAATGATGGCCTATTTCGCCTCTCCCGCAGCAGGTCCAAAAACGCTTGCGTATTTTGATGCCAGTGGCGCTATTGGAGGATATCCCAATGAATTTGAAACTCAATTGGGGCAATCCCAATACCCATTCACGCTTCTATACGAGTGGGAAATTGATCCCAACATCGCAACACAAGGCGGAGACTATACCTTTAACCTGCCGGCAAGCTTGAAATTGGAGGGCGATTTGAACGGCTCTCTGGGTCCTGCCGGATCGTTTACTGTCAACCAAGCAGCCAAGCAGGTTACGCTTAACTTCGTAGCCCAGGATGTTGCCGATCCCGCTGAGCTTTATCTTAGCGGCGGCTTGCAAATCGAAACGCTGCTGGAGGAAACGACAGTTATTACGGACAATGAGCTTATCATTGAAATCCCCGTAAATGCCAGCAATACCGTAACGATTAACCTTCCGGTTAAGTGGACTGGCTCCAGTCCTAACATTACTAAGAATCTGGATAATACCAACGGTGTTGGAAATAGCGGACTTGACCGCTTGGTAAACACCTCCAAGGTTTTCTGGACAATGGATGTCAATACCAAGCTAAGCACCATTACTAAACCCGTTATCGTTGACACCCTGCCTGATGAGCTTGAGTTTGTCAGCCTGGAAATCTATCCGTTGACCGTCAATCTTCAGGGCAACATCACTCAAGGAGCAGCTGCGCTGGATCCTGCAACGGATTATACCGTTAATTATGTGCCATCCGCGCCTGGCGTTCCCGGCACAATTACAATTGAACTGGTAGGACCTGGTCACCAGCCTACTTCAAAGGCATACCGCATCTTTGTTGCAACGGACGTAAAAGGTACGGCGGACATTACGCAAGACGGCAAGCAGCTAACAAACAAAGTCGCCTTACTGGATGACGCTGCTGAAATTGCCTCCAGCAGCGCGCAAGTAACCGTGAAGCGCGGGCCGCTCACCAAAAAAACAAAAGGCAACTATTCAAGCGATACTAATGGAGCCGGAAACAACCATACGGTGAACTGGACGCTGGAATACAATTTTGGTCAAATCCAAATGGACGATCCCGTTATTACGGATATTCTGCCTGTAGGCCACGAGCTTGTGCCTGGAAGTCTTACGGTGACCAAGGTAGAGGTTGCCGATAACGGTACTGCGGCTGATCCCAAGGTGCCTATCGTTCAAGGCGCGGGTGCTGATCAGTTTTCCTTGCAGGAAATTCCGGCCTCTGCCGGAAATGACCGGACTGAAGCAAATAAGTTTGAGCTGACGCTTAACGGAACAATTGCCTCCGCCTATGTCATCCAATACCAGACCCGGTCCAAGGACTCGGTTCCTGTAACGGAAAACAATAACAAAACCAATACGTTCAGCAGCAGCTTTGACCCCACGAAAAGCAGCAGCGAATCCCACAGCTATGTACAAAGAGTTATAGACAAGTCGGGCCAGCTTACCAACTATGCAAGCAAAAAAATCAGCTGGAGAATTGACCTGAACAACAATAACTATTGGTTCAAAGGTTCTGCTTCAGAGCCGTTGAAGCTTGTGGATACATTCAATCGTCTTGGGCTTTCTCTTGATGCAGGCTCCCTGGTCATCACAGACAGAAGCGGAACCCAGTTGACGGAAGGAACTCAATATACCGTCACTCCCACACATGACTCCGAGTCCAGGGAAACGGGATTCATCATTACGTTTGACAACAGTTATTCCTTCAATCAAAAGCACACGGTGACATACACAACAACCTTCGACTATGAGCTGTATAGCAGCAGCAATCCCTGGAATCCGACAAGCAATCATACCTTCCAAAATACAGGGCAATTCCTCTGGGAGCAAATCGTAGACAAGGCAACTGGCACAACCGAGCTTCAGGGCAAGGGCAGCCAAAGTGATTCCGACACAATTAAGCCTAACGACTATACGCTGCATAATGGCTACAAAAATGGCAGCTATGACGCAACAACAAAAGAAATTACATGGAATGTGCTCTTTAACTACCATAATGAAACAGTGGATTCCGCCAGACTGGTTGATATCTTGCAGTCCGGACAGGAGTATGTGGACGGTTCGCTGGTAATTAAAGAAATGAATCTGGCAGCAAATGGAAATCTGAGCGAGGGAGCACCCGTTCTGACTGGCTACACCCCTGCCTACGTGCCGGGAAGCGGAAGCACAAGCGGGCAATTGCAAATTGATTTTACCGCTCCCATTAACGGCCCGCATCTCGTAACCTTCAAGACGACGCTAAAAGGCAAGCTTGTGCCAAAAACCGTCCATAATACAGCTACCTTTAGCAGCAGCAACAGCCTGCACAAAGCCACCTTGAGCGCAAGCGTATCCCCTTCGTTCGGAGATACCTTTGTCGACAAGCGGATAAGCCAGCCCGAAGGCTCGAGCGGCTGGAGACTGGCGGAATGGACTATCTGGATGAACCCAAGCTTGTCGCAGCTTAGCGAAATCAAGCTGGTGGACCGCCCGGATCAATTTCAAACACTGATACCGGAGTCCTTCATGTTGTATGAAGCGGTGCCGAACAAAGCAAATCCTAATGCTTCCGGCGCGCCTCAGAATGGCGACTTTACATTGACGCCGGTTGACACGGATGATTACAGGTTGACATTCGACCAAAACCCGGCGGACCCGAATCGGTCGATGTTTACGCTGGAGCTGCTGAATCCGCAAACAACGGAAAAGGCCTATAAGCTGGTTTACCGGACTCTTCTGGCCGAAAATGTTGGAGGCAACACAACCAATAGTTATGAGTTTAGCGCAAAAGAACGGACGGTTACATCCACTCAAGCCCAGGAGCGCCATTCCTTCATCAAAAGCAGCGCAGACGGATTTTCGTTCCCTGGCAGCACCAACTACAGGGGCAGCGTCACGCTCAAGAAGGTAGCGGCAGACAAGCAGGACGAACTGCTCTCCGGCGCTGAATTTACGCTTAGGGCTAAACAGGGCAGCTACTCCGTAGATTTGACGACTGACAACACGGGCACTATTACATTTACCAATGTGCCGTTTGGCCAATACGAGCTGATTGAGAAAACCGCTCCGGCAGGCTACAAGCTGGACCTCACTCCAATCGACGTAGTCATCAATTCAAAAACAAATGTTGAAGTCACCGCCGAAAACGTGATCGGCTCCGGACGTATCGGAGATTATGTCTGGTGGGACAAAAACCGCAACGGCCTTCAGGATGCCGATGAGGACGGAGTTGCCGGCATTACAGTCAAGCTCTTCAAGGACGGCGATCCTGACACCGCCATTGCTACGACTACAACCGACAATGACGGAAAATATTTGTTTGATGATCTTGAGCCAGGCGACTATTATGTCCAGTTCCAATGGCCTCAGGATTATGAGCTTACCAAAAATGTATCCGGAAGCCCCGGCACGGATTCCAATCCGCTGGACAGCAACCGGAAAACGGACAAAATTACAATTGACCGCAGCAATAACTTCGAAGACCTGACCATCGACCTTGGCCTCGTGCCAAGAGGCGCGATTGGCGATTATGTATGGCTCGATTGGGACCGTAATGGCCGTCAATATACGCATGACAAGGAAAAAGGCCTGAACGGCATTGAGGTTGTTTTGTATAAGGAGGTTGGCGGAGCTGCCGTTGAGGTTGAACGCACAACAACCGGCAATCATCCTGTTGGCCATGACAAAGCGGGCGAGCCTGGCTACTACTGGTTTGATCAGCTGCTAGGCGGCAAGTATTGGGTGGAATTCCTGCTTCCCGTCAGCTACAATCGGACAACAGCCGGCGTTGGACTGGATAACCAGGACTCCAACCCAACAACGGATGAAGGTACAACAGCCGATAACCGCACCAAGTACAGAACTGGAGAAATCAATATCGGACCTGCCAAATGGATAGATCCAACCATCGATTTTGGCGTTGTTGCCTTGGGCAAAATCGGCGACTACGTTTGGTTCGACAGCAACGACAACGGCATTCAGGAAGCCGGAGAACCCGGCATCCAGGGCATCGAGGTCAAGCTGTACAAGGATAACGGAGCAACCCGCGAGCTTGTGGATACCGTCCAAACCGATCTGGATGGGAAATATCTGTTCGACCATCTGGAAGCAGGTAATTATTATGTATGGTTCCAAACGCCATCCATTTATGATCTGGCAAAAATGGAATCCTCCGGCTCCACTAGCGATAATGATTCCAACCGCATCCATACAAGCGGAGCTGACAAAGGCCTGACCGTAAATCCGATTCCAATCGGCCCAAGCAAATGGGAGGATATGACTATCGACCTTGGCTTTACCGGTAAAGGAGCAATCGGAAACTACGTATGGCATGACCGCAACTGGAACGGCATTCAGGATGAAGGTCCTGAGCATGGCATCAACGGCGTCAAGGTTTCTTTGTACCGCGATACGCCAACAGGCACGCCTTACAAAACCACAGTAACCAAAACGGATAACGGACGTCCTGGTTACTATAACTTTAAGGAGCTTCCGCAGGGCACGTATTACGTGAAATTCGAATACCCTGAGGAGTATGACAAAACGGTAACAGAATCAGATAACGACGCGCCGGACGGCTCCAACTGGATCGATAGCAACCATATCACCAAAGCTATCGTCATTGGGGAAAACGAAACGCCTTACGGCTGGGTCAACCCAAGCATTGATTTGGGGCTTGTGGCCAAAGGCGTAATCGGCAACTACGTTTGGCTGGATCGCAATCGCAACGGCATTCAGGACGAAGACGCTTCAGAAGGCCTGAATGGCATTACTGTCAAGCTATTCAAAAATGGCACTACAGGCCCGGCTTATGCCGAAACCGTAACTGCTAATGGCCCTGACGGAAAACCCGGCTATTATCTGTTCGATAATCTGGCAAGCGGCAACTACTATGTTCAAGTCGTTTTTGACGACAACTATGAGGTGACGCTTGCGGAGCAAGGCAGCGGCGCAGGCGCTGACGAGCTTGATTCTAATGCGACACATGCAAACGGCTTTACCGATGTAATCAAAATCGGCGAGACGGCTCCAAAGGGTTGGGAGGATCTCACGATTGACTTCGGTCTGGTCCGTAAAGGCGCAATCGGCGATTACGTCTGGATCGATGTCAACTACAACGGAAAACAGGATGAAGAAGACGCACGTGGAATGAACGGCGTTACGGTGAAGCTGTTTGATACCGACAAAAAGCTGATTGCCCAAACCGTCACGGCCGACAAAAACGGCAAACCTGGCTACTACCTGTTTGACCATTTGTTCGCCGGCGACTATTTTGTTCAGTTCACGACGCCATCCGGTTATTTCGCGACCAAGGCCGGAGCTGCCGGCGTTGCGGCTGACGAAGATTCAAATCCGATTTTAGGCGGGTACACAGAGGTTATTTCTATCGGGGGCGCTGCACCTGCCGTATGGCGGGACATGACGATTGATCAGGGGTATTACTTTATTATTAATCCTCCGATCTTCCCGACACCGACGCCTTCGCCTGGAACGGAAGAGCCGGGAGCAACGCCTACACCAGGAGGTCCAACGCCGACGCCAACGCCGGGTGGACCAACACAAACAGAAACGCCGACACCAACACCGGCTCCGGGCACAACGCCTGCGCCGACGCCAACAACCGGTCCGACACCAACTCCGGTAACTGAAAAAACGGATGAGGAAAAACCGGTAGGCGGCACTGTGAAGGTACCGTCGGAGGGCACGACCGAGATCGGCACTCCGCCTGCTAACGGCGGCATTACGATTACGCCGGATGGCAAATGGACCTATACGCCTAAACCGGGCTTTACAGGCAAGGACAAATTCTCTGTCATTGTAGTAGACAAAGATGGCAATGAAGAGGAAATCTGGTTTGAAATCGACGTTGATCCCATTCCGGAGGGCGGTATAGACAGCTCGCCAGATGGCGTAACCAAGCTGCCAAAAACCGGGCAGGAAAGCTATCTGCTCTTCTACCTGCTAGGCTCCATCCTGATTGGTGGAGGCATCGCCCTCCGATTGGCCAAGAAACGTAAAACCAGCTAATAGAGAAAAAGCAGCACCCGTATAAAAGGTTAGTTCCATTGAAAAGGGCTTTCGCATGAAAAAGGCTTTCGCACCGAAATGATGCGAAAGCCTTTTTTTCTTATAAGCTATGTTCTCCCGAATCAGCCAGCCTCTTCAGTTCCCGCAGCCTTGTGGATTGAAGTTTTTAAGTCCGTTGATCCACACTCACTACACTATGCCTGGCGACGATTGGATGCTTTTCTTGCCTTTAACCAGCCCACGATCGAAACCGACAGCCCTCCGGCGTAGAAATTCGCCGCTTCATCCGGCGCCAGAATAACGCCTAGCTGATGATGCTCGCCGGCATATCGGGCGCGCTGGGCAAATTTCAATTCGCCGGACTCGTTCAGGATCTCCAGCTTGCAAAAGGCCGGATTCAGCGCCAACGCGTCATATAGCTCCGCTTTGGAATAGACCTTTTTCCCGTTAACCTTCTGCAGGATTTCTCCCGGCAGCAGGCCCATCGCTTCCGCAGGCGTGCCCGGCACAATGCCCAAAATTCTCAAGCCCCTGGCATCATGAACAAATAGCGGCGTTGCACGGCGCTCCGCAATGGAGCTGCGCCACACCAGCGCTTCGTGCAGCGCAATGGCGAATACAGCAGCGACGGGCAGAAGGACTGGCCATTTCCAGGCCGCAATGGAGGCTGCCGCAAGACACAAGCTGTAGACCAGCAAGCCTTTGGCCGTATGCCTTGCCTTTTGGCGCGGCAGCATGGTTTTGGTCAATTCCGTAAAGCCGATTACCATCGGCAGAGCAACCACCGTCCAGCCAGCGGAATCGGCTCCGGCAAACAGCGGCGTCCAGGGAAGCATATCCCACGCGCCTGCAGCCGCCCCTCCTCCCGCTTCTACAGGAACCAACAGCAGCAGCGGAATGGGCCAAAAGCCTTGCAGCATGTAGCCGCCAACGAGCTTTCCTCTTTTGCCCTCAAGAAACAATGGCGTTTTCAGACGATCCCCATGCCAAAAAACAAGATGCGCTTCGGCCAGATGGAGCAGGGCTACAAGCAGCAGCAGGCCTGCCGCATCAATGGCGGCTAGCGAGGCTACAAGCTCCCCTAGCCAATCGCCTCGGCTCGCCAGCCCCGTAAAGCCCGCAAGCCATTGCAGAAGCGCAATAATGCCCGCGCTATAGGCGAAGCACAGGTAGCGGATACGTACCAGCATAAGCAAAGCAGCAATGCTCCAGAGCCATAAAACGGCCGCTGGCGTTATCGCCGGACCCAAAAACAGGGACGCCGCCGATAGGCCTAGCCCGATCAGCATGCCGACGCCTATCGCGGTCAGGGTTAACCGGACCCAATTATGCAGCTTAACGGCAAACAGCTGCCGCTCCACTCGGATTTGACGCAAATAATGCATGGCAATGAGGAATACCGCTATATAGTAAAACGGCTGCGCCGCCATGCCGAGAACAGCCGAGCCAATCGAAGACAACATCGCTTGAACTGTATCCACCGCTTATTCAACTCCCCATGTGGTCAAAAAACAAGAAGGCCCTGCTTCATCAAACGAAGCGGACCTTCTAGTAATTCGACGTGCGGGAGCTATTTCCTTCCCAATGCTTTAATCGCCGCCTGCAGCTGGATGTCATGTTCATCCTTCTGCAGCCACGAGATCACTTCCTGCTCCAGCTTATCTGCTGTCTTCTTGTCAATGACTCCATTAGCAGGCAAGCCGCTCTTTTGCTGGAATTGCTTGACCGCTTGAACCGTTTCCTGGCTATAATAGCCATCGGCCCGCGACGGATCAAAGCCAAGGCCGTGCAGCATCACCTGAGCGCTGCGCACCGCCTCGCTCAAGCTGTCCGGCTTCAATGAATCCTCCAGCGTAAGACGAGCCACTGTATAAAGCTCATGCGGCTCTACAGCAAGATCAGGGGTGATGCCTTCGCCATGAATCCAGTTTCCATTTGGCGTCAGCCATTTGGCAATGGTCATTTTGACCAGGCTTCCATCTCCAAGCGTTTTATTGTAGCTGACCTGAACGGTGCCTTTGCCAAACGATTTTTCACCAACCACAGTAGCTCCAGCAGCTTCCTGCAAAGCGCCTGCCAATATTTCGGACGCGCTTGCGCTGCCTTTGTTGGTCAATACCGCGATGGGATATTTCTTTTGCTCCCCGCCCTTGGCCAGCGTCTTCTCCCGGTTTCCGTTGCGATCCTCCACCTGCACCACCGTCGAGCCTGGCTTCATAAGCAGCTGGGACATCTCCACCACTACCGGAAGAACGCCTCCCGGATTGTTGCGGACATCCAGCACCAGCCCCTTCATCCCTTCGCCCTCCAGCTTCTCCAGCTCTTCCTTGAACCGCTTGGCCGTATTCATGGAAAATTGGCGAATTTCGATGACTCCGATGCCATCTGGACGAAGGCTGCCATAAACCGTCTCGACATCAATGTCGTCTCTGATCAGCACAAGCTGTATCGGCTCGGAAAAGCCGGTGCGCTGCACAACGATTTTGGCTTTTGTCCCTTTGGGACCCCGTATTTTGGCAACGGCCTCCTGGAGGTTCAGCCCTTCCAGACTTTCTCCGTTGACGGAGATCAAAACATCCTTGGCAAGCATGCCGGAGCGTTCCGCCGGAGAACCTTTAATAGGCGATACAACGACGATTTTATTATTATCCATCGTCACCTCGGCGCCAATGCCGGAAAAAGAGCCTTCGATCGACTCCGAAAAATGCTGGGCGTCGTCCTCCTCCATATAGACGGAGTAAGGATCGCCAAGCGCATTCATAATGCCGTTAACCGCGCCGTCAAGCAGCTCCTTCCGCTCGACCTTTTCATAAAACTTGGATTCGATCAGCTCCAGCACGGCATTGATTTTGGCCAATTCGTCCTGCCTGAGCGAGCTTGCCTTGCCTTCATCGGCAGCGGCGGCAACCGCGGCAAGCGGCTTTTTCGTCCCCAGCCATTGATCCGCGACCGTTATTGTAACAACTGCAGAGGCGATCATGGTCAATAGAACAAACGTAATGACTGTACGTCCTTTAAAATACACCCGGTACACCACCTTCTTGATTTCGAAGCTGCAAGACCATCATAGTATATGACAGGCATGGGATCATTATTTATTATATCCCATTAATGGACAACAAGGGCAGCCCCCAGGTTGTGTTGGAAACACGACCTGTCCGGGCTGCCTCTTATTTATTCCATGGAGCTATTTAAATCATTATTTCAAATATCCGCCAGGATTAACCGCTACTTCATTTTTTCTCACTTCAAAATGCAGGTGCGGCCCCGTGGAGTTGCCCGTGCTGCCGACCTCGGCGATTTTGCTGCCTTTTTTGACGCTGTCGCCAACGTTAACCAGCAAGCCGCCGTTGCGAATATGGGCGTACAAGGTCCACAGGCCATTGCCATGGTCAATCACGATGGCATTGCCGTAACCGCTCCAGGCTTGCGATACGATAACAACGCCGGCTTCAGCCGCATAAATGGCTGTTCCCGATGGCGCCGCAAAATCGATGCCCGTATGCGTATGCTTTTGACCGGTGATGGGATGAACACGAGTGCCGAAGTTGGAGGTTATCCGATAGTTGCCTGTAATCGGCATGCCCAGCTTGCCGCCGCTATACGGATTTTGAATTCGTTTTTTCTCGCTGTTCAGCTTGGACACCTTGGCAGCCAGCTCCAGCAGCAGCTTTTCCTGCTCCTCGCTGATCACAACCAGCTGCTCCAGCGTATCCGACATCTCGTCCAGATTTTTGTTATAGCTGGCAATCAGCACTTCTTTTTCCGCTTCTTTTTTGACCAGATCCGCCTGCTTCAGCTCAAGCTCATGGAATAAATCCTGAACCTCGGCCAGCTGGACTTCGACCTGGGCTTTTTTCTCCTCAACAAGCGCTTTATCTTTTTTATGCGCCTCCAGAATATCCTTGTCGGAATTCAGTATCGTTTGCAGCGCATCAAACCGGTCCAGAAAGTCGCTAAAGCTGTTTGCGCTAAGCAAAACATCCATGTAGGACACAAAGCCGTTTGTATACATCAGACGCATTCTGGACTGGAGCAGCTCGTCCCGCTTTTCAACCCGCGCAACCGCCTCATCCAGCTGAACGCCCGTTTCAATCAGCTCTTCTTCCTTCGCCTTTAACTGGGCTTCCGTCTTGTTTTTTTCCACAACGACTTTATCAATATCCGCCAGAAGCTGGTTAAGCTCCTTTTGGGTATCCTCTTTTTTGATCGTGAGGTCCTTCTGCTGCTGCTCGACTGAGCCCGCTTCTCTCTCCGCGGCCGCCGCTTTGCGTTCCGCCTCCTTGATCTGCTGCCTTGCATTGGCAAGATCGCGCTCGATTTGGGAAAGGGAAGAAGCTTCGCTATCTCCCGGCTCCACAGCAAAGCTGGTTAACATAACAACCGCAATCAGCACTAATAACAACCTTTTCATCCACCGGTTCACCTACACTTTCAGATACTTTCGAATCGAAATGGTGCTTCCCAAAATGCCAATCAAGGTGCCAATGCCAATGATGAGTACCGAAACGTTGAGCGCCGCCGTCTTAATCGGGACCAGCGTAATTAACATCAACGATAATTCCGTTTGCGTAAGATTCACCAGCTGGGAATAACCAAAAATCATAATACCCGAGGTAATAACCGAGCTAACGAGTCCGATCAACGCGCCTTCCACAAAAAACGGCCAGCGGATAAAGGCATTTGTTGCTCCAACCAGCTTCATAATGCCGATTTCGCGGCGTCTTGCCACAATGGTCATTTTGATGGTGTTGGATATGAGCAGCATAGCTGTTACGCCCAATCCGACAACAATAATCAGGCCGATATACCGGAGGGCGTTCGTAATTTTGAACAACGTTTCAATGGTGCCTTGTCCGTATTTGACTCTATATATAGGTTCGTCGCTATCCATGCTGTTGATTGCTTGTATGGCATCTGCGACGATTTGCACCGTCTGCGGGTCATATACTTCAACTGTATATGAAACCATCAGCGGGTTATTTTCATCGGAATATCCTTCCAGCCAATCTCCATTTTGCTCTCCCATCGCTTCCCGCAGGATTTGTAATCCTTCCTCCTTGGAAACAAAGGTCACTTTGCTTACTTCCGGCATATTGCCAATTTTGTTCTGCAGCTCCGCCACCTTGGCATCGTCCACATCCGTATTCAGAAACACTCTGATTTGAACCTTGCTTTCGATCTGATCAGCCATCAAATTGACGTTCATCACCAGCAGGACAAAAACGCCCAGAATAAACAGCGATATAAAAATCGAGCTCATGGAAGCAAAAGACATCCAGCCATTGCGGACAATATTTTTCAAGCCTTCCCGTATATGGCGGAGCAACGTGCTAAACTTCATAGCCGTACTCCCCTCTTGCTTCATCCCGCACAATCAAACCGTTTTCTATTGCGATAACCCGCTTGCGCATGGTGTTTACAATATCCTTGTTGTGGGTAGCCATTACTATAGTCGAGCCTCTAAAATTGATTTCCTCCAGCAGATTCATTATGCCGGCCGATGTCTCGGGGTCCAGATTGCCCGTAGGTTCGTCGGCGACAATAACCGAAGGGTTGTTCACGATCGCTCTGGCGATGGAAACGCGCTGCTGCTCGCCGCCCGAAAGCTGGGAGGGGTAGCTGGCGTGCTTGTGCTTCAGTCCCACCAGATCCAACACTTCCATCGTTCGTTTCTTGATGATGCGTCGAGGGGCCTCTATAACCTCCATCGCAAACGCGACATTTTCATAAATCGTCAGCTTGGGAAGCAGTCGGAAGTCCTGAAAAATAACGCCGATGTTTCTTCTGACATAAGGGATTTTTCGCGATTTCAGCTTGCCTATATTAAAATCGTTGACGGAAATTTGTCCTTTGGTTGGGACCTCCTCCCGATAAATCAGCTTCATAAACGTCGATTTGCCTGCGCCAGACGGTCCTACCAGATAAACAAATTCATTGCGATCTATACGAACGGATACGCCTCGCAGTGCATGTGTTCCGTCGGCGTACGTTTTCCAAATGTCGTGCATTTCTATCACGGTATCACATCCTGCTTTGTAGTCAATTTTACTATTTCGACAGCGTCCGGCTAATTCCTTCAACAAAGGCCGCTTTTCCGCTTTTTTCACAATTCTAATGTTTTAGCGAAATTGTCGATTGCTGCTGCCCTTTCCCCAAAAATGGCCGTTAATCCCGGCAATTCTTTCTTGTCAGTCACAGAAACAACGCCAAGAAAGCAAAAAAAACGGCCCGCAGCCTGACAGCCGGGACCGTTTATCCTTGATTCGCCGCAATGGGCGATTTTGTGACAGATATTTATTTGCTCCGCTCGGCGTACTCCGTTACCCAAGCATTCGTTTCCGCAAGAACGGCTTCGGCTCTGCCGATAGCGGCCAGCACCTGCTCCTTGGCCGTTCCGCCGTAAACGTTGCGCGCGTTCACGACCTGCTCCGGTTGAAGCACGGCATAAATCCGGTCATCGAACAGGCTGGAAAATTGCTTGAATTCCTCCAGCTTCAAATCCAGCAAATATTTTTTCTCCTGGATGCAGTACAGAACCGTCTTGCCGATCACTTCATGCGCTTGGCGGAAAGGCATGCCTTTGCCCACGAGGAAGTCCGCGATGTCCGTAGCGTTGGAGAAGTCCTGGTTGACCGCTTGACGCATGACGTCGGCATTGACCTTCATGGTGGCGATCATAGGAGCAAAAAGCTGAAGCGCTCCTTGCAGCGTTTTGACTGTGTCGAACATGCCTTCCTTGTCTTCCTGCATATCCTTGTTGTAGGCAAGCGGCAACGACTTCAGGACGGTCAGCAGGCCAACCAGATTGCCGTATACGCGGCCCGTTTTGCCGCGGACAAGCTCCGGTACGTCCGGGTTTTTCTTCTGCGGCATAATGCTGCTGCCCGTGCAGAACGCATCGTCCAGCTCCACAAAGCGGAACTCCGTGCTGGACCACAAAATAAGCTCCTCGCTGAGACGGGAAAGATGCATCATGATGATGGACGCATGAGACAGAAACTCCAGAATAAAGTCGCGGTCGCTGACGGCATCCAGACTATTTTCATATACGCGGTCAAAATGGAGCTGCTCCGCCACAAAATGGCGGTCAATCGGGAAGGTGGTGCCTGCCAGCGCGCCTGCGCCCAGCGGCAGCACGTTGATCCGCTTGTAGCTGTCCTGCAGGCGCTCAATGTCGCGGCCGAACATGGACACGTACGCCATCAGATGATGGGCGAACAGGATGGGCTGCGCCCGCTGCAGATGCGTGTATCCCGGCAGGATGGTATCGCTGTTGGCTTTGGCTTGCTCCACCAAAGCGGATTGCAGCTTTTGCAGCATGTCCACAAACTCGACTACGCGCTTGCGCAGCCACAGATGCATGTCGGTTGCGACCTGATCGTTCCGGCTGCGTCCGGTATGAAGCTTGCCGCCAACCGAGCCAACATCGTCGATAAGCGCTTTTTCGATATTCATATGAATATCCTCGTCGCCGATCGTAAATTCAACGTCGCCGCTGCGAATGCGCTGAAGGACGCGGTGTAGGCCGTCCTTGATTTTTTCCACGTCGTCCGCAGGCAATATGTTTTGCTTGCCCAGCATCGTTACATGCGCCAGGCTGCCCTGAATGTCTTCCTCCGCCAGCTCCTTGTCAAACATGATGGAAGCTGTATATTCTTCAACCAGCTGATCGGTTTTTTTCGTAAACCGGCCGCCCCATAATTTGCTCACTGTAGCTCGCGCCCCCTTGCTTGATCTATTAAAGGCGGGAGGTGACCCTCAGCCCGATTGGGCTGTACAACTCCGCATAACTTCCCGTGCATGGACTTCTCATTCATGGACTTCTCATGCATGGAGCTTGGTCAGCCTTCCCGCCAATTCTGCGCTATCGCAGACCTGTTACTGGTTTTTGCTCTGCTCGACGCCCGAGGATACCTTCAGACGAAGCGCGTTCAGGCGGATAAAGCCCGTTGCGTCGCCTTGATCATACGCTTGGGAAGGATCAGCTTCCATCGTTGCAATATCGGGATTGTACAGGCTGACCGGGCTTTTGACGCCAGCGCCGATGACATTGCCTTTGTACAGCTTCAGGCGAACAACACCTGTAACGTTTTTCTGCGACTCGGTTACAAGCGCTTGAAGAGCCAGACGCTCCGGCGCAAACCAGAAGCCGTTGTAAACGAGCTGGCTGTATTTGGCGATCAGGGAATCGCGCAGATGCATAACCTCGCGGTCCATCGTTAAGGATTCCATTTTGCGGTGCGCAGTGAACAGGATCGTGCCGCCCGGCGTCTCGTATACGCCGCGGCTTTTCATGCCGACAAAACGGTTTTCCACCATATCGACGCGCCCGATGCCGTGCTTGCCGCCCAGCTCATTCAACAGCTCCATCGCCTCAAGCGGCGACATTTCCTTGCCATTGATGGCAGTACAGTTGCCCTGCTCAAACGTCAGTTCCACATATTCAGCCTGATCCGGCGCGCGCTCCGGCGACACGCTCAGCACGTACATCTCTTCATTTTCCTCGGAGCTAGGATCAAACCATGGGTCCTCCAGCATGCCGCTTTCAAAGCTGATATGCAGCAGGTTGCGGTCGGTGGAATAAGGCTTGGCAGCGGATGCCGTTACCGGAATGCCATGTTTCTCCGCATAAGCGATCATTTCAGCGCGGCCCGGGAACTGCTCGCGGAACGCTTCCAGACGCCAAGGCGCGATTACGCCAATTTCGGGAGCCAGCGCAGCCGCCGTCAGCTCGAAGCGAACCTGGTCATTGCCTTTGCCTGTTGCGCCATGCGCGATGGCAGTAGCGCCTTCGGCGCGGGCGATGTCGACCATGCGTTTAGCGATCAGAGGACGGGCGATGGACGTGCCAAGCAAATATTGGCCTTCATAGAGGGTACCCGCCTGGAACATCGGGTAAATAAAATCTTTGGCGAATTCAGCGCGCAAATCGTCGATGTATACCTTGGAGGCGCCGGTTGCCAAAGCTTTGGCTTCCAAGCCGTCCAGCTCGTCCTTTTGACCGATATCCGCCGTAAAAGCGATGATTTCCGCATCATACGTTTCCTTCAGCCACTTCAAAATAACGGAAGTGTCCAGGCCGCCCGAATAGGCCAGCACGATTTTTTCTTTTGCCATAATTGCTTTCCGCTCCTTTAACGTTAGATCATATATGGACTTGCATAGACTTACATAGGACATGCATTGGACTTGCATAGGGCTTGCATTGGACTTGCATAAGGCTTGCTTGCGGTAACGGTCACCTATGGCCGTTAACGTTCTTGATTCCCGAAAAGCTCCTCTGTAACGGTCATTCATGGCTGTTAGAGTGGAAAAACTGGCTTTTTTGAGGTGCAAAATCACTTTAACGGACATAGGCTTCCATTACAATTCAAAAATACACATATTACTACAGCTAACGGACATTTGTGACCGACAGCAATGCGATTGACGCGATTGACTAATTGTCTACCTTGAGTAAATTACGACATAATGGCAGCCATAATGGCTTTTTGAGCGTGCAGCCGGTTTTCGGCCTGGTCGAAAATAATGGATTGCTTGCCGTCGATGACGCTTTCGCTTACTTCCTCGCCGCGATGGGCAGGCAGGCAGTGCATAAACAGGAAATCATTTTTGGCATGCTTAACCAGCTCGTCGTTGACCTGATAAGCGGCAAAAGCAACCTCGCGCTCCTTCTGCTCCGCTTCTTGCCCCATGCTAGCCCAAACGTCGGTGTATACAACGTCCGCGCCTTCGATGGCTTCACGAGGATCGCGGCATACATGGATGATTGCTCCCGTCTCGGCGGCAACGGCATTAGTTTGGCGGACAATGTCCTCGTCCGGCTCATAGCCCTCAGGCGTCGCCACGGACATGTTAACGCCCAGCTTGGCCGCGCCCATCATGAGGGAATGCACCATGTTGTTGCCGTCGCCGATGTAGGCCATTTTCAGCCCCTCCAGCTTGCCCTTGTGCTCATAGATCGTCTGGAAGTCGGTCAGCGCCTGACAAGGATGCGACAGATCGGTCAAGCCGTTAATGACGGGAATAGTAGCTCCGCGAGCCAGCTCCACCACTTTGCGGTGGGCAAAGGTGCGAATCATGATGCCGTCCAGATAGCGGGACAGCGTTTGCGCCGTATCCCAAATCGTTTCGCCACGGCCAATCTGCAAATCATTGCCGCTGAGGAACAGCCCTTGGCCGCCCAATTGATAGATGCCCACCTCAAAAGAAACGCGCGTGCGGGTCGACGATTTTTCAAAAATCATGCCCAGCGTTTTTCCCTTCAAAATGTGGTGTGTTTCCCCCGCCTTCACTTTGGCTTTCAGCTCAATGGCCAGGTCGATCAGATAACGAAGCTCCTGTTGAGTAAAATCGACCAGCATAAGAAAGTCGCGGCCCTTCAGGCTTTGCGCGATTTCTTCTTTTGTAATTACCACGGATTAACCGCCTCCTTTATCATTCTAAAATGGAATTCGGATTATTGCAGCCTCGAAATCCAGTTCTCGGCATCGACGTTTTTATAGTTACAAGCAGACTTGTTATGTCCGGGTCACACCTGAACGGCTTTCAGCAGCTCCGCCAGGATGGCGACCGCTTCTTCGATTTCGTCTTTGGTTACAAGCAAATTGGGGAGGAGCCGGACGACGTTTGGACCTGCGGACAAAACCAGCAGCCCTTTAGCCTGCGCTTCAGCCAATACGGACGAAACCGGACCCGCACATTGAATGCCGACCAGAAGGCCAAGTCCACGAACGTCCTGCACAAATGGGACGCCGCTTAATGCCTCGCGCAAACGCCGCATCAGGTATTCGCCAGCTTCCGCTGCCTTGGCCGGAACTCTCTCTTCCAGCATGGTCTCCAGCGTCGCTTTCACAACGGACGTCGCAATTGGCGTACCGCCGAAGGTCGAGCCGTGGCTGCCTGCCGTAAAGCCCTCGCGCAGCTTCTCCTTCGCCACCATGGCGCCTACCGGAAAGCCGCTGCCCAGCCCTTTTGCCAGTGTAAAAATATCCGGCTCAATGCCAAAATGCTCGTAGGCAAACAATTTGCCCGTACGTCCCATTCCCGTCTGGATTTCATCCACAATCAGCAGGATGCCCTCGCGCTGGCACAAAGCCTGTACGGCATGGATGTATTCCCGGTCAACGGGATGAATGCCGCCTTCCGCCTGCACAAGCTCCAGCATAATCGCCGCCGTTTGCTCCGTAACGGCCTCCTCCAGCAGCTTCAGATCGTTCAGAGGGATGGTTTTGAAGCCAGCCGGCAGCGGCGCAAAGCCTTCCTTCACCTTGCTCTGACCGGTTGCCGTCAATGTTGCAAGCGTTCTTCCGTGGAAGGATTGCTCAAAGGTGATGATTTCAAACCGGCCGTTGTTTTGCACCAGCTGCTGATAACGGCGCGCCAGCTTGATCGCCGCTTCGTTGGCCTCCGCGCCGGAGTTGCAGAAAAACACCGCATCGCCGCAGCTATTGTCCGTCAGCAGCTTGCCCGCTTCCTCCTGGTTCGGAATGCGGAACAGATTGGATACATGCCACAGCTCGTCAAGCTGCTTCACCAAAGCTTCTTTGACGCGCGCCGGGGCATGGCCCAGGTTAGTGACGGCAATGCCGCTAATGAAATCAAGATACTCCTTGCCTTGATCGTCCCATACCCGGCTTCCTTCGCCCTTAACGAGCGCCAATGGAAAACGCGCATAGGTCGGCAACAAACTTTGAGCCATTTTATGATACCTTCCCTTCCCTGGTTTTGACGATCGCCGTACCGACGCCGCCTTCCGTTACCGCACGGGTTAACACGCCGCTTTCGGTGCCGCTGACGATAATAACCTCGCTCACCGCGCCCTGGATGCATTGCACCGCAGCCCGCACCTTCGGAATCATACCGCCGTAAATTTCGCCGCTCTGAATCATTTCGTCGATTTCCTCCACCGTTACCGATGGCAGCACCTTCTTCTCGCCGTCGACGGTTTTCATAATGCCGGGAACATCCGTCACAACGATCATCCGCTCTACGCCAAGCTCCGACGCCACAGCTCCGGCAGCCGTATCCGCGTTGATGTTGTAGCGCTGTCCAGCCCCATCTATGCCGATTGGCGCAATGACAGGTATGTAGCCCATATTCATAATGCCTTCAATGATAGAGGCGTTCACTTCCGTTACGTCGCCGACAAAGCCAATTTCATGGCTATTTGCAACCGGACGGGCCTGAATCAAGCCGCCGTCAACGCCGGAAAGGCCAAGCGCCTGAGCGCCGTTTAGTCCTATTTTGCGAACAATCTCTTTATTGATACGTCCGGCCAGCACCATCTCGACAACATCCAATACGTCATTGCTCGTCTTGCGAAGCCCGTTTACGAATTCGGACGGGATTCCCAGCGAAGTCAGCGTTTCCGATATAGCAGGGCCGCCGCCATGAACGATGACAGGTTTAACGCCAGCCTCCTGCAGCTCCTTCAGCTCCTGAAAAAAAGGATCGGGCAGCGCTGCAAGCGTACTGCCTCCGCATTTCATAACAAACCGTTTCTCCATCTGCTCCAGTATCCCTCCGTCCCTTTATGTCCGGTAAGCCGCATTGATGCGCACATAGTCGTAGGTCAGGTCGCAGCCCCAGGCCTTCGCCGTTCCTTCAGCCATATGCAAATCAACATGAATAACAACCGTATCGCCCTTCAAATATTCCAGCGCCGCATCCTCGTCAAAAGCAACCGGGCGCGAGCCTTGAAGAGTCACGATATCTCCCAGCGCAATATCCACCGTATCGGGGTTTACGGGCTGTCCCGCTCTGCCCACCGCAGCAATAATGCGTCCCCAGTTGGCATCCGCTCCAAATACCGCCGATTTTACCAGCGAAGAGCCGATAACCGTTTTGGCAATGGCTTGGGCCGATTCGTCGCTAACCGCTCCTCTGACTTGAACCTCAACGAGCTTGGTTGCGCCTTCGCCGTCGCGGGCGATCGCTTTGGCAAGCACCTCGCACACATAACGCAAAGCGGCGGCAAAAGCTTCTTTGCCTTCATGCTCCGGCGTCAGGGCCTCGTTGCCTGCAAGACCGCTTGCCATGGCAACCAGCATGTCGTTTGTGCTTGTATCTCCGTCCACCGTTATCATATTAAAGCTCAGGTCTGTCGCTTCCCGAAGCAGCTGCTGCAAATACGCGCTGTCGATCGCCGCATCCGTCGTAACAAATCCAAGCATGGTCGCCATGTTGGGATGAATCATGCCGGAGCCTTTGGCCGCTCCTGCCACATGTACGATTTTTCCGTTCAACTCAAGCTGGACACAGACCATTTTTTGCACCAGATCCGTGGTCAAAATGGCTTGGCAAAACGCTTCCGCTCCGTCCAGATCGCCAGTCAACTTCTGCGGGAGCGAGTCGATGCCGCTGCGCACTTTCTCCATCTTCAGGTTTTCACCGATTACGCCTGTTGATGCAACCGCCACCTGTGCGGCCTCAACCCCGATTGCTTCTGCAAAACGGGAGCGCATCTCGTATGCGTCGGCTTCGCCTTGCTCGCCCGTACAGGCGTTTGCATTTCCGCTATTTACCAAAACAGCGCGCAGCAAGCCGTCAGAAGCGATGCTCTCGCGGGTAACCTTAAGCGGAGCCGCCTGGAAAATATTCGTTGTATAGACGCCAGCCGCAGCCGCTGGAACCTCGCAAAGGATAGCGCCCAGATCATGGCGAGTCGTTTTTTTCAGTCCGCAGTGAAGTCCGCCTGCCGAAAATCCTTTGGGCGATGTGATGGAGCCGTCATCGACGACCCGGAATGGTTGTTGTCCCATATTATTTTCATATCTCCTTCATGAGTAGGATCGCTTAAGAGGCCGTTCAAAAGGTCCGAATTTCAGTCGGCAGTTTGAACACGTACGTTAAGGATAAACGGGAACAAATTGCAAACCAAGCGTCTCGTCCCAGCCCATCATCAAATTCAGGTTCTGGATCGCCTGGCCAGCAGCGCCTTTGACCAGATTGTCGATTACGGACACGATAGTTACGCGGCCCGTGCGCGCATCAACGGCAAAGCCGATATCGCAATAATTGGAGCCCCAAACTTCCTTGGTTGCAGGCAGTTGTCCTTCCGGACGCACGCGCACAAAGGGTCTGCCCTGATAAAACTCCCGGTACAGCTTTATAAAATCAGCATTACTTACGCTGGCATCGCTCGTAATGGAGGCGTACATGGTCGACATAATCCCCCGTGTCATGGGTACGAGATGCGTGGAAAATGTGGAAATGACCGGTTTGTCCGCAGCATCGGACAACACCATTTCGATTTCAGGTATATGCTGATGCTGATTCAGCTTATAGGCTTTAAAATTTTCGTTCAGCTCGGAATAATGCGTGCCGAGCGAAGCGCCTCTTCCAGCTCCGGATACGCCGGATTTGGCATCGATGATGATCGTCGCAGGATCGATCAGACCTGCCTTGACTGCCGGGACAAGCCCAAGCAGCGTAGCTGTCGGATAGCAGCCGGGGTTGGAGATAAAGTCTGCACCCTTTACGCTTTCACCGTAAATTTCAGCTAGTCCAAACACCGCTTTTTGCAGGAAGTCCTCATCTGCTGCCGGCTTTTTGTACCATTGCTCGTAAACCGCAGGCTGCTTCA
Source organism: Paenibacillus oryzae (assembly GCF_001675045.1). Taxonomy (GTDB): domain Bacteria; phylum Bacillota; class Bacilli; order Paenibacillales; family Paenibacillaceae; genus Pristimantibacillus; species Pristimantibacillus oryzae. The sequence goes on from NZ_LYPA01000071.1 coordinate 42,921, forward strand.
AGCGGAAGTCGCCCGACAAATCAATGATTTTGAGCCCTGCCTGAAGAAGCCCCGGGGCCAGCTTGGCTGCAACGCCAGCCGGCGTCGCCAGGAAAACAACATCCGCTTTGGCTTTAATTCCTGCCGGGTCTACATCATCCAGCAGCTCCTCGGAAATGCCGATCAGATGGGGGTACCCTTCCGTAATTGGCGTCCCGGCGCTGGAGGACGAAATGACCGATGTAACCTCCGCAAGGGGATGGCTCGCCAGCAAACGAATCAATTCCACGCCGCCGTACCCCGTCGAGCCCACTATCGCTACTTTTACCTTTTCGCTCATTACCAACCTCTCCCCGCATTTGATTTGTCCATTTATCTATTTTTTATTTATACAATTGTATAGGATAGCCCGGAATTCTCCCCAGGCTGCTTCATTTCATTCGCGCTTTAGCTCAATGCATTGCATTATTATACAACCATATTCATATTAATACAATTCAATTTTCGAGCTTAAAGCCTTCCCCAAGCACCTCTGCCGTATTGCTTATAATAACGAATGCTTCAGGGTCGATATTGCGGACAAGCTGCTTTAGACGAGGCACCTCATTTTGTCCCACCACAACCATCAACACGGTTCTGCCTTCGCCGGTATAGCCGCCGTGGCCGTCCAGCCGAGTCAAGCCCCGGTCCAGATCATACAGGATAGCATCCGCCACTTGAACCGAACGTTCGCAGATAATAAAAGCAACCTTCGACAGCTGCAGCCCGTTTTGCACAAAATCGATTGTTTTGCTCGTTACGAACAAGCCAATTAACGCATACAGCGATACCTCCGGAGAAAAAACGAATCCTGCGGCTATAATGACGCAGCCATCAAAGCAAACTAGCGCCAGACTATAGGGCATGCCCGTATATCTGTGCAGAATTTGCGCGGCCAAATCCAGTCCTCCGGTAGAGCCGCCGCTGCGGAAAACAAGCCCAAGCCCCAAGCCCACTCCAATGCCGCCGTAAATAGCCGCCAGCAGCGGAGTATGAGTCGGGCTTGGAATTTGGGCGCTCAAGAGAACAAATAGCGGCATTACTACCGTGCCAATTGCCGTTTTGGCCCCGAATTTTCGCCCCAGCAGCAGCGCTCCTGCCACAAACAGAGGGATATTGAGTGCCCATTGCGTATAAGCCGGCATAAAACCCGTCCAGCTTTGCACTAAAATCGAAATGCCGGCGACTCCTCCAGAAGCAATACCGTTTGGCACCAGAAACATATTAAAGCTGATCGCGACGATCAAAGAGCCCAGCAGAAGCTGTACCATATTCCATGCCATCTGCAGCCTTGGATTATTCGGCCTTGTGCCCGTTTTTCTTTTGCTTTTGGCCGTTCTCACGCATTCCATCTCCCTACATGAAAGAAGAGTCCTGCAGCAACGCGTGCCGGAACTCTTCATTTCTATTATGATGCGGCTTAACGCAGCGCGCTTTATTCTTCGGCTTGCTTGATCTGGCTTCGCAAATATCCGTCGATAAACATATCCAGATCGCCATCCATCACTGCGCCTACATTGCCGGTTTCCACGGAGGTGCGATGGTCCTTGACCATGCTGTAGGGATGAAACACATAAGAACGGATTTGGCTGCCCCAGGCAATATCGGATTGTACGCCCCGGATTTCCGCCAATTGCTTCATCTGCTCTTCGATTTTACGTTCATAAAGCTTTGACTTCAGCATTTTCATCGCCCGGTCACGGTTGGCGATTTGCGAGCGTTCCTGTTGACACGCCACGATAATGCCAGTCGGGATATGCGTAATCCGGATGGCCGACTCCGTCTTGTTGACGTGCTGGCCGCCCGCGCCGCTTGCCCGGTACGTATCCACCTTCAAATCCTCCGAGCGAATCTCGATCTCGATGGTATCATCAATTTCAGGCATCACATCACAGGAGGCAAAGGACGTATGTCTGCGCCCCGCTGAGTCAAAAGGAGAAATACGGACCAGACGGTGAACTCCTTTTTCCGCTTTCAGGTAGCCGTAGGCATTGTAGCCCTTGATGAGCATCGCAACGCTTTTGATGCCCGCCTCATCACCGTCCTGGTAGTCAAGCAGCTCCACCTTAAAGCCTTTTTTCTCCGCCCAGCGAGTATACATCCGGTACAGCATGAGGCCCCAATCCTGGGACTCCGTGCCGCCGGCGCCGGGATGCAGCTCCAAAATGGCGTTAAGCCGGTCATAAGGCTGATTAAGCAGCAGCTGCAGCTCGAAGTCGGCTACTTTGTCCAGCAGCGCTTTGACGCCTTCCGCAAGCTCCGCTTCCAGGGATTCGTCTTCCTCCTCCTGGGCAAGCTCCAGCAGCGTTTCCAGCTCCTCCTGATCATTGCTCAGACGGCTGTATTGCTCAACGACCGATTTAACGGCGTTAAGCTCGGCAATAATGCCTTGCGCCCGCTCATTGTCGTCCCAAAAATCGGGATAAGACATTTTTTCCTCAAAGTTGGCGATCAATTCCTGCTTCAGGTCTAAGTCAAAGAGACCCCCTGAGCTCTTGGAGACGCTTCGCCATTTCACGCAAATCCTGTTTGACCGATATATCCAGCATGGCTTGCCTCACCTCAAATTAAGTTTACTTTCCGTGGCATTTATTTGCCGTGGCACTGCTTATATTTTTTGCCGCTTCCGCATGGGCACGCATCGTTGCGTCCTACGCGCTCCTCGCGCTTCACCGGACGCTTCTCCTGTGTTTCGCCGCCGCCGCTTGTGGATGTGGTTTGGCCCTTCACGACTTCCTGGCGCTCCAGGTTGCTTTCCACGCGGGCTTTCATAATATATTTGGCGACTTCCTCTTGAATCGCTTCGATCATTTCCTTAAACATCTCGAAGCCTTCAAACTGGTATTCACGCAGCGGATCGGTACCGCCGTAGGCGCGAAGATGGATACCTTGACGAAGTTGATCCATCGCGTCGATATGATCCATCCACTTGCTGTCTACCGCGCGAAGGACAACGACTTTTTCAAATTCGCGCATCGTTTCTTGTCCCAGCTGCTCTTCACGCTCGTTGTAAAACGCCGTTACTTTATCCAGAATATACTGGATCATATCTTCCTTTTCCTTGCCCCACAGATCATCCTTGGTGATGGAATCATCATCAAGCAGGTTTCCGTGAACGTAATCCACGATGGCCTGGATATCCCACTCCTCCGGAATATCGGCTTCGCAGTGAGCTTCTACGATCCGCTCCACGACCGGCTTGATCATGTCCATAACCTCGCCCCGGATATCGGCGGATTCCAGAATATCGCGGCGCTGCTTATAGATAACCTCGCGTTGCTGGTTCATGACATCATCATATTGCAGGACGATTTTCCGCGTGTCAAAGTTACTGCCCTCAACGCGTTTTTGCGCGGATTCAACGGCGCGGCTAATCATTTTGCTTTCAATCGGCTGATCTTCCTCCAGACCAAGCCGGTCCATCATGGCCATAATATTTTCAGAGCCAAAACGGCGCATTAATTCATCCTCTAGCGACAAATAAAACTGAGAGGAGCCAGGGTCGCCTTGACGTCCCGCACGTCCGCGCAGCTGGTTGTCGATCCGGCGACTTTCGTGCCGCTCCGTACCAATAATATGCAAACCGCCAAGATCCGGCACATTTTCGCCAAGCAGGATGTCCGTACCGCGGCCGGCCATGTTTGTTGCAATCGTTACCGAGCCGTATTGTCCCGCGCGAGAAATAATTTCCGCTTCCTCCGCATGGAACTTCGCATTCAGCACCTTATGCTGCACGCCGCGCTTCTTCAGCATCTCGGACAGCTTTTCAGAGTTTTCAATGGAAATGGTGCCTACCAGCACAGGCTGTTTATTAGCGTGGCGTTTCACGATTTCCTCAACAACCGCGCGGAACTTCCCGTTTTCGGTTTTGTAGACGACATCCGGCATATCCTTGCGGATCATGGAGCGGTTCGTTGGAATTTGAATAACGTCCAAGCCATAGATTTTGCGGAACTCTTCTTCCTCCGTCTTGGCCGTACCCGTCATGCCCGCCAGCTTGCGATACATCCGGAAATAGTTCTGGAACGTAATCGTAGCCAAAGTCATGCTTTCATTCTGTACCTTAAGCTGCTCTTTCGCTTCGATCGCTTGATGCAGGCCGTCGCTGTAGCGGCGTCCGGACATCAGACGTCCGGTAAATTCGTCAACGATTACGACTTCGTCTTCCTGAACAACATAATCAACATCGCGCCTCATAATGCAATTAGCTTTGAGCGCCTGCTGGATATGATGGTTAATCAATACGTTCGCATGATCGAACAAATTTTCTATCCCAAAGGAGCGTTCCGCCTTTTCAACGCCGGACTCCGTCAATGTCACGTTGCGAAGCTTAACATCGATCGTATAATCCTCTTCTTCCTTTAATTTGCTTACAAAACGGTCTGCGGCATGGTAAAGCTCCGTCGACTTGGCAGCTTGTCCAGAAATAATAAGAGGCGTACGGGCTTCGTCGACCAGGATGGAGTCCACTTCGTCAATGATGGCATAATACAACGGACGCTGAACCATTTGCTCCTTGTACAAAACCATATTATCGCGCAAGTAATCAAACCCGAACTCGTTATTTGTGCCATAGGTAATATCGCAAGCATAAGCTTCCTGCTTCTCCGCATGGGACAAGCCGTGCAGATTGCAGCCTACGGTCATGCCGAGATAGTTGTACAGTTGGCCCATAATCTCGCTATCCCGCTGTGCCAGGTAGCCGTTGACGGTAACAACATGAACCCCTTTGCCCAGAAGCGCGTTCAAATAAACCGGGAGCGTCGCTACCAGCGTTTTGCCCTCACCGGTTTTCATCTCGGAGATTTTGCCTTCATGCAGCACCATGCCGCCCAGCAGCTGCACATCAAAGTGGCGCATGCCCAGCGTCCGCTTGGATGCCTCTCGCACCGTTGCAAAGGCCTCAGGCAGGATGGCAAGAATATCCTCGCCTTTCTCCAAGCGTGCTTTAAACTCATCGGTTTTACCCTTTAATTGATCATCCGACAGGGCGGTAAATTTAGGCTCCATGCCATTAATTTCTTCTACCGTACGCATGAGCCGTTTAACTTCCCGCTCGTTTGCGTCTCCGAATATCTTTTTCACCAGTCCGAGCATGGTTTTCCCCTTTCGGTAGTAGGTCTATTTGTTTAAGATTGTAACAGTTTGCAGGCACTGCCGCAACGTTGTCCGTCACATCCTTGCGCATGTTGCAAGTCTCTGGACAAGTCCCTATAAAAGTCTCTGGACAAGTCTCAGTACAAGTCCCAGCACAAGTTCCTGCGCTCCATCCGCCGGGAACGGCCCGGCAACAGGAAAACCCCGCTCCTGAAAGGGAGGCGGGGCGTGTTGTGTCATGTATGTTGTCAGCTTTGTTCAATCAAGCCGTATTTGCCATCGCCGCGTTTGTAAACGACGTTTACCTCTTTATTGTCCACGTTTGAAAATACGAAGAAGGTATGTCCGAGCAAATTCATCTGAAGAATCGCTTCCTCCACGTCCATTGGCTTCAAGGTAAAGCGCTTCGTACGGACAAGCTCCAGTGCATCCTCCTCTTCCTCAAGCACGCTGACTGCGGAGCCTTCTTCACGGAACAAGGCTTTCACTCCGCTGCCTTGTCTGAATTTACGATTTACTTTGGTTTTATGCTTGCGGATTTGCCGTTCCAGCTTATCCACTACAACATCTATTGAAGCGTACATATCCTCGCTTTTTTCCTCGGCCCTGAGCAGGACTCCAGTTAGCGGGATTGTGACCTCCACCGTATGTTGGTTTTTCGTAACGGATAGGGTTACGTTGATCTCGGAGGTGATTGGTTCCTCAAAATACTTCTCCAATCGGCTAAGCTTTTTCTCCACGTAATCTCTCAAAGCTTCTGTAACCTGAATGCGTTGGCCTCGAATGTTGTAGATCATGTGCATTCCTCCTTTACATGTCCTTATTATAGCATATGCTAATGCCCATATCAAAAGTTACGATTGATTTTTTAGAATTTTCAGAATTTAATTGTCGAAAATGAGAACGGGCTTGCAACAGAAAAAAAGCTCCGGTTGCCCGGAGCTCATGAATGTGTTTGGCACGTTATCGAACCATCTATTCCTCAACTAAGGTTAGCTGAATGATTACAGTTTGATTACGTTTGCAGCTTGTGGACCGCGAGCGCCTTCTACGATGTCGAATTCAACCGATTGGCCTTCTTCGAGTGTCTTGAAGCCTTCGGATTGGATTGCGGAGAAATGAACAAATACGTCGCCGCCTTGCTCAGTCTCGATAAATCCATAACCTTTTTCTGCGTTGAACCATTTAACTTTACCTTGCATTTGCAAACATTCCCTTCATCTTCAAGTACTGTGAGGCGTTATTTGGTATGGCCCACAAGACGAATATAACACCGAAAACATGGAATTGTCAAACAATTTCTTGGAAGCGGATACATCGGCTAGTTATCACACGATTAATAGCTTTGTTTTGGTTTTATACTGAAGCATTTAACATCGCGTATATTTTAAACCATCAATAAAAAAGTAATAATTGAATATCTTCATTTCTTCAAGTTGCTTAGCAATTTCTTTACGATATATGCTTGCAATTATTAGCCGTGAATCCCCGTCCATAAGTGCGGGTAATTCAAACGGTGAACGCACAGGAACGCCATATAATATACTCCCCCATACGTCTTTGCGGTTATCAAAAGCACAAACCACATTTAGCCCATGACTATACCGCTCCATCCAAATTCGCAAGCTATCTCCAGCGCCGAAGATATACACCTTTTTATTTTCAATATCGCATAACATGTCTGTATAGGAACGCACGTACTCTTTGTAAGAACGTCTCATATCTACAATGCTGTGATCCATGTGCTTTGGTTCGCGTTCTTCTTCCTCTGGCTCGGATATTCCACTAGGATAAGAGGCTATAAGCGTCTCCATAAAGCTCAGGGGCACTGGAATTATCAAATCTTCAAATTCCATTTCAACGCTATCCGAGAACCATTTCTTGTTATACACCCTTCTGCCATGTTCACCTGTGAGAACGGGTATAGAGTAATATAGCTGATTAGAGTATTTAGAGCAGAAGCGTTCGTAACGCTCTGAAAGATAACCGTATTGTCCCGACAATCCCCCAGCACCAAAGCAAAATTCCTCTTTACTTTCGGAAATTTCGGCCCCCTCGCATTCATCTAGGGCAGCCGAAGCGAACATCTGCAATTGCATCTTCATTACAGTGTCCTGAATGCGTTTTGCAGCATCGCTATCCGGTATATCGTCTAGCGGTAGGATGTCGATATACGCTCCCATATGACCACCGCGTGTACATCCATTGGGGAAATTTGAGATAACTGTCGTGTCGCTTCGTCGCAGCTTTATATAATGGACGGCAGCAGCGGGATCATTTTGTGGTGTCTGCAGAAAATAGGGTTCCGTAAACCAATGCTCAGAAAACCGTAGACGATCATAATCTTTACGTGGCAAAGCAATATCGATATCGTCATCCCACGGGATAAACCCTTTATGTCGTACTGCGCCTAGTAGAGTTCCAAACATAGCGAACCAGGTCAACCCTTCACGCTTTGCGACCCTAGTAAATTCCTTTAAAATATCAAGTTCAATAGCTTGTAACTCATTTAGTTTATTCACCAATCAGGTCTCCTAAGCTTTATATCAACGAATACATCAACATGCATATTGAACCCTTCCTTTTCAGAAGAAAAGAATAAGACTTCCCTGCGTGCTATTCACTCAACCAAGGGTTTAGCCCATATTATGGACGTTCTCATCCATGTGCAAAAGATCCTTCGCCCAATCAATTCTATTAACAATTGCCGCATCTACGTCGAGATCCTGTGCGAGTTTAAGCTCCTCTTCATTCGTTATGGTCCATGGACGTATCAATATTCCCCGGCTGCGACAATCCTCAGCGAGCAATGGATGCCGTAACATATGAATACTAGGATGCAGCGCTTCAGCCCCAACCTTTTCGCACTGCTCCCCTGTGATCAGTATTCCTCCGCCACATAGTAAGGCAGTTCTGGATGACGGCTCAAGCAGCTTTATTTTCTGTATAGAATAGTGGTTAAATGACGACCATACAATATTATCCATCAAATCACATTTTTCCACTACCTTTAAAGCAATAGATTCAATTCCGTTATAATATATAACACCTGTTTTTAATTCAATATTAATAGTTAAATTTGTCGGTTTTAATAATTCCAATACTTCTTCCAGAGTTGGCACTTCCATAAAAAGCGGCTCAGTACGTCCACTTTTGTTGAAATTGAGTTTTTTAATTTCAGACAGGGTGTAGTCTTGAACCCATCCTTGCCCATTGCTCGTCCGATCAACAGTTTCATCGTGGATGACGACGATCTCTCCGTCCTTGGTAAGCTGGATATCAAGCTCTACTCCATCTGCTCCCATTTCGGCCGCTATTTGAAATGCAGTGAGTGTATTTTCTGGCGCAGAAGAATAAGCACCACGATGCCCCCATATTTTCATTAAACCCACTCCGCCCTTCCATTTGCAACAATCTTATCTTTACCTGATCCGAATCTCACAAAGCGTATCTCTCTCTTTTCTGGGTTAACAAGCATCATATCAAATGCCTCTTGCGAGGACTCTCCAAGTTTTCGCTTAGGTGTGAGGAAACCTTCTGGCTTATACTCCGTAAACTCTTCACACTTTGAATTTACTATGGATATAATAGGGAAGCCTTCTTCATTGTCCAAAAAATCACCATGGTTGTGACCATTTATGAAAGAAAGGATTTTGTGAGCATGTTTTTTCAGTAACTCCATTAACTCGTCTTCTCCACGCAGTTCTTTCGCCCAATACTGTAAACGGCGAATTGGCGTGAGGTGGGAAAAAATTATTACTTTCCAGTCATGTGGCGTACATTCCATTTGTATATTCAGCCACCGGATACACGCTTGGTTGTATCCATAACGCAATTCTTCATTAGGATCAAAAGAGTCCAAGAATATAAGTCTAAGTTTATATTGGTCATAATCAATGGAGTATCGCGGTGAATTAGTACCTAAATATAGCTCACACTGTTCGTTTAATGAAAAATGGTCAGGGTTATTTCTGAAATAATTTGTATCATGATTACCCAGTGTTACCCATACGGGAACTTCACATTTTTTCAAGTCTGATAAAATCCGTTCTACATAATGACGGCTCACGTCACGTGTGACCATCCCGTCTGTGAGATCGCCCAGGTGAATTATACCATCGAGTCTAATTCTTTTTTGAAGTTGTTGGATGGCTGTAGCTGTATCTTCCCAAGTACCATTTACGGTGTAATGAGTATCGGTCATCAGTACAAAGGAAAGCTCGTTCTTTCCCAGAATATTCATGATACGTTCAGAAACTCGTTCAACCTCACTCCGAAGCCATTGCTTCATTTCAATCGGTGAAACCTCTGGTGCTGTATCGAAGAAAAGGATGCCATTCATATCCTCTGAACCTTCAAAATCTGTCCCGTCCATTTTTCTTAAACATACACGGAAGTAAACACGCTCCGTAAAAAAATAATCGTCTTGTCTATAGCTGTCACCGCTTAAGTCATGGCGGTAAACTGTCCAGCTTGCATCAGGGGCATAATCATAGGTGTAAATCCAACGATTTTTTACCTCCGAAGCGTAGGTAGCGACGTTAAACTTATACTCAGAATTTATAAGCCTCAGACTGTCGCCAGGTTGTGCCAAATAGAAAAAGGGGGTGCTTAGCATCTCTGGATGTCCCAATTCCTGTAAGCCATCCCCAGCCCGTATTTTCAAACCTATTTGACCCGTTAATGACTGCCTCAAGCCTTCCCCTCCTTGATTCCATAAAACTAACCTGCAGGTGTTTGATTCAGCTCTTTTCTAACTGCATCAAGAGCATTTCTGAAGATTTGCCACATATCGTAATACTTGTATTCAGCAAGTCTGCCGCCAAAAATCACGTTTTTTTCTTTTTCAGCCAGCTCTTTGTAAGATATATAGCGTTGGCTGTTCTTTTGATCATTAACGGGATAGTAGGGTTCATCCCCAGCTCTATACTCTTTTGAATACTCACGCGTTACAACAGTTTTGGGTTGCTCTCCAAATTCAAAGTGTTTATGTTCAATAATACGGGTAAAAGGGGTTTCCTTATCCGTATAATTGACAACAGCATTACCTTGAAAATTTGGCTTATCGACTATTTCCGTATCAAAATGTAGTGTACGGTACTCAAGTGGACCAAATTGGAAATTAAAAAACTCATCCAGCATCCCGGTATAAATCGTTTTGGGGGCAACACTATCAAAATAATCTCTATGTGCAAAATAATCCGTATTTAGTCTAACCTCACTGCCATCAAGCAGTTTCTCAACAATCTGCGTATATCCCCCTACAGGAATGCCTTGATACTGATCGTTAAAATAGTTGTTATCCCAAGTGAATCGAACGGGCAGGCGTTTAATAATAAATGCCGGCAAGTCCTTGCAGTCCCGTCCCCACTGTTTTTCCGTGTATCCTTTGATCAATTTTTCATAAATATCGCGACCTACTAGTGAAAGTGCCTGCTCTTCGAGATTTTGTGGCGCCACGCATTCTAAGCACTGCGATGCTATTTTTTCTTCCGCCTCGGCTGGATCAGAAACTCCCCATAATCGGTGAAATGTATTCATGTTAAAAGGAAGATTGTATATCTCTCCCTTGAAATTAGCTATCGGCGAATTCGTATAACGGTTGAATGTCGCAAATCGATTAACATAATCCCATATTTCTTTATCGTTAGTATGGAAAATATGGGCCCCGTATTTGTGTACATTAATCCCTTCTACTTGTTCGGTATATATATTTCCTCCGATATGATCGCGCTTATCAATCACTAAACACTTTTTATTACACTTCAAGGCTTCATGCGCAAATATAGCTCCATAGGGTCCCGCACCAACAATCAAATAATCATAGTACATTAATTATTTATTACCTCCCTAAACTCCTAGATTAAAGTCATATTAATCATTTGTTGAAGCTTGGTTGAACTAGTACTCTCTGTATAAGGAATAAATTCCATATTGGAGCCCAATGTCTGTAATTGTTTTTGCAGCCAATACCATTCTTCTTCGTGATCATTTCCAGAAAAATGACAATCGTAGCGAAGCTGCTTCCATGCCTCTATCTTATTTGTATTATTGAAATCTACCGCAATTACCCGATCCACATATTTAATCTGCTGTACAATCGCCAAACGCTCTTCAAACGAGATAAACGGCTTTTTTTTCTTATCGCGCTCGGCTAGTTCGTCAGTCAAGACCCCGGCAATCAAATATTCGCATCGTTCCTTGCTTCTGCGAAGAATGTTCAAATGTCCGATATGGAAAAGATCAAACACCCCTGTAACATAACCAATATTGTATTTCCCACTTGAATGAGGAATAATCTCGACATTTGCCTGGATTTCATCTAGTTCTCGTTGATAGATGCGGTACTCTTTTATGCCCATACCCTGGAGCTGCCTTGCAATCTCATCGTAGGCAGCATTACAAATAATTACTCTGTACTGACCTGGAATCAGTTCCTTGAGAAGTTGTGGGCTCTGAATAAGAAATCCGTGTTTTTCTGTGTTCCATTTAGTTTTGTCATTATCAATAATATAAGAAGGTGGATAATTAGATCCATATTTTTTAAGATAGTGCTCCATCATCCTCCCGGCGCCAAAAAGCACAATCAATTTACCTTCAACTCCATCAACTGCAGCAAATATTCGTTCTCGTTTCGGTATATTCGAATTGATTTGTTGCGATTTTTCCATAAGCAATAACCTTCCATTTCGCATTATGTTATTCGGATCAATTGATGCCCATTTATAAAACTGTTTGTACATTTCACGCTGCCTGAGCTGGTCTTGAAAACGACTTTCTTCCTTCAAAAAAAAGGGCCATAACTCCGTAAGACCATATCGCTCCTGCATTTCATGTCGTGAAACGTATTGCTCCGTATGGGGAGCAAACCAGTAGACATCGTTAATTGCGCGGAACATTACATATTTGGCAGGATAGTTCTCTTTTACAAACTCCTGATCAAAAAATAGAAATTGGCCATTATCAAAAAAACAGTTGACAGGTATCATTTCTAAATAAGCTTTAGATAGAATCGGTCCCCAGTCGATATTTGGATCTAAAAAAGCAAGCGCATTTTCATCCGATGATGTATGTTCGGAAGAATTCAAAACATATTTATAGAGTTTATCCATATATCTAATAAACCCTGCCGCATCATAAGTTATCAATTTCCGTAAGTAAACCGATAAAGTCGGTGCTTGAATGCACGGCATAATAAGCCGGTCATTTTCAAGTCTAAATGAAATAACCGGAATATCACGGGATTGCAAATCAGTTAGATTCTTACAAAGTCTATCTAGGCCACTTAGCCCTTCTTTGTAGATCGGACATTTTTCGACTAATCCGTTATTGTGAATCGATGTTGAAAAACTTTCCTCCCTGCTCCTCTCAGACGAAATAGATGCATATAGTACAGAACTCATTTCTGCATTACTACATTCGGCAAGGAAGGAGTTAGCAAATAATGGGATCAGGCCATTTTCAGCTAATGGGCCATACAAATTGCTCGGATTTATAACAAGACTATCCTGTTTGACTTGATACGGCCTCAGCCTCTCATTTAACTCTTCTCCCGGTGGATATTGATCAGTATAAACCATCTGTGGCAGCAAGTGATCTGGGAACGGGTAATAAAGCTTAACGTTCTTTAAACCTACTTGCCTCAATATATCCATCAATTCTGGTTTGCTTAATGACGGCATTGCCGCTCCAGTTGGATAATTATTCAATCCATCAAAGGGAATTCCTGTTGAGGGGTCAGGGGCCCCGCAAAGATATTGAACACCAAGCCGATTAAATACGGAAAACAGCAGTTTCCCATCGTCAGTAAGCAGGGACCTAACTTGACGCAATAAAGAAATATAGCCTTGTCCAGATAATACAGGTTCCTGGAAATCCGGACCTACAATTATTACAATATAATCAAACACACTGCCAGAAGGCAGCATGGAAATATCTCCGTTTAAAACCTTCAGATTCGATTTTTCAATCCAGCGTGTTCGTATACTTTCAGCTCGATACGCATCTGCTTCCAAGACGGTTACTGAACCGCATCGATCACATAAAACCCCGGAATGAACGCCAAAACCACCACCAATCTGAAGTAATGACGATTGATTATGAAATGGATACCAACTCAGGACCCCTGTTGGTTGATTACTTAAGTGATAAAAGACCTGCCAACGAAGATCCCGCGTAATTACCTCACTAAAATCCCCATTTGGATTCGACAGTATATATTCTCCTATTTCAGCATCTAATGAAGATGCCGGAACTACTGAATAACCGAGATCCGTCATCTTTCACCCTCGCTTTCCCTCCAAGGTAGAACTTGTTAATGGTTATTCAACAACCGACTGGTACAAATGATCAGATTTAAAGGAAATGGATAAATTCCTATATTTTTAGAAGGGACATTTAAACCCATTAGTTGCTTTATCATATCCTTGCTATTCGCACGGTTTGCAATTAAGTAGTAAGCATTTGGATAATTAGCGACGGCTTTCTGAGGCGAACATATTTCATTTCCCATACAGAGACTCCCCCACTTATCGTTGTCGTTATCGCAAATGCATACGATATTAGAAATTCCATTTATGTTCAAAAAAAAGCTCGCATACTTTCCGATTTTCCCGACTCCGAATATGACCACCTGGTTTTGAGATGCCATTAGCGATAAAAAATCATAATAGGACTTAAACTCGGTCTCTGCCTTCTCATATATATAGCGTTCAAAGTATTTCTGGTTCTCAAGTAACATTTCCAGTTCCATCCACATCTCATCCGAAAAATCTTCTCGTAAAAGCAGCCCCTTCCTGTAACTGAAACTTAACAAATTCCAATAGTGTTGTAACACACTATGCATATTGGGATTGTCATAATAAGCGCCTCTGAGAAGTGAATTTAAACATATAATTGCAATCGACCGACTAACCATTCTTAGACGCGCATAATCTTCAGGGAAAACATTCATTACCCAATCCATAATAAACTGGCATTCTTGCAAATCATATTGGAGACCCTTAGGACTATTCATTGACGAAGCAGCATTATCTCTTCGATAATGATAAAAAGCCGAATGAATAAAAACTCCTCGTTGAACTAATAACGCTACTTGATAACGGAAACCCGCGTCTTGATAAGCCGCACCCTGAGTTTCATTTAGACGTATATTCTTCTCTTGAACGAATTTGCGCTTGTAGATTCCATTCCACATAAATGTATCAATAGGAACTAACTGATCGGTATAATCAGTATATGAAACGAGCTTTTTGCTGATTGAAGAAGGACGGAATAAATCATGCTTGATGGTCTGGCGACCTTTGTCGGGGAAATCAGTGAACAAGAAAAAGTCAGACTTCACGAAATCAGCATTATTTTCTATCGCAGTATTATACAATGTTTGAAACATCCCTGGGTCAATATAATCATCAGTTTCAACGATCCCTAGATATTCACCTTTAGCAACATCAAATCCCCAATTCACCTGGTATCCATAACTTTTTCGGTCTGAGTCTAAAACGATAATACGACTGTCACGGGAGGCGTATTCCTGCAGTATTTCCCTTGTACCGTCAGTAGAACCCGCATCAACACAAATAATTTCAATATCCTGCAGCGTTTGATCTATAACACTATCCATGCATTCTTTTATATATGTAACAACATTAAGCGAAGGCATAATAATGGACACTTTCGGCATACAAGACACCCCCTATTTTCAACATATGCCAAACCACTTTCAACTCTTTCATTTCATTCAGCTATTACACTTTTGCACAAATAAAAACCGAATCTCCGACTATGAACCCATTCTCCTCTATTTCTTTTTCATTTAATATATCAGTATTCTTGTACCCTTTAACGTCAAACCCATACTTTTCAAAACGCGCTTCTATGTCTCGACCGTAAAGTCTTTCATGGTCTGACTGCCCATAATAAAGGGTTTTCTCATTTTTGGTAATAATATCTTTATTTTCATAGGTATCCTCTTCCCAGCAGATAGGAACTGTTATGATAAGACTACCGCCTGGTTTCAGACATCTTTTTATCTCAAGTAATGCCCGACCCTCATTTTCGATATGTTCCATAACATGGTTGCAAATAATCCAGTCAAACTGGTTATCCTTAAATTGTAGATTTGTAATATCAGCTACAACATCTGCTCTACCTTTCATTAAATCTGCTGTTATATAATTTTCTCCTCTTTTACGGAACTCCTCTATTAATTTCGATTCTGGTGCAAAATGCAGTATATTGGACGTATCATCGAATATAGTAGTGTACTTGTTCAAAATATAGTGTACATATCTTAACCTGTCAGTACTACTGCAAATCGGGCAAATTCCGCTTCTTAAACCTGCCCCAACCACAGACTTCTGTTCAAAAAGTGCATTTCTCTCACCAGTAAGCAACCACCCAAACACATGATTAGTACACAAAACACATTTGGGTAAAGCTTTAATTTGATCATTGCTTTTCTTAATGAATAGATCATTAAAAATCTTCAATGATATTATTTTTTTTTCTGCTAGGCCAATGGCGGTCAATTCTTTAAAAACATCTTCAAAATACTTATCTGTGGTAATTAAAACATAATCAAAATCCAACTCTAAAATTTCATTCACTCTCCAGAAAAGAGACCTATTCTCTTCTTCTAGCGAAAACTTCGAGTCTGTATTCTTATCTGTAATACCAATTATTTCAACATTGTTGATTTCCCTAAAACTATCCAACAAATACATGCCTCTGGAACCACAACCATATAGTAGTAACTTCATTTTTCCTCCTATTTATTACAGAGAGATATCCTGAGTTTTAATCCATTTATAATATCCACGTTCTTTTAATTGTCTTATCATGTCATCTTGATGCTTTTCCTGTGCAGCTAAAATAAATAGGGTGTCTGTTTCATAATCAATACCCTGAATCTCTTTCAAAAAAATTCTGTCTATTACTTCATCTTTGCCTTCTAAGTTAGAAACAACAATCCCTAATAACTTATCTAAATAGCCATGATTTCTTAAAATGCTTAAAACACGTTTGCCATTCCACTTCCCTCCGTATATTGCGATGTGATTTGCCTGCTCAATTCGTTGTAAAGAATGACTTCCGAAACTAAAGTATTTCTCGATATAACTATCGCAATTTCCAAGCAACAAGTTTAAACGAATTTGTTCAGCTTGGGAAAGTTGATCCGCAGCAAACTCTCTTTTTTCAATTGCAGTTAAAAATTCATTTCTAAAGCGCTCCGCAAACATTTTATGAAATTCTCCAGAAATTCGCATCATATCGTTTTCGTGTATTCTAAATAAATTTCCCCATTGAAACTGAAGTAATATTTCCACATTTCGTTTTTGGCTTCTAATAAATGATCGGATAAACTCATACTCATCATTCGTGCAGAATATTTTTTGAGGATTATATATGGATGAGGAGTCGTTATCTCTTCTGACAAAATAATAAGGCTTGTTTATAAATAGCGCTTTTTTAGAATGTAACATAACTTGATACCAAAAACCGTTATCCTGATAAGCCGCACCTGGCGTCTCATTATGGTATATATGATTTTGCTTTATAAAATCTCGTTTATATATACCAGCCCATGTTACAACATAATTATTAAGAACCCTTATATCTTCCTCATAATTAACAACCCTATTGTACATATCTTTATCCGATTCTCGTTCAAATAATGGACGAAAAACAAACTTTCTGCTGGTTCCATCACCATAAAACATATGAAAATCGGCTTTAACAAAATCTGCATCCTTTATTTTCGCCTCTTCGTACAGATGCAGGTACATTTCTTTATCTATATAATCATCAGCTTCTACAACACCAACATATTGACCTTTTGCCAAATCAAATCCAATATTAACAGAATGGCCATAACCTGAATTTCCCTTATGTACAACTCTTACTCTTGAATCTTTCTCGGCACATGTGTCCAATATATCTGCAGTGCCGTCAACTGAGCCATCATTAATACATATAATTTCGATATCAGCAAGAGTTTGACTCAATATGCTTTGCATACATTCGTTTATATATTGTTCTCCATTGTAAACAGGAACTATCACAGACACTTTACACATAACACTAGTCCTCTTCAAATGATTTATTTTTTAGTCTTAATTAAATCTTCTAATAAAAGTATTTCACCAGTACACTTTGGTCGAAGCATTTTTTCGATTTCAGAAGCCCCATCTATAACTGAAATTATGATTACTTCAATATCAAAAAAATCTGTACAGGCGGTTTTTACTGGTAAATCATGAAATTGCTCCGCTTCCCTATCAATTCCGAAAACAACATGAGCAGACAGTCCCTTTAAATCCCTATACAGCAATTCGCCCCATTTTCCTAGGCCATAGATCGCTATATCCTTATTTTTAATTTCTTTATAAAATTCGTTCTTATCTTTAAGCTGCCATCTATACAATAATTCGAATTGTCTTTGTTTATTTTGCAAAGTATAAATGACTTTTTCCAGTATACTTGCCATTACAGAAAGATCATTAGAATAAACTTCTCTAACCCTCAGCAAAAGGTACTCTTCCTCACCGATTGTGCTATTAATTATTTGAGAAATCAGATCTGCATCGCTAAAATAACTATTATGTTTCTTAAGCATATAAAAGATAGCATCCACATATTTTTTATCATCTTTCGATATACTATTTTCTTGCAAAATATTTGTGTTCAGCACTTCGTTTATACATACTCCCTTATACCCATAAACAACTACAGTTCTGAAAAACAATTCCCAGTCTTGGAGTCTAGGCATCATTTCGTCAAAGCCTCCAACTAAATTAAAGCATGTTTTTGTAATCATCACTGTACTTGTATCTACTACATTTTTGTGTGGAAGTATTCTCATAAGCTCTTCCGGTGAATATGCTTTTTGAGGAATGATCTTTATAGATTCCTCATTTATAACTTTTTCTTTTGAATAAACAAAATCAGTGTTTGAGGAGTTAGTATTTAATACTTCAACCTGCTTCAACAGTTTATCCGGGTACCACTGATTGTCACTATCTATGAATGCAATATACTCTCCATGTGCAATTGCTGCTCCTTGGTTTCTACATGCATTGGCACCTTTGTTAATGGTATTACTTATAAATTGAATTCTTGAATCTTCATTAATATAATTGCTTACCACTTCTTTAGTATTATCTAAGGAAGCATCATCAACAATAAACAATTCCCAATTTGAGTAGGTTTGATTAATTACACTATCAATTGCTTTTTCAATAACATTTCCTCTATTATAGGTAGGCATTACAATTGAAACTAATTCTGTCTCCATCAGCTCCACAACCCTCTGCAAATTTTCCACTATAAATCTGCTACGTATTGGTCCCAATTATATACATTACTCATAGGGAACTGTCTTTCTTTCAAATGTTCGAAAACCGCTTTCTGGTACGGCTTTTTAACAGCTATAATCACAAGTGTTTCATTATCTATTTCAAATTTATCTATTGGACCAACTGGAACATTCTCAATAACTGGCATATTTCCAACCATATTTGTAACAAGAAAAGCGTCTACCGTCACTTCAATGTGCTTCATGAAATGAAGGCAATTTACTCCAATTAGTCCAGCTCCATATATATAAATCTTTTCAAAATCTTGACACAGCTTTTTCAACTCAAATGATCTATCATCAAATTGATTGAGTTCATAGAGATACCGAATACCCAATGACTTCTGCAGTCTTTCGAACCCTTTGGACAAGGCTGTTTGAAAATACCCTAATCTTTCTTCCGCATAACGATCAGTCATAATCCATTTACATTCATATCCGGCATCCTTAGCAACATATTCCAGTATTCGCTCAATCGCATGACTGACTGTTCCATTTTCCGCCAATGGCTCAACATCAAAATCTTCGTATTGCCATTCATATTTAAGAAGTTTTCTTAAAGCATCAACTCTTGCCCAATATACTGTTCCTAAAGCCATGGGAGAGATTTCGTTGTTGATATCGCAATTCAAGTTTAAACGTTCAGCCAACTCGATGGTATTTTCATAATTCCCCCCCCAATTATCCATATATAAAAAGGGTATACGATCACTTAATGATATAGGAGGAAGCAGTAAACCCACTTGAGGGTTTCTATTAAAAAAGGAAAGTACATTGCGGATATAAACTGTACTTCCCAACATATTTTCCCATTGACTATAAATCCATTTTTCTATATCAGATTTCATTGATGGATCTTTTTCCTTTTTGTCGTGCAGAAAGCAAATATACTCATAGTTCAAAATGTCTTTACGGCAAGCTACTAAAAAAGAAGTTATGTCCCTGCCACGGTTACTTTTCTGAATCAATTTGCAATTCACTCTACGCACAGCGAAATTCTCAATTTTTTTTCTCACTTCATTATTAGAAGTAGTAAAATAAATAGCAATTTCTTGAGGAATATTATCAATATATGGTTTGTAACAATCAAAAGTATCATGATAATGCAAATGAATAACTACAGCAATTCGATTGTTTAAAACTTTATAATCATAGTCATCTATATCGTAGTTGATTGGAAGAATACAATTTAAGGTATCCAAATTCTCATATGCAATACTCATGATAACTCCCCCTCAACTCTCCAAAACATCCTTTTATAATCAGTTAACTCGTAGGACTATTCACTTCTCTTAGGATATTTAATAATGAAAGCACTTCAAATGAACAATATTTTTTAATGTCTTTTTCAATTTCGTTAAATGAACTTACTGGCGATACAATAATAGCATCAACCTTTTGCATATTTTCATGAAGTGAGATTACAGGAATAGCAGCATTTTTGTTATCGCTTCTTCGGTCTATGCAATATTCAACCTTTAATCCTGTACTCAGTATAGAATCATAAAATTGTTTACCATATACACCAAATCCATATATCGAAATACTGCGAATATCTTTTGAGCAAAAAAATTCATCTAACTTATTCGATGTAGTCTTATTTAATAAGGTTTCTAACTCATCGTAATTTTCGTATTTCAATATTTTTGAATCAGTCATGCATCTGAACTGCTTTTCCTGAGTATCATTCATTAAGTTCAACTTCAAAAAGATGTCTCTAAAATTCCGACCTGATAAACTCATTTGTTTCCAATTAAAAGAGGCATTATTACCATCTTCCTCATGTACATATAAAGTATCTTCATTTGTACTAATCTTGACATCGTGTCTCATCAATAGCGTCCATAAAAAATGATCATCCCATCCATTATGGATCATTATGTTCATAAGCCACTCTTGAGGTATACTCTTTTTTCGGATAAGCAGCTGTCCTAGTGAAACTAAAGGATAACCGTATTCCAAATACTCTTGAAAAGAATATTCTTTTTTCATAGGGTTAGATATAGAAAAAACCTTTTCACCATTTCTGTACAAACCATTACAAATTACAGCTTCTCCATCTTTTAAGTGCTGTAACTGGCTAATTAAATAAGATTTACTCAAAGTGTCATCTTGGTCCAAGAACACTATATATTCACCTGTCGCGAATTGCACTCCAGCAATTCGAGAATAATGAATTCCCATGTTACGTTGATTATTTAATACATGAATGGACACTTTATATTGATTATCCATTTGTGGCAATACGATAGGTTCCTCAGGAAAATCATTTACAAAGATGATTTCAAGTTTGATATCCTCAGATAAATCGCTCCACTGTTGAACAATATCAACCAATTTAGGTAAATATTCACTTCCTTTGTAGATTGGAACAATAACACTGCATATCATCTTTTATTCCCCGCTTTTGAGGTTATAAAGCCAATTGGAATTAGTATGGCTATCCATGTGAACATTCTTCTTCAAATACATCTTTTACCAAGCATTGCTCAATGAGGACCCTTGGATTTTCGATATATTTTTCATCGATCCACCGTATTTTTCTTTCGTCTACTCCCATTAAAATCAAATCATTTTTAGCACTGACGTATGCTTTTCTATTAAAAATAGCAATTACTAAATAATCAAAATCGACATCAATTATTCTTGTCGGGCTTTTCACACTCAAATCAGCAAATGTATCATAGTTTTTATCAGCCCAATAAATGATCTCGCAACAATTACTGCTTGCTATGTAATTGTAAAGCTGAATACCTACCGCGCCTGCACCGTACAATACAATTTTAGATCCCTTGTCAATTCCACCATAGGGGATAAGACATTTCATTTCATCGTTTTCAAAAACAGATGGTGCTTTCCAAACCAAAAGATACATCGCGTAATATACAAGTTGACTATTTAAGGTATGTCTATACTTTGACTGGTCAAAAATCCCTTTCCAATCCGCTATTCGCCCCTTTATGATTTGGGCTGCATTTTTAACAGATGTTCTTTTTAAAGAATTATATACCACTCGATAATGATAAAAGCACTGATGTGTTACATATAACGACTCCGACTTTACTATACTGGGATAAATACAAGAAGCATCCTCCCCCATAAAGCTGCTCTCGTTTACTTGCATTTGATATTCAAAAAGAACTTCCCTTTTAATTAGTTTAGAGAATATATATGGGTAAATTCCTTGCTTAAAAAATGAACCGGTATACATTAATTTAGGAATAATACTTCTCTCAAAATCCTCTCCACAATAATAACCTTCATTAAAATTAGAAAACCTATAACTTTCTGAGTAATCATCACCAACACTATAAGTATCGATTATACCCGAGTCAACTACGGCCGCACCAGACGTATAAGCCAATAACAATAATGCCTCATACATTTGAGGCTCAATCCAATCATCGCCATCAACGGCACCTACATACTCGCCTTTAGCAATTGATATGCCTGCTTTTCTAGCGCTTACTAACCCCTTATTATTCTGATGTATGACTTTAATACGACTATCACTTGATGCATATTCATCACATATTTTTCCACATCCATCAGTGGATCCATCATTAACTAATATTATCTCAATATTCTTGTATGTCTGACTTAATATACTTTCAATACACTGTCGTATGTATGGCTCTACATTATAGATAGGAACTACAATACTAATTAATTTATCCATATTTGCTTACTCCTTCCATCGGAAAGTGATTACGCCTAACAAAACATTCTGAATCATGACTGGTCAGGTAATTCTAAAAGTAGTCATGTTAAAGCCTTTGGCGGCTGCCAAAGGCGCCGATCTTGTAACATCTCTTGAAGTATTCTTATTTCAAGCAAATGATATCGGTCGCCCCCAGCGTTTGGTTAGAATAGCAAATAATAAATACCAATTATCACACTTTTTATTATATAAATCTTTTAAAATATGCCGACGTTTCATCATCAAAAGTATACTGTATTTTTTTCGGTGGCATGCCTGATAACAAGCGTTGAACTTTTCCTTCATCAACATCGGGCAAAGAAATTTCATGTATGATTTCCGCTATTGCTTTCATAGAATCTTTAGGCCAACCGTAACGTGCTATTTCCTGAGTGCCAAGTCTAATGCCGTAACCGTAAAATAGCTCTTTCTTCTTCTTATTCAGCGTAACCCCAAAACGTATGCTATTCTCAAATATGTACTCCATCGTTTCTTTATCTGTGTAAATAAAAACCTCATGTGTACTTGTATATTTGTTATCATCAACTTTTCCAACATTAAATCCCCGTTCTTCCAATTCCGCTGAAAGCATATTTGAGAGCTCCACAATATGCTCTTGATAGGATTTTCCAAATGTTTCGAATTCTATCATAGCAAATAACAAACTTACCTTCTGATGCATTTGTGTATGCCGAATATATATAGGGTTAATACTTGTTTCTAATCTTTTATGCAATTCTTCACTATTCGTCAATATTAAGCCACTCGCCGGTCCTGGAAATGTTTTATGCGTACCTCCGAACATGACCATGTTTTCAATGGTTTTTATTGGATTCTCAATTACGCCCCCGGCTATTAAACCCAACAATTGACTCGCATCGTATAAAACAGTAGTTTTTGTTGTATCGATTTTTTGAATCTCGAATGGACGTATAATGTCAGAAGGAGCCAGCAATACAAATTTTATATTTTTATCTTTCAGTTGTTGATTTAATTTTTCATAATTAATATCTTGCTTTTCAAAATCAAACGGAACATCACCTACATTTAGTCCCAATCTTTCAGCAATTGGCTTAACAGAGGCATGACCACCTGCCGAGGCACCCAAATTCAATATGTTATCGCCGATTTCTGACAATGCAGAAAGAACCATCATCAGACAATTCATTCCCGTTAGTGTTCTAGCGTCAGAATATTTAGCACCGAACAATTTGAAACATTGATCTGAGATCATTTGGTAAAACGGGAGTAAATATGAGCTGCCAATGAAATTGTCCTGTTCTGAAAACGAATATGTGTTTCCAACAATGTATCTCTCCTGAAAACCCATTGATAGAGGTATATTTGCAAACGGCGATATAACATTTTCAGCTGCGCACAAAGGCAGGGTTCTATCATAATAAGTAATAAAGCTTTCCGTTAAATTAACTAATTCTTGTATTTCGTTGTCGTAACGTTTTATATCAAGAACCTTCAAATCTTTTGTTAT
This sequence comes from Paenibacillus oryzae, assembly GCF_001675045.1. Lineage (GTDB taxonomy): Bacteria > Bacillota > Bacilli > Paenibacillales > Paenibacillaceae > Pristimantibacillus > Pristimantibacillus oryzae. The sequence continues at coordinate 66,579 of NZ_LYPA01000071.1, forward strand.
ACGACATATATATCTTTTCTGCTCAAATGTAAATGTAAATCCGCGCCCCAGATCCTCTTTTGTGATAGGCTTGAAATTTCTAAGATTATTTTCACTTGTTTTCATATGTTCAGCCATTTGACTAAGTAAGGCTGAATGTGCGTTATTACAGTATGAGGAATCAAATTCTCTTAGTTCTTCAAGAGAATCAAATTCATAAATAACATTTTCATTACAACGCTTTGCGTACATATAAAGTTCGCCAAGATGCTCATCCTGGATATCTGCCCAGAACTTCTGCATGGTCGCAGGATAGTTGTATTCCTTTTCAAGTATTTCCAAGAAAGCTTTTGAAAATCTTTCATTAAAGAATGCATACCCTAATGTTATCCAAGTATCCGATGCCCCATAAAATGTATTGTAAATTCGATCGTATACATCTGTTTCAAGGCCACGCTCATCCGTTGCCCCTTCTCTGTAAACCGTGCAGTAGTAAGCGTCAAAAGCATGTTTTTGGAAAATGTTCTCATTGAAATACAGATCTGCCGATGTAATTATAGTATTTTTAAGATATTCTCTTGCTGCATAAACACTTGCATGGTTGTTACGCACCTTATAGGTATCTGTTTCAACCAATCTTACGCCATATTTCTCAACAAGATACAAAAACATATCCTTCATATGTCCAACAACAATTATTATTTCTGAAATCCCTGCTTCTTTAAGCTGACATATTTGTCTTTCAATCATCACTTCGCCTTTTACCTCTAAAAGAGCTTTAGGTTTTTCAAAACAAAGAGGAACAAACCGCGAAGACACTCCTGCAGCCAAAATAATAGCATTTTCAATTGAATGCTCATCTAGATACTGCTCACCCTTTTGAGTCAGCTTATCTTCAGCTATATACTTATCGTAAATAAGATTTCGATATTCTTGCTCTATAATCGAATAAGGCTTAAATAGCTTTCGAGCATACTCTTTGACGTCCCAGACAAACCCATTCTTAATAAGGAGCATAACATCAAACATTATCTTATTCATTTTTATTCCTCCAGTAAGTTTTTTGTAGTTAATTATCCTTTGGGAACGTCAGCTTTGACACAGGATGAACCTTTCTTTTTTCTATCGGTGGAAGCTTCAAGTAGTCACCATAGAGAAATGTTAAATATTCATCATAATCGCGGCTTGCTTTAAGCGTTACATTTTCAAATTTCATATCAATTGTATCCTCATACCATTTCCGCTTATATCCATAAACACGATTGCATGCTGGAAAGGTTAGACACTTAACCATTTCAGTGTTTTTTCTATTCCGAAATTTTACGTAATGAGCATAATTACTCTTCAACGCTTTTTCGGGCATTAAATTTAATATTTTATAAACCAATCGAGCAATCCCGCTAGCAGTATGCTTCCCTACTTCAGAGTAAAAAATTTTTCGATAAATAAACGAGTGAAAATTACATACACAGCGTGATACATAATGATCTGGAACATTGTCGCAAACAAAAATATCAAGAAAAATCCCTTGTTCGTACGGCATATCTTCTTGATTTAACCTAATGAATTCAGTATTCAAACGACGTAATTTTGCGTAACCCCATCTATAACCAGGTGTCCGGTTTATATCTTGCAGATAAAACTTATCTGTATTTAATTCTTGATCAACCACCAAAAGAAGCTTTTCATATTCATTGCGATTTAAAATTACATCCGCATCATCATCCCATGGTATAAATCCACCATGTCTTATAGCACCAAGCAAGGTGCCACCATCGATACTGTAAGTAATATTATGTTTTCGGCATATTCTATCGAATTCAATAAGAAGCTCTAGTTCAATGCTTTGAAGTTGTTTTAATTCCTCAGTGGATAAATTATAGACTTTTTTAGTTCTATCCATTATTTAGCCCTTTCAATATTTACTGCATTGCAATTTAACTCAGGAGCAGCCCAATTATCAAAATTCTATCACCACCCAAATAATCCCATCCACTTTAGTTCTTCCTGTTCTCCAAAAACTTTTCTATAACTTCAGCCATTGTAACTGAATCTTTGCACGTCAGCTTGAATTCACTCTTGGTATTGCCGTTTATCATAGACAGAAAATCGTTAATCTCATATCTCAATCCGTCACCAAGAAAAATGTCTGAGTATTTTTCAACATCGTTTGGATTTTCATAGTGGATTTCGAAATAAGTTGTTTTCCACCATGGTGAGTCTACTTTTATGTACCCCTTGGTTCCCGATATTATAAGCTGACCATCAGATTTGACTCCAAGACCACAAGTAGCAGTCCCTATACCGTTCGGATACCTGAAATATGCCTTTGTAAAAATATCAAGACCGTTTTCATCCTTTATTGAATCAAAACGCACTTCTTCGTACTCAGCGCCAAAGATCTTAATAATAGGAAGCATAGTGTAGCTTCCAAGCTCAGTGAAGCTGCCGCCGAAGTTCAAATCAGTTCGTTCACGATTCGCAGAGTTTTCAAGTTTTGTAAAGCAAGACTCAACATTACGTACACTGCCGATTATTCCGCTGCATGCGATTCCCATCAGCTTACTAAAACCTGGGCAATAAGCTGTTTTTATCCCTTCAAATAGCACCAAATTTCGCTTCTTTGCATATTCAAAAAGCTCTTCTGCCTGTGTTTTTTCCAAAACCATAGGTTTTTCACAGAGAACATGTTTCCCATGCTCAAGCGACATTTTGATATAGCTGTAATGCGTTTCGTGTGGTGACGCAATGTAAACTGCATCAACCGCTGTAAAGAAATCTTCTATTCGGGTATATGCATTAATCTGCCATTTCTCAGCGAACCTTATAGCACTATCTGTATTTGGGTTATATACCCCCTGTGTATTTACACCGCTAACAAGCTTTACTTCCGGTATAAACCTCTCCGCTATACGTCCCGTTCCGATTATTCCAACTCTCTGGATGTGTTTATTTTGTGTGCGCAACATTGTGCTAGAAATATCTTTAGTTCTTTCAAGATATACAACCTTGCAATAATCATTAAGGTAATCAAATTGACCAGCCCAGTCTGAACCCACTGTAAAAATATCAATTTGAAATTTTTTAATATCTCGAAATTTCTGCCCCTGTGACTCTTCAATAATAATTTCGTCAGCAAAACCCGTTTTTCGAACATTTTCAACTCGAGTAATTAGTGAGTCTATTACATTAAGCTTTCCTCTAGATTGGTCATACCCCTCAGTAGTAACTCCAACAATAAGATAATCGCCAAGTTCTTTGGCTCTTTGAAGCAGTCTGTAATGACCTTCATGGAACAGATCGAATGTACCGTATGTTATTACTTTAGTCATACAGACAGAGCCCCCTAATTTATATTCAACTGCTCTTTTATAAATTTATGGATCTTTTCACCGCATGAGCCATCATTGTTTGCGGCAATTTCTTCATAAGCTTTGATCTGGTATTCCTTATTAAAATTATTACCCGTAATATCACCCTCAAGGAAATCGGAGAGTGTATTAAACGCATTTTCTTCGCAACAATACTGCAACCATTCAGAATTCCTTCTAAACCCTGGCTCATTTGCTTTTAGCTCATTGTTATCAAATTCTATTTTAATTTCTTCATACTTGCTGTTTTCCAAATCAACATTATATAGTTTTGTGTCATAAAGTGAAAATAAATGATAGCACTTATTATCCTCATCTGTCGGATAAACGAACCAGCTTTTGCACCATGAAGCATAATATCCGTTCTTTATAGCATCTGGAGCATCAAACGGAGGTTCCCACTCGGCAGACTCGCCAGTAACTCTATTTAGCTTAATGTACATATTCGACCAATATGGAGCTAAATAGACATAATCTCCAGAGAAAGCAGGACGGCTAAAGGGCCGATCCATACATTCAAAGCCAAAATGAATATTTCTGCATTTCAGATTCTCGGGAAAATCCGAATATTCCCGGATTTCACCGCTTTTAGGGTTCCAACAAGTAACAGCAGTTCCCGAAAAGGGCAGAAACCACAAATTAGTCCCGTCAGAACTTAAAGCCATACAACCGAAAGTATTATTTGCGCCTGTAGTTAAAACCTGTTCCTTTCCGCTTTGAGCTTCAATTGCCAACACATGGTTACTGACAGGAGAAGCAATAAACAAATACCCGTTCTGAACACAATATCCGCCTACCAAATGTTCTCCATTTTTCTTACCGTTAATAACATCAAGATTAGTATCGAAATAGTGGATTTCTCCATTTTCAGTATTGTATCTGACTATAGCAGGGTAAAGCCTTGGTATCAGAAAAATGAACTTTCCGCAACTTATTGCTCCGTCAAATGAACCGGGACGTTCAGTGCATCTTTTCAACCTAATACGTTTGCTAATTTTATTTTCATAAAATACGATTATATCCTGTGCATTTTTCGGGCAAATGTACGTGCGATCCCCGACAGTCAATGCATATGAATAATAATCCCCATAAGCATAATCGGACAAATCGCACATATACTGGTACTTGTAATTATTATCCGGTGAATAATATAGTTTATCCCCCCGTGTAATCAACCATCTGTCGTCAGAGTACACATTGAATATTCTAGAAATAATAGCACCGCGCCAGTCGTCTTCATCAGGTGCTGAATTAATGTTATTATCTAAAATAAATATCGGTTTTCCTACAATACCAAAAAGCGAAACAACAGAAGTACCCGAATCACCAATGTAAGCATCGCAAAGCGCGATGGTAGATGTAATATCAGGCGTGTCATCATAAATGCCGATATCATTTTCAATGAAAAATCGTTTCAATAACGAATAAATCTGCTTATATTCGGGCCGCATAGAATCAAGTGTTGATTCAAGCAATGGGTGTGGTCTCCATAGCAGGCACACATTGTCATGAACCGCAAATACGTTAAATACATATTGAATCTTTTTTAAAAACACTTCAGTATTACTCAACAGACCGTTAATGCTTGTGTTAAAAAAATAATTTTTTTTACCTGCCATTTTTGCTTTCCAAGCAGTAGGTGGCGCAGGCGGATTGTTGCATATGCGTATAACCCTATCAAACTTTGGCGAACCCAGCGGAAGCATTTTTTTTGAAAAAGTCGAATCAAAAAAGTTGCGCTGTTTCTCCGACTGTGTAACGATATAATCTGCATGATAATAAGCGGAACAACTCTTTTGGCCCTCAGCCATACCCCCTGATGTGGAGTAATATGGAATATAAACCAGCGTCTCTGTATACTCCTTTAATTCCTGGGAGTAGAACCTAGGATCAACAGAGGTAACAGAGTTGTAGTCGTCATACGGATTATGAATATAAACAACATCCGGTCTACGAATACTTATGTCGTAGGATTCATAATGAGTAACTGGAACATATTCAGGCATATCCCCGCCTTCATAATGAATGTCACCGAATGAACCATCCGGATTCCGATCAAAGTATGGAATAGGTACAACATAAGCTTCGCATTGTTCGTCTTCGTTTGCCGCCATCCAAACGCTTTCAAGTGAATCCCACATTGACGCCTTATAAGGAAAAAATACTACCTCGAGTTTATTTGGCTTAAGTTCGTTTTTAACGCTGTTCTCAATCATCCTAAGTTCTTTTTTTAGTTGAGCAATAAAACTTCCATTAATCTTTTCGATTTTCACGGCAATATTATAAAGACTCGTGTGGTATGCCGTTAACAATTCAACTGTTCGTGTGCCTTCACCTTCTAAGTCCTCGATAAACTCTCCTATATAAACTGCCGCATCCTGACAGTCGCTCAATAAGTTGATTACAGTTGGGATATTTTTCTGTTTGAATTGTCGTTTGATTTCATCAGTCGCCTCATACAGTGTTGTTACTAGATTCTGAAGTTGTTCTTGCTGGTGCTTCCTCATTAAACTCCGCCCCTGTATGGATGTTATTTACTTTGTCATGGCCTATGTTTCACATACACAAAATTCGCTTTTTATATATGTTATATCGGTATTAAGCACCTATTGATGAAGGGTCAGAAAAAATTCCCAACTCAGATTACTTTTGAAGATAGTGGCTAGTACAGCCGCGATAAAAAGCACAATCAAAAGCCCAAATTAAAATAAATCGGGCTTCTTGGTTACTATAAAAGTAAGTGTAATGTGAATTTTATCACTAGCGCTGCATAAAAGTTCGCCGTTTTAGAAAAAAGAAAATTCAGAAAACGCGTATGCGTGGTATAAATGAAAAAGGTCGGACAGCGGCATGTTTAAGGGCACGTTGTCGTTCAAACATTGCTTAGCTCAGGGGATCAGGTCTTTCCTTTTGCCACCGCGCGTTACGATCCACAAGGAAAAAGTAAAATCGAACTCGCGGGTGATATGATTCAGGCTGTCCCGATGTCTTCCTGCCGAACCTATGTTCTGATGGATTCGTGGTGTCCATCTGCTTCCGTACTTCAAAAATGTACAGAGCGTGGATTTCACGTCATTAGCGGCTTGAAAACGAATAAAACGAATCGTATTTTCTATCCGCAAGGCATCCGCCAATCGCTCAAAGACTTTGCTTCCTACATCTCGAAAACGGATACCGATCTGGTGGCCATCGGCTCCTCCGATTATCGGGTATATCGCAATGAAGGCAAGCTCAATGTCGTGGAAAATGCCGCTTTGCTTCTATGTTGGAAAGATGGGGAAGGCTTTGATCCCAAGCATATGAAGGCTTTTCTAAGTACGGATGTTTCCCTGAGTAATGTAGAAATATTGAGCTATTACAGCAAACGTTGGGCGATCGAAACCTACTTTCGTACCGCGAAAGTTCAGCTGGCCATGGATCGTTATCAGGTTCGCTCGATTCAGGCCATTGACCGTTACTTGACCCTGCTTCTATTTGCTGCGCTGTGTTGTGCGTATCGGAGCCATGGAAGCTTGATTGATGGGATACATGGCTTCCACCTGCAGAAAAAGCACGACATGATTGAATATATCTTCAACCAAGCTCAGCGCGGGGCGTCACTAGAGCAAATTAAAACGCGGCTCAGAGTCGCATAGAGAATCTGTCAGATTTTTTAACTTACAAATATTTGAAGCAATTATTGGCAAGTACAGTCATTAAGCAACTCACACATAATAAAGGAAAACAATCTCAAACACGATAACCCATTTATCAATAGAAAAAGAAATCATTCTTCGCTTCGAAATTTTTGTCCGATAATTCCCTGAAAATCTCGCTATAATAATTTCGTGTATTAACAATCACAAAAAACTTTTTTTTATCCAGAAAAAATGCGGGTTCCTTAAATAGGAACTCACTTTCCATTGTTATGGATATTTCCTTGTCATAAGCATAGTAGTCCAGCCCATTCTTTTGCATTAAGCTTTCGATTTCATGAAAATTCCCATGCATTCCCCAAATTACAACCTTCCTACTATTCAACCTTTCCCTTAAAATCTCTTCTAGTCTTTCTAAGTATGATAATATCTTTAGTTTTGAAAATATTTCGCTCCATGCTATAAAGTCTCCTTTCCATACCAGATTGGGTTTTATACCTGTATAATTAAAGTTAGAACACACAATCCATGTGCTATGTTCTATTTTATGAACATTTTCGTCGAGACTATCTTTTAGTATTAATAAATGCACCTCTGTATTAGTGAAGCTTTGAACCAGAGATTTTTTTAAATCAATGATTTCACTATTCGTTACATCATTAGTGTGTCTAACAAAAAGAACTTTTTTGCAAAAATTCATACGACTATAAAAACTCTCAACCTTATGTTTGAATTTTGAATTTAGAGTTTTGTAAGTATCAGGATGAAGAAAATTCCCTTTTGGAATATCATGTCTCGAAACAAAATTTGTTTCCTTATCTAAAATAACTAAGTGTCCCTCTTCATCCTGTTTTTCAACCAATTGTTGATTTTCGTGGTTAAAAAAAGAATTAAACTTATTATCAAATTGTCTACTAACTTGCGATGTATCAAGACTTACTATCCAATCAAAAGGACTGCTAATATTGAACAAACCATTCATTCGTATATTTTCCGCTATAGCGCATGAACTACCTAAACTAACAATTGCATCATAATAATTATCAAAAAATTCATAATCACCCACAATCATCACAACTCCATTCTTTCTATTTATTTGCATTTCTTTTGAAGACTAGCAGCCCCTCCTGATTCATATCAATGTGTCATTGCCCTGAGTCTCACTTTTGAAGGCTCGTATTCTTCTTTTGACGCTTTTTCATAACAACTTTTTGCATTTTCCAAAGCCCCCGTCACTTCATAAAACACACCCAGATTATGATAGGCCAAGTAACTCCCTGTTCCCAGCACACTATCATATTGGTTGTTCTCGCCTATTTCCAGGCAAGTCAGGTAACATCGCTCTATTTCGGGTAGCAGATTCATATATTTGGCGGTATGTTTCATGATTAATTCCAAATAATAAAGACCCGATACAAAATGGATATCGCTGTAGTCTTGCCATTTACTTCTGGCTAATTGTACAACCTCAAGGACCTCCTTAAGCTTCTCGCACCCCATAGCCGCATAAACGAGGTCTACGACGATGTTGGGGTAAAACCCTGCCCGCGGGTCGCCATGGCGATAGGCTTGCTCCAAGTGGTTGTATGCGGCGGCATGATCCTCTAGTCCACGATACTCTTTAGCAATTTGATAGTGATAGTAAGCATTTGAAGGGTCCGTAGCCAACACCTTCTGCAAAAGCGGGATATTACGCTGCGAGCGCGTATTTTGATAATAACCGTCATGATTATATTCAATACCAACAATGATGCGCGGCAAATCAGAGTTTAACTGCTCATGGATGACGCCTGAATAGCGCAAATGGCTGGGATACAAACGGGATACAAAGCTTTGCGCGTAAGAGTCGCCATCTTTTCCTTTGAATTTATCAATAATTTTGACCCGGCCAATTGCCGGCACTCCCTCTATAAATTGCCGTAAGGCTGGACCACAATCATTGGTAATATAATCATCGGCGTCTAGAACCAGCGCCCATTGGCAGGTTGTTTTTGACAATGCAAAATTCCGCGCATCTGAAAAATTGTCCGTCCATTGGAAGTCATATACCAATGCTCCATAAGACAAGGCAATCTCCTTTGTATTATCACTAGAACCCGTATCTACCACTACCATTTCGTCCACTAGCGGCTTAACACTCTCCAAGCATCTGCCGATTACAGCTGCTTCGTTTTTTGCAATCATAACCAATGCTACAGTTGTCATATAAACCTCCGATTATTTAATATAGTGAACGGGAATATCCCCCAGCAATATTCTCTTTAAACCTTGAAATCGTCTCACGGCACAGAATAAATGATATAATAATAGTATACTTTGACTTCATTATACTTTATTTGACCCCCACGAGGAGAAAACATGACCAAACTACTATCAGTTTGTTTAATTGTAAAGAATGAACAGGATGTTCTTGAACGCTGTTTGAATAGTATTCGAAACCTGGCCGACGAAATAATTATTGTGGATACGGGATCTACCGATTCCACGAAAGCTATTGCTTTAAAATATACTTCTAACATTTATGACTTCAAATGGGTTAATGACTTTTCAGCAGCGCGCAATGAAAGCCTCCGGCATGCCACAGGGAAATGGATTCTAGTATTGGATGCGGATGAATATATTAATCCAGCAGATGCCGAGCAATTCAGATGGTTCCTACAGGAAACAGATGCGTTGGATGATAGAGTCTATTCCATCTCCGTTGTCAGCTATCTAGGGAAATCAGTACAAAATGCCAATATCACTACTGCTCCAATCCCCAGACTAATCCCGAACGGTCAAGGGATTGTTTATCAGCGCCCCATACATGAACAGCTTACCGATAAAAATGGCGAAATATTGGCGGCGTATACGGCTCCCATCACGGTTTTCCATACGGGATATTTGCAAGACATGATAGATTCCCGGAATAAATCGGAACGCAATCGCCAAATCTTCACTGCGCTTAAAGAAAAAACAGGGTTTACTCCATACGACCACTTTACCATTGGCAACGAGCATGCTATACAAGGCGACTTTAAAAAAGCACTATATAGCTATGAAAGAGCGTTAAGTAAAGCAGAATCAAACAATCCATGGCGCTGGAATTGTGCTTTCGACATGGTGAGTATCTATACCAAGCAGGACAGGTTAAGCGAGGCATTGGAAGTTGTTAATCGCATTTTCTCCACTCATCTGGAATACCCGGAATACTATTGTTTGCTGGGGCTTATTTACGAATATGCAGGTCTTAACTCACAAGCTCGACTGAACTATTTGAGTGCCTACGAAAAGGCGGACAAGTTATCACAAACCCAGGATACCTTCTGGCTGATTAACCCCGAGTATGGGACAACCGTTCCGCTTATCAAGCTGGTGCATATAGCTCAAAAAGAAAATAATTTGACCGATCTTGTACTTTACTCAACCAAGCTATTGCAGATTAATCCCTATAACTACCCCTATCTGCTAAATCTCTTAGAGATATTAACAGTTTCTGAAACGACTGAGTCTATAATAGGTCTTATGGAAAAATTATATCCCGAAAATAAACAAAGCGATTATTTTATGTTGCTAAGAATCTCGATCGGATTGGGCCAACAAGAGTTAGCCCGTTACTATCGCGAAAAATTAAACGATCAAATTACCGTAATGGCTAACGATGAAATGAAATGGTCTCTGATTGAACAGGATCAGGTCCGCTTCACTTCAGCAGTCCAAGTACTGCCGCAACCAGTGAGCAGTCAAGAAAGCATCCTGCTTCTCTATTTAGGCTCTCAAGTTTTTGGAAATTCCGATGTAGTGGCCAAGCAATCCATTCATCCTAATTCCCACCCTTACCTGGAACAACTGAGTACTCTCAATAGCTCAGTCATACAAGATGATTGGATTCATCAGCACTCGGCCGTCATATTTACTTATCTTTCTGAATTGCTTATTTTAAAACAATACGATTTATTTGACTCAGCAATCGGAAAATTGCAACATCCCGTAATTATTAATCAGCTAGCAGGTTATTTCTATCGAATCGGCCGTACAGACTTAGCCATTGATTACTTCAATTTATTGGCGGATTGGGATAGCCTTAATGCAATTAACCATGTAAACTTTGCTATTCTCCATTTCAAAAATAACTTGGTAACAGAAGGAATTCCATGGCTAACAACAGCGATTGAAATGGAGCCGCATAACCGTGAATTCTATGGATTATTATTTACGTGGTGTCAAGATCAAGATACACTAAAAGAGTTCAAAAAACGTTACCTTTCCTTATCCTCCCATCTTGCCAAAATGCCCGCTATCCAAAAGCTTTAGCATAAATGTAAATTCTCTGCCCATGCATCGGGCAGAGAATTCATATTGACCACTGTTATCGTGGAAGTCTTATTTATTTTCGATAATCTATAAAATAGCTCTCTCCCGCTAAATCCATATCATAACCGGAGCGCTGCTTCCGCGTCTCATCTAGCTTTTTTAATTGTTGCGCGGCATTATTGCGATGTTCATGCATGCGCCGGTTAACTTCATTATCCAGTTGGGAAATTTGCTGAATATACATTTTTTCGGTTTCATTTAGAGTGCCGTACAAATACAGCTTTTGAATGATACTCTCTCTCATTTCAACAAGTTCGACAAATTCCTCATAGGGAACCTCCGATGTCTCCTCTACAAGTTCGCGCGTCTTTTTGTATAAGCTGGCCAACTCTTGAATCATTTTGTTGCCCCTGCTTCGGCCTGGCTTCCACCATTTTGCTTAATGGCCTGCCTCCAAGCCTCCCGCAACTCCTCGAGATGCGTAATTACCTGTTCTGCTAAATCTGGCGATTTTTTCGTGTTGGCCTGAATCAACAGATGAAGCAAATATTCATAAATGGAATACAGATTTTTAGATATTTCGATATTGGCATCAAGGGAAGCAATTAACTCATGAATTATGGATTGCGCTTTAATGAAAAATTGGTTTGCACCACCATACCGCTGTTGTGAAATCTCGTGAATTGCTTGCTTTGTAAAACGAATAGCTCCGTCATAAAGCATAATAATTAACTGTGCAGGAGTCGCTGTTTGAACAGACGACTCCTGATACTTGTGATATGGGTTATTAATCATAAGTTCCCATCTCCTTATCAACCCAAAAAGCCGGACAGGCTGCTTGATTGTGAATTGAATTTATTAATAGCAGACTCCATAGCCGTAAACTTTTTGTAATATTGCGTTTCCAGTGCAAGTAATTGCCTGTTTAGATTCGTAATCCGATCATTAATTTGGCGTTTTTCCGTGCCTAATAATGAGGTTTCCAAGAAAGTTCCCGTTAATGATGTGCTTACTTGCGATGTACCGGCCTTTTCTGACAAGAGTTTGATTGATTCCATCAAAACATCGCTTACCCGTGTAAAAATACCGGAATCCTTGTTATTAACTTTTGTATATCTTTCAGCAGGTTTATCCGGAGATCTGGCCGTGAATAGCTGCATGATTTGGTCCGGGTCATTTTCAATTGCGGCGAGTAGCTTACTCTCGTCTTGAATAACCAGTTTGCCTTTCTCATGCCATTGTCCAGTTGTAATTCCAATGGACTGAATGTTAAATCCCCTGGTTGGTCCAAAATCGCTGATAAGCGCTTCCCGAAGTTGTGACACCGTCTGTGATAAAATACCATCATTTTTAAGCAACCCGCTTTTAGCCTTGCTATCCCAAAGCTCTGCTTGCTTATCGGTTAGCCCTTCCCTTTGTTCATCTGTTAATGGAGCATAACTACGATATTTATCTTCCCCGAGCTTACCATTCAGTGTATCAAGGACTTTATTGTATTCGGAAATAAAAGTTTTTATATTTTCTAGGATTTTCGCACTATCCGTACCAACGGTTATTGTGGAGCTTTCGCCTACGGGAGTTTCGTGATTTAACTGTATAATAACCCCATTAACAGTAATGCGATTGTTAGTAGCTGTCATAGTTAAGCCATTAATTTCAGCCGTGCCTTCTTTTCCTACTACTTTATTAGTTATCGCTGCACCAGCCGGGGTTCCAGCTCCGAAATCAATACTCCGCTTTCCAGATGTTTTGGAAGCCATGGCAATCTCGCCCGTACTACTGTTGTATAGAGCAGTAACGTTTGCTTCTTTATTATTATTTATTTTATTTAATAGCGACTGAAGTGTATCGTCACTATTATAGGAGATAGAAACTTTTTTATGCTTAGCAGGGTCTGCGTCAGTATCATCAACCAGCTCTATAGAACCACTGGTAAATCCTAAACTACTGAGCTTAACTTTGTCAGCTTCTCCACTGCCTGCCAAGGTAAGCTTTACCGAAGCTGCAGTCCCCAATTCTTTAACGGTTACATTAAATACACCCGCTGGAGCACCCGTAGACGACGTGGTGACAGAAATGGCGGACGTATTGCCTGTTACAGTAGCTTTTTTAGCATTTATTGCAGAAGACATACTTAGGTTGTTTTGCAGCTTATTATTTCTAAGATCAACCAAAGCGGTGCTGACCGAACGGTAAGCTTCCTGCTTATATTCAATTCCCAGCGACTTTTGCTGAAGTTTTACTAGTGGTGCTCTACGCGCTTCCATCATTTGCTTAACAATGGAATCAATATCCATCCCTGAGGCGAGACCTGTCATTCTCACATTATACACCCCATTTCATCTATAGTTAAACTTTTGTGTCAATGAGTAATCCGTTCACTTCAATGAGCTTAGCAACGATATCAAGGGTTTTTTCCGGAGGAATTTCTCGAATCATTTCGCCAGTATCAGTATTAATAATTTTAATCATGATCGTATTGGTGGCGTCATGTACCGAAAGTTCGGCACTGGTATGCGGACCTTGCATAGCCTTTATTGCTCGATCGACCATTTTAACCATTTGCTCATCACTGACAGATAGTTTTGAACCCGTTCGCTCTGCCTTTTTCAATTCCGAAGTTGAACGAAGATTATCGCCTTCATCCCTTTGTTTGGGCGCACTATCATAGTTGAAACTCTCTGCTGCCGCTGGCCTTGTGGAAGATGAGGGTATAGAAGATATTTGGAAGGACATAATTCCACCTCATTAGCAAGGGTAATAGATCAAACTTAATTACAAAACAAGCTCTATACAAACAGAGACTTTGGATAAAAATCCAAAGCCTCTGTGTTTGATCCTCAAGCTGTCATTAACGGAGCAACGACAATACGCCTTGCGGTGCCGAGTTGGCTTGCGCCAGCATCGCTTGTGAGGCTTGAAGCAGAATGTTGTTTTTGGTAAGCTCGACCATTTCCTTCGCCATGTCTGTATCGCGGATACGGGACTCAGCGGCAGTCAGGTTCTCAACGGTTGTACCCAAGTTATTGGAAGTATATTCCAAACGGTTTTGAGTAGCACCCAGTTTAGCACGCTCAGAGGAAACTGCTGTAATAGCGCCCTCGATGGATTTCAACGTCATTGAAGTCAGAGCTGTTGTAGCTGTCAGACCGTTAACACCAGAAGATCCGTTAGAGATAGTAGTAGCCGTGATTGAAGCCAAGTTAATTCTCTTGATTTCAATTGTTTGAGTGCTATCATTAGCTTGAATTTTCACAACAGAGCCAGTAGCTGTCGAGCCTGCAACTGCTGCACCACTGCTGATGGAAATTCCGTTAAATTTGGTATCGTTCAGGATATTAGTGATTTGAGTGCTCAGCTCGCTTACTTCTGTTTGGATGTTAGCCAGGTCAGTGGAAGAGTAAGTACCGTTCAATGCTTGAACGTTCAGCTCTTTCATACGAGTAAGCATGGAGCTAACTTCGTTCATTGCACCCTCAGCAGTTTGAACGAAAGAGATACCGTCTTGTACGTTACGTTGGGATTGCTCCAAGCCACGGATTTGACCACGCATTTTTTCGGATACTGCCAGACCAGCAGCATCGTCGCCAGCACGGTTAATACGAAGACCGGAAGACAATTTCTCCATGTTTTTACCAGCAGCATTGGTGTTCAAACCCATGTTACGGTGGTTGTTCAGAGCGGTAATGTTGTGATTAATACGCATTGATATTTCCTCCTTGAATGTTGGTTATATTTCCCACGTCCGTGTGGTAAACTGATTCAGGTCGGCCGCCCTTATCAGCCCTATGTACTATATCGGCAGTCCCGCGTCAAACATTTATAGCTTTTTTAGATTTTTTATTTCACCAAATTGTTTTAATAAATCATCGTTGGATATTGCCGAATGTTCGGCGGATAAATTGTTTCTTTCAACCTCCGCGTAAAGTTCTTTGCGCAAAATCCCCACCTCTTTAGGGGCTTTTATCCCGACTTTGACCACATCATTGGAAACCTCCAATATGGTCACTTCTATGTCACCGTCAATAATCAGTGACTCCCCACTTTTCCTGCTTAACACCAACATCCTATCTTCCTCCTTCGGTCGAAACTTCACCTATAAATAACGGATGATGAATGGAGTATTTCCCATCGGGCAATATATATTGCGCGCCTTTTTTAAGTTGCGTATTCAGAATAATAGGAGCGCCCAAATTGACCGTAGCGGATGCCAGCTCATTCCTTACGGAGATAATGTTTACGATTTTGACATGTTGTTCATTGTCTAATCCAAGACTTTCTTTGATATCAACCGGCAGTGTAAACTCATAGCTTTCCAGGAAGTCAAACGGAGACACAACAATAAATGATATGTCTCCATGGTCAGCAGATTGCAGATATAAGAAAGGGCTGTCCCCAACTTCAATAACGGCAAATCTTTGCACATACCGAAATCCGGGTATCCCTTGTTCAAAATGAAAAAGCTCTTCCTCTTTAATGTCCATTTCTCCAAATCTTGACGTTTGCACCAGCATGCTGCCACAACTCCCCTTCAATTTTTTAAACATGTGCCGCCAATACCCGGCCAAAAGAAAAAGCTATGATAATCTCTATCGATTCATAGCTCCGTATTTTGTATTATATTATTGCATTCTACAAGGTAAAATCAATTTGCGGTGAAGTGATATGAACAACCGGATACTGAGCCATAGATATATTCACTCCACCACGTTGATAGTTGATTTCCGGCTTATTTGGAACAACAGAAACTTCGGCCTTGCCTGGCGTAATCCTAATATCTGGCGGTGTAATTTTAACATTAAAACTCAAATTAAACACTGAGGCTTCCCCATAGATCTGCAGCTTAGGCGGACTGCGAAACAAACTTTGCCTGGCTATATTCGGAATGGGGTCAGCATCCAGTGTCAGATCACCAATCTGATTGTATTCCTGAACAGTCTGATTAATCGCATCCTGAACGAACCGACCAAATTGATTATACAGCCGGTTCATAAAAGACAACGTACCACCACCATTTAACGCGTCCCATGTTTTTGTCATATCGGCCATAACAACGGGCGTTTCCGTTTTGATGTCAATAACCGCCTGCGTTGTTTTGATGTCCATGGAAGCATTCTTCTGGGTAATATGATATTCGCCCAGTTTTGATGAAATATTCAGTCTGGCTGGCGTTTGTCTAATGTCAATTTGCGGAAGTCTCATAGCTACCTCAGAAAGTCAACCAGCGATTTGCTAATGACTTTGGCTCCCACAGACAGAGATGCCTGATAAATATTTTCGTTTATTTGGGCATCGATTAATAATTTTTCAAAGTCGGCATCTTCGGTTCTAGACTTCATATCCGTTAGGTTAATACCCAAATCCTCCAAACGATTCTGCGTAAGTTCCAATCTATTGACCCGAGCGCCAACTTCCGATCTGAGACTCAACACACGATCCATACTGGATTCAATATTGGCAATTTCCGAACTTACCGCAGAATAATTACCATCTGACAGTCCTGTCATTATACGGTCAATAACTGAAAAAACATTATCACCAGAACCAGTAGGATCAGCATTTCCGAAGACTTGCGCAGCCGAAAAATTAATATCAATCCTTACGCTTGCTCCAATGGAGTAATTAACAATTCCACTATCTGCATCAACAGCCTTGGCGTCAAATCCTGTTGCATTTTTATCAAACGGCGCTTCATTGAAGTGTTCGCCGTTAAAAATGTACTTTCCGTTTATTGTACTGTTACCAATTTCAATTAATTGGGTTTTCAACTGGTCGATTTCATTTTTAACATTATCAAGAGCAATACCAGGGTTCGTTCCGTTAGCTCCTTGCGTGGTAAGTTCTTTGATTCGCTGCAAAACATCCCCTGCCTGGCCAAGCACCGTATCATTAAAATCCAGCCAAGACAACGCAGAGTCAACATTTTTCTTATACTGCTCATTAGCAGCAATTTCCGCGCGATAACGAAGCGAATATGTAATGCCCACCGGGTCGTCGGATGCCTTGTTGATCTTACGACCGGTTGTTGTTTGCATCTGGATTTGTTCCATCTGAGCCATATTTCTGTTCAAATTGCGCATGAGTTGCAAATGCATCATGCCTTGGGTAACGCGAAGCGTCATCTCTGTTGCCTCCTTATTCCCTTTCTCTGCAAGCCTACAGGCCTACTCGTCCAGTGCCGTTAATCAGCTTGTTCAGCAGTTCATCAAACGTCGTCATGAAGCGCGCCGATGCGCTGTATGCATATTGATATTTAATCAGGTCAGACATTTCCTCGTCCAGAGAAACGCCGCTAATCGACTTCCGGTTGCTCTCCACCTGATCCAACTGCGTTTGCGTATTCGTATACAAACGATTTGCCTCTTGGCTTTGAACGCCCAGCGCGCCCACCACAGCGCTGTAAAAATCGTTAACTGTTGCTTGCGTAATAGCGCCGCCTTGTGCAGTTTCATCAAAAGAGAATTTGATGTTCTGAAGCTCGGACATTAGAAGTGCAAGACCATTGTTGCCTTTGACTACTGTTGTACCGGCAGCATCTGTCGTTGTCCGAAGCGAGGTAGCTACTTTATTGGAATCCGCCACGATAGCGGGATTAACTGCATAGCTAAAGCCCGTCAATGAGTTGGGATCGGCAGTAAAGGTGAAAAAGTCTTGGCCGGCGGTTGCGGGCTCCTCGAGCGTATACCCCAGCTTGTGCAAGCCGTTAATGCCCTTGACTGTGATCGTCTCCGGGGCTGTTATCGGCGTTGTTGTGCCCGGCTTAACTGTTCCCGCCGGAAGTGTAATTTCGATGTCTCCGTTAGCCAGTGTGTCAGCCAGGGTATGAATCTGCTGTGCAAACTCCTTGACATAAGTATCGCGGGAGAGTATCATTCCGTAGGCTTCACCGCCTGTCAAGGCGCCCGTCGTAAACGCCGTTTCCAGTTGGGCAGCGCTCAGCGGGTTGACTGTAGTGCCCTGCACCAAATTGACAGCGCCCATGTTGATGCTATATCCAAGATCCGTTTCCGATACGGTAATGTTGACGATATTGGAAAGCTTGTCAGTCATCAGATCGCGTTGATCGCGCAAGTCGTTGGCATCGTCGCCTAACGATTCAATACGGCGAATTTCCTGGTTCAAGGAAGAGATCGTTGACAGAAGGGAATTAGCCTCCGTAGCCTTCACTTCGATGTTGGATGTCAGGTCCGCATGCATATTCGTTAGTTGACGATTGAATTCGTTAAACGTATCCGTTAATGCTTTGGAGGTTTCAACCAAAATTTCACGGCCTGTTACGTTCTCGGGATCCTTGCTCAAATCGGACCAGGAGCTCCAGAACTTCTCGATAACGCCACGCAGACCATAATCGGACGGCTCGTTTACAATACCCTCCAGCTTTTTCAGCGTGTCCGTTTGAATGGATAAGCTGCCTACGCCTTGATTTTGCTCGCGGTATTGCGAATCCAGGAACGCATTGCGAATCCGAGTGATGGAAGTAAATTCAACGCCCGTGCCCAGCTGGCCCGGCGCATTGGAGCGATTCATGCCATAGGCCTCGATCGGACGTGACGCAACCATGCTGACCCTCTGGCGCGAATAGCCTTCCGTGTTGGCATTCGAAATATTATGTCCTACTGTATTGATAGCGGCTTGTTGGGTAAACAAGCTCCGTTTGGCCGTCTCCAGTGAATGGAAGGTTGATCTCATTTATTCATCCCCTTTTAAACCTCTATTAGGCTCTGGAATCGAACCAGGCCCTTTGCTTATTGGCTCCCGCTTGATTCATGGGATGCTGGTAGACCACATCCTCGCTTGGGTCCTCGACCATCAGGCTGATCGAGAAGTTAATATAGTCCAGCGATTGTTGAATCAGCTGCTGGTTGATGTCGTTATAATGTTTTAATTCCTGCAGTATGTCCGTCAGCTCATTGGAGAGAGACATTAAAGCCTGCTTTTCTTCGGGCTGATTGACGGACTTGATTAAATCGGACAAAATGCCGGAACGGTTGCGGAATCCAATTTCTTTGAAATATTTTGCGGTGGAGAGCAGTCTTTTGGTCTCAAGCTCGTCTGCTTGCGCCGTGAGGAGTTTTTCTTTTTGAGTCAGGACGTTTAACTGAACGACGTCGTTTTTCATAATCAAGGCTTTTTTGCCTTTTTCGCATTCCAATATTCGCTCATACAGCCCTAACTGCTGCTGCAAAATCGCTATGATGCCTGCTATCAACATCAGCCTTTTCCCCCGTCCCGCCGTTCTCAGTTATCGCGCAAATATGGCAGCAGCTTTTCGGCAATTTTTCCAGCGTCCACATGATAGGTACCCGAGGATACCGACTGCTTGAGCCCTTCAATATGCTGGCTTCTATCCGCTTCATTAAGCTTGCTCGTGCTAAGCATCTCCTTGGCGGCCGCGGAAATTTGAACCTCATCCTTCTTTTTAGCAATTTTGGAATCTGTGCTTCTGATTTCATTTTGCTTCTGGTAGGGATTGGCCGCACCTATTCGATTGGTTTCATTTATCTTCAATTCCATCACCTCATTTATTTGCAAAAACTAAAAAAGCCGATTACCTTATGGGAGTATTATCGGCTCTTTTGCAATATTATTGAATAGCAACTTTAAGTGCGCGTTCAAAAAGGCGGTTTCTGAAAGTAACATACTTCGGCAGCATATCCTTTTGAGCTGAATATCAAGTCCAGAGCGCCTCCATGCCGCAAGGCAAATCGTTAGTGAAAAATGGCCAGCTAGTGCCTGTCTTTGTAGCGGTCTATCCCCTTGTAGTTACTATCCGTTCTGGTCGCTTGGGCCTCGACCTGCTTTCTGTTTCGTTCATCGTCGATCATTTTTCGCGTATCCTTCGTCAGTCTCGTCCTGCAACCTTCGCACAAATTGCTCTCACGGATCAACGTCCCGCAGGATTCGCAAGGATAAGACATGTTTGGCGCATTCAAGATGGAAATGCGTCCTTCACGTACAAATTTCGTAATTTGTTTGATCGAGACTCCTGTCATTTCCGAAAGCTCGCTTATGATAGCTCCCTTGTTCTCGCGCAAATAGTCGGCGCAAAGCTGGTATTCTTTATCAATATCCCGAATGCAAACCGGGCACACATCGCGAAAGCTTCGATTAAACAATCGGCCGCAGCGAGGACAATTTTCCAAACTCATTATTTCATCCCCCTAACATGTTAAAAATCTCTTCTTTATTTAATAACGGATTTTGCAAGCCATTTCATAAATAAACGGCATGCATCTCCCGGCAAGCTGCATTTCCGGTAAAGCAAAGAAGCTCCTGCTGGAATCCACAATAAACCCTGTGAAGCGAAAAATGTCTCTGGCAAAAATAGAACCTCAGGTCAGCCGCCTTAACCATCCTTCTCTTCTTCAAACAGTATAGCATTTTTCTGCCTATGAATCACGTATTTACAGCCTGTCAAAGAGAGATTTACAGGATAATCAGGATCTCGCCCAGGTTGCCACATAAATAGCCGCCGCTCCCCCGCTCCCTTCCTGAATGGCATATGCGCAGGCTTCGGCGGTACTGCCCGTTGTATAGATATCATCCACTAGCAAAATACGAATCTCTCTCCCGCGCTCCATTGCCATTTGCCGGATATAGCGGCTGCTTTGCTCATCCATTTTGAACAGGGTTTTCGCCTCGCTAATTCTTTCGCGCCGGGTTTTAAAGCTCATTTTACCGGCGTGTCTTGTACGCTTCAGCGTTCTTACCACCTTCAAGCCAAGCTTTCCGGCTATGTGGCCAGCAATCTCCTCCGCCTGATTAAAGCCGCGCTCCATCGCCCTTTCCTCGCTAATTGGCACATAAGTGACGAAGTCCCATCCCTTTCCCCCCATTTGGCGCATCAAAAGCCAGCAAGCGGGGAGCAGCATTTCTCCAAGCATAGGGGCAAGGCGCTCCTGCCCCCGGTATTTGTACAAAGCAAGCCATTCCCTCATTGCCGGATTATAAGCAACGGCGCTTCGATTAATCATAAAAGCACGCTCGCTTCTTCGGCTGCAATCGTCGCAGTGAACGCCGCGTCCGCAAACAGGGCATACAATGCGCCTCATCCAAGGAATGGCTTTTAAACAGCTTGAGCAAAGAGAGGCGGCCAAAAGCGGTAATTCCGGATACCCGTAAGGCAGCAATCCGTCCCGATTCCGTCCTGCCCGCTTGGGCTTGCTGCATACCAGACATTCTGCCGGCGCAGGCGCCAGCAGCTCCATGGATTTATGGAGCAGCCCCCTCGCAAGTCTCGATGCCAGCTGAATCCAGCCTGAATTCATTGTTAAAACCTCCTTTTTTAGCGCAAATAGCCCTGCCGGCGAGCCGCCTTGTTCATGCCGGCGATATGTCTGACAGCGCGGAGCTGGGACTCATTCCGCTCCTTGGCAAAAAAGGCAACTCTGCCAAAAGGATCGTCGGCTGATCGGCCAGCCCTCCCCGCCATTTGAACAAGCGAGGCCTCGTCGAATAATCGGCCATCGGCATCCAGAATATACACATCGCTACGCGGAATCGTTACCCCGCGCTCCAGAATAGTTGTGGTTACCAAAACCCGAATATCGCAGGCTCTGAATCGTTTCACTTTTTCGGCTCGCTCCGGGTCTTGTGATGAGGTCGCTGCCACATGCCGGCAAGGCAATGCTTTTGCCAGCAATGCCGCCATACCCTCTGTTTGAGAGATTCGCTGGACAAAAACAAAGCATTGCGCCCCGCGCTGAATCGATTCCCGGAGCGCTTTCAAAAGGACGGGCGGCGCCTTTCTGCCAGCCAGCATGACCGCAACGGGAGGAGAGGCTACCAGCCTGGGAACGGGCAACGGATGGCGATGAAAACGCACGGGCACTCGGGCATGCGCCAAACGGCCGCTTTTAGCCGCCGCCTGCATCTCCCTTGGCGGCGTTGCCGATAACAGGACGGTTGGACCGCCCGGCAATCCGCATTTGCCTGCGGCATAATGAAGCATAGGATCGCCATGATAGGGAAAAGCATCAAGCTCGTCGATCACAACCAGATCAAACGCCTGGTGGAATCGAAAAAGCTGGTGCGTTGTGGACAACGTAATGCTTCCCCGCTCCCACCGCTGCTCGCTGCCTCCGTATAGCGTCACGACGGACGCTTCGGGGAAAGCCTTCCGCAGGCGGGGATCAAGCTCGATCACTACATCTCTGCGAGGCGATGCAATCAGCACTCTGCCGCCTCTGGCAAGAACCGTTTCGACCAAAGGGAAAATCATTTCCGTTTTGCCAGCGCCCGTTACAGCCCAAAGCAAAAAATAATGGGCCCACTCCTCCCTGTTCGGCAGGAGCGATGAAAACAGCTTCTGTGTAAATCTGCTAATAAGCGAATGCGGCTGCAAATGCTGCTTTAAACTACTACGGGTAGACGTCTTCAGTAGTTGGTCTTGTCCTAGGTGCCGGACGGGAACGGTTTGCTGCTGGTCGTGCGAAAAATCCCGATCAGGACATGGCTGGGGTTGTTCTCCGTTCGTAGAGACAACGCCAGAGGCATCCATGACACTCCGCTGCTGTAATTTCAACTCAATAAAATGCAGCGCCTGTGCCGCTGCCGCCTCTTGGGCAGGGCTTAATCCCCATGCCTTGCCAGTGGATATATTATGCGAACGACCCATGCGGGCCTGGTCACAAAACAATTTACCCACGGCGTCGGAAGGCGTATACACGCCAGTGACAAAAAGCTCGCATTCCCTGCTGCGCCCCATCATCAGGCAAGCCTCGCAATAAGCGCACATCCGCCCGCAGGCATAGCAGCGCGTCCGCCTGAGGCACACCCCGCCGCTGCCGCACCGCCGGCAGCGAAGTTCACCAGCGGCTCGCCGCCCGCCATCCCCGGCGGCGACCGCTCCGGCAAGGCGCGCCTGCCCCAGCAGGGACAGCAGCTGAAGCGCTCCGCTCCAGCTGCTCCCGGCCCCGGGGCCGGCTGCGCCGACAAGCAGGTCGCGCGCTTCGCAGCCTAGCAGCGCGCGACCCTGCAACAGCCCGGCGGCCAGCTGCGCCAGGCCAGCCGTCTCCTCGCTCACGGCTGCGCCCCGTGAGCGCTCCCCCCAGCGGCAGGCAAGCTGCTGCCGCGCCTCCCTTGCGATGCCGGGGCTTTGCCTCCGGCCATCCAGCTCCTGCAGCTCGGCAACAAGCCGTGCCAGCCGTTGAAAGGGATGTTGACGGCCGGGTCCGGCCCGTCCCGCTGCACCCCTCTGCTGACTATTCCATAGGTCAGCAGCCAAGCAGGCTTGGCCCCAAGGCAGCTCCTCCTTGTAAAGCCAAGCCTCCACCGCATCCCCTCCACAACTCTCCTCACGCCTCCCTTGCCGGGATGGACAGTCTTCCTCTTGCTTTGCAGCCGTTCTTCCAAACCAATACGCCTCATCCACCTCCGGCGCAATCGTTGCTCTGGCCTCCCATCCCCCTTGGCGGAGCAGAAGATATACGTTTCCTTTCATCATTCCCCTCTCCTTTCCGTTAAGTCTGCCTATGATTTTGCTGCCACACTGTCCTGTAAAACCAAAAAAGCACACTTGCCTCCCCGACAGGGACATGCAAGTGTGCTTCACTATTTTTAATATAAGGATTGCTATTCTTTAAGCTTACCGACTCATTTATTATAAATTAAAACGGCATTTTGGACAAATCCGCAGGGTTTTGCAAATCAATCAGCACGGCCTGCTCCGACTCTCTAATAATGCCTTGCGCCTTAAGCTGCCACATCATCTGCGATGCTTCCCCGTTGCCTTCCGCTTCCGCAGCATCGGCCGGACTCCATGAGGACCCCATATCATGCAGAGTTACCTTTTTGCCGCTGTAGTTCCACCGCTCCACTATCGCGCGCGACTCCTCGTTTAATCCGCGATCAATAACGGTAAGCGCTATACTTTTTCCCATCCATCTGGAGAAGGAGTGTAGTGTCCTTAAATGCCATTCCATATTCCTCTGGCGCTGATCACCAATAAATATATAATGACTGGCTGCTCTGCCGCCGCCTCTGCTGAACCGAAAGATTACATGCACGAGCAGTGCCGCACTGGCATAACATCCGATGACGAGAAGCAAAATCCCCAGCATGTCGGCCACCTCCTGTATAGTGACACTATATGCCGGGAACAGCCTAACGGTTACGCGCTGCGGGCCAGGCAAGTCTGCATACTTCCAATAAAAAGCACCTTCGCCCCCATTTACTGCCTATGAAACATGGCTTTTCCATGTTGTTCCCAAGGCCTCTCAAAGCTTTTCCGCATCAAAGGGCGAGACGGAATCCAGCACATTTATTTCTCCGCATCGTTTTCAAATCTATACTGAAATCGCCATTGTGCTTTATTTTACACGTTCGACAAAATCCGGTATGGATCAACAACATTATGCAAAAATACACCCTTGCTCAATTTACGGTATATGCTATCATTTTTGTAAAATCACACACATATAGTAAGAATGCTTCAAACGAAGCCATTCAAGAATGAACGGCCGCATAGAGGCGTTCATTTAATTGCTAAACGGAGAAGTTGAGGAAGAAGGTGAAACGGCCGCGCTTGGCCTTGCTATATAGAGACAAACCCCCATAATCAGAGGAGAGTGAATGAATGAAAAGGAATAAACGCACCCTTGCGTTTATGCTGGCACTGCTGCTTATTTTATCCCTGCCGCTTGGCGCAATCGCATTTGCAGGAGGAAACGGCAGCGGCGCAACTGAACCCTTGGAGGAACAGGAAAATAACTGTACAACCTATAACAAGCATTTTGGCTCGATTCAGGAGCAGCCGGATCTTGTGCCTTTAATCAAGGTAAACGCCACTACCGGGAATGGAACTGCCTCTTTTGTTACCGTCAAGGACTGCGTAGAGGTAAGCTTCTCTATTTACACCTTTGATAATACCCCGGAGCCGTATGAAAATCAGGTTCATTATGATGGAGTCAGCAAAAAGTATGATAAAGCCGGCCGCTACACCCTGGAGGTTCAACTGCCGCAATGCGGAAATGCGCAATTGGATTTGTACGCTGGTCCTATACAAGAAACGTTAAACCCGGGCTACGGACACGATCATCTAACATTAAGAGCTCATTTGCTGTATAAAGGTTCAACATGCACTACGCCAAGCCCGGAGCCAACACCGACTCAGGAGCCTACTCCTACAACTACCAGCTCGCCAGAGCCAACACCTAGCCAGGAGCCTACTCCTACTACTACCAGCTCGCCAGAACCGACACCTAGCCAGGAGCCTACTCCTACAGCTACCAGCTCGCCGGAGCCAACACCTAGCCAGGAGCCTACTCCTACAGCTACCAACTCGCAAGAGCCAACACCTAGCCAGGAGCCTACTCCTACAGCTACCAGCTCGCCGGAGCCAACACCTAGCCAGGAGCCTACTCCTACTACTACCAGCTCCCCGGAGCCAACACCTAGCCAGGAGCCTACTCCTACAGCTACCAGCTCGCCAGAGCCAACACCTAGCCAGGAGCCTACTCCTACAGCTACCAGCTCGCCGGAGCCAACACCTAGCCAGGAGCCTACTCCTACTACTACCAGCTCCCCGGAGCCAACACCTAGCCAGGAGCCTACTCCTACAGCTACCAGCTCGCCAGAGCCAACACCTAGCCAGGAGCCTACTCCTACAGCTACCAGCTCGCCGGAGCCAACACCTAGCCAGGAGCCTACTCCTACTACTACCAGCTCCCCGGAGCCAACACCTAGCCAGGAGCCTACTCCTACAGCTACCAGCTCGCCAGAGCCAACACCTAGCCAGGAGCCTACTCCTACAGCTACCAGCTCGCCGGAGCCAACACCTAGCCAGGAGCCTACTCCTACGGCTACCAGCACACCAAATTCGACACCTGGCCAGGAGACAACTCCAACGCCTACAAGCACGCCTGGATCAACGCCTGGCAGTTCAGCAAGCCCGGCACCGTTTCAAACAGCCGTAAGCACGCCAGAAACAACTCCGACTCCGGAAGTATCAGTCAGTCCGTCAGAGCCGCCGCAATCGCCTGAGCCTACGGAGGATTTAGTTATTATCGAGGAAGAGCCGATACCGGCAGGCGAAGGACCAGGAACAGCCGTAGATCATGCCTCAGACGGTACAGATCCCGAATCAAGCGTTCCGCTGGACACCTTGCCCAAGACTGGTCAAACCCATATATTGCCGTATTATCTTTTAGGCTCGCTTGCCATTTTGACTGGCGTTTATCTTCTAATGAGAATGGGACGTCGGCAAAAGCCGGATTGAAGGGATAAAAGCTGACTGCTGAACGTGTGAAAGAGGGGAGCAGCACAGGTAAAGGTTATTTTGTAGAGGAGCTAAATGAAGAGCAAGTATTCAAGAAGGAAGGGCGAACCCTAGTTGTTCGCTCTTTTTTTATACATGTTTTAGGGGATAGAGACACGATGACGCGCCTCCCCTGAAAATCCGCGGGTTCAACTTCCTCCGGGGGTCCCTCCAGGGGCGCGCACTTCAACGCGCAGCACAATATGCCTGAAAGCAAAAAAAGAACTAAAGAGTTACCCAGCCAAACTTGATAGAGTTAATAACGGCCTGCGTACGATCATCCACTTCCATCTTTTGCAGGATGCTGCTGACATGGTTTTTAACCGTTTTTTCGCTAATAAACAAGTTTTCGCCAATCGTTTTATTGCTTTTGCCCTCAGCCATCAAACGCAAAACCTCAGCTTCGCGTCTGGTCAGCGGGCTTTCCTCGGCGGCATGATACTTCACGCCGGCCTCCTTGGTCGCAGCTGCCCCGGAGGCTACGCCCATCTCATCCAGATAGGTCATTCGGCGCAGCTGGTTAATCAGCTTCCCGGTAACCTTGGGATGAATATAGGAGAAGCCTTGATGAACGGAACGGATCGCATTAATAAGCTCCTCCGCTTCCATATCCTTCAACAGGTAGCCCGTCGCGCCTTTGCGCAGTGTTTCGAATACATAGCTTTCATCATCATGAATGGACAAAATGATTACTTTGACGTCTGGAAACATCGATTTGAGTCTTTCCGTTGTCACTACGCCTGTTTCAATAGGCATATTAATATCCATCAACACGATTTCCGGCAATGTATGATTGCAAAACTCCATGACTTGAATGCCATCGCCGCATTCGCCGATGACTTCAATATCTTCCTCCATGTTCAAAATGCGCTTTAGCCCTTCGCGAAACAGCTGATGATCGTCAGCAAGCAAAATCTTCACTTTTTGCGGGTCGCTAGAAGTCTGGTTCATGATCCTCAATCTCCTTTCTTTGATCAGAAGTTGCTGGAATGATAATGGTAATTTCGGTCCCGCTTTCTGGACTTGATTGTATATCAATCCTTCCTTCAAGCAATTCCACACGCTCCCTCATCCCGATCAGTCCAAAATGCGAGTTTCGGTTTGCCGTCTTCGGCAACCCTTCCGGCCGGAATCCGGAACCGTTGTCTTTGATCGTCAAGGTTATGAGCCTTTCCGAATAATGCATTTCAAGAGAGACATGAGATGCCCTTGCGTGCTTGAGCACATTGGAGAATGCCTCCTGCACCATCCGGTAAATCGCGGCTTCCATTGCGGAAGGCAGCCTGAGCTCTCTGCCAACAACTTCGAACTTGGTATGAATTCGGCTTTTTTCTTCAAAATCCTGCGTAAATTTACGAAGCGTCGCAACAATTCCCAAATCGTCAAGCGCCATCGGCCGCAGATTAAAGATTATTTTTCTAATTTCTTCCAACCCTGCCCGTACTTGGCCCTTGAGATCAACCAATTCATCCTGGACAAGCTGAAACTGATTTTTGGCCAACATTCTTTCCGCAATTTCAGTCCGCAAAACAATATTTGCAAGAGATTGCGCAGGACCGTCATGAATCTCCCTTGAGATCCGTTTTCGTTCTTCCTCCTGCGCAAGAATAATTTTTAAGCCTAAAAGCTGTCTGTTCTTTGCTGATTCAATAATTCTCGTAACCTGATTAAGATCCCCTGTTAAATACTCAAGCACAACATTCATCTGAGAGCTGATGCTCTCCGCGCGCTCGATGGATTGCTCCACGTTCCGTACCCGCTTCTGCAGGTCGTCCCGGCGGGATTTCAAATAGTTTTCTTTTTCACGGTAGACCATCAAATCAAGCTGAATCCCGGTTGCCTTCTCATACGCGGTTTTAATGTCCTCTTCCCTGTAGCGGACAAAATCGCGGCTGACCTCCGTCAGTCTAATTCGGGCAAGACGGTATTCCTGCTCCAGACGGTCTACCTTGTCTATCGTTGTTATCGTTTCCTGCAATACCTGCTCCAATTCCTGTTCAAGAGCCTCCAGCTCCGAGCGAGCGGACTGGCAAATTTCATAAATCTGATATTTGCTGTCTTCCATCGCCTTGACAGCGTTGGCAATAACTCTATTAATATCGACAGTCAAGTGATCCACTAATGCTCGGCACTCCTCCACGATACAGGATTTTCTCTACTATAATACCATACTTTAGACCTGCAACGCATAGCTTAATCAATGGTAATTTTCCTTAATTTCTCCTCATAATTAACCTTAAATCCCAGCTTTTCCGAGAACAATCGGATCGGAATCATCGTTCTTCCATTCTGGGTAAAAGGGGCTACATCAGAGGTATAACGTACTCCGTTCAACGCATATTCTTTTTTGCCAATCGTCATCTCCAGCAGCTGTTTGCCTCTCAAAACGGAGACCCTGCGTGTTTTTGGATCATAAAGCACCTCGGCGCCCATAGTCTCCGAAACAAACCGGATAGGTACATAGGTTGTCCCGTTCTGAAGCAGCGGGGCAGCCTCCAGCTTAACTCCTTTGCCGCTTACCGACGCATTGGTGTTGCCGACGGTCATAGTAATGGATGACCGAGCAGGCTCCTTCACTTCCGATGGCGTACGCAGCATCAGATTGTCGATGGCAATAGCGCCTGAAGCCGCTTTTTTATCGCTATCCTTGTCGATGGTTACTACATATACCCGCTTCAGCTTGGCCGGAAACTTTACGCCGGCTGATGAAAGATCGATTTTTACATTTCTCCAGCCGCTCCAGTTCAATTCCTTGGCTACATCCAGCAAATGAGTTTTTCCGGACGCGTCCACAATTTCGGCTCTAACCCAGTTTTTGCTGTTATCGCTGAAGACATCCATCGTTAATTGAGCCGGCGACCCGCCCATCGTTATCCCGTTGCTGCCAAAGACAGCATAAGAGGCCCGGGTTCCTGTACCGCCAGAGAAATCATACGATATTTGCAAGGCTCGGCTGCTTTTTTGATCGGGCAAATCGCTCACCAGCTTAACAGAGCCGGTTGTGGTATCGGCAGGCGTTACTTGAGAGGTAATACCATAACGCGACACTTCAAAATCCTCCAAAACGGAGTCCTGTTCACCCTGAACAAACGGCACCATAGCGCCAAAGCCATCATATCTGGCAATAGCATAACCCGTGGTTACGCCCGGTTTGACTTCAGTGACCGTTATGACGCCATTTTTGTATTCTCCTTCAAAGCCTACAAACTCCCATTTTAGCGCATCGCCTGAAAGGGTGTAGGAGTTGCCGTTCTTCAGCTTGGCCGTTACTGGCACGTTAAGCGTAGCGCCTTTGGACAACATCCCTGCGGAAGCCGAGATCGACATGGACGCAATGCTTTCCTGGCCAACGACCTCCACTTCCATTGTTTTCTCGACGGAGCCCGACTTAGCGATAACCTGCGTTTTCCCTATTTTGTTCGCCGTCAAAACCCCATCCTTAATGGTGCCTACGGCAGATGAAAGGCTCCACTCCATAGTGGCTGTGTCAACAGCTATAGGGTTGTAGTAGTTATCATAGCCATTGACGGTGAATTTACCCTCCTGGCCAAGCAGCAGCATCGTTGTTCCGTTCATCACCATACCCTTTAACGTACCTTGGGGCGCCGCCGTAAACACGCCGATGCCATTGGCGACACTGCGCTGCGAGCTTTCCTGCGTAGGATGGGACAGCTGAATATTCGTTGTTGCAAGCTGACGCTCCGTCATTGTTGTTGAGCCGCCGCCATCCAGATTAATGCCTTTGAACACGCCAAGCCCAACCATAACCGTCTGCAGCTCCTTGAGGCTCAGGCCCGTGTTGCTGCCGGAACGCTCGCTCGTAATCAAATAGACCTTTTGCCCGTCCTGGGAATAGCCTACGCCTGAACGGGAGGTGTAGGAATTGCCGCTTACCCCCGCAATATCGCGGGAAAACGCTGCGGAAGTCCCATTGTCCACCAGCAGGGTATGACCGCCAATCAGCATTTGGAAGGAGGAGGGATCAACCGGCAGCTTCGTCGTATTGGATACCAGCGCATATTGGCTGTCCACTCTTTGCCCTACAACCAGATTTTGCTTGATGAATTGGGCAGCCTTGCCGCTGCCTCGCAAAATGTAGCCATTCTCCGGAGGTGCAGCATCAAGCTGAACACCGTCGGACAGCTGCGTAACAACTCCGTCCACAATCAGAGCTTCTGTAGGGATGGTTGCGGAATGAGCCGGCCGTTCGGCGCCGCCCCAGACACTGGTATAAATAAACAGCTTGTCCACATGACTGTATGTAACGCCTGTTGCCCCGTCAATTTCAGGGAAATAGGTGGACTGGTTAACCCCTTCCAGAGGGAAGGAAACCCCGTTTTCGGCCGTGACCGTTCCCGCAAAAGAAAAGGAATCAATAACGGGCTGCCGATCGCTTGTCACTGCAAAGGAATACATCCCTCTCAGCTGCGACGGGCTGGTGGTCAAAACGCCGTTTTGCACCTGGGCGCCAAGCGCCGTGCCTTCGTTGGCCATCACGAAAACATCGCCATTGATGCCGGCGACTGCTCCGCTTTCTTTTGTCATATTCAAAATGTTATTCCGTTGACCAACGCTGCCATTCCTTCCGCTTATCGTATTAAGCGATACGTACGGCTTGCTCAAATCGGCCTCTATGACATGAACGGCGGTGGATACGCTTTTGCCGCTTCTTGTTGTTGTAAAGGTGTAATCCAATCTCTTGATGCCCGCAGAAACGATAGATTGGGATTTCAGCTTGAGGCCAGCCTCCGAGGCATAAGCCTGCGAAATAATGGCGCCATGCCAGCTTTGTGGCAACAAACTGCCCACCGGCTGAATCAATAAAACCCCGCTTAAAGCGACAACTACTACTCTCTTCCCCAAATTCCCCTTATGCCGACGCGCGCCTTGTTGAAGCTTACCCATTTTTAAAGCAACTCTCCCATCTCCTAGTTATCTACTCAATTAGACTCCTAAAACGATAGAAAAGTTACGATTTCATAGAAGAACATGGCTACTTTTTTTCAATTCTAATGGAGCTCGCTTATTGATTTTTGGCAAATGAAAAAGCCGCTGTCCAAGTTTTAGCTTGAACAGCGGCATTAGCGAGCACGTCTACTGGCTAAGCAGCTCCGCCTTCTCCAGCAGACGCATAATCATGACCGCGCCTTCGGCGCGGGTCGCGTTCGCCTTCGGACTCAGACGCGTGCTGCTTTTTCCGTTGATAATGCCGAGGTAGATGGATTGCGCCATATTGGTTTTTGCATAAGATCCTATTTGGCCGCTATCGCTAAAAGGCTGCAAATACGAGCTTTCCGATGAAGGCAACGTAACCGACATGCCTGCGACTTTGGCCGCTCGCATCATCATGGCTGCCATGTCCTGGCGCGTAATAAAGCTGTTGGGTTTAAAATTGCTGCTGTCCACGCCGTTAACAATCCCGGCTGCAGCGGCAGCGCCGATATATGCGCCCATCACCGTATCCTTATTAACGTCCTTGAATTTAGCCGCAGCCGTTCGATCGCCTGTTAAGCCAAGGCCCTTGGCAATATAGGTTGCAAACTCGCCCCGGGTAATCGGTTTATCCGGCTCGTAAGCCGTCGTCGAGCGCCCTTCAACAACAAATTTGCGAACCATCGTTTCGACCTTGTCGTTGGACCAGTGGTTGGCAATATCCGCAAAGGTGGATGAATTTCTGACGATGGCATAAGCGCTGTTGCCCTGGCGCTTAAAGGTAGCCGTCATCACTCCGTTTTCGGTCTTGAAAACCGTTGGCACATACGACAGCGTTCCCGTTACCGGATCAAGCCAGACAGCGGAAATTTGCGTAGTATCCGAAGTGGATGCAATTTTCATCGACCGTCCCACATAGCCGCTAAATGTCTCAACCTTTTCCTTTGTTGATCCATTCACAACCATAACGTCAAAATGAACCGGTGTGGAAATGGTTGATGCTTTTGACGAGTTAAGCGCCGTAGACAATGCTGAGGTCAAGGTGTTGGGCCCCTTGTCGATCGCAATAAGCAATTGATTGGAAATCCCATTCCCGCCAGCCATTCTCGACAGCTGGGAGAAATTCAGCGTGTTGAGCGGAAGCTCATACGTAATATCGCCATATTCCACCGCAAACGTCACATTGCTCTGCTTGCTTGCCATTTCGAGCGGAATTAACGATACAGCAACTAATGCGGCATTTTGCCCCTCCGGCACCTTAAAGGCTACGCGCGGATTAGCAATACCGGCATCGCGCGAAGTCGTAACCGCCGTTACAAATTTGGCCTGATCGACCGTATAGCGATTAGCCTGTACTCCCGCCGGAGAGGTATCCGTCATTACGGTTGCGCCGGATGGCTTGATCGCGACGCCGCCATGCTCCGATGCTTCATAGTCTCCAGTCAGCGTATCCAGCAGCGTTGTCTGATTGGCAATCGTTGTATTTGAAAATGTATTGGCATTAATACCTGAAATCGATTTTAGAGTCGTTCCCGTGCCGTAGTAGGTCACATCCGCCGTTTCGCCAACGTTAATGGGAGAAGCCAGCGTAAGCACGACATTGGTTCCTGAAACCACAACATTGCTTACCATCCGAACCTGCCCTTTGACTCGAACCACAAACTGGCTGGTTGGCGGAATCGAGGCTGGGTCAAGCGCCGTATTAAACGTCAAAGTCAGGACAGCGCCTCTCGCAATTGCGCCTTGCAGAGTCGGAACGCCCGTCCCGGCCCCACCGGTTCCCGTGCCGCTATTTGCAACCAGGTTAGTGAACGAAGCTGCTACATTGCCGCTGTAGTCGGATACGCCGGTATTAGAGCCTACATAGCTGACTTTTACCGTTTGCGTTGCTGTCACGGCAGAGGAGAGATTTAGAAGCACGGTATCGCCTGCCACTACGACGGAGTTAATGCTTCTGACCGCATTATCCACCACAACGCTATATTGATAAATACCCGGTACCTTGCTTGTATTAAGCGTTTTATTATATTTTATCGTAATTAATGTGCCGCTGGCCGATACATAAAAAACGTAAGGAGGCGATGTATCTATAACGACTCCAGTACCGGTTCCTGCCCCGGTCGCAGGATTATAGTTGCTGAAGGAGCCTACCGCATTTCCGGAATTGCCCAAAAGGGCATAGCTGCCCGGCGTGTAGGAAATCAGCACCGTTTGACCGCTCGTAATCGTCCCGCTAATCGTGAGCTGAATGACATTTCCGCTATGCCAGATTGCAGTCGGGATGTAGCGCGTTCCTGCAACCGTAACCGAAAATTGATTATAGGCATACGGACTAACCGAAAGCAGCTGCTCGCTAAAATTCAGAACGACCGTATTGCCGGAGGCCGAGCCGCTTGAAACCGTTGGATTGGTATTGGTATATCCATTGGTCACTTCAACATTATTCAGGCTCGCTGCCTGATTACCCGACAAGTCCTGCACAAGACCATTGATTGGCTTGGTGTAGGATACCACTACCTTTTGCGAATAAGCAACGGAGCTGGCAAGTGTAAGCAGAACCATATTGCCTTCAATCTTTGCGGCCGTTACATTGCGAGGCGCACCTGCAACGGTAACATAATAACTGGCTGGAGAAGGAGCCAGATTCGTATTCAACGGCTCATTATAAATCAGCCGGAGGATGGAGCCGCTCACTTCAGAACGAGATAATGCAGGTGGCGTTTTGTCTCCGCCAACCGTCAGAAACTCCCATTGATATTGATTCAATATGCCGATAAAGGAGTTCCCAACCAGATCCGTGACGGCTCCTTCATCCATATTGATATAATAGCGCGTATTTTCGACCAAAGCGCTATTAGGAGTAATAATAATTTGACGGGTATTGTTGGGATCAATTTGAATCGTGCCTGAAACGGTTGTTGCATTGTTGGTTGTGCCTGTCGGGATAAAAGAAGCACTGCCGCTGCCAACCATAACCGGCTTATCGAACAAAGCTGCAAAGCTTTGCTGCAACCCAACGGCCGTTGAGCCTGTTGCTGGACTTAAGGACTGAATATTAGGACGAGTGCCGTCCTGCGTCACGGTAAATGACCAGCCGGATGTTCCGGAAATGCCGGCAAAAAAATTCCCTGCTCCGTCCCTGAGAGCCCGGTTGCCAATAGAAACATAATATCTTGTATTATTAATAAAGCTTTTGGCCGTATCAACAGATGAAACGTAGCTGGTGGCGTCTATGACCAGCTGTTTTGTCCCGCCTCCCTTAACTCTCGTCGAGGTGATAGGAATGGAGCGGAACAAAGTGTTACCTGAAACCTGCCGAATTTCGATATTGCCGCTGCTTGGATATACCTCCTCATTAAAGGTAAGCGTCAATGTTCCATTAATATTGTTGAGCACTCCGCCCGATACCGGAGCCAGCGTTTGAACGACTGGCGGCGAGGTATCATTTCCGTAGCCTGTCGTAAACGGCCAGACCGTCGCTGATGAAATACCGTAAAACCATTCGCTGTTGTTTGGCGCGGGTTTTGAAAAAGCCCCTGGCTCTATCCATACATAATAGGCCGTGTTTGGAGCCAGATTGGCATCCGGCCTGATGGTTACTGTATTGTTGATCACCGTAATACGCGCCGTATTAATGGCTTGAATACGCTGTACCGCGACATTGTCGCTCACTCGCCGTATCTCAACGTATTTTCCTCCGTTGGGGTATACATTTTGATCGAATGATATCGTCAAGCTTGTATCAATCGGTACCAAGGTAGCATTGGCCGGCGGAGAAAACGGATTGGACGCCGCCAGATTAACGGGGGCTTGCGCGGTTGCAAAAGTCCAGGTTGTGCCCGCAAAGGTATTGCCGGACGCATCTTCAAAGTTTTCCTGGGATATAATTACATCATAAGATGTCAAAGGCTGCAGAGCAGTCTCTGGAGTAATGGTAATTTGAGTCGATCCGCTTCCCGTTACGCTTGCCGATGTAACAGGGATTTGCCGGTTGTCGACGCTGTCTCTGGTCCTGAGCATGATATTGCCTGACGCAGCATATACAGGCTTATTAAATGTTATGTAAATGGAAGCCGTCATCGGCACAACCGCCAGCGGGCCCTCTGGCCCCCTGGTTACAGCTACCGGGCGGGATGTATCTGCTGCACCCGATGTGCTGAACTTCCATTTTGTCGCGCTTTGAATGCCGGTATATGCCGCCCCATTCGAAGCATTAACGAATGCTCCCGCATCTATCAATACGTAATATTCGGTATAAGGCAAAAAATTGCTGGAAGGACTAATCGTCACTTCGTTGTTGTTTGAGGATGCAATGGAAATTCGGCCCGAGGTGGCGCTGATGCTTTCCACCAATGAGTTGTCCGCCGTTTTATACAATTGGACATAGGTTGTTGAAGCTCCCAGCCTTACATTTTCATCAAATACGATTTTCAGCCTGGAATTGATAGGTACATTATTCATATTGGCCGAAGGATAAAAGCTGATAGCCACAGGGCCAGATGTTGCAGCATTAGCTTTATGACCGGGCGACCAGCCCGGGACGCCAAGCTGCAGAATCATCAGGATGGCAATAAACAGAGACAGCTTGCGGGTTTGCTTCATTTCTGGATTCACTCCTCAACTAATACACTCGTACTTTATTTGTCGGCTTTTTGTCTCCGAAATTTTAGGTTATGTGCAGTAACAGCAAAAAGCCGTTTACAACATCCCCACTGGAAGACGCTGTAAACGGCCCTAAGGTTGCATAACGCGAGTCATCAAGGGTGTGCCGTAGCATCACCCTGGCATAAAACACGGACGCCCTATGCATAATAAAATACAGATTAAAGTCCAGCCTCCGCCTTCAGCTTATCTGCCTTATCTACTCGTTCCCAAGGCAAGTCAACATCCGTGCGGCCAAAATGACCATATGCAGCCGTTTGAGCGTAAATAGGACGCCGCAGATCCAGCATTTTAATAATGCCGGCAGGACGCAGGTCAAAGTTATTGGAAATCAGCTCGACCAGCTTTTCTTCAGCGACTTTACCTGTACCGTAAGTATCAACATTAATCGACACCGGCTGAGCTACGCCGATTGCGTAGGCAAGCTGGATTTCGCATTTGTCGGCCAGTCCGGCAGATACGATGTTTTTAGCCACATAACGGGCAGCATACGCTGCGGAACGGTCAACCTTAGTTGGGTCCTTTCCGGAAAACGCGCCGCCGCCATGGCGAGCATATCCGCCATACGTATCGACAATAATTTTACGACCGGTCAAGCCGGCGTCGCCTTGAGGGCCGCCAATGACGAATCGGCCTGTCGGATTAATGAAGTATTTGGTTGCTTCATCCAGCCATTCCACCGGTACAACTGGTTTGATGACATGCTCCATAATATCGCTTTGAATTTGCGCAAGCGTAATATCCTCGGCATGTTGTGTAGATACAACGATCGTATCAACACGTACTGGCTTTCCGTCCTTATATTCAATCGTTACTTGCGTTTTTCCATCTGGACGAAGATACGGAAGCGTATTATTTTTGCGAACCTCGGACAAACGGCGGGCAACACGGTGTGAAAGGGCAATTGGAAGCGGCATCAGCTCCGGCGTTTCATTGGTGGCGAAGCCAAACATCAAGCCTTGGTCGCCTGCGCCGATATCTTCGTTTTCCTGCTTCATATCTTTGCCTTCGCGAGTTTCAAGAGCAGCGTTTACGCCTTGGGCGATATCCGCAGATTGCTCGTTAAGCGAAGTTAATACCGCGCAGGTGCTCGCATCAAAGCCGTATTTGGCGCGAGTATAGCCAATATCTTTAATAGTGCGGCGCACAATGCTGGAAATATCGATATAATCAGCTTTACTGCTGATCTCGCCAATAACAAGCACTAGGCCTGTTGCTACAGAAACCTCGCAGGCAACCCGCGCGTGCGGGTCCGCTTCCAGGAACGCATCCAGAACCGCATCAGATATCTGGTCGCAAATTTTGTCGGGATGCCCTTCCGTAACGGACTCCGATGTAAATAAATGACGGCCTTTAATCGACAATCTTATCAACCTCCTGCAAATAGAATTATATGCTCTACAAAAAACGAACCTTTTCCGCGAAGGAAAAGGTTGTTCGACAACTCTTCTTCTAAAAACACATGATACCTAAAATGTTGTTTAGTGTCAATGGACAGAGCTTCATGACAAATGGCATCAAATGGCTATCAGAATCGCGGCACAAGCGCCTATAGCTTTAATACCTGCTCGGCTTGGGCAATCAGACGTCGTGTCATTTCTCCGCCTACAGAGCCTGCTTGACGGGTGGATAATGTTGACCAATGAACATGACCGCCAGCTTCGTTTCCTCCGGAAGCCGATCCCAACTCGCCAGCAAATTCAGTATCCAATCCTGAAACAGGGCTGCCCCCGCTAAATAAACCCAGCTCGGCAGCAATCTCATACTTCATACCGTTTAACATGGCTTTGCTTTCACGCACAATGATTTTATTTGAATTATTTGAACGGCCCATGCACTTCGCCTCCTTTTATAAATGAACTCAGACATAGTGTGTATCAATTGGGCACGCCTCAAGCGTATAACCTATTGTCACTGCGCGAAAAAAATACCTTCTGTTCCAAATTTTTAGTTTAATCAATTGACAATGCCAAATAAAAAGGCTACCCAACCTCCGTTACGAAAGTGGGCAGCCTGTTTTTTAATACATGATCAAAACCAGCATGATCAAAACCGCAAAATCAAATAAAATTAATTGTTTCAAGTTATACTCATACTACTCAAGCCAGATTCATACATCTTATCATTTCGGGCATACTACATTAAAAACAACCCGCTACATCCAAAGCAATTCCATACCAGTTCCTTACTTGAGCGTATAGCTGCCCTTTACAAGTACAGTCAACGGAGCCGTTTCGTCAGGATGTCCCTGAATGCCGCGGCCATCGCGCGGGAACCAGATCAGATGATTTTTAGGCACATCCTTGCCGCTTTTAATGTCTATGCCCTCTGTCAGATCGGATAAACCGTCTGTTGTGGTACTGTAGGCAACAGCTTTACCCACACGTACCACGACCTCAGCTCCCGCGCCTGCCATTAGCGTTTTGCCAAGTGGTATTTCCACAACCTCAAGCTTTACAGCTTCTGTGCTTGTGTTGCTTGATCCCGCGTTGCTTGTACCTGATCCGTCATTACCCGAGCTTCCATTGCCGATACCATTTGCTGCCAGCTTGGCAATTTGCTCGTCCACGTAGCTTTTGGTCACGACAGGATCATTAACCGTGCCTGGCGTCGCCGCAGAATCGGCTTCATATGGCTTTGCCATTACCATTCCCGCCGTGATGCCGGCTGTCACCAAAACAGCCGCGCTTGCGATTTTTAATGCTTTTGCTTTCACTATCCCATTCTCCTTTCAACCCAGTACCATTTTAATAGCATACTAGATTTGTAGGTCTCTGAATAGTTACTAGCGTACGATTTGGAATGAGCCATATTTCTTGGAGCCTAAAAGCCGCTTATATCCATCAGTTTCTTCATAAACATTCAACACATAACCGCCATTAACAATGTTGGCCAGCTGCGTCCCTTTAATAGGTACGATTACACTTTTTTCAATGCCCGTTTCCAGCCCTTCGCCTTCTTTAGGCGTAATTGTGACCGAAGCACCGTAGGCATTTTTATTATTGGCAATTTCAAAATACAGCTTGGTTTCTTTCTCAACAACATCAAATATCGATTTTTTCTCAAGTGTATATTTCATTTCCAGCTTCACATTTTCAACATCAATAAGCATAGTGTTCAGTCGATTTAATGTGAACTCATATGGTTCAAGCTTCAGGTTTGAAATGGTATCTGCTGCAGCTTGTTGTGTTTTAGGCAGAATAATAGACTTACCTGACACAAATCCATCTGCTTTATCCTCTGGCTTACTATACGCATTAGCTGTCAATGCTTCTCCAATGATAAGCTGTACATCGCCTTGGTTAGAGAATGTTTTAGGCACAGGAGCGGTAGCATATACAAGGGCAGTTCCGTCAGCTTTTAACCCTGCTTTAATATTTGTAAGGGTAGCATCAATGTATTGACCATCGCTTGTTTTGAAATAAGCTTTCAGTGCTGGAAGTGTTGTAAAACGAGCTTCCTTGTTCGTGTATTTAAACTCGCTATACAGCAAGTTATCATCCTTGCCCTCGAATACAAATGTATTAAGCATTTGCAAAGATGATCTTCTGCCTAAAGCATCTATGTTAAAGACCTCTGTTGCAGAAAGCTCAGGCAATGGACTAATCTCGTTCAACTTAAATAATCCAATTGTTTGTTTCTTTGTATCACTAATTTTATCAGTCAGGTTAAGACTGATTTCACCGAATTTATAGGTATAAGGAACTTTAGTGATCAGTACATAACGTGTAGATTCACTCGGCTCCAGCATGCCTGAGCTGTCCAGTTTAATTAAGTTGCTCTTCTCAGCTTCAACAGCCTGGCCGTTCAGGCGAAGCAAAGCAGCTATATCTGGTATCGACTGCGATTTTGACCCCGTATTTTTCACCTCAAGGAACGTATTAATCATATCCTGATTTCCCCATGGCAGTCTTTCTGCTTGAGACACCTTTATTTCATAAGAGCCTTTTTCGCTTTTGTAAATTTTGCTTTGTACACCTTTTGTCTCTTGCAATTTTGCCAGTTTCATAGCTGTTTTGACGTATTCCATTGTATTCTTTTCATCTTTTGGCTGTTTAACTAAAAGCACGAGGCCATCGGATAATGCTGCAGGCAACGATGCTTGCAGTGCAATTTCCTTGTCCAAGCCAGGAGCTAATTGAATATCGGTCGCTGTTTCCATCAATTGCACTGGATAACGAACCCCATCCTTAGCCATAATCTCAAATTTATAGGCTGGTAAAGCAACCGG
This sequence comes from Paenibacillus oryzae, assembly GCF_001675045.1. Lineage (GTDB taxonomy): Bacteria > Bacillota > Bacilli > Paenibacillales > Paenibacillaceae > Pristimantibacillus > Pristimantibacillus oryzae. The sequence goes on from NZ_LYPA01000071.1 coordinate 106,938, forward strand.
TTCTTTTCCGCTATTCATCCATTTTGTAGTCAGCACAACATTGTTTTGCGAGCCGCTGTAATCGGTATAGATATTTTCAATAGAAGCCTTAATATTGATGCCATTAATATTAATAGAGGCCGCTTTGTTAGGTTCAACAGTGATATTATTTTTATTATTCCAGCTAATTGTATAAACCGATTTTGGAATTTCCAATTTAGATTCAGCATCAATCACCGTAACCAATAGCTGTGCATCCGTTAAATTAATTGTATTTTTCAAGGAAGTACGAAGCGTGTATTTCACTTTTTCTCCAGGGGCTACTACGGTTTCCGTGATTTGATCCTTAGCCAACCTTATAACCAATCCGGCTTTGGTTCTTAAATAAAATTGATAATCAGGCAATGTATATTCAAATAAACCGGTATTTTCAAGGTTTAACTCAAATTGCGCCTGATTTGTTGTACCCATATTAAAAAACGTCCCTGCCGTTAAATAAGATTTAATCGTATTATTATCCATACTTTGCACATAATACGAATTGGCAGGTACAGCATTTTGATAAGCTGACGTTACATTAACCTGTCCGACCGTTCTTGTATAGCCGGGAAGTGAAAAGTCCCATTTTACCACTTTAAAAATCAGATCCGAATAATTCAATTTGGAATCAATTTGAGAATAGAAAGTAAATTCCCTTGTTGTTTGGGCAGGAACTTGAACCGACTTGCTGCTTCCAGTTGCCGTATACGATTTAACTGGATATTTTGCACCGGATTTAGTCGTTAACTCCACCCAATAATCCATAAAATCAATTGGTGTATTATCGCCATTATGTACAACAACAGTAAAAAAGGCTTGTTTCTCCTTGCTTCCATATTTAAAATAGACATCCTTGATTTGAATCGAGCTTTTCGACGTAATTGAAAATGTTTTGAGCTCTGCTCCTTTAAATGCCTTCATGGCTGCTTGTGTAGCTGCTGGCTTTGTACTAGAAGCAGCTGATACAACAACCGGATGAACGTTGGATAAAACCAAACTCGATGCAACAAGGATCGAAGCCGTAACAACCGAAACCTTCTTCATAGTTAGTGTCCCCTTTAAAAATATTCGTTATCTATATAAACGTAGAAATAGGGGGAAATGTTTCGTTTTTTTCTCAACATATAGAAAAAACCCTCCCGATAACACGGGAGGGTTTAAACCTAACTATTAGTTAGCGTCAGCAACAACTTTAAGCTTGATTTGTTGGCCGCTCTCTGTAGAAGTAAATGTTACAGTGTAACCTCTACCAATTGCAAGACCTTGAACAGAAACTTGATCAACAGTTTTACCGTTGTTTGTTACTGTTACGCCATCCAGCTCAGAGATAGATGCAGTGAAGGTACCAGCAACCAAAGTAGTAACATCAGCACCAAATTGGTCTTTAGCCTTAAGTGTTGCAAATACGTTTGCTACAGTTACAGCGTTAGCACCAGTAGCAGCGCCTTTAACAACCAGATCAGAAGATTTCAGACCGTTAGCATCCTTGGATTCCAGTTTAGTTGGAACTGGAGTTTCGTTCACGATGGTTACTTCTTTGCTAATAGGAGCATTAGTTTCCAGAATGTGAACGATATAAGTTGCTTTTGCAGTTTTTGTTTTATCAGTAGAACCGTTGAAAACATCACCTGCATATACTTTGTTTGAAGCTTCGTCGTATTTCAGGTCGCCTACAGCTGTAACAGTGTATGCGGATTGAGGCAGTGTAACTTCAGTGCCGTTCGACAATTTACCTGTTACCTTCACTTCAGCACCGCGAGAAACATCGGATGCGTGAACTTTAGTGATGTCAGCCACTTGGTAAGAGTCGGATACGATTGCTTTGTTGTCAATTACAGTAATTGCAAAAGTGTTGTGGGTTGCAACTTCAGTGCCATCAAGTTTTTTCAATGTCAACTTAACAGTTGCAGTTCCTTTTTCAACAGCTTTCAGAACAACTTTTTTGTTAGCATTTGTAAGATCGATTTTATCTGCAGTTGTATTGCCATTAACTACAACGAGTGGATCTTTGTTGTATTGACCTTCGTAAACAGAAATGGTTACGGAGTGTGTAGTAAGCAAATCTTCGAGCTTCATGTTGCGATCAAATTGATCTTTAACAACAATGTGTTTAGGCTCGATTTCAATTGTGCTGCCAACCAATACAGCTGTTTTAACATCTTTCAAACCAGCAAGAGCACGTGGGTCGTCTTTTGCAACAACTTTTACTGGAAGCTGCGAATTGCTAGCAGTATTAACAACGTTAGCTGTCAGGTAAGCATCGCCAGTAGCACTGCCTACTGTCCATTCCAGAACAGCTTTTTTATTAGTGTAATCTTGTACAACTTTGAACTCACCGTTATTTGTGGAAAGGCTAAGCATACCATTCACATCAGCGAACTTTTCGAGTTTAGCACCATTTTGGTCGTAAGCTTCGAAAGGAACTTTGATAACTGCATTAGGAACAACTGTTTCAGTTGGTTGAGTCAAAGAAATAGTGTTCAATGTTGGAGCTTTTTTAACAACAACATCAAGTGTATCTGATTTTTGACCCATCAGTGATGTGATTGTAATTTTGTTTGTGCCTTCAAATACAAAACCTGGAGTTTTTGTTGGGCTAGTCAAGCGGATACCCAGTTTATCTCTGTTAGGACCTACGTTAGCTCTAACGTCGTCTTTATTGATTGCAAACAGGTTTTGGTTCGAAACGAAAGTGAACACACCATTTTTGAATTGCTCAGCAGTTACGTTGCTGCCATATTGGTCTTTAGCGTCAACAAGAACGTAGTAGTCTTCAAAAGTAGAAGAAGTTGTGATTTCTTTGTTGTCAGGGTGATACACGGAAAGGATATCCACTGTATCAACTACAGCTTGCAGACCAATTGTGAAAGTTTTAGGAGTTGTAATAGCATAAGTACCCATGTTAAGAATGCCGTTTACAAATACTGTTTCACCAATTTGGAAAGTAGTGTTGTTGCTGCTAGTGATTTTCAAAACGCCGTTTGTAGCGTTAGCTGTTGCATTTGCTTTACCAACTTGGAATTGCAGGCTGCCACCGGAAGTTTTTGTAACGTCCTCATCGTATTGGTTTACGATTTTGTAGCCAACACTTACATTTTCGTAGTCAGCAGCGTTAGGGTTGCTACCAGTAGTTTTTGTTCCAAGAGCCAGCTTGTCGCTAGTGAACACGATTTCCGTGATTTTTTCAGCTGCAGCTGTGAAGTCGGAAACAAGTTCTGTGTCGCCAAGGCCAGATACAGTTACGGAAGAAGCACCATCAAGCAGTTTAGTGGAGAATTCCAGTACTGCGGATTTTTTATCTTCCGAGAAAGTAGTTTTAGCTACTTCACGAGTGGATCCAGCGTTTTTAACTACAAACTTAGCTTTTTCAGTATCAACAGCTTTGTTGAACTTAACAGTTACCAATTTAGCACCAGTTTGAGTAGCGGAAACAGCAGCGCCCTCGATCAGACCCAGAGCTTCGCCCAGAGTTTTGCCAGTGCCAGGAACTTCAGTGTTCAGAGCTGTTACGATTGTGGAGTAAGTAGCGCCACGTGTAGGAACAGCAGAGAAGTCAGTACCTTCAGCAGCCAGTTTCATTTCAACTGCTTTAGCTGGAACTTCGTCATAAGCTACTTCTACTTTGAAAGCGCGCAGTACAAGTGCGTAGAACTCTTGGGTTTTCAGCTCGTCGCCGTAGCCGAATTTGCCATTGCCTTTACCTTGTACCAGACCTTCTTCAACTGCCCAAGAGATGTAACCGTCATAGTTTTTGTCAGTTACGTCTTTGAACTCGTGGGATTTAGCAGTTGCTTTAGCAGCTGCTTCTACGCCCAGCAAGCGGGACAGCAGAACTACGATGTCTTGACGCTTCCAAGTTTGATCTTCTTTCAGATCAGTACCATTACCTTTGATAACGCCCAGTTGATTCAAATATTGACCAGCAGATTGGCCTTCTTCAGGACCAGCTGCGGATACGACAGTTGCGAACATGGAGAATACCATGGCAATCGCAACCAGCAAGGATAAACTTTTCTTCATAACCTTTTTTTCTCCTCCTCTAAATTGCTTCGGTTGTTGAGAGTTTTGTTTACTTAATGTATTGCTCGTTTCCCTCATAGCCGATTCACCCCCTTTCCAGAGTTGAGCATAAATTGGTATAAATGATGTCTACGTACATGGTAACCCTTGTACAAGTCATGCCGTAGAAACTTGTAAACCATGAAAGAATAGATGCTAGACTATCCGCATCACTATAACATTATACAATGGGCTTATGGAACCGTAAAGAGGAACTTGTGAATTCATTCCAATTGATTTTCCATAAAATCCATTAATTCATCACAAAAGGGCATTTGAAACAATCACATGTATTTAAACGCCGGTTTCGCCAAAAAGTTGCGATATTCTCAAAAAAGTTTTCTGAGACTTTTTTCATATTGCAAAACCGTCCTTTTCAGCATGAAACCGTATGATACTCCCTTTTGTCAAAGCCGCAGTCTGAACCACTAACTTTCATCTCGGACTATGCCAGTATAGCCTGTTTCTAGGCCAGTCGTCGATGCTTAACTTTTTCCATGGATATGTTTTCACCTTTAAGCCGACAACAATCTCTTACCCACATAAAACGGTATTTGAATCACCGTATCCAAAATCCAGTTTAAGTTTAATTCCTGAATTGCTTAAAAGTTCCCTTTAACATGATTAAGCCAAGGGAGCTGCTCCATTACGGAACGCTCCCCTGTCTTAGCGCCTATTCGGCGTTAGCATCAATTATAGATTTTCGGAAGCTTTTTCATATCGTTCATGACGCGAGCCATGATGATTGCAGCGTCGCTTCTCAGAAGACGTGCTTTAGGCTCAAAAACAAAACCTTCCTTCGGATCGTTCGGATTAACGGCTTTGCCCTGAATGAACCCTTTTTTCTGGATGGCCAGAACAGGCGGAACGGAGTAGAAGTCAAAGCTTCCGGAATCCTTAAACGCCTTGTCCAACTGCGTCTTTGCTTTAGTAGAGTCTGTCTCAAGCTTCAACTGCAGCGCTCTTGCCAAAATTGTAGCAGCCTCCTGACGATTCAACTCAACATCTTCATCAAAGAAGCCTGGGCGTTTGCCGTTGACGATACCTGCTCTTGCTGCCGTTTCAATATAGCGATAGTCATACAACGCCGTGGCATTATTGGCATTCGTCATCGTCTCCGGGTAATAGGAGAAATGCAGATCGCCTGAATAGTTCAGATCCAGTTCCAGCGCTCGTACAATCATGCGTGTAAATTCGCCACGTGTAACATAGCGATCGCCACCAAATAAGCCCGTTGGATCAATTGCATTCATTACGCCCTTGGAGAAAATGGCCTCCATTGCTTCACGTGCATACGGATGGTCCGTAATGTCATTAAAGCCGCGAGTCAATTTACCAGCCACATAATAGCCAAATTTGGTGAATGGAACTGTAACTGTGCGTTTCTTCTCGTCAACAACGCCTCCGATATTTTCCCAAGTGCTGTTGAAGGGGTCAAATCGGAATACGGTAATCGTAGTACCAGCACTTTGAACAATATTACTATCGTAGGTTAACGTCAGACTACCCGCTGTACTTGGCTTTAATTCCAGACCGAATTCATTCCAGCGGCTTGTAAACGACTTGATATACTTGCCGTCATAATTATCAAACGGGAATGGATCGACCCCAGTCGTAATAGGGTCATAGGATGCTGTCGATGGATCGTCAGCCAAACCACCATCAATCCAAAACAGTGGGCTTGCCTTAATAAACTGGCGAGCTTGATCCTGGAAGCGATAACCAATATGAAGGTTGCCCTCAGCCTGGCTATTAGCTGAATAGTTGGCTGGCTGGCCCTCATACATATGTCTGTCCACAATACCGTCATTCGGGTTTGCTATAGCAAAAAGAAGCTCGTTCCCATTGTAAACCTGCGTGGCATGATTGACGGAATCGTTATAGCCCGGCCGTATAAGTTGTGTTCCCTTGGCAAAGGTTAACGTCAAGGCATTGTTGAACATTTTGTGGCTAGAAGCCATCGTTGCCAACATTTGTGCCCCAGGTATATTGGTTGGAACATATTTGACCGTCATATCCTGTTTGATCGTATCATCGCCTCGTGTAATGGTAAACGATATTTTGGTATCCCGATTTGCCCGCAAGTCCTTTACAACGGCCCGGAATGCCTCAATAGCTGTTCCATTTACGTCTGCGCTGCCATTGTATTCCCGGAACGTGATTTTTTCAGCTTTATCCTTGCCTACAGTAATAGAATCTGCACCCGGCGAGCTGATAATAACTTCAACAAAGTTTTTATTCGTAACACGCTCTTCAGAGACAGGCGCGTGAATAGTGTATGGAATCGAAATGGGCCTGACCTCAAGTCGATACGTAGCGCGAGGGCCGTTTTCGCCAGCGTTAAATACCGTAATCACATAAACCATCGTGCTGCCGTCTGCCGGCATTTCCTGTCCTTCAATTCTGAACATAAAGCTTTCTTTTGCGTAGTCGTAATAGAACGTTACATTGGCGTCTGGTGTGACTGCAGAGGTTGTACCATAGACTAAATGTTCTCCAGTAGAACTGCTGCTATTGGTAACAATACTTCTATCCGGATTAACAACCTTCATTTGCTTGCTTAAGTCCCAATTAACACTAGTTGACCAATCTGCATTGGAAATCGTAACTTTGTAATCCGGTTTATTGGATATGTTGCCATAAGTGGTGTTCAATTGACTCAACGAGTTGCCAAGATCGATAAAATCAAATGTGCCGAACACGTCGAAACGAGCTTCTTTTGTAGTATAGACCCCATTCTGTCCACTGAAGTTGGGATCCGTAGAAACTGGCGGCCATGCTGCCGTCGTATAAGGATAGACTCCATCTGTATTAGCGGCAGGCACCATTGGCAGATTTGTAGGTATGATATTAAATCTCATCGTGCTTTCGTAGTTGTTGTTTGCCGAAAGAAACACAAATTTAATGGTGTTTTCACCAGCTTTATTCAAGATATTGATTAGTGCATCTATCTTGTCAGTGTCATTACTTGCAATTGCTTCTGGAATAAACTTGGTAATAGTGGCTGTTCCGTCTTGAACAAGCGGCACTTCCACATTGTTAATATACATAAATACGGATTGTTTCTTTGTTCCAACAGATTTATATTCAATATCATCGGTATTGGTGATATTAAAAAGCTGTCCTCTAAAATTACTTAATTGAGCAAGCAATGCAGTTGTTGAGCCGGAAGCGGAATCATGCCGGACATCACCGCCATTAACGATGGAGTCATATTTTACATACGGTCCGTACAGCAATCTTGCGATAACGGTCACTGCAGCTGTACTAGCATTTGTGCTGGCAGCAAGCTTGAATAACAACGTATTGGTGCCTGATCTAGGCAGCTTCTGGATTTCAAAAAATACGCGTTTAAGCATAATTGTTTCGCCATTTACCTGCTGTGTTACTATTTGGCTCAAGGCTTCTGTACTTTCTCCCGTAGCGCTCTTCATGACCATTTTATAAGTCAAGCCCGTAGCCGGGCCGCCTAAACCAACTGTAACTAAATCTGCCAGGTTGGCGTTTAATTTATCGTAGTTAGCCACTAGCACTTCAACACCCATAGGAACAGAATAAACATCCACTCCAGAAGCTGGAATGTCCGTTCCCTGAAGATTGAGAATTCGTGTATCGTTAATTGATTGCGAACGATTGGCCGTACTAATAGCAGACGTCATAGATCCGTCAAAACCGGTCAAATAATTGACATCGTAAATATAGGCCCTATTACTGTCCCGCAAAGTAAAGCCTGTCCAGGCAGAAGTATTTTCCCCGTTCAAGTTTGGCGCAATAAACCGGACGGATTGTTTGACGTCATAATTCAAGCCCGAAGCAGGCAAATCGTAAGCAAAGCTTACAGTCATAAATTTTGTCGTTGCCAACAGTGGTTTCGGTAAATACGAAATGGATCCGCTTTTTGGGGAAAGCATAGTCGTTATGCCCTGAATTTCTGCCTTCAAGCCGCTTTGGAGCTTAGCCATGACATCAGTATCTGATGTGGAATCAATTACAGCTCCGGCACTATCATATAAAGGAAGTGGAACTATGGCTTTGCCAGTAATGGAAAGCGTACCAGTTGCAGCTGTTGAAAACTCCATGTTATTTTCCAGAGCAGACGTTTTGGTTCCATCACTCAGCTTCATATCATAATAAGTTACTTCACCATTATAAAAAGCAATTTGCCTAGTTGTTTCGACAACTTGTCCTCCATTATGAACCTTGAAGATAACATTATTGATGCCTTTATCAATGGTAAGCTGAGATGTGCTGAATCTGAATGTATTGGCAGCGGTAGACGCTACATTAAAATCATAGGAGCGGCCGTTAATGGTGATGTTTACTTTAGTGGCGTTTGGCGCACGGCCTGTAATAACGATAGTTCCTGTGCTTTGCACAGTTGTAGCCGAAGAATACAGCATGGTAGGCTGATCCTCCAGGAAGTCATACTCCTGATTTTCAAACTGAACCTTTAAATCATACAGCATCGGGCTATCCCGGTATTCAATATAGATAGACTCCGATACAGTGGAGGAGCCCGCTACGCCTTTAAATGTAATTTTATTCATACCTGGAAACAGGATTACACTGCTCACCGTAACACGATTATCGCCAGTGGTTAGAATACCCGTCGTAATTTCTTCTGTAGTATTTAATTCTCTTTCTGTACCCGTAGGCGTTACCTGTTTAATATTATAGCTAATGGAACTGCCAACTACTCCATTAATGGTACCCGTCAATTCAATATTTTGAGTGGAAACAATCCGCGCATTTTCCCGCGTAGCATTTTCATTAGGAAATAAGAAATAAGACCCCGCAGCCTCAACCTTCTTGGATACGCCATAAATAGGCGTCAGGGTAACAATCAGGGCAATCGTCAAAAATAGTGCCAGCGCTCTTTTCAAAACGTTGTTCCTCCTTGTGCAAATAATCGTTTTTATGAAGTCAAAATGGAAAAAACTCTAGTCGCACCATCGCATACGCAAAACAGCCTCAGCTGCGCTTAGAGACAGGTATTATAAACAATAAGCTTAATGTTCCGCCATGCACGGCATCGTTTCAGTGCGTGAACTCCGACCTCCTGCTTCCACCCGCACATAACTTCCGCTTTCTTATAAATAAACCTCCCTTTTCCTCATTATCCTTTTTCTTCTCCCCGGTTATAGACGCAATAACTTCCGAAAAGTTCTATATCTTTTTTTATCGGCTATTCTCCCGTATATGTTTAGGGCGTGTCTTAAAACTCCGCAGGGGGCGGAAAGGCAGTGATAGATGACCCTGAGCGAGTTTTAAGACACGCCCTTATCACAACACAATAAAAACCTCCGCTCCCGACAGGGAACAAGAGGTTTTGGGATGATTAATAATAATCCATAATGGCTTATTTACCGCGCGTTGCCTCACCTGTCTTGAGCAATCTCAATCGGATGCGTGAGAGCAGCGTTATAAGCGGACGATGCGATTTGTCTACAATGCCGATCAGCTCTGCGCCAATCTGCAGGAAAAAAATTGTCATGCAAATGACGCCGAAGGTAATCCAGTTAGCCGCGCTGGATTGAACCACCGCAGACTGTACGATAGCAAGAACGCCAAATACGGCGGATACTCCCCATATAATCAGCACCGTGCGGCGATGGCTAAAGCCAAGATCCTGCAAGCGATGATGCAGATGGCCTTTGTCAGGCGCAAAAATCGGCTTTTTGTTGACCCAGCGCCTTACGATTGCAAAAAAGGTATCGGACAACGGCACACCGATAATAAGCAGCGGCGTCACAAAGGATACGATCGTCACTTGCTTGAAGCCAAGCATCGACAGCGTAGCCAGGCTAAAGCCAAGAAACAGCGAGCCGGAATCGCCCATAAAAATTTTGGCTGGATGAAAGTTGAACACAAGAAACCCGATAATGCCGCCAAGCAGCAGCGTGCTAAGCAAAATAACAGGCTGAAAACCCATCAGACTTGCCATAACCGCGATGGTTGCAATGGAAATGCCGGAAACGCCTGCGGCTAGTCCGTCCAGTCCATCAATGAGGTTGATGGCGTTGGTAACGCCCACGATCCAAATAATCGTAAGCGGAATGCCGATCCATTCTGCGATAGGCTGCATGGTTTCCCCAAAAGGAACGTTAACCAGGTCAATATGCACATCAAAGCCAAAAACAACTACGCAAGCGGCCGCGATTTGGCCCAGCAGCTTAACCTTGGCCGAAAGCTCGAAGCGGTCGTCCAGAGCTCCCAATATAATAATGATGGTTCCGCCAACAAGCAGCGCATTAATCATATTCACATCGCGAGGACGAAGAAGTCCCTCCGGAATAAAAGGCGACACGGCGAAAAAAGCTCCTACAAACGCGGCATAAATCGCCAGTCCGCCCAAACGCGGCATAATACGCGTATGTACCTTTCGGTGGTTAGGCTTGTCAATGGCCCCGATTTTAAAAGCGAATGTTTTGACGAGCGGCGTCATAATAAGTGCTAAAGCCAGTGCCGCAATAAATCCGATGGCATACAAAAGGCCAATTGGCATGTGTACAACTCTCCTTTTTTGAAAATATAAGGGGACAGGCGAACCGCCATGCTCCGCTTATATTTCACCGCAGAAACGTTCCTTATGCGGCGGCGGCAGCGAAAATGCCCCGGCCTGTTTCCGTTCCAGACCGTATGCTCTTCGCAGACCAACGAAGTGAATTATACTCTCATCGAAAAAGAAACACCAACCCCGTTTTCGTGCAATTTTCATGAAAATTGGTTGCTTTTTAGGCTAAAGGTGTTGGTTTTGTCACGTTTTCTTTGTTGCGGATCACTTTCACGACGAATTTCGGGAGCGCAAGCATCCTTTTGTAACGGCTTGGCTCCTGAAGCAGGCGGTACAGCCATTCCAGCTTCATCTTTTGAAAAACGCCAGGAGCGCGCTTCAGCTTGCCAGACACAACGTCAAAGCTGCCCCCAACGCCCATAATAAACGGAACGCCTAGTTTCTCCTTGTAATCGGCATTCCATCCTTCCTTCTCCATCCCCCTTGCTACAAAAAGCAAATGAGGAGCCAAGGATCGGATTTCTTCAATAATTTCCTCATCCTGCTCAGATGTAAAAAAGCCATTGCGATAACCAACAATTTTGACTTGAGGATACTGAAGCTGGAGCTTTTCAGCAGCCGATTCGATAATGTCCTGCGAAGTTCCAAGCAGGTACGCTCGCCATCTACGCTTTTCTCCCTCTTTCAGCAGCCGGTGCATCAGATCAAAGCCCGTCACCCGCTCTGCAACCGGGCTGCCGCAATAACGGGCCGCCCAGACTACGCCCGCTCCGTCAGGCACAATCAGGTCTGCGCGGGACATTACTTTGGCAAAGCCCGGATTTTCCAGTGCAGCCATCACCATGATGGGATTGGCGGTAACGACATGATGCTGTTCTCCGGCTTCAATAGAAGCTGTTAAATAATGAACCGTTTCGTCCATCCCCATTTTGGAGAACGGAATTCCAAAAATGGATACAGTGGAAACCTTTGTTGGCATTGTTTTCGACATAAGAGGAGCTCACCTCGAACTATATTGACGCATCATTGTCAGAATTTGTTGCGCAGGGCGCTGCGCTTGCTGGCGAAGCGCTTGAATCGTCTCGCCGTGCTTGCTGCGCCAGCCGTCGGCATCGTCCAGCAAGCTGCATGCCGCCGCAACAAAAGCTTCGATATGCATATCTTCCGTCGTGCCGATGGGCTTCAAGTCCAACCGGGCCAAAAACTGATCGATTTTGGGATCATAGGAAATCCCCAATAGCGGAACCTCCCGCCCTGCGGCATAGATAAGCGCATGAAGCCTCATGCCAACAAGAAGCTGGCAGCGGCCCACAGCCAGCAGCATTTGCTGCGGATCATCGCCAGGGTCGTGCAGTTCGGCAGAGCTGCCCGCTCCCAAACGGCTCTCCAGCTTCGCAATCAACTCCTCTGACAACTCGCGGTCCGAGGGCTTATGAAATGGCAAAAATCGCAGAATCACGGGTCTGCGCTGTGACAAGGCTTCCAGCGCGGCTGCGATCCGGGCAATATCCGCTCCATCCTGACGCCATCGGCGCAGTGACACGCCAACAACGGGAACTCCGGCCTGAGGCGTTTCAGTTGAAATCTCCATCTCCGCCTCATTCCCTGATCCTGCCGACTGACCTGCGGACAACTGCCCCGAACTGCCGCTTAATGCGGCAGATGCCATCGCTTCAGCCTTCGGTAAAGGCAAGCCCATAACAGGGTCCGGAACAACCTCTATCCTGTCCTGAGGAATGCCGATCCTGTTTAGCAGCGAAGAGGACTCTTCATCCCGTACCGAGATATAGGCGCTTTTGTTCATAACGCCCGCAATCATGGGATAAAGCCAGCGTCTGTTAACGGGTCCTATGCCTTGCGCATACGCAAACGTCGGCTTGCCCAGCATCTGGGCAAGCTTCATCACCCCGGTATAATAGGGAATGGTTTTAGTGCTTGTTGCATCTTGAAGGAGACTGCCTCCCCCGCTGATGAGGCCATGACTGCTTTTTATGGCTCGCAGCACCTCGGCGGGGCGCATGCGGTGCGCTGACTCCACGCCGTACATCTTGCTGGTCCAAGCAGGGTCCGCACTAAGCACAATCGGCTCTACCTCAAGGCCCAAAGCCTGCCCCTGCTCCTCCAAAGCCAGCAGGATGGAACGAAGCACTGCCTCGTCGCCGCTATTGTTAAATCCGTAATAACCGGAAATAGCTAAGCGGATTTTTGTTGAAACCGCGGCATTACCCATTTACGGAAAGCTCCTTCCGCCACCGTCCAGAGGCCGATCGCAATAAGGCCGAAGATAAGCCCCGCTCCCAGACCCAGAAGAGTGCGAATAATGGAAATATACAGCGGCGTATGAATATGGGTGAAGGTGCTGACCATAGTCAGCTGACCCATTGCTCCAACAATCATTAATACCCATGCCGCGCGATAACGAATCGCAAGGAACAAACCAAGCAAAAGCGGCGGATGTCCCAGCATAAACTCTTTAAATCTCGGCCGAACGCCAAACGCCGATTCCAGCCACCCGCGAATAAGCAGCTCAAGCGGCGGAACTTGTCCATTGTTTCCCGTCCGCGACAAATAATAAAAACCAATTGCTCCAACTATCGCTATGCCAAGAACCCATAACAGCGTAATTGGCTGCTTTAGCAGGGCCAAGCCGCGCTTCAAAACGCCGTTCCCTTCGGAGTCCTCATAAAGGAAAACATAAATAGCAACCAGCACCAGCGGTCCAAAATGAAGCGCGCTTACGCCTCGGAATTGCTCCAGTACCAGACTATACGTAATATTGTTCAGCAAGCCGAACACAATAGGCACGGCGGACAGCGTAATCAACGTTGCTCCGACAAACCAGCCCAGCGCCATGGCCAGACGGCGCGGCGCTGAAACCTCAGGGAAAACCCAGGTCGTCCGGCTCTCCTGCGCGAGCGAAGGATGTCCTGCGCCGCCAACCGTCCAGGCCTCTCCTCCAATCATGCGCCTTGAACCTATCGTTCTGGCATAAATCCGGTTTAATACCCAGATGAGCGCCAACGTCGGCGCGCTCACTGCCGCTCCCAGCGCCAGCGCCTGCTCCAGCAACGAGCTGTTCAGTACATACAGACCCGCCGAACCGGCAAGTCCTAACAGGAACAATGGGATAGCTGTATGAGGAATAAAAGCAGAAATTAAAAGTGCAATCAGCGCAACGGCTCCAAGCACAGACAGCGCGCGCAGCGGTTTTTCCCAGGACGGCTTATCAAATTGGAAGGACTCCGCAACACCGTTCGGGAAACCCTCCTTCTCCAGCAGCGAAATTGCTCCGTCCTCGCCGCCCATGGCAAGAGCCAGCTTGTCTACAGAATCATTCAGACGTCCTGAATCCGTGCTGGATTGCAGCATGGTGTTCAGGAAAAACATTCGGATGTTTCGATCCTTGGCTGCAAGAAGGAAACGCTCCTTCAGAACAGTAGACGAAATCTCCAAACTTTCCTCCGGGGACAGCGAATATAGCCTTACTACATTATATTGACTCAAATAGGCCAGTTTATTAATGCCTTGCTGCGGCTTCTTGAGGTTTTCGATAACCGTCAATCCAATGCCATGATGCTTGAGCAGCTCGCCAAAGCTATCCAGGCTTTTCAGCTCACCTTGATCGCTGGCCCCTTTGGCTTTTTCTCCATCAAACAAAACGCGGGTAGCTCCATATTCCTTCAGACGAACCAATTGAGCATCCGTGCGCTCGCTGTCATATGGAACAACACGATCGGAAAAACGGGGAAGGATATGGAACCCGGCCTCCGTCAGCTCCTCCAGCGTCATGGGGTCAAAATCAAAGGTTTTCAAGTTGAGAGCGGCAAGAGGCTCCTGCACCACGAGACCTTGGCGCCCTCCGAAGGACCAATCGGCATAGCTAACGCCGTAACGATCGAGCCCGTCCCGAATGAGCGGACCAATTTTCTCGGCTTCCTCCGCTCCGCTAAACAGGATATAGGAATGGTTAACCCGCTCGTCCGCCAGCTTGCCTTGCAGCAGAGCGGCATCCCGTTCATTGTAATAAACGAGACGGCCCGACCGCTGCAGCTCCCTGAGCGTGCTTTCATACACGGACATCGTGCCGATACCGGCGTCCTTCAACAGATCAAGCTTGTCCTCCAGATATTGCCTCGGATTGCTTTGCTGCTCCGATACTTCCAAAAGATCAATATAGTCGAATACAAATTCGACGGTATTAGCCGACTGCTCCATTTGCATTCTGGACAGGCCTAGCGGCAACGAAGCCACTACGCCAGCCAGAACGATGATCCAGAGCCACGTTTTTGCACGCCGGTTCCAGCGCTGCCATCTCATTAACACGTTAATCCTCCGTTCCTTTCTTGACGCTGCTGTATGGCCTATTCCTTACGGTCAACACGGGACATAACGGAAGACTTCAAGGCTTGCAGCGCTTTTTCGGCGGCAGCAGGACTCTCTTGCTTTACAGCAAAATAAACCTTGATCTTCGGTTCCGTACCTGAAGGCCTCAGACAGAACCAGGAGCCGTCCTCCAATTTATATTTCAGCACATTTTCCGGACGAAGCCCTTGCAGCCCTGCGCTGTAATCAAGCACCTCGGCAACCTTGACGCCGCCAATCTCGACAGGCGGATGGCTTCTCCAGTCATTCATAATGCCTTGAATCTGCTGCGCGCCGTCCAGTCCCTTCATCGTGCGGGACTCCTGTCCCTCCAGATAAGCGCCAAACGCGCCGTAAAGCTCCAGAAGCACATCATACAGCGTTTTGCCCTGACTGCTATAATAAGCGGCTGCTTCGCAGATCAACAAAGCGGCTACAATAGCGTCTTTATCGCGGGCATAGGTCCCTGTCAAATAGCCGTAGCTTTCCTCATAGCCAAACAGGAAGCTTTTTTCGCCCGTTTTTTCGTAAGCCGTCATTTTTTCGCCGATATATTTAAAGCCCGTCAGTGTGTTTTCCACATCAACACCAAAAGAAGCCGCAATGTCGGCGCCCATTTCGCTAGTTACGATTGTTTTAATGACGACCCCGTTATCCGGCAGACGACCTTGCTCCTTAAGCATAGTAAGCACGTAATACACCATCAGCGCGCCGGACTGATTGCCTGTCAGCACGACATATTCGCCTTCGCTATTCCGTACAACTGCGCCCATCCGGTCGGCATCGGGGTCCGTTCCGACGATAATGTCCGCATTTACCTTTTTGGCCAGCTCGATTGCCAGCGTAAACGCTTCGCGCTCCTCCGGATTTGGCGATTTAACCGTGCTGAAATAGCCGTCCGGCTGCTCCTGCTCCGCTACAATATGGACATTGCGGAAGCCCGCTCCCTCAAGCGCCTGGCGAACAGGCAAATTGCCCGTTCCATGCAGCGGCGTAAATACAACGCTGAACTTTTCTCCAAGCTCTCCTTTGAGCAAATCCGAATTCAAGCTTTGAGCAACTACCGTTTGGACATAATCCCGGTCAGCTGCTTCGTCAAGCCATACCAAAAGGCCCTGCTGTTCAGCATCTTCACGCGACAGGCGCTTCACCTCTCCAAAGCCCTCAATCGCAGCAATGGCGGCAATCACCTGCTCCGCATCCTCGGGAATCAATTGGCAGCCGTCGCTGCCATAGGCCTTGTAGCCGTTATATTCCGGCGGATTATGGCTTGCGGTAATCACAATCCCGCTGGATGCGCCAAGCGCTCTGACGGCAAAAGAAAGCTGAGGCGTAGGACGAAGCGACTTGAACAAATACGTCTTGATTCCGTTGCCGGCCAGCACAAGAGCAGAATCCAGGGCAAACTCCGGCGAGTAATTACGGGAATCATGCGCAATCACCGCGGACGGCGAAGCTTTGCCTTGAGACAACAGCCAGTTCGCCAGCCCTTGCGTCGCTTTGCCGACCGTATAGGCGTTAAGGCGGTTAGTACCGGCGCCCATTACTCCGCGCAAGCCTCCCGTGCCGAATTCCAGATCGCGATAAAAGCGGTCAGCTATCTCTTTTTCCTGCCCAGCAATGCCGCGCAGCTCCTCCTTGGTTGCATCGTCAATAAGGTTATCGTTCAGCCAAGCCTCGTAGGCAGCGGTGTGATCATTGTTTGGTTTGCTCATTGGATAGGTTCCTCCACATTAAGTTAATGATTTAAGGGTTGGTTAAAGCGAACATCAATTCGCCTTCGGCTACAACCTTGCCGTCTACTTTCGCGGTAGCCTGGCCTTTGCCGATCGATCCTTTCAGCCTCGTAATTTGCACCTCAAGCGTCAGCGTATCCCCAGGCATAACCTGCCCTCTAAAACGGAAGCCGTCAATGCCCGCAAAAAAACCAAGCTTGCCTTTGTTTGCCTCCACCATTAGCATCGCTACCGTGCCCACCTGGGCAAGCGCCTCTACAATAAGGACTCCTGGCATGACCGGGTATCTCGGGAAATGGCCGACAAAATGCGGTTCATTCATAGTCACATTTTTAATGCCAACGGCGCGTACGCCCGGTTCTACCTCCAAAATACGGTCAATCAGCAAAAAAGGCGGTCGATGGGGAATAATCTCCTGGATTTGGTTAATATCAAGCATGTTTCAAGCTCCTCTCGTCTATTCACTGGAATAAAACATGTTCATTTCAGTCACACTATACTTATCCCTCGTAAAACTGCAGTTTGCGAAGGTTAAGATAAGGGGGCTTGGCCAAGGACCTGAAGCGTCCGGGGTCAAGCCTCTTTCTGATTCTGCGGCTCCTCAGGTCCGGAGGGCCTTTCGGGCTGCGACGATTGCTTGGGGTTCAATTTCCGGTAAGCACCTGCATAAACAATGGAGGTCAGGAAAGAAAAAGCAATCACCGCCCACAAAAAGCCTTCCGCAAAGGACGCCTGGAAAAAAATAAACATAATGGCGCCATAAAGCAGCACCGTTGTCAGTTTGCCCATCCAGTTGGCCGGCACATTTTTTTTGCCTCGAAAATGAAGGATCAGCCCGCCAACAATCATGCCCAGATCACGCAGAAACAAAGCCCCCGCCGCCCACCACGAAATATGGCCGGCATAAAGAAGCGTCACAATAACTGCGATAATCATCAGCTTGTCAGCTAGCGGGTCCAGCATCTGGCCCGCAGGGGTAATCATCCCGTATCTTCTGGCAATATGTCCGTCCAGCACATCTGTAACTCCCGCCGCTATCACAACAAGAAATGCAGGAATCATATGTCCGCTGGCGAAAATGATTATGTAAACGGGGATGAGAAAAAAACGCAACGCTGTTAACATATTTGGCAGATTCAATCGCACACGCTCCTATACATTCCTGCGGAATGCCCCGCCATCGTTCCCGGTCGCAGGGACTAGCCTGCATTGTCCGGCTGTTTCAGCACCGAGAAACAATCTCTATTATAAACTACCTCCCGTCAAATGGAAACAAAGGGGCTTTCCAGGCAGCAGCCCAAAGCCCCGTTAACGCAAAAAAGCCCTCTGGAAAGCCTGAGCATCAGGCCATACAGAGAGCAGCTGCTTCTCTTCTTCTTCCTGTCGCCTTCCGGCATCAGGACTCCGCAAAAATCAGATCGTAAAGATGTTGCCAGGTAGACCATTCAAACACATCATCCTTGGACGATTTGCCCAGATATACGTACCCGATATACAAACCTGCAAGCAGCATAACAACCATTATGACAGGAACTATGCTTTTGCGAAACAGCCAAAAAGCTACCCGCGCCCAAGTCGGAAAGCGTTTTTCTTCCTCATCCTCTTCAGGCCATGTTGCCTTGGTTTCCTTGGTCCGGCTTTTAGCTTTTACTTTACTATCTCCAGCCTCGGCGCTTTTCCCTCTACCCGAATTCTTCCCTTCGCCGGGAGCGCTATCGCTGCCAGATGCGCTGTTAAGCCGTTGTCTCCGCAGATCACCGCCTGGATAGATGCCCGGATATACGCCGGTTGGACTGTCGGGCGTTCGGTTGCCTCCAGCCGCATTTCCTGTCATTCTGCCGTTGCCGGCTGATTGGCGAGGCAATTCATTCCCATTGGAATTCATCGCATCGTCGGTCATACGCATCACCTTCATTCTAGCCTACGCGCGTATCGAGTTCGCAATGCCCATCATCGTGTCGCTGGACGATAAAGCTCTTGCTGCAAGCTGATAGGCGCGTTGAACATTGATAAGCTCCGTTATCTCGTCGGACAGCTGGACATTGGATTGCTCCAGGAAGCCTTGACGCAGAGCGATTCGATTATCCGGATCAGGTGTGACTTCTTGCACAATATCATCAGGGTTCACGCCATCGGCAATAATGAACAGATTATCGGACACCGCAGTTAATGCCGCAGGCCGGGAAACCTGAAGAAGCTTGATGCTTCCAAGCTCGATGGTATTGTTGGAAGAAACGCCCAGCACCGTTCCGTCGGCATTGACGCGCAGCGAATAACCTCTTGGCACAACAATATTGCCCTCCACCAGGTTGCCGTTAGCGTCAGGCACATTAGCAACAACCGGATAACCATTTTCCGTTGCCAAAATCGTATCACCGTTTGCAGCCATCGTCAACTGGAAGGCTCCATTACGGGTATAGGCTCTTGTATTGGCATCGTCGATTGTAACCTCGAACACAGCACTACCTTCAATGGCAATGTCGGTCAAATTTTCCGTTCCCTTAAGCGGACCCTGGGATAAGTTAGGCTGAATAACAGACAGCTTAGTGCCCCAGCCCTGGTTAAAATCCAGCGCTGTCCGCCTGCCGGGCTGGTTGAAGGTCTCCGGCTGATTTTTCAGATTGGTCAGCAAATCCTCGAAGGTAACCTCTTTTTTCTTATAGCCTACCGTATTTACGTTAGCAATATTGTCAGCCATGACGTCCAGCTTTTGCTGGAGCGCATTCATGGATACCATGGCATTAATCATGGAAGCGTTCAAGACAATGCATCCTCCCCTCGTTCACTTTGTGCAAAAAGCCATGCTCAGCCTATCTTGCACGGGCTAGATTCGGCCGATTTCATTCGCCGCTTTTTGCAGGCTTTGATCGTAGAACTGAATGACCTTTTGGTTGGCCTCGTAAGCTCTCAGGGCCGCCATCAGATCCACGGCAGATTGGGCGGCATCCACATTGGAGCGTTCCACATAGCCTTGACGAACCTCAACGCGGTCTCCCGCGCCGATAAGGGCAGCTTGTCCATTATCATCCGCAAACCGGAAATTGCCGTTGCCTTCCCGTACAAGCTGATTCGGATTTTCGATCCGGGTAATCATCAACTGGTTTCCGACCGCATTGCCGTTGCCGTCCAGGAAGGTTTGGTTTTCCGTCAGCACCAGATCATCAAGCCCAACGCCGGCAGGAAGCTGGATCGGATTGCCGCCAACGTCAAGCACGTTGGAGCCGTCGCTCGCCAGCAAAAAGCCTCCGCCGTCCAGCGTAAACGCCCCGCCTCTTGTATAGCGGATTTCTCCGTTCTGGTCACGCACCGTAAAAAACGCCTGCGGCTGAAACACGGCAGTGCCGTCATCCGTAATCGCTTTGCCGGATGCGTCAAAAGCAAGGCCGTTTAGCTCCAGATTGGAAACAAGGGCAAAATCGGACGAGCGGTTGGTCTGCATCAAATCGCCTTGTACGTGAATGGACAAGCTTTCTTCCGCAAAAACGCCGCTGGTCCAGGTGCCGATCGACGCGCGTTCAGCGTTTTGCACTCCAGTCATGGAAAGCAGCATCTCCGGAAAAGAACGAGTAACCGCATTAATCTGCTTGTATCCCGGCGTATTCAGGTTGGCTATATTATTTGTAACGGTATCGTGACGGCGCTGCTGGGCAATCATGCCAGACGCAGCCGTGTACAAACCTCTCAGCATCGTTATCCTCCTGTCCTGGTTGGCAAAAGTCAGGCCTCTACTTTATATCGGACGAAATTCGGCAAGTCTGAATAGCCGCTGCATGAGACCATAGGCTTATTTCCGCCTCGGCGCGCCCCCCTAAGGCGCCCTACCCGCGAAATGCCCTGCTCCCGCTATTTTTGAAGCTTGTCCAGATTGTCCAGCAGAATGCCTGTCCCTTTCACTACGCAGTGCATGGGGTTCTCCGCTACAAGCACCGGCACCCTTAGCTCTTCTGCCAGCAAAGTATCCAGTCCGCCCAGCAGCGCTCCGCCGCCTGTCAAAATAACACCGCGGTCGATAATGTCCGCCGACAGCTCGGGAGGCGTCTGCTCCAGCACGTATTTTGCGGCCGCAACCACAGACATGACGGGATCCCTCAATGCTTCTCTTACTTCTCCGGTGCGGATCGTAACGCTTTGCGGAAGACCCGACACCATATCGCGTCCGCGGATATCGATTTCCCCGCGCGTGCCATCATCGTAAACCGAGCCTATCTTAATCTTAATATCTTCGCTGGTCCTTTCGCCGATCAGCAGCTTGTACTTATTTTTGATGTACTTCATAATGGCATCGTCAAACTTGTCGCCTGCCACCTTGATGGAGGAAGCCGTAACGATGTCGCCCATGGACAAGACGGCTACGTCCGTTGTTCCGCCTCCGATATCGACGACCATATTGCCGCTAGGCTGGAAAATATCCATTCCAGCCCCGATTGCGGCCGCCTTTGGCTCCTCCTCCAGATACACTTCCTTGGCGCCGCTTCGTTCAGCCGCCTCCCGAATCGCTTTCTGCTCCACCGACGTTATATTTGTAGGAGCGCAGATAAGGATGCGCGGACGGCTGAACCATTTGCGGCCATCAACCCGGTCAATAAACGCTTTCAACATAATTTCCGTAATTTCGAAGTCAGCAATAACGCCATCCCGAAGCGGCCTGATGGCAATAATATTGCCTGGCGTGCGCCCCACCATCCGATGGGCATCCTCGCCAACCGCCAGCACCTTCTTGCTGTCGCTTTCGATGGCAACAACCGAAGGCTCGTCAAGCACGACGCCTTTTCCTTTCACATGAATGGATACATTGGCCGTCCCAAGATCAATCCCGATATCCTTGCTCAGCATAAGGCTAAAGTCCCCCAACCAATAATGTTAATCAACGCTCATAATCGTTCCATTTGCATTATTCGCCAAAAAGGACAAAATTCCTCTATGCACGGCAAAAATAATAAATCGGCACGCAGCCCCATCGCTCCGGGACGGCCAATAGCTGCTGCAAGACTGTTCAAAAACCGCACTCCGATGCAAGGCATGTCTAGAGACATGGCCGGAGCCTTATACAGAGCATGCAAGATGCGACTTTACGCCTTCCCCGCCGCAAGCACCTCCCGCTTTTTCCCGCTGTTCTTTTTATATTTGATCTTGGTCGCTTCTCCTCCTCTCAAATGCCGGATGGATTTGTGGTATTCGAGAATGTGCTTGACCTGATCGGCCAAATCAGGGTTGATTTCCGGCAGACGTTCGGTCAAATCCTTATGCACCGTGCTTTTGGACACGCCGAACTCTTTTGCGATTGTGCGCACCGTATGCTTCGTTTCCACGATGCAGCGGCCTATTTTAATGGTTCGCTCTTTGATGTAATCGTGCACGTTCCCGCCTCCCTGCTGTAGATAGTTTGGTACAGTATATGAGGGGAGTGGGCATATATTCTTTATGTCCAAGCGTGACAAGCCTTGAAAGTGAATAATTTTTCAAAATAACAAAGCGGGCAAGGGAATAATCCCTTGCCCGCCGCGGCTTCAGCTATAGTTCTCTGGATGCAGTTATTCCGTAATATAGTCCTTCGGATTAACGGAATCTCCATTTAGGCGAGTTTCAAAGTGAAGGTGAATGCCTGTTTCGGCTTCCTGCTCGCTGCGTCCGGCCTTAGCAATGACCGTGCCCTGATTCACGCTGTCGCCTTCCTCCACTTCAACGCCGGCCAAACTGTGGTATACGGTAACCAGCCCGTTGCCATGGCTGATTTCAACAATATTACCTAACAAGGGATGGCTATCGGCCCTGGTAACCTTGCCGGACATAGCCGCCAATACATCAAAGGCGACTCCGTCGGGATGAACAAAGTCAACGCCAGTGTGCGGCGCGAAGGTTGAACCCACCTGTACGACAGCTGCCTCCTTGTCGGATTGGCTGCCTTTTTCATCATAAAAACCGACATCAACCTGCAGGTCTTCCACTTTGCTTACCGGCCACTGCATAATCTCGTTGCTTGCGACTTCCTCCACTACATTGCCATCGCCGCCGCCAACACCATTTTCCTGCTTCGTGCCCTCTTGCTGTCCGCCCTCTTGCGTCACCTCAGTGCCGTCTTCCGGAGCCGTTGTTGGCTTGGCCGGATCATTGCCCTGATAGATCCACATTAAGGTTACAATAATTGCTGCCGCAGCCATGAAGATTGCTGGAGAAACCCAACGCTTTGCGAATAGTTTCTTCAGTCCGCTGCTAGATTTGGCGGCAGATGCTCCTCCCAGACTATTTTTGGGAGTTTCTTCGGGTCTTTGCTTCCCTTTGTTTTGGTTTTGATCATTCATTAGCGATCACCTCACTAGCCATTGTTGCCATATCTAACGGCTTTATACGTGAGGCTTATCATTTTTTACGAGGATAGAGTCATTGGTAGCTTAGAAGCTTGTACGATGGAAGCTCCCGAATAATAGTGCTGCAATATATCAACCGCCGTTTTCCCTTCCTTGGCCATGCCATTAGCCCCCCATTGGCTCATTCCGACCCCATGACCCATGCCATAGGTTGTAAAGGAAATCTTTTTCCCGTCAATCTTCCAAGTGAATTGCGACGAGGCCAGACCCAGCTTCTCCCGCACCTCTCTTCCAGTAAACAAAACGCCGTTAATTTTGACCTCCTTTACCCGGTTGCCCTCCGTTTCGGAAACCAGCTTTATAACCGGCTTCCCCTTTGCCGCTTTGCCGGACAAACCCAGCTTGGCATAAAGCTCGCTCTGCCGAAGCTCCGTCTGCTGCTTATATCTCGGCGACAGCTCCTTGTCCCACGGGCTGGCTACGCTTCGCAAATAAGGAAGCTGCAGCTCCCAATACTCCTCCGAATTTTCGGTATAGCCATTGCTGGTGGAAAAAAAGGCCGCTTCAATCGGACCGCCGTTGTAGGTAATAATCAGACCTCTTGTTTCCGCAACGGCTTGCTCCAGCTTTTTGAATGGCTCCGCATCGGCTCCGCCTGGCCAGCGCTCCAAAAGCTCCTTTCTGGGAATATAGACCTGATGCTGTATTGTATTGGTTACATCTGCGCCTTTTTTCTTCAATGCCTCGTCAGAAGCGGATGAAAGCTTTCTTACAATATACGTTCTGGCCGCTATCGCCTGCGCCTTCAGCGCCTCCAGCTCGAAATCGGCCGTCATTTCCCCGGCAAGCACGCCAAGCACGTAGGTTTCCAGCGGAACCTTCTCCACCTTCTTTTTGGCGCTCAAATAAACCTTTACCTGCACCTTGTCCAGCGGCCCTGCCGCCCCGGAGGCCAGCGGCTTGGCTGCAGCAGGTTTCTCCGATGCTTGGAGGCGTCCCTCACTACCCGCGCCGTCTTCTGCTCCATCGCCGGTCGTTACCGGTTCGGATGGGCCCACCTGCTCTTTCGCAACAGCCCCTGCACGCTCACGCACGTCTTCATCCCGCAGGCCTTGTCCTCCCGATGCAGATGCTAAGCTGCGGCTAGGAATGTTATCCGCTCCGGCATTTTGTTGAATTCCTATTTCAGACCCTCTACTGATTCCGGGATGCAGCTTTGAGAGAAACCCCTCCATTCCAAATACAACACCGCCTAGCAAAATTCCGGCCATAAAAAGAAGGCTCCATTGCTTTCCGCTCATCCGCGCTCCTTTCCTCCAGCGTTTTGTATAGAAAACTCCGGCTAAAACGCTCGTTTTGATGATTGTCCGGATACTGTATTCTATGATTGCCTTTGGTAGGTTAGAATGCTATCTCCCCTAGTTGAAGAGAATTCGTGCTAGAGGCATAGAGCATCGATTTGACATAGGAAATGTTTAATTATACGATTGTTATTATGAAACATAGTTCCATTAGATGAAACAGGAGGTCGTTATGAAAGCTATAGTCGTTGATCAATTTGGCCCCATCGAGCACATGAGCTACAGGGATGTAAATATTCCAGCCTTCGGCCCGAAGCAGCTATTAATAAAAGTGGTTATAACAAGCATAAATTTTGCGGATATCAAGGCGCGCCACGGCGGAAAAGGCGCTTCGACTCCTTACATACCTGGTCTTGAGGCTGCCGGCATTGTCGCACAAGCAGGAGAAGAAGTCAGCGGATTTACAGTAGGTCAGAGGGTTTTAGCATTTCCTCAGCAGGGTACATATGCCGAATATGCCGTAGCGGACGAGGCTTTGACCTTTACCCTTCCAGAGGCGGTTACCTTTGAAATGGCGGCGGCCAGCGGCATTGTCGGTTTTTTGTCATGGAAGCTGCTTGCTGATGTAGCCTGCATGAAAAAAGGAGAAAATGTCCTCATTTATGCAGCAGCAGGTGGTGTAGGAGGCGCTTCTATTCAAATAGCCAAGTCTCTGGGCGCTGCCAGCGTCATTGGCATTGTTGGCGATGATTCAAAGCAAATAGCGGCGGAGGATGCGGGCGCCGACCATGTGCTGGTATACAGAGGAGAGGATTTTTCAGCCCAAGTTAAGGAATGGACTCAAGGCAGGGGCGCCGATATTATTCTGGATTCTGTCGGAGGTGAACTGACAACCCTGAGCATGGGCTGCCTCGCCCGCTTTGGCCGTTTGGTCGCATTCGGCAACTCCAGTGGTCAATATGGACAAATCTCAACAGCCGAGCTTCATGCCAGTTGCCGCTCTGTACTGGGCTTTAGCCTTGGCACAACAAGAAAAGAACAGCCGGAAACGTTAAGGGATACGGCCCATCACGTTTTCCGGCTGCTCCAAAACGGGCAGCTTCAAGTTCAGATCAGTCAGAAGCTCCCCCTCGCCGACGCCGCTTTGGGACATCAACTGGTGGAAAGCAGGCAAAGCACGGGAAAACTGTTGCTTCAAGTGTCAGGTTGTTGATTTGGGAAGCAGCCGAACCTCAAGCTCATAGTTTTTGCGCTCGATAGGTTCATCATGGATTTGGCGAATCAAATAATCCATGGCCGTTTTCCCCAACGTATAGATTTGCTGCGAGACTGTCGACAGCTCCGGAAAAACCATATCCATGACGATACCGTCAAAACCGATAATTTTAATTTTGTCTGGAACGGAAAGTCCCAATTCGTGAATGGCCTTTAGCGCGCCCGCCGCCATGAGATCATTGCCCGCAAAAACGCCATCCACGTCCTGATGCATCCGGTAAATCTCCTTCATGGCCTTATACCCTCCAGCTACGCTGAACCCTCCGAATGCGGTCAGGCTTGGCGTATACCAAGGCATTCCGGCACAGCTATCTTCATAGGCCAGCGCCCTCTCATAGGCAGAATGAACATGGGAAGGACCGCAAATATGGGCGATCTTTTGACAGCCGCTCTCCAGCAGATGGCGGATCGCCAGTTTGCCGCCTTCCCTGTTCGCCGCTGTAACCGACAGGATGGGATAACCGTCGTATGGCTTATCGATAGCAACGATCGGAATCGAGCGCTCCTGAAGCGCAACGATTTGCCCGGGAGAAATGGTGTAGGACGAGATCATAATGCCGTCTATCTGTTTGTTAATCAGAGCTTCAATATACATTTTTTCCTTATCGGGATTATTGTCTGTATTGCATAACACCAGCGTATATCCTCTGGCCGCCGCCTCATCTTCGGCTGCGCGCGCAAGCTCGGGAAAAAAGGGATTGAGAATATCCGGCACCATCAGAGCTACTGCGGATGTTTTTTTCCCCGCGAGGCTTCTGGCGATGGTGTTGGGTTTGTAGTTCAGCTTCTTGACGGCAGCCATGATGGCGACCTCCGCTTCCTTGCTCACATAACCGCTCTGATTGAGCAGACGCGATACGGTTGCGACTGAAACGCCGGCCAGCTTGCTGACATCTCGAATTGTCGTCATATCGGCCATTTCCTTTCAACAATCTGCAATTTACCTGGACGAAAACGTCGCTTGCCGCCCCGACAAAAAACAAGTGTGTTCACGTTTTGGGAAAACGTTAGCACACTTGTTCGGAGCAGTCAAGAATACGATGGGAATAAACTAAATCAGTTTCCGGAATCCTTGCTGACGAGCTCCAGATCTACCGGAATGGAGGCCTCTACCTGCTCGCCTTTGGCTACCTTAATTGCAGTCTGCACTGCCAAAATACCCATTTCTTCCGGCTTTTGAGCTACTGTTGCGCTAAGCGCGCCGGAAGAAACCTCCTTCAAAGCATCGTCCGTGGCGTCAAAGCCAACAACGACCACATCGGACATGCCTGCCGCCTCCAACGCCTTCAATGCGCCTAGCGCCATCTCGTCGTTGTGTGCGAATACGGCTTTAATATCCTTGCTGCCTTGAATGATATTTTCCATAACCGTCAAGCCTTTGGCACGGTCAAAATCAGCCGGCTGCTTGGCAGACACCTTGATGCCGGAGGTTTTGGCAATTTCCTCGTTAAAGCCGGCTCCGCGCTCGCGGGCAGCAGAGGAACCGGGGATGCCCTCCAGTTCGACGACATTGCCGTTACCACCCAGCTTTTCGGCAATATATTGAGCAGCAAGAGCGCCGCCCGCTTTATTGTCGGAAGCAATATGACTCACGACAGTTCCGCCATCGGAGACGCGGTCAACGGTAATAACCGGGATACCCGCAGCATTGGCGGATTGCACCGCCGGCACAATCGCCGAAGAGTCGGTCGGATTGATTATAATCACATCGACCTTTTGCTGAATCAGGTCTTCAATAGAGGAAGCCTGCTTGGCCGCATCATCCTGCGCGTCCACGACAGTCAGCTTGGCTTCTCCAGCCAGAGCCGCCCGCTCTGCGCCTTCTTTTAGCGTAACAAAAAACGGATTGCTTTGCGTGGATACAGCCAGTCCGATTGTAATGCCTTCCGTTTTGGCGGGAGTGCCGCCTTCCTCTGGCTTTGGAGAGCTTCCCGGAGCGTTAGTGGAACAGCCCGCGAGCATCATAGCAGTAATGAGGCCTACACTTGCGACTTTCAACATTTTTTTCATAGGATGACCGCCTTTTCTGTTAGTTTGTTGTTGAACATTTATGATTAGCTGCTTGTTTTCTTGCGATCCAGCAAGACGGCAAGCAGAATAACCAGCCCTTTGACCACCTGTTGATAAAAGGATGACACGCCGAGCAAATTGAGCCCGTTATTCAAAACGCCAATAATGAGCGCTCCAATCAGCGTGCCGACGATCCAGCCGCGTCCTCCTGAAAGGCTGGTGCCGCCCAATACAACAGCGGCGATGGCGTCCAGCTCATAGCCCATGCCAGCATTGGCTTGAGCCGAGTTAAGGCGCGAGGTCAGAATAATACCCGCCAGCGCGGATAAGACACCC
The DNA here is from genome assembly GCF_001675045.1 of Paenibacillus oryzae. Lineage (GTDB taxonomy): Bacteria > Bacillota > Bacilli > Paenibacillales > Paenibacillaceae > Pristimantibacillus > Pristimantibacillus oryzae. The sequence continues at coordinate 134,854 of NZ_LYPA01000071.1, forward strand.
GTCAGCGTATACACATAAACCTTGAAACGGCCGGTTTTGATGCCGGAAAGGCGTGCAGCCTCCTCGTTTCCTCCAATGGCGTAAACGTTTCTACCAAAGGTTGTTTTCCGCAATACGAAGAACAATCCCCCGAACAAAATCAGCATAAGAATGACGGGGACGGGAACGCCGAAGAAATAACCGCCGCCTATCATCGTAAACGCCTCGCTGTTAAAGCCGGTAATCGGTCTGCCGTCGGTATAGACCAGCGCCAGTCCTCGGAATATCGTCATCGTTGCCAGCGTGGCAATAAATGGCGCAATTCTGGCTTTTGTAATCAGAAGTCCGTTTATGGCGCCCATCACGCCGCCTGCCAGCACGCCGATCAAAACGGCTGTCATCGGGTCTACGCCCGCTCCCATCATGCCTGCGGTAAGCGCCCCCGACAGTGCCAATATAGCCCCTACGGACAAATCAATGCCGCCTGTCAAAATAACAAACGTCATACCAAAAGCAATTAACGCATTGATGGAAACCTGGCGAAAAATATTAAGAATATTGTTTAACGTCAAAAAGTTGGGACTTGCGATAATGAGAATGATAATAATGATGCATAGTCCGATCAGCGGACCAAGCTTTTGCAAGGCGGCTGACAACGATTTTTTATTGATGGCCATGGCCCTTTCCTCCTGTCGCGGCATACATAATGGATTCCTGGTTTATTTGTTCCTTGGAAAGCTCGGCTGCAATTCGTCCTTCATGAACAACAACGACGCGGTCGCTTACGCCAAGCACCTCCGGCAAATCGGAGGACACCATAATGATGGCTACCCCTTGCTCGCTAAGCTCGTTCATCATGCTGTAAATTTCTTTTTTGGCTCCAACATCAACGCCTCGCGTAGGCTCATCCAGAATAAAAATGCGGGGCAGCTTGCCAAGCCATTTGCCAATGGCGATTTTTTGTTGATTGCCGCCGCTTAACGACTTGACGGTTTGCTCAGAATCCCTTGCTTTAATAAGAAAGCGTTTAATCATTTGCTGGGACAAAGCCTGCTCCTTGCCATTTGAAATAATGCCGAACGGAGCAATCTGATCGTAATTGGATATCGACAGATTTTCTCGGACAGACATATCCAGCAGCAGTCCCTGATGCTTGCGATCCTCCGTTACAAAAGCAATGCCTGCTTTGATTGCGCTTGCAGGATTTTTAATATCAACCTTCTGGCCGTCGATATAAATGTCGCCCGACTTTTTACGGTCTGCCCCGAACAACAATCGCATGATTTCGGTTCGCCCCGCTCCCATCAGCCCGGCAACGCCAACAATTTCGCCAGCCTTGACCGAAAAATGAATATCCTTCAAGTTCCGTCCGTCGCTCAAGCCTTCTACCCGCAGCCGCTCTTTGCCGATAACCGATTTCCGGGCGGGATATCTTTCCCCGATTTCGCGGCCCACCATCAAGCGAACAATATGCTCAACCGTCGTTTTGGCTGTTGTTTCCGTTCCTAGAAATGCACCATCCCGAAGAACGGATATCCGGTCGCAAATAGCGAAAATTTCTTCCATGCGATGCGAGATATACACGATGCCAACTCCTTCTCTGCGAAGCTGGTCCATAATGCGGAACAACGCTTCTATTTCACGGTCGGTCAAAGCAGCCGTGGGCTCGTCCATAATAATGACCTCGGCTTTTTTGGATAAGGCTTTGCCGATTTCGATCATTTGTTGCTGCCCGATAGACAATGTTTCCGCTGGCGCTGACGGGTCCAGATCGACGTTAAGGCGGCCAAGGTATTCGCGAGTCAGCCTCGCCATTTCCTTTTCTCGCAGAATGCCTGTTTTTCCGTACGTAAGCTGCCGGCCCAGAAACATATTTTCTGCTACGGTCAGCTTGGGAATAATATTAAGCTCCTGATGAATGATAGCCACTCCGTAACGCTCGGCTTCCGTGGGATCGGCAAATGCCATCTCCCGGCCTTTAACCTTGATTACGCCTGCGTCAGACTTGTATACGCCGGTCAATATTTTCATCAGCGTTGATTTGCCGGCGCCGTTTTCGCCCATCAAAGCGTGTATTTCTCCAGGTTTAAGCCGGAACGCGGCATCCTTTAATACCTGAACGGTAGAAAACGACTTGGAGATGCCGCTCATTTCCACAAGGTATTCCATCTATGACTCCTCCTTTGCCTTTATTTCAACGGTTTATCCGAATATAACGCCCGCCTTCAAAATAATGTTGGCGTACGGCGTAGCTTCTCCCGTACGGATGACCGCTTTGGCTTGTCCCGTTAATTGCTTGAGCCTTTCATGGCTTACTTCCTGTATTTCCGTTTCTCCAAGCATGGACACCACTTGCTTTCGAAGAACGCCGTTGCGCTCCGCCATCTCACTGGCGATAACCGCTTCCTCCACTTCCATATCCCCAAGCACCGCCTCCAGCGTCTCCGCAAAAGAAGGCGTTCCCTGCTTAAGCGCCAAATCGATTCGTTTCACATGATCCGGGATAGGCAGTCCACAATCGCATATAACAATGCAATCCGTATGTCCCATCCGGGAAAGAATCGTAGATATTTCACTATTTAGTATGCCTGTTTTTTTCATCCCGATGACCTCTCGCCGTAAAAGTAATTGTATTGTTTTGCCGAACGGACTGGCCGTCCGGCAGTATCCAATAAACTAAAGCCAACATTGATTCTTCTCTTACTCCGCCATAAGGGCTTCCACCTCTGCGCGCAACGGCATGCCGCTTTGCGCGCCCAGCTTCGTTACGGACAAGGCGCTGGCCGCTACGGCAAAGGCTACAGCCTCCCCTAGCTCCGCTCCTTCGCTCAGCCTGACGGCAAGCGCACCGTTGAAGGTATCTCCCGCTCCCGTTGTGTCCACCGCCTCAACCTTGCGGCCCGGGACATGACCTTGCTCCATGCCCGATGATTTATAATAGGCCCCGTCGCTGCCCGCGGTCATGACAAGGGGATAAGGATAATCGGCTAATAGCTCGTTAAAGCCTCGTCCTCCGCTCTCCTCCCCCGTTACGATGGCAAGCTCATATTCATTGGGGGTGAGCAGATGAATTTTTTCCAGAAGCTCTTGCGGCAGCCGGGTTGCAGGCGCCGGGTTCAAAATAACGCGAACATTTAGCTCATGAGCCAAATCAATCGCCGCCTCCACCGTAGCCAGCGGGATTTCCTGCTGGATCAAAATGATGTCCGAGCCTGCGATGACATCCCGCTTGTCCATAATATCCTCCGGACGCAAGCAATGATTGGCTCCGGGAATGACGATAATCCGGTTGTCGCTGTCGCTAACGGTAATCGCAGCTATTCCCGTAGGTTTATGAGGAACCGTTTTCACATATTCCGTACGAATACCCTCGCGCTCGAGCGCCTCCTTAAGCTGCTGAGCCATAGCATCTTCGCCTACGCATCCAATCATCGTCACCTTTGCGCCTAAGCGGGCGCAAGCTACAGCCTGATTAGCTCCCTTTCCGCCTGTAAAGCTAGAGAAATCGCTTCCAATTACGGTCTCGCCTTGCCCTGGAACTACGCTTGTTTCCGTTACCATATCTATGTTCAAGCTGCCAATTACGGTAATATTCACGTTGGACATCTTGTCACTCCTCACATGGAATCATTGATGTGTGTAATCGTTTACACATTTATGTTTCTCATTTTAGCCCGCATTTCCTCCCTTGTCAATAGCACAGTCCGACCATCTGCGTACCAAAAAATGCAACAAAAAAACAGGAGTCCTTGTAGGTTTCCACAAAGTCTCCTGTTTATGTAAGGGTCTGATGGGTTACGCCCAGGTTGGCTGTACCTTCAGAACCGCAACTTCCTTTTCCCGCTTGTATGCCACTGTGGATTCCGAAGCTTTGGCAGCCACAACCGTTTGGTGAACAACGGCCGCCGGAGCTGGACTTTCCTCAACGGCAGCTTCTCCGTCTCCCTCAATCCGCCGGATGTCGGCTCCCAGGGAAGCAAGCTTGCCTGTAATATCGACATAACCACGGTCAACGTGATGAAGCCCCGTCACCTCAGTTTCACCGTCTGCGCGTAAAGCGGCGCAGATTAGCGCAGCTCCTGCACGAAGGTCGGTGGCGCAAACCTTTGCTCCTGTAAGCGGCACCCCGCCTGTCACAATAGCTGAACGCCCATCCACTTTGATGTTGGCATTCATTTTGTGAAATTCCTCCACATGCATGAAGCGATTTTCAAACACGGTCTCCGTAACCACGCTTGTGCCCTCGGATACAAGCAGCAGCGCCATCATCTGAGACTGCATATCCGTCGGAAAGCCAGGATGAGGAAGCGTTTTGACATCGACGGCTTTAAGAGGCCTGGTGGCCGTTACGCGGATTCCATTATCACTCTCCGCAATTTCCACGCCCATTTCCTGAAGCTTGGAAATAACCGGAGTCAAATGATCCGCGATAGCTCCTTCCACAAATACATCTCCGCCGGTCATGGCGGAAGCGATCATGTAGGTGCCTGCCTCCACGCGGTCGGGAATCACGTTATGGCGCGCGCCCTTGAGCCGCTCTACGCCTTCAATACGAATCATGCCCGTTCCAGCGCCGCGAACTTTGCCGCCCATCGCATTAATATAGTTGGCCAAATCCACGATTTCCGGCTCGCGGGCCGCATTTTCAATCGTCGTTGTACCGTGTGCAAGGGACGCCGCCATCATAATGTTTTCGGTCGCCCCAACGCTTGCAACATCCAGATAAATCTTTGCGCCCTTCAGGCGGCCGTTAACGGAGGCTTCGATAAAGCCCTGCCCCAATGTAATTTCGGCTCCCATCGCCTCAAAGCCCTTGAGATGCTGATCGATCGGACGGGTTCCGATGGCGCATCCGCCAGGCAGCGATATGCGTACCTTGCCGATGCGAGCCAAAAGCGGGCCCATAACGAGAAAAGAAGCTCTCATTTTGCGAATCAGCTCGTACGGCGCTTCGTAAGAAGTTATAATCGGCACCGACACGCTCATCGTTTCGTTGTTGTATGTGGTTTGCGCGCCCAGTGTCTGAAGCACGCTCTGAATCGTCATAACGTCGTCCAGGAGGGGAACGTCACAGATGACGCTGTCTCCTTCCGTCGCCAATAATGAGGCAGCCAATATGGGGAGCACTGCATTTTTAGCGCCGCTGACGCGTACTGTGCCCGTTAAACGCTGGCCTCCGCGGACGATAATTTTTGTCATCTTTGCGTTCCCTCCGCGATTGCATTTTTCTATTTCAATAGTTTATCGCCAATCATTTTTTTCGGTAAGAGCCAAGCTCCAAACAACCACTAACCTTCATCTTAACATCTGATGGCAATAATCGACAAGAGTAAAATAAATTCCATTTATTTACCCCAAGCCTGGCCGTATTACTCCCATTGTTGACATGTTTCGCTGTTGTTATTCGACAAAGTTCCTCAGCATGGCCGTATAGTCCATATACTGCAGAAAAAACTGAGCGATGGCATGGCCAAATACAATTGCGATCAGCACCTGGCACATTCTGGCCCTGGCATTGCGGGGATGGCGAAAAATGGCCTCCCATTTCACTTCTTTAATCAGCACCCATGACAGCACGATGGCCAGCAGCTCAACCGTGATTGCAAACAAGCCGCTTATGCCCTCAAATGCAAACCAGCCGCCTTCTGCCGCAAACAAAACAGGCTCCATTAGGTCTCAGGTCCTCCAATTCTTAACTATTCTTATAGTATCGGAACAACAATGCGGAAAATGAAGCTCTGCTAGCCTGGCCGACCGGCTTAAACAGGTTAGGCTGAACGCCGCTGAGCTTGCCGTCATTTTTCATTGCGCGAAGCATCGGCGCATACCAATCCGTTGCCGATACGTCCGCAAACGGGCGAATGCTTGAGATTTGCGGCTTGATGCCTTTGGCCTTGCCGATCATGACGGCCATTTCGGCCCGAGTCACAGCCTGATCCGGGCGGAAGGTGCCGTCCGGGAAGCCGGTTACCCAGCCTTGCTGTACACCCTTGCTTATAGAGTCGGCTGCCCAATGAGAGCTTTGGACATCCTTAAAGGCCGCCCGCGCTGTTACTCCAGTGGATAAAGGCTTAAAGGCCTTGGCAATCATAGCTACAGCTTCGGCCCTTGTAATGGTGCGGTCGGGAGCGAAGCGGTAGTTGCCGACGCCGTTAATAATGCCGTCGCGGGAAAGAGCCGTTATTTCATCTTTGGCCCAATGATCACCAATATCCCTGAATCCCGACTCCAACTCCTCCACCATAACCTTTAAACGGTAATACTGATCATGAAACACTCCGTCCGCCGTGAGCTTGACATAATAAACGCCTGCCTGCAAAACCAATTCCTTGCTCTGAAGACGGCCGGATGAACTCGTATTGGATGAAATCAACGGGCGCATCTGTTTGTCGTAGCCGTCCACTCGAAGCGATACACTTGTCGGAACATCCGTCACGCTGAGGCTAACCACGCTTTCTTTGGATAGACGGAATTGGAACCAGTCTGTATCGCTAGCCTTGTCAATGACGCCTAAATATTCGCTGCCGGGTCTCATCATAATGGCCTCGTAGCTTTTGTCATTAGGTTCATTCGGGTCGGTCAGCTGAGGCTTGAAATCAATTTTGAGATTGTAGACGCCCGTTACAGGACTGGCATCCAGGGAAATGGCATTATGAACACGAATATAATATTTGCCAGGTGTGACGGATATGACTGGCGTTACTTCCGTGCCGCCTTCTCCATGATCGTCATACAGCACAAGCGACTGCCCTTCGCGCTGCAAGGACAATCCCGCATCCATTCTGGCAGTGCTGACGCTTACGGAAAGCTGCAGCTTGCCAGCTTGCTTAAACTCCATCACATACCAGTCCCGATCAGCTGTTTGGTGGAAGTTTCCTAGAATCGTTGCGTTTTTTGGCTGTAGCACGGCGGCGTCGGCCATACGGTCATTGGGCTCAAAAGCATCTGGCGCAATACCGAAGGTAGAGACCAAGCTGTAAGCAAGCGGCAAGCTTTGATTGGGATTGCCAAAGCTCACTTTGATGTGCTGCTTGCCTTTTTTCACATCAAAAGCAACGGATTTGCTGCTTAGCCGGGCATCCTCAGACCGCTGCAGCTGACCGCCTGCATAATGTGAAATACGAACGGCGGGCATCGTTTGTTTAACAGCTAACAGCCCTTCGAAATCAAGGGTCAGCTTGCCATCGTAAGGCGCATCGATAACAAACCAATCCTCGTCCTTGGATGATGACAGCTCAGCCAAAAGCTGTGTTCCTAGCGGGAATACAGACGCTGTCGAAAGTGTATTGTTAGGCTCGTATGCATCGGCTTCCAGCTGCTCCTGTATCGCCTTATCAATCTGAATCAGGCCATAGCCCGATTGTTGGTCAACGCCAGCAGCTCCCGGGCTTTTTGCCGTTTGACGCAGCAAGGCTCTTATTTGCGCCGGTGAAAAATCGGGATTCCTCCCCCAGGCAAGAGCAGCAGCAGCAGCAACCTGCGGAGCTGCCATGGAGGTGCCCTCTTCCTTCTTATAACCCCCGCCCAGCGCCGTTGTATACACATTCCATGGCGCAATCAAATCCAGCTCCGGCCCAGTATTGGAACGTCCATCCGGAGCGCCTCCCGGCTTGGCCCCTCCCACCGCAAGCACGGTCGGGTAAGCCGCAGGGTATTTGACGGAAGCCTTTGAACCTAGCGAAACGCCGTCATTGCCGGATGAAGCAACAAGTAAAACTCCTTTATTTTCAGCATATTTAACGATGTCCATCATGTAGGGAGAATAGCGGTAAAGGCCCACCGACATAATAATGATTTTGGCGTCTTTACGAATGGCTTGAAGAATGCCTTCGCCCAAATCCTTTTCGGTGCCGTCGCCCCATTTGTCCAGCGCTTTGACCGGCATGATGCTGGCCTTCCAAAGCACGCCGGAAACGCCAACGCCATTATTGCCCACAGCCCCCACTACGCCAGCCACGCTGGTTCCGTGGCCGTTATCGTCCTGAGGCTCTTTTTGAGGGTCAATGAGGTTGATGCCGGGAACCAGATTATCGGCCAAATCAGGATGATTCAAATCTACTCCCGTATCGATCAAGGCTATGGTCAAATCGGTATTGCCGGTTAATTGCTCCCAAGCCTTCAAAGCGCCGATTTCACGTAAATAGGCTTGCCGCGATAGCTCGGGATCATTAGCTTTACCCGTATTCTGCTCAGCCTTTGCAGCTTGGGCCGCCGAAGGCGACGGCGATTCGCCTGCCGTCTGCACGGTCACGCCCCGCTCCTCAGAGCCTGAAAGGGGATCATCAGCAGCGGCGGCAGACAGGGAGTCGGACTTTTTGTCATCAGTGCCGGCCTCCGTTCCCTTTTCGCCGCCTTCGTTTGAAACGGCTGATGAGGCAGACGAGCTGGCGGCTTCGGGTGACGCGGTTGACTTGGCAGAGGAATTGGCAGCTTCGGTTGCTGCTGTCCGGCCGTTGGACAAACTGCCGGCTTCTTTTGAAGGAGCTGACACATTGGACGAATCCATATGTACCGTTGAAGGAGCCTCGCCTACATAGGATACCCCATCCGTTGCGTCCTCATCATCAATCAAGCTGTCCGATGCAGGCGCAAGACCGGAATTTGTCCGTTCCTCCGCCCCTGCCGATGGTGCCGGTGCGGGAGACAGGATGTGCACCATATTGTTCGGGTGCACATATGACACCCCGGCCTCGCCGCGCAGCCCGCTCAGCCATTCCTCGATGTCCACGCCAGCATCGGCGGGACGCACCAGCTCCACCGCCGTTTCACTCTGGCGGTGCAGCACCTCGACCCCGCGCAGCTCCCGCGCCTGCTCGGGGTCGGCCCATTTCAGCAGCCAGCTTTGCGGCTGCTGCGATACGCCCGCGGCGCCCTGCGCGGGCGGCTCTTCTACGCCCGCGACGCTCTGCGCGGGCGACACAATTGCCGGAGCAGGAGCTCCGGCAGCCCTTACCGCCGGCGCAAAGCCGGCTGGTGACAGGCTGCCGAGCGCTATGCTCCACAGCAGCAGCGCAGGCAGCGCGCGCCGGAGGCCTTTGCGCGCCGCCTGCGGCAGGCGAGAAGCGCCCCGAGCCGATGCCGGGGGCGCAAACGATCGCCGCCAGCTTGCGGCGGCGGCATCAATGCCGGACGTTTCGTCCGGCCGCAATTTTTTTTTAAACAGTAAGCCAAAATGTATATTCATTGTGATTCTGCCTTTGCGAAACGTATTTCATCAAAAAACCTCTATAGGGGTCTCTAGATGATAGGCGACCGTGTCTAGAAGTGGGTTTAACGCCAAAATGAATGTGATTTTTATTTGCTCATCAAAAAATTACTGCTAGAGTAATAATTCGATTGAACGGCAAGCAAACCCTTCTTTTTTTCATGAAAAAACGCTCATCCGGCAAAAAACGACAATCCGCCCCGCTTTCTAGGCCTCTTTTGTTATAAGCTTCGTGCAGCGCTCCCCATTTAAGACCGTAGCAGCCCACATTTTTTCAATAAAAACGGTTCAAAACAAATATCAATGCATGAATCACAGATAGAAATATGTTGACTGTTCGTCCAAACAGTTTTAAGATAGAGACAATTAATTTGACTGTTCAACCAAACAGTATTGGAGCGTGAACAAAATGACCAAAACACAATCTGACAACCAGGACCAGCGAAGAAATGCCATATTGGAGGCAGCGTTTTCTTTATTCGGACAGGTGGGTTATACAAAGGCGACCATGAAGGATATCGCAGCCAAGGCAGGCGTGGCGCAGGGATTAATCGGATACCATTTCAGCACAAAAGAAACGCTGCTGGTGGAGGTGGTTAAAGAGTGGATGATCAACAGAGGGCTGAAGGAGGCTTTTGCAAAGCTTGATTTTCACGTTTCACCCTCGGAGCTTCTCCAGCAAGGGCTCCTGCATGTCGTTACCTTTCGGAAAGAAAACCCGGAGTGGTTTACTCTGCTAATCAGCCTTTGGACAGAGAGTGTAAGCAATGAAAAGCTGGCCAATGAGGTGCGTGAGCTGTACAAGGAAATGAAAGCAAGCATCATTGTCATAATTAATTCTTTAGAGCTTGAGCTGAGCCCTGGAGAAAAAGAAACATTGGCGTCGCTCTTCCAGGCTATTTTTGACGGGTTAACCCTGCAATCACCATTGCTGCTATCTCCTGAGCCTCTTTCCTACGAGCAGGTATCGCAGGGTATAGGCTGGATGCTTGACGGAATCAGAAGCCATTCACAGAAAAAAGGAGACTAGATTATGACTAATAAACTGATTAGATTTGAAGGGCTACTTGTGCTGATAGCAGGAACCTATATGTATTTTGCCAGCGGATACCATTGGCTCGCTTATGCGCTCTTGCTGCTGGCGCCCGACCTTTCGATCCTCGGTTACGCCATCAGCAAAAAGGCAGGAGCCCGTATCTATAACGCAGTTCACACGATTACCACGCCTTTGCTGTTATTGCTGGCAGGCTTTGTTTTTTCCATAGATGTCCTCCTGATGCTCGGCTTCATCTGGATAGCCCATATCGGTATGGACCGGATGGCAGGTTATGGCTTAAAATACGAATCTGATTTTAAAGAAACCCACATCCAAAGGATCTGATAGAATCGTAAGCCTTGACGGCATTTCAGCCTGGAATTAGCCGCCCCCTTCACTCTCCAATTGAGCAAGGGGGCAAATTCCTCTTGAGGTTTTACAATAAAAAAGGTTACATACGTTGGTTCCCCAATAACGCCTCTACCTCGCCAAGCGTAGGCAAAGCATCAATAGCGCCGGCCTTTGTTGCAGTTGCCGCTCCCGTTGCATTGGCGAAGGCCAGCCATTCCGCTGCTGTTTTCCGATCCAGAGCAGACAGTCCGGCGCCCTCCTGCTGAAGCCTATACAGCAAACCTCCGATAAAGGAGTCCCCCGCTCCCGTCGTATCGGCAACCTCCACCTTAAAGCCGGACACGGTTACGCTATCGCCTGATTTAGAAAACCATGTAGCGCCTTCCGCCCCGCGAGTATAAATGATATGCTTTACGTCGCCAACAAACAAGGACCGAATGGCCTCTGCTTCATCGCTGATTCCGGTTATAAAACCTAATTCCTCGTCGCTTACCTTCACCATATCGGCAAGAGGCAAAAAGGCCAGAATGGCCTCCCGGCATGCCTCCTCGCTTGTCCATAGCGGCAGACGCACGTTTGGATCAAAGCTAATTATGCCGCCTTGCTGCTTCATCAGGGCAATCGCTTTTTTGTGAGCATATTTCACAGGAGCTTCTATTAAATCCACGGAGCAGAAATGGAGCATGTCGCCAGCAGCAAACCAATTTTCCCCGATATGGCTTTCCGACAAAAGCATATCCGCGCTAGGGTTGCGATAGAACGAAAAGTCCCGGTTGCCGTCTTCCTTCAGGCTTACAAAAGCCAGGGCCGTTCCAGCTTCCCGTGTGCGGAATACATGAGTCACATCGACATGGGCAGCCTCCAGCGTCTCCACCAGATGGTCGCCGAACGCATCTTCTCCCACCATGCCAATAAACGCCGATTCTCCGCCAAGCATCGCTACCGCGCAAGCCACATTTGCGGGGGCTCCGCCAGCCGCTCTGGCAAAGCTGCCAACATCCTTGAGCTGCGCTCCTTTACGGTCCGGTATAAAATCAATAAGCGCTTCTCCAATCGTAAAAACCTTAGCCATTGCTTCCCCGCCTCCTTTTATTTTTCTATACCCTTCCCTTCGTCATGCCTGCCCAAAAGTCCGGTTTCCAGCACCAAGAACCAAGAAAATGGCCTGCAGCCTCTTATAACAGCAAACCCGGAACAAGCCCCAAAACAATGCTTCCCAAAGCGCAAGCCCCTATCATCGTCCGCTGAAGCAAGGAGAGCTTTATTCCGATCTTGTCCGCTCCGTCGTAGCTGCGCATGTACATCTGAACAATAAAGCCAAACAGCGTATAACAGGTTACGGCAGCAGCGGCAAGGAGCGAGGCGCCAACCCAATACAACCCCGCCGACACCGTCTCCAGCAAAATAAACAGCCGTCCAAAAAAACCGCCCGATACAGGAAGTCCCGCCAATGAAAGCAAAAGCGCGGTCATAGCCGCAGCCAGCCAAGGGGAACGATAATACATTCCGCCAAAGCCTTTTAGCTTGCCATGTCCGGCCTCTTGTTTGACTGCCCCAGCTATTAGCAGCGCTCCCGCCAGCATCAGACCAAAAGCCGCAGCCTGAAGCAAAAATGCTCCTTGCGCTTCAAGCCTTCCGGTACGGAGCGACAAACCAAGCGGCACCAGCAAAAAGGCGGCGTTCACTCCTGCGGCCAAGGTAATCAATGCCCGTGCATGCTCCTGACGCAGACCGGCGATGGCAGAACATATACCTAGCGCCGCTGCAGCAAGCAGCACAAAAGCAGCAGCCAGCTCCAGCATGTTTATCCCCCCGCCCTTGTTGCCGTGATGTGTTGCACAAATCCTTCAATGCTGAACTCTGCCATACCCGTCAATACGGTCGGAAAACAGCCCAATACAATAATAAAGGCCAGCAGCACGATCATCGGCAACGCTTCAGCAAACCTTGCATCCCGCTTGACGGCCAGTTCTTCCTTTACGCCCCCGAATAAAACAGGCAATACGCCGCGCAGAGCATAAGCCGCTGTCAAAACCAGGCCAAACATCGCTCCAAACGCCAGCCCGCGATAACCTTCGAATACTCCTAACAGCGAAAGGAAATTCCCCAAAAATCCGGACATCCCCGGCAGGCCAAGCAAAGCCAGGCTTCCCGCAAGCCATATTCCGCTCACAAACGGCATGGGCCTCAGCAGCCCGCCTATGCCGGACATCTCCGTCGTGCCGATTCTCTCCTGCAAGCTGCCTGCAACCAGAAACAGCAAGGCAAAAATGAAGCCATGAGACAGCATCTGCAAAACGGCTCCTTGCATCCCCAGCTCATTAAAAGCTGCAATGCCCATCCATACTACGCCCATCTGGCTGAATGCCGCGTAACCCAGCATACTCTTTAAGTCGGTTTGCCTCCAGGCCAAAATAGCGCCATATAACAGCTGACACAGGCCCAGCAGCGCTATTGCCCCAGCCAGCTCCGCAGCCTGCACAGGAAACAGAAACAGCCCATATCTCAAAAATCCGTATGCGCCAGCCTTCAGCATAACTCCGCAATGGAGCAAGGCAACCGCCGTTGGCGCCTCCTTATACAGCTTGACACACCAGGCATGAACGGGGAGCGCTGCAGATTTTATCGCAAAACCCGCCAGCAAAAGAATAAAAGCTCCCCACTCCGTTCGCTCGCCCATAGGCGCAGGCCGCCATTCCCCAACTCCGTTAGGCCATAGCTTGTTCCACATGCCGGGTTCAGCCAAGTTGGCTGCAATATCCCGGTACAGGGAGCTATAATGGCCGATCAGCGCTTCGCCTTCCTCCAGACGGAAGCCGGCTCCTGCAACAAGCACAGTAATGCCAAGCAGCAGCAAAGCAGACCCTACACCGTTGCTTGCCAAAAACAGCTTCGCCGCTTTTTCCCTGCCGCTGCCTCCCCAAGTCCCGATCAGCAGAAATAGTGCAAGCATCGACATTTCCATAAAAATAAAGAACAATATAACATCCCGCGCCAAAAATAACCCGATAAGCCCTATCTCCAGCAGCAGCAGCCAGACCAAAAAGGAGCGCTGACGCTTTTTGACGTATAGTGACGCCACCATCGCTACAACACCCAGCAGCGTAGTTAGCAAAAGCAGCGGCAGCGACAATCCGTCAATGCCAAGAGCATAGGTCAAGGAAATCTGCAATTCCCCCTGAAACCCTGCGGGCGTTTGCAGCGCCAGATTAGCCCATTGTACAAGCTCGTCATAACCAGCGGAAGCCTGTCCTCTTCCAAAATCCGCATATAGCCATAATGACAGAGCCAGCGGCAGAAGCGATGCAAAAACGGCAACCCGGTAAAACCACTGGCCTTTATGTAACGGAAGCAGGAGCAAGGCCAATATGCCTGCAGCCGGAGACCATACAATCAGTGATAATAGGGGCAAGCTGTGAAGAAAGCTCATAACAGCAGCTCCTTTCCTGCAGCAGCTATCAACAACAAAACAAGCAGCGCCAGCGCAATCCAGCCGTATTTTCTTTTTCCCGGCTTACCAAAGTCCCTTATCGTTCGCCCCGATAGTTTTGCGCCCGATGAAAGAAAACTGGCCGTTCCGGCGGAAAGCGCACTCTCCATTCCCCTAACTATAAACTTAAAGGCAATCAATAACACATACGGCACTATAACCAGCAGCTTGTCCAGCCAAGCTTCGATAACAAGCAAAACACGCGTAAAGCTATAGCTTCGCGCATCTGCTTGTCCTTGCAGCTCCTGCTTGCCATCTGCCGCTTTGCTTCTGGAATAATGACGGCGCCAGGCAGCATAACAGCCACTCAAAGCAACAAAAGGCGATACGGCGGACAGCCCCCAATTAACCTGCTGCAAGGAAGTCCCCGGCGTCAGCCAGCCGGACACCGCTTCACGCCAATTTACAACAGTTAAACCGAATCCCAATACAAGTAGCAGAAGAATCACGACAGGCAGCTTCTCCATCAGGAAGGCCCATCTGAGCTTCAAGTCCTTTGGGTCCTCCTTTTTGGAGGAAGACGTTCCGGCGAGCATCGCGTTGGTTACAGCAAAGGCCAGCCCAAAGCCGGAGACAAGCAGCCCCGCTGCAAGCAGGGGACTAACCTCCAGCGCGGCAGAAAAAACCGCCCCCCTGGTTTCGTAACCTGCAATTGGCAGCAGACCTGACAACCCAGCTCCTCCAATCACCGCACCCGCCACGGCAACAGCACCGAAGCGCGAGCTGCCGCATAGCGCAAAAACAAGCAAGCTGGAATAAATCATAAGGAATAACAAAGCCAAATTGCCTTCTGCCCGCAGCCCCATGCCAAAAACACTGAATAAAAAGCCGCCTTGGCTTATCCATACATAACCAAGCATGATACGGCTATCCCGTTGTGCCAGGGCGAATAAGGCTGCAACAGCAGCAGTGCCTCCACCCGTCCACATCAGGACATCCATTGCGGCGGGCGACGCCCGAAAAAGATCATAGGCCCGGGCAATCATAAATACGCCTGCCGTTCCCATCAGGCCAAGCCCGATAACGGAGGCCGCTGAAGCCGGGTTTCGAAGTAAGCCCGGCAGCCAGCCGTGGAGCGGAAGCTGAGCGGCTTGACCGGCAGCTCCCAGAAATAACAGCAGCGCGCTTGCCGTGGCAATACCTGTCGCCGTCAAGCCGCTCCGCCCCTCGAACACGCTTTCCAGCGTAGTGAAATCCAGGCCATGATCGGGCATATACCAGAATAATAGAAGCAGCGCGGCAATAAAACCGGCGTTCCCGATAGCAATAGAGAGAAATGCCTTGAACAGAGCATCCTTAGTCCCGTTTTGCCAATAACGGAGTCCTGCCATGAGCAGCACGCTTGTTCCGGCAATTTGCCATAATACAAAAAAAGTGAACAAGCTATCGCTTATCGCAAGACCCGACATAGCAAAGGCAAACAGGGACAAATAATTCTGCCATGCGCTTTGTTCGCCATCTGGCTCTGTTTTCTTGACTGCCGACCACAAACCCGCCAGCATAATAAGCAGCATGAAGGCGCAAAGCACCACTGAATTAAAGCCCGTAACCTCAAAGCCCATCCGCAAGCGGTAACTATCCAGCGTGATCCAGTCAAAGCTGTATGTATAATCCAAGGCGCCGCCCGAGGCTCGCTCCATCAGCACCAGCACGGACAAAATAAAAGCCGACACATACGCTGTCATCGCGAGCAGTGAAGCCAGCTTCCTGTAGCTCCTGCCCAGTGCGGTCTGCAGCAGAAAAGCGGCAAACGGAAGCAGCGGAACGATCCAGGCCGCTTTTGCATACATATCCATGTCCGCCCTCCTCTCTTCCAAATGGTCGCTATCGTATCGTGAAATAAAAACAAAAGGGCCGAGCAATTTTTCAGTCGCAGCGGCCCGGAAATATGACAATAACAGGGTCCTTTTTCCCCTTTACAATTATAGCAAAAGCTCCAACACCCGTCTATGTTTCCGTCGATTCCTGCACGCTGGAGGCGTCGCTCCCCCCAGGCACGGAATAGGAACCTTCAGCTCCTGGCGGCATTGCACCGTGCTTGTCCATACCGTGTCGTCATTCAACAATTTACGCATAAAAGCTAAGGCCGATCTCATTCCCCTTCAAGGAAAGAGCTCTGCCTTATCTGTTGGAAGACTATTGGCATGGCTTAACGAAGGCGGTTTTTGGTAAGCCGGAATTGGCCGATTAGCAGCTGGAGCTGCCTCGTTACCGCCTCTACGCTTTGGGAGGTTTGCTGCACATTGTCCATTTCGGCGGTCAATTCCGTTACTTTTCCCTCTACATCGGCGGATACCTCTCTATTCTCGCGGCTCACCAGCGCAATATTTTCAAGAAGGCCAACCACTTCGTTTACCGCTTCCGTTTTTCGCTTATCGGCGCTTCCGGCTTCGGCCAGCGTATTCATTGCCGCAGCTATAAGCTGACTGCCTTCTTCAACGACCTTCGTTCCTTCTTCCATAGAGGAAAATGCCCTTTTTGCTCCCGCATAGATGTTTTGTGTGATGGCATGCACTTCCTCCGTCGACTCCTTGGTTGAATTGGCCAGCTTGCGGATTTCATTGGCAACCACGGCAAAGCCCTTTCCTTGCTCTCCAACTCGTGCAGCCTCAATCGACGCATTAAGCGCAAGCAGATTGGTTTGAGCGGAAATTTGCTGAATGACTCCCAATACAGCTTGAATCTGCTGTACGGTTTCCATAAAGCTATGTACCGTTGCATTGGTTTCTCCGACCTTAAGGGAGATCTGGTTCATTTTTTCCCCTATTCGATCCACCTCGGATTGTGCGACGCCAATCTGGGCGGCAGCCTGCTCCTCAAGCCCAAGCAGCGTTTGACGCATGGCATCTGCCGCTTCCTTAGCCGTTTCGATATCCTGAAGCTGTAGCCTGATGCTGCCTATCATGTCGGTTATGCGGCGGTTAACTTCACCTGTAGAGCTTACGGTGTTGGCTGCCGAGTCCGCCATAGCAACCTGACTGGCAGAAACATCCGCGGTCGCCAGCTTCACCTGCAGCATAATCCCTTCAAGCGAATCCATCATGTTGTTCATCCACTTCGCAATATCCTTAAGCTCATCGTTGTCAAAATGCTGGAGCGGCAGCCGCTGCGTCAAATCGCCTTTTCCCTCCGCATTCATTCGGATAAAGCGGGTCAAGGAGCGAATGTGCCGAACAAGACGCGTATCCTCCTTGCGTTTAAAAGGACCTATCCCGACCAGACCTGTCAGCAAAGCCAGCAAGCCTGCGGCTCCGCCCAATTGCCAAGCCGATAAATGATCCCCTGCCATGCCGGCAAAGACGGCAATAACGATAGCCGGAAGCCAAACCTGCAGGAGGCTTAACCTGCGCTGCCGCCAGCCAAGACTTCTAAGCCGATAGACCTCCTCCAGATCACCTTCGCACATCATTCCCCATTGGTCGGGACAATGAGGAAGCTGGAACGTTACTCCCTTTCCAATTACCGGAATATGTCTGTAATCGGAGTAGCCGGGAAACGCAACATCCAGATTGCTGCCGTTGGCGATTGTTTTGGCGACGCCGGGATGCAGCTCGCCGGTTGCGGGGTCCGTAAAAAGCAGCTCAAGCTCGGTATGCTCACGAACGGAGACAGTCCCCCATTTTGTCGTTACGCCATCCTTCAAATTTTCGCCATGCGTAAACGTCCGGTCCTCAAAGCGGCTGCGCGACAGAGCTGTACCCGGCTTTATGCCCCGCTCCAGCCCGGGCTTCGCCATAAAAACATAATTATCTCCTGAATCGGGGTAAATATGGCCGGATTCACGCTGAATCAAATCTCCAATGACATCATTGGGGATGCGTCCGCAGAGCGTAGCTACAGCTTTATTTTGTACATGAATGGAATACATGAAGGTTAATGTCATCGCATCGTGGAAGGAAGAGCTTCTGGGTCCTATTGTGAGGGTCATGGGGTCTGAATAAGGGCCAAACAAGCAGTGCTGCTTTGACTCCGCCGACAAGTATTGCAGGCCTTGGGCCAAGGGGCTGTCCTTGCTGTAATGGGCGCCGATATGTGACGTGAAGGTGGAGGCCAATACAGTTCCTGCTTCATCCATTAAAAATAATTCCGTAACATCCGTCGCTCTGGAGTAGGTCATTCTCATGAGGTCTGTCATTCTCCCCAGCCACTCCGGGGATAGTTCTTGTTCGACGGACAGGGGCATATGTTCCTGAATCCTTTGGCCCAGCCGTTCGATTAATAACCACTGACTGGAGGCCCAGCTCATTAGCAGCTCCTTGCGGGTATCGGCGAACCCCTCAAAGGTTTGCTCGACATCCACTTTTAAATCCTTGTTAAGTTGCCAGGATATCCATAATGGAAACCCCGTCTTAAAGCCCAGCCAATCATACATGCCGCTCCCCTCCATCTCTGCGAGTGATAAGCTTGACTTCACTTATCTCTTTGTATGTGAACTATCTTAACATAATCATTTGTTTTTTTGTGATAATTTTATAATTTATTTGTCGAAATATGTATGAACAATATCGCATACGAGGTGTCTGCAAGTAGTACCATGGTCGGAAGCTAGCTGCGCGCTACGGATATTCTTGACCTTTAAAGGCTGGATTTGATGAAATGTGCATTTGTAATGGTCAGGCATGACCGTAAGAGCTTAGATTCAGCCCCAAAACGCGGCTTTTTAGCGTCTAAAGGACACGGGTGACCGTTGCTCAAAGCTAATGTGTCCATTTGAGGCTCTAACGGTCATCGGTGACGGCAGGTGGGACTGCATACGGGTAAACGGCAGCTATCGACGTCCATTTTGAGAAGAAGGTTACCGTCTTCCGTATTCAACACTCTTGCTCGATGAAATCAAGCGCTGATTAAACGGTTGAGCCGATTTTTTTCACGCAAAAAACCTGCAATATCCGGTTGGACATCACAGGTTTTTTCAGGCTGTTAGCCTTTATTTATTTGCCCCGCACATGAAGGCGGTTCATCGCGCGCTGCAGAGCCATCTCTGCACGCCGGAAGTCAACCTCATCGCGTCTGGCAGCTAACCGCTGCTCCGCACGCTGCTTGGCAGCTTCGGCACGCTCGATATTAATATCTCTGGCAAGCTCCGCACTTTCCGCAAGAATAATGATTTTATCCTTGCGGACTTCTACAAAGCCGCCGTTTACGGCTACGATATCAACAGTGCCATTGCGTTTGATCGTTACGGGAGCGATGCGAAGCGGAGTAACAAGCGGAATATGGTTTGGCAATATGCCAAGCTCGCCTTCCACGCCTGTAACCACAACCATGTTCGCCGTCTCTTCGTAGACCTTGCGCTCAGGCGTTACGATTTCTACCAAAAAGGTACTCATGTGGATTCCTCCCGCCTTTCGCTATTAGTTCATGTTCAAAAAGTACGGTTTTCAGTACCGAGAAGATGGGATGAAGCTAGAAATGGAGGAGCGGAGCGTAGTTTTAGCTACGTGAGCACCGGACATTTCGGCTGAATCCCATATTCGACGCTGACTATGCCGCTTGGCATACTTCGTAATGGAAATTGGACTTTTTGACCGACCTCTAAAGCGTGCTGGCTTTCTCCACGGCTTCTTCAATGACACCTACATAACGGAAAGCTTCTTCCGGAAGATGGTCATATTTGCCCTCGAGAATTTCCTTAAAGCTGCGAACCGATTCTTTAACCGGCACGTATTTGCCTTTAATGCCTGTAAACGGCTCGGCAACGTGGAACGGCTGAGACAGGAACAATTGGATTCTGCGCGCGCGCGCAACTGTAATCTTGTCTTCTTCGCTAAGCTCGTCCATACCGAGGATCGCGATAATATCTTGAAGCTCTTTGTAGCGTTGAAGAATTTTCTTAACGCCTTGAGCAACATTGTAATGCTCTTCGCCAAGCACATCCGGGTTCAGGATACGGGAAGACGAAGCAAGCGGGTCAACCGCTGGGAAGATACCCATTTCGGAAATTTTACGCTCCAGGTTTGTCGTTGCGTCCAAGTGGGCAAACGTTGTTGCAGGAGCCGGATCCGTATAGTCATCCGCAGGAACGTAGATCGCCTGAATGGATGTTACGGAACCTTTTTTCGTCGAAGTAATACGCTCTTGCAGCTGGCCCATTTCTGTTGCCAGGGTTGGCTGGTAGCCTACCGCGGAAGGCATACGTCCGAGAAGGGCGGATACCTCGGAGCCTGCTTGCGTGAAACGGAAGATATTGTCGACGAACAGCAATACGTCGCGGCCTTCTTCATCACGGAAAAACTCCGCCATGGTCAGACCTGTCAAAGCTACGCGTTGACGCGCGCCCGGCGGTTCGTTCATTTGTCCGAATACCATTGCCGTTTTGGACAATACGCCGGAGTCTTTCATCTCATGATACAAGTCATTGCCTTCGCGAGTACGCTCGCCTACGCCGGCAAATACGGAAATACCGCCATGCTCCTGGGCAATGTTGTTGATAAGCTCTTGGATGGTAACCGTTTTACCTACGCCAGCGCCGCCGAACAGGCCGATTTTACCGCCTTTGGCGTATGGAGCAAGCAAGTCGATAACCTTGATGCCGGTTTCCAGAATTTCGGATTGCGTCGACAGCTCGTCGAACGCAGGCGCTTGACGGTGAATTGGCAAATTCACGTCGGAAGTTACATCGCCAGCTTCGTCAATCGGCTCGCCCAGAACGTTAAATACGCGGCCTAGGGTAGCCGTGCCTACTGGAATCGTAATCGGAGCTCCGGTATCAACGGCCTCCATGCCGCGAACCAGACCATCCGTTGTGCTCATCGCAACGGCACGCACCAGGTTATCGCCGAGATGAACGGCAACCTCAAGCGTCAGATTGATATCTACACCGCCAGCTGTAGCCGCTTGTTGAATCTTGACGGCGTTCAGAATTTCCGGCAAGTTGCCGCGTTCGAACTCAAGGTCGACGACCGGGCCCATGACGGATACAACGCGTCCTTTTTTCATTGCTTTCCCTCCTGCTTCCTTCTTATATGAACTTACGACTGTGCACTAGCTCCCGCAACGATTTCCGTTATTTCCTGGGTAATCGCAGCCTGACGCGCCCGGTTGTACGTAAGCGTCAGTTGGTTGATCATCGTTGTAGCATTTTTCGTTGCGCTGCCCATCGCAGTCATACGGGCGCCGAATTCACTTGCTTTGCCGTCTAGCAGGGCGCTGTAGATCAGCGTTTCCGCATATTTAGGCAGCAGTGCTTCCAACACGCCTTCAGGCGATGGCTCATACTCGTAAGTGGAAACCGTTGCGCCTTCGCTAATCGCATCCAGAGGCAGCAGACGGGTTTCTGTCGGAATTTGCGTAAGAGCATTAACGAATTTGTTGTAATAAATGTACAACTCATCGTAGCTGCCGTCTGCAAACATGCTTACCGCCGCAGCTGCAATGGTTTTGATATCCGCAAATACGGGAGCATCCGACAAACCGATGACTTCGTCAACCATTGGCATATTGCGCCGGCGGAAGTAATCACGGCCTTTGCGTCCGATAACGAATAAGGCATATTCATCGCTGGAGGAATGCTTTTGCGCAATGGTTTGCGTCAATTTACGCAAAATATTGGCGTTGTAGCCGCCAGCAAGACCACGATCGGAGGTAATAACGAGATATCCCGTCTTTTTGATCGGCCGCGATTCCAGCATAGGATGCTTCACATCCGTAGAAGATGCGGCGATGCTGGCAACAACCTCTTTCAGCTTATCGGCGTAAGGACGCGCCGATACAGCCGCTTCCTGCGCTCTTCTGAGCTTGGAGGCTGCTACCATCTCCATCGCTTTGGTGATTTGCTTCATATTTTGCTTGCTCTTAATTTCGCGTTTAATATCGCGCATGCCTTTTGCCATTTCATTTCACCCGCCTTCGTTGCCCGGAGCGTAAACTGCCGGGCGTAGTAAAGGGATCTGCGCAGCATATCCTTTCGGCTGCCCGCGCAGACTGCTGAATTACAGCCTTTTGAAGGCTGACCTGCGTTTAACACGGCCGTGATAAACGCACCGTTTCAACTTATACTCCCTATGGTTACACTTTTAGGCAAAGCTTTTTTTGAATTTATTGATCGCGTCAACAAGCGCCTTTTCATTATCCGGCACCATATCTTTGGTATCGCGGATTGAAGCGCCGATTTCCGGATGGTTTGAATCCAGGAATGAATGGAATTCTCTTTCAAAGCGGAGAATTTTATCGACGGCAATATCGTCCAAATGGCCTTTAACAGCCGAATAGATGGAAATAACCTGCTTTTCAACCGGCATAGGCTGGTTGACGTTTTGCTTCAGAATTTCCATGGTGCGAGCGCCGCGGTTCAGACGGGCAAGCGTCGATTTGTCCAGGTCGGAGCCGAACTGGGCAAAGGCCTGCAGCTCGCGGTATGCCGCAAGGTCCAGACGCAGCGTACCGGCAACCTTCTTCATCGCCTTGATCTGCGCAGAGCCGCCTACGCGGGATACGGAAATACCGACGTTAACCGCTGGACGTTGGCCGGAGTAGAACAGATCCGCTTCAAGGAAGATCTGGCCGTCCGTAATAGAGATAACGTTTGTCGGAATATAGGCCGATACGTCTGATGCTTGAGTTTCGATAAACGGCAGGGCGGTCAAAGAACCGCCGCCGAGCTTGTCGCTCAGCTTGGCCGCACGTTCCAGCAAGCGGGAATGCAGGTAGAATACGTCGCCCGGATAAGCCTCGCGGCCCGGCGGACGGCGAAGCAGCAAGGAAAGCTCGCGATACGCGGCAGCTTGCTTCGACAAGTCATCATAAATGATCAGGACGTGCTCGCCCTTGTACATGAAATATTCACCCATTGTGCAGCCTGCATAAGGAGCCAGGAACAACAACGGAGCAGGCTCGGAAGCGCCGGCCGTTACAACGATGGTGTAATCCATCGCGCCGTGGCGGCGAAGGGTTTCCACAACGTTTGCAACAGTGGATTGCTTTTGGCCAACGGCAACGTAAATACATTTTACACCGTTGCCTTTTTGGTTGATGATCGCGTCAATCGCAATCGCCGTTTTACCTGTTTGGCGGTCGCCGATAATCAGCTCGCGCTGGCCGCGGCCGATTGGCACCATCGCGTCGATTGCCTTGATGCCCGTTTGCATAGGCTCGTGAACGGATTTCCGGTCGATAACGCCCGGAGCCGGTGATTCAATTGCACGAGTTTCTGTAGTGTTGATTGGGCCTTTGCCGTCAAGCGGCTGTCCCAGAGGGTTCACAACGCGGCCCAGCAGCGCTTCGCCAACCGGAACCTCCATGATGCGGCCAGTACGTTTTACCTGGTCGCCTTCGCGGATATCCGTGTATGGACCGAGGATAACGACACCGACATTGCTTTCCTCAAGGTTAAGGGCCATGCCCACTACGCCGTTTGCGAATTCCAGCAATTCGCCCTGCATCGCATTTTCGAGGCCGTGTACGCGTGCGATACCGTCACCGACGGTGATGACAGTGCCAACATCCACGACTTGAATTTCGGATTTATATTGTTCGATCTGTTGCTTAATCAGCGTGCTGATTTCATCAGGTCTAATACTCAATTCGCTCACCCCTATCTACAATGCTTTAGAATTTAGCGTTTTTTGTAAACGATCCAGCTTGCCGGACAAGCTACCGTCATACAGACGGTCTCCGATGCGGACTTGAATGCCGCCCAGCAGCGCCGGCTCGACAATTTGCTCAGCAATAATTTTTTTACCTGTAATGCCTCCGAATTGAGCCTCTACTCCGCTCAGCTCCTGCTCCGTCAGCGCTTTGGCCGTATAGACGGTAGCATGAGCCTGGCCAAGAGCCTGGGCTGCAATCCTCGTGTAGGCTTCGTACACCGCTTCCAGAATAGACTCCCGTCCACGCGACAGGATAAGCACAAGCGCGTTCAGAACGACCTGGGAGAGCTGGCCGCCAAAAGCGGACTTCAGCGCCTCCACTTTTTTGGAGGTATCTACGTTTGGAAGGGAAAGAAATTTGCCGATTTCGGCATCCTGCTTCAACGATTCGGCGATCAGCTTAAGCTGCTCTTCCACTTCGGGAACAATACCCTCGGAAGAAGCCAGCTCAAACATCGCCTTGCCGTAGCGCTTCGCTACTACCGTGTCGCGGCTCATTTGCTTCCAACCTCTTTCAGATATTGGTCAACAAGCTGCTCCTGCGACTTTTCATCCACTTGCTTCTCAATAATTTTGGAGGCAATTTTTACGGAAATACCGCCAACCTCTGTACGAAGTGCGGCAATCGCTTTGTTTTTCTCGCTTTCAATATCTTTAAGCGCGGCATCCTTAAGGCGATCCGCCTCGTTTTTGGCCGTCTGCACAATCTCCTCAGCCTGCTTGGAGCTTGTAGATCTTGCTTGCTCCAGAATGCCGTACGCTTCCTTGCGAGCCTGATCAAGAGCGGCTTTCTGCTCCTGCAGCGATTCCTCGGCTTGCTTGCGGCTGGATTCAGCCGTATTCATCTGCTCAAGGATCAGCTGTCTGCGCTTTTCCATAACACCAAACAGTGGACCAAACGCCCATTTATTAAGCGCCAGATACAGTGCAATAAAAGAAATGATCGTAATGATGGTGCTTGTTGGATGAAAATCCATATTCGCACTCCCTTCCCGTTTCTGGGTGACCAGTAATCAAAACAAAGGCGAAGAGGGCTAGGCCTTCCCCGCCAATCGCTCAGTTCTGCTGCTTATCTGAAGAAAGCCAAGAAACCGATAACTACGCCGATGATTGGTACTACTTCGACGATACCGGCGCCGATAAACATGGTTGTTTGAAGTGCGGATTTTTGCTCAGGCTGACGCGCGATGCCTTCAACCGTTTTGCTGACGATCATACCGTTACCGATACCTGCGCCGATAGCGCCCAGACCTACTGCGATTGCTGCTGCCAATACTTCCATTTTGAAAATCCTCCTCGAAAATATGTTGTTTTTTAGTAAATTCGGTTTTGCATAAAGCTTGTCTTGCTTTTGGGTATATGGAACCCTGGATGACCGAAAACAAATCATTTCGATAACCAAAGCTTGTTGCCTTGCAAGTAATGGGCGCTAATGCTTGTGCTCCACCTGCTCATGATCGTCATGCACGGTCGCCTGCGAGATATAAACCATCGTAAGCACCGTAAACAGGAACGCCTGAATAGCGCCGACAAAAATACTGAAGCCTTGCCAAGCGATCATAAACGGAATGCCGAAGTACCCGATTTTGAGAATCGTCGAGATCAAAACCTCGCCTGCGTAAATGTTGGCGTATAGCCGCAGCGCCAGCGTAAGCGGTTTTGCAAACGTCTCAATGATGTTGACGGGCAAAAACACCGGATATGGATGCAGATAATGGTGAAGGTAATGCTTGCGGTTCAGTTTTAGACCCAGATAATGGACCAGAACAAACACCACAAGCGCAAGTCCCGCCGTTACCGACAAGTCGGCTGTAGGGGATTTCCACCAAGCCATATGAGCGGCTCCGCCGTGGCTGTTCAAGTAGTCCGCGGTAATGCCAAGCCATTCCATCGGCTCATGAATATCGGTCACGACCAGTAACGGCAGTCCCAGCAGGTTGGATATAAAAATGAACATAATCAATGTCATACCCAGAGCCAGATAAGGCCTTACCTTGTGAACCGGCATGGAGCTCGCGATGGTGGAATGCATAAATTCCGCAACCCACTCCATAAAGTTTTGCATCTTGGATGGATTTTCCACCGAGAGATTGCGAACCGCCAGCCGCGCCACTACAAACGTAATGACACAAGAAACCAGAATGGCGAATATTGCAGACAAATCAAATTTGAGACCATTCCATTCTACAATGGGGAATAAATGCATAGTACAGTATCACCCCTTTCCGCTGCTGTTTTCTTTCATCGTGTGCATAATGGCTGCCGCCAGAATCAGAAAAGGCATGATCATAGTTCCCGACAAGGCTGCCGGCATATTAATAATGTCCGGGTATCGGTACGCGATCATCGCAAGCAGCAGCACGGAAGCGATCCGGCTGCCAAAGCCAATTCCCTTTCTTCTTGCTTTTTCCTGCATCGCGGCCTCCGCTATCATGCCAACCCTGCGTCTCAATAAAAACGCATTCATGGCGCTGACCGCAAGACCGGAAGCAATTCCAAGCGACACGGTCCTGATGTCCGGCAAAAACGCCCACAGGATGAGACATGCCGACAACAGGTAAAGCAACCAGATCGTCGCCGTTTTCATAATGTTATCCATCGGAGTCCTTCAACACCTTCCTGACAATCAGAATAGCTGAAAGCAGACCGACGGCAAGACCGACCAGCAGTCCTCCGGCCATCCATTGCTTGGGATCGCCATAAAGGTTGCCTGCCATTGAGCCGAGCCAATAACCCAGAAGAACACATACTCCGACATCGATGCCCAAAGCTCCGACAAGCGCCGCAGCTTTCCATGGATTGTCTTGTTTGCCCTTTCCGTTCATAGGTCTCCAACCCCTGTCAATCCTCATTTATTTTATCCAAGCGGATAAAGGTTTGTCAATTGTAATTCCCATGCGTATTCTCGCATTTAGGGCGTCAAAACCCTTGCGGGACAAGGTCTCTCAGGTTTTACAAACCGTACAGCGCTACTGTACGCTGTATATTTTGCCACATATCCGTCACTATTCCGTAATTTGTGAACTTTTTGTGAACGCCTGAGGCCTTTCCTTTCTTTTCCCAAAATGATGCAAAATCCCGTCCACAATTCGTTCCGATGCAGCTCCATCTCCATACGGGTTGGCCGCCTGGCTCATCCGGCAATACAGAGCTGTATCATTAAGGAGCGCCTTGGCCCTTGAATAAACCGTCTCCTCATCCGTGCCTACCAGCTCAAGCGTTCCGGCTTTGATCCCCTCGGGCCGCTCCGTCGTATCGCGAAGCACCAGCGTCGGTACGCCAAAAGAAGGCGCTTCCTCCTGCAGCCCGCCGGAATCCGTCATAATGAAGTAAGCATGAGGATAGAAGTTATGGAATTCAAAAACATCCAGCGGCTCAATCAAGCGAATACGGGGGTGATTCCCCAAAATTTCATTAGCCGGCTCCCTAACCGCAGGGTTGAGGTGAACCGCGTATACAATAGCAATATCCTCGTGCTCATCCGCAATCCGTTTGACCGCGCGGAAGATGTTGCGATGGGGCTCGCCCAGCGCTTCGCGCCGATGGGCCGTCATCAGGATCAGCCGTTTTCCCTTGCTCCATTCCAATACGGGATGGGTGAAGGAATCATCCACCGTATATTGAAACACATCCGTTGCGGTATTGCCCGTCACATAAATGCTTTCTTCGGACTTATTTTCCTTGCGCAGGTTATTCGCCGACCAGTCCGTCGGGGCAAAATGAACATCGCTCAGAACGCCTGCCAGCTGACGGTTCATTTCCTCGGGATACGGGGACATTTTGTTCCAGGTGCGAAGTCCCGCTTCAACATGTCCAACCTTGATTTTTTTCAAAAAGGCAGCGTAGCTTGCCAGAAACGTCGTTTGGGTATCGCCATGCACCAGCACAATATCGGGTTTGGCTTCCTCCAGCACTGGCTCAAGCCCCTCCAGCACGCGTACAGTAGTCTCCGTCAGCGTCTGGCGTTCCTTCATAACATTCAAATCGTAATTAGGTTTGATCTCAAAAAAATCAAGAACCTGGTCCAGCATTTGGCGATGCTGGGCCGTCACGCATACCAGCGATTCAATCTCTTCCTCTCGACGCTGAAGCTCCAGCACCAATGGCGCCATCTTGATGGCTTCCGGACGCGTTCCGAATATCGTCATTACTTTTAGTTTGGTCAAAAGTTTCCACTCCTACCTCTTAATCAAGACATCCTAGTTTGTGCCGAACATCCGGTCTCCGGCATCGCCCAGACCAGGAATAATATAGCCCTTTTCATTGAGACGCTCGTCCAGCGCGGCAATGTAAATATCCACGTCGGGATGCGCTTCCTGAACCGCGCGCACGCCTTCTGGCGCCGCAATAAGGCACATCAGCTTGATTTGCTCGCAGGAGCGCTGCTTAAGCGAGGAAATGGCTGCAATGGCAGAACCGCCCGTCGCCAGCATGGGATCGATTACGATCAGCAGACGCTCATGGGCATCGGTAGGCAGATTAATATAGTATTCGCGCGGCAGCAGCGTCTCATGATCCCGCGCCAGGCCGATATGGCCTACTTTGGCGGAAGGAATCAGCTTCAGGATGCCTTCTACCATGCCCAAGCCTGCGCGCAGGATCGGCACGAGGCCCACCATTCTGCCGGAGATGACTTTGGCTTCGGTTTCCGCTACGGGGGTACGCACGCTTATCGTGTCCAGCGGAAGATCTCTCGTAATTTCATACGCCATTAAGGTCGCGACTTCATCCACCAATTCACGAAAATCCTTCGTGTTGGTTTCCTGGTTCCGGATAAACGTCAGTTTATGCTGAATCAGGGGATGCTCGCAAATAACTACTTTGCTTTTGCTCATGGAGCGCAATTCCTCCCAGGTTTCCTTTGTGGGGCGGCCATGTCTGTAGCATGGTCACAATCCCATTCATTATAGCATTGTACTATAGCCGTTGCATCCTGCCAGCCTAAAAAAATGTAAGGCGCAAACCGCTCCCTCTCCGAGCGCAAAAAAACCGCTTGCCCGCACCGGAAACTTATTTCCCGGAGCGAGAGCGGTTTTGAATGAATGCAGTACCGTGTGGAACCATAGCCGACATCACCCAGGCCGCAGCGGAGGAGACCAGCACTACCGCCGCGAAGTGGACCAGCGTTTGTCCGATCAGCAGCTTCTCCGCCCCTGCCACACGGGCAACGAGCCGAACTGCTACGATTCCGGCGGGATGCAGCAGATACAGCCACAGGCTGAACGAGCCAAGCAAAGCCCGATAACGGACGGAAACCCGCAACGAGAGATGAAACATGCACCACACTGCCGGCAAAAGCATCGCATACATACTGTCATGCCTTGGCCATCCTACCTCCCGAAGCCAATACGCTTCGACAAGCAAAAGAGCGAGAGCAGCGGCAAACAATCCCATAGCAAGCCAACGGCTCCGGGTCCATGGGGCAGAATGCCGGACCCGTCGTGGAACATTACCAGCTTCATAACGCTTCTCCTGACGATGCGTCGCTTGCTCCCGCCTTGCCGCCAGCAGACCAAGCACCAGAAACGGCGGGGCAAAAAAGAAACCGTTGCGGGTATAGTCCATCCATTGAAACATCGATTCGTACAGCCCGTTCAGGACCGGAATTCCGGCCGACCATCCATAATAACTGTCGCCCAATAGACCAATGGCATACAGCAGCGCCGCTGCGGCTCCAGCCGCCCAAAGGGGCAACAGCCGGTAAAGGGCGTATACAATCGCCATGCCGAAAATCAGCGCGGGAAGATACCACAAATGATAAAAGGTTCCGTCCATTAGCAAATCTCGGATCACTACGGCCGCCGAAAGCTCTCCCTTGAAATCCCCCTTATATGCGTTGAAGGGAAGATAGATAAGAATGGCTGCAACATAGATTAGCGCCACTTTTCGCAAGTAGCCCAGAAGCAGAGAAAAATCGGCAGCGGTATTCCCGCTGACTTTTCGAAAAAAGAAAAAGCCGGACGCCATAAAGAAAAAAGGCACCGCAAGGCGGGCCAACGCGCCGGTCAGCCAGAAGTCGGCGTCTTCTCCCCAGGACAACAGTGGTCCGGTGTGCACCGCAACAACCAGCAGCGCCGCAATAACTCTCATGTATTGAACGCCGCCGTATTGTCTTTTGGAAGAACGGGTTAGCCGGGTTTGATCTATCATGTAGCAGCCCTTCTGGTCATTGTAATGATATAACCGTCCATATTGTTGCCGGATACAGCAAAGGCGTCACAGTCCGGCAGTTGAATGGATGCACCCTGCCCACCCGCCTCCACGTACAAAATATCACAGATCTCACCGTTCCCGCTCCAGGTCAGGCAGCCATTCTGCGGTGTAAATGTCTTGATAAAGGCAAGGTATTCCTCCAGACATAAATCCATCTCCTGAATCAATTGGCTATGGGGAGTACCGACATAGCGAAAATGCCAAGGCTCGCAGGCAATGGAGGTAATGGACTCCTTGCCTTCCTTATACCGCTGGATAAAGCCATAATCCGCCGCCTTTTGCTTGAAAGCGAGGCATGCTCCCTCGTCCGGAAAAGCGGGAGCGATGAAATCAAGAGGAGTGCCCGCAAGACCAACATCAACGGCAAGACCCGTCTGGTGTTCGCTGCAGCCCGGATATGCTACGTATTGGGATGTATAAAGCGGACCATTTTCCGCAAGCGACGTTTCGTAAATCTCCTCCTGCTCCTGCCGTGTCCGGTAACCGCTGACCGCCATAATGTCCGTTTCTCCACCGGCAGCCTTAATCAATGAGGCAAGCATCTTCAAACATTCCGATTCCAAAAGGATGCGATCCTCCAGAAGGGCAAAGCACCCCGCCTTTAACGCAGGCTCAAGCTCATCATCCGATGGTTGAGCCACTACAGGGTGATTACGGTTGACCAAGAGCAGCTTCCCTCTGTGAATATCATCTCTGCTCAGTTCAAGCCTAACCCGTCGGGCATGCTGCTCCTTGTTTATTCGTTCGGTCCCGACGCTCCAATTTTTCTTCAGTCCCTTCATCAGCCCAACCTTGACAGCCCTCACAAGCTTCACCTTCCCCTTTATGAAATATAAACCCTCTCAACTCGCGGGGACAGGGATGAGGATACCTCCTGCGGCACGCTGCTCAGATGCATGGCAAGCTCGGCTGCCGCAATGCAATTGCCGCCCTGATTCCCGATTAGCACTACAGGCGTTCCCGCAGGACATGCCCGCGGCAGCTTGACCATTAGCTGGTCCATACATATCTTGCCGACTATCGGAGCTCTCTGTCCTTCAACAAGCACCTCCGCATGCCGCAGCCCTTGATGCCAGCCATCGGCATAACCAATCGGCACCGTTCCAATCCACTCTTCCCCGCTTGCCGTGTAGGAGTTGTCGTAGCCAAGGCTTTCTCCAGCTACAAGCTTCCTGACCGCAATCAGGCTGCTTTTCAAAGCCATCGCCGGCTTCAAAGCAATCTCAAGGCTGGGCTTGGCCGGACTAAACCCATACATGGCTGCGCCAATCCGAACCATATCCATAGAGAGGCCCGGAAACCGCAAGGCAGCGGCGCTTCCGGCGCAATGGCAATGGCGAGGCTGAATGCCAGACGCCGCACACCAGCCCAGCATCTCCTGAAAACGGACGTATTGCCGTTCCAGGAAGGACGTATCCGCTTTGCCCGCCGTCGCAAAGTGGGTATAGAACCCATCCACCTCGATATCGTCGGCCTTCAGCCAGGGCACAAGCGCCTCCCATTCCTCCAGACTGCGCAAGCCAAGTCTGCCAAGGCCCGTATCCGCCTTGATATGAACCTTAAGCTTGCCGGGCAGCTTACCTCCAAGCTCCTTGCGCATGGCGTCAAACCAATCCGCTCCCGCAACCGTGATCATCAGCTCGTGACGCAGCGCCTGAAGCACATCGGCGGGGTGAATAGGCGTCAGTATTAAAATCGGCAATTCAATACCTTCAGCCCTCAAATCCAGCGCTTCCTCCAAATAAGCAACCGCCAGCCGTTCCGCGCCTCCGTCAACGGCCATCCGGGCGGACTCCGCCGCGCCATGGCCGTAGCCGTTTGCTTTGACCACCGCCATTAGCCTCACTCCATCCGGAAGCGCGTCCCTGATGGCCTTTACATTATCCCGGATAGCGCCCAAGCTGATTTCCGCAACTGTTCCTCTTCCCATGACCTCACCCTACCTCGCAAATTGAAGCCGTCGTTTTTCTTCATGTCTGGCAATGCCGTAGTCCAGCAGACGATCCAGCAATTCGCCATATGGAATACCCGAGGTGCGCTCCCACATGACGGGATACATGCTGGTCCCCGTAAATCCCGGCAATGCATTAATTTCGTTCAAAAAGATACCGCCTTGTCCATCGACAAAAAAATCAACCCGCGCCAGACCAGCGCAATCAAGCGCTATATAAGCTCTAAGCGCAAGCGTCCGAATCTCCTCCAGCAAATGAGATGGCAGCTCCGCCGGAACCGACATTCTCAAGCTTTGATCCATATATTTGGCTTGAAAATCGAAGAAATCAACACCATGCAAAAATTCCCCCGGCAGCGAAGCCACGGGCGCCCCGTTGCCCATCACGGCGACCTGTATTTCCCGCCCAACAATTTCTGTCTCCACGACCAGCTTGCGATCATAGCGAAACGCCTGGACAATACCTGCTTCCAGCTCGCTTCGCGACGGACAGCGGCTGATTCCAATGCTGGAGCCAAGAGATGCCGGCTTTACATAACAAGGATAGCCGACCTCTCCCTCTATCCAGTCCATCACGTCTTCCCTTCCATCAAGCCACTGCTCCGGGCTGAGGGTGACATGTCTGGTTTGCGCAATGCCCTCCTGCTCCAGCACCTTTTTGCACATTGCTTTATCCAAAGTCAGAGCGGCGGACAAAACCCCGTTGCCGACATATGGAATATCCAGCAGCTCCAGCAGTCCTTGCACCGTGCCATCTTCGCCGTAGGAGCCATGCAGCAGCGGCAGGACCGCTTTTTTTCCCGGAAGACTGAAATAACGGCTCAATACCTCTCCAATACTGCCTGCAGGGTCGCCGCCTGCCGCCGTCAGAACCAGCTCCTCCTTGCTGGCAAACGGTTCCTTCATGGCCCCGTTGCAGCTCCATAGCCCGTCTGTTGTTATATAGACCGGATAAACGTCATACCGGCTCCTATCCATTGACCCAAGCACCGTAAATGCCGTGCGCAGCGAAACCTCATGCTCTGCCGAACGCCCTCCGTACAACACAAACACCTTCATTTTCACAACAAAAAACCTCCCCGCGTGTCTCGATATCCTTGTCTATAAGATACCGCTCCAACGTTAAGAGGCTTATAAGCAAACCATAAAAAAAGCTTAACGAATTCTTTCAGTTATTATAAATCCATGGACCAAAGTTTACTTTTCAATACCACAACTTCTATAAATGTATTCATTTTTGGGCTCTGCAAGCCGTTAATAGTAAGAGTAACAGGTTCCAAAGAAAGGAAGGATACAGTGGGAAAAGAAAGCAGTTGGAAAATGTTGCGCGCAGGCTTCAAGGGTGCATTCGCCATCCTCTTGGCCGCAAGCCTGGTTTTAAACGGATGGACAGGCAGTGCAGGCGCAGCTGAAGAAACCGTCACTGGCGTTGAAATTAATTATGACGAGTCCGATTATGACAACAGCAGTTCCGCGCTGAAAATGTACGTGGAGGACGACAAGGTTATTGTTAATCTGTTTGCCTCCATCTCCGGCTCTTCCTCCAAAAAGGATGTCACTGCGGAAGCGTCCTGGAAAACCTCCAGCAGTTCTGTCGTTAAAGTCGATAAGGGCATTTTGACCGGCGTAGGTTCAGGCACTGCAACGATCAGCGCAACCTACAAAGGCTATACAGCCTCCATCAAGGCAACCTCCCAGTACGTATACGACGAAATCGTATTGATGGACGGTGACAAGGAAGCACCCGCAGTCATCAGCGAGATCCAATTAGGAGAGTCTCTCGACTACACCCTCGTTGGCCGCAAAAACAATGTCTCGACTTCTATTGCCTCCGAAGCGGTGTGGACAACAACAAGCTCGTCTGTCGCCACAGTGGATGAAGGTAAAATTACGCTAGTTGGAACGGGCACAACAACCATTACCGCAAAATATAAAGGCAAATCCGACAGCGTCAAGCTAACCGTCACATCGCCTTACAAATCCATCGACCTTGTTGCTCCCCTTGAAAACGGAGTGCTGGAGCTTGAGGTAGGGACAGATGATACGGCGCTCACGGCAACGGCTTCGCCAAAATTGGGCGGAACAATAGATGTCACACAACAAGCAACATGGACAAGCGCCAACACTAAAGTATTGACCGTCGTCAAAGGGGTCGTAACTCCAGTTGCGCCGGGTAAAACCAAACTGACCGTCTCTCACCTGGGCGTCACCAGCTCGATTGATGTTGTCGTGCGAACGCCATATCAATTCATGAAGCTGACGCCGGAAAAAGAGCTTCATATTCAGATGCAGCAATCACCGGTTCAGGTACAGGCCGAGGTTTTGAACAACAGTAATATTTCATATCCTGTTACAACAATGGCGGAATGGACATCCTCCGATATTCTGATCGCTACAGTCGTAGACGGCAAAGTGACGCCAAGATCGCCGGGTACGGCAAAGGTGACCGCTTCCTATAAGGGCGTTAGCCGCAGCATTGATGTTGTGGTATATCCCAGCATCACCAAAATAACGGCGGAAAAAACGACGCTGGATGGCTTCAAAGGGATAGAGGGCGATTTGCCAAAGCTGACCGCAACTACCTTTAACGGCTCCATGGTTGATGTGAGCAAGCTGGCTGTATGGACCGTTTCGGATACCAACATCGCCACAGTAGAAGGAAACAAATGGACAGCAAAGGCAATTGGCGAGGTAACCCTAACAGCCAATGTACAGGGTTATCAGACAGAGGTTAAGCTTATCGTACATGTGAAACCGCTCAAATTGCTGGCGGAAAGCAAGGACGTAAGTATCGTTATCGGCAAAACCGTCAGCTTGCCCAAGGTTACGGTCATAAATGAAGACGGGGAAGAAGAAGATGTTACCTCTACTGTCGTTTGGACAACCAAATCCGACAATCTCGTCATTAAAGATACAACAATGAGAGGATTGGAAGCCTCGAGCATTGCGCTTACAGGAACTTATCTGAATAAAACGGTTTCGGTGCGCATCAAAATCGAAGAAGAAATCGTTAAGCTGGTAGCCGAACCAAGCCAGGTTGAACTGAATCCCGGCCGCTCCAAAACGATTAAAGTAACGGGATATTACAAAGACGGGAAAACCATATCGGTTGGCTCCAAGGTGAACTGGAGTATTGCCCAGACTTCTGTTGCCACACTCACTGGCTCCTCCGGCGTTAAAGCCGTCGCACCCGGCTCAACGATCTTGAAGGGTACTTATCAGGAGCAAACCGTACAAATCACGGTTGTGGTTAAACCAAAGCTGAAGTCGCTACAGCTATCAATCAAATCGCTGCAGCTCAGTCCTGGCGCATCCCAAAACATATCGCTTCAGGCCGTTTATACAACCGGCAATCCGGTTGTTGTAACAGACACTGCAACATGGACAAGCTCGAAACCTGGGGTTGCTACGATTAAAGACGGAAAAATAACGGCAGTCGCAAAAGGCAGCACATCCATTAAAGCCACCTTTGACGGAAAAAGCGTAACTATACGCGTAACTGTAAAATAGACAGCAGGATATCAGTCTCAATTAAAAGACTTCAAGCAGCGATCATAACCTGCTTGAAGTCTTTTTAATTCCTTGATAAAGGTGCAAAAAAGAGGCATCCTTGTCATCGACAAAAATGCCTCCTTATATTCAAATTCGATTATGCATAATGACAAGCGGCAAAATGGCCTTTGCTTACTTCAAGCAGCTTTGGCGCATCCTTTTTGCACTTGTCGGTCGCAACCGGACAGCGGGTATGGAACTGACAGCCCGTTGGCGGGTTGATTGGACTAGGCAGATCGCCCTTCAATACGATACGCTCTCTTGTCGCTTCAACTTCCGGATCAGGAATCGGAATTGCGGACAATAGCGCGCGCGTATACGGATGGCGCGGATTATCGTAAAGCTCGCTGCTTTCCGCAAGCTCCACGATTTTGCCTAGGTACATAACAGCAACACGGTCGCTGATGTGTTTAACCATAGACAAATCATGCGCAATAAACAGGTACGTCAACCCCATCTTGCGCTGCAAATCCTGCATCAGGTTAACTACCTGCGCCTGAATGGAAACGTCAAGGGCAGAGATGGGCTCATCCGCGATAATAAATTTGGGATCTACCGCAAGCGCACGAGCAATCCCTATTCTCTGGCGTTGTCCCCCTGAAAACTCATGCGGATAACGTGTGGCATGGTCCGGATTCAGATTAACCAGATCCAGAAGTTCTTCTACTCTCTTTTTCCGCTCGGCACGGCTCGACACCAGATTATGAATGTCCAGCGCTTCCCCGATAATGTCTGTAACCGTCATCCGGGGATTAAGGGAAGCATACGGGTCTTGGAAAATCATTTGCATATTACGGCGCAACGATTTCAGCTCTGCGCCCTTCAGCTTGTAAATATCTTTACCTTCAAAGGTGACGCCACCGCTGGTCGGCTCATACAGACGCATAATGGTTCGTCCCGCTGTCGATTTGCCGCAGCCGGATTCTCCTACAACGCCAACCGTTTCACCACGGGCAATACTAAAGCTGACTTCATTGACAGCCTTCAGAATGTTACCGCCGCCCAAATTAAAAAATTTGCGCAGGTCTTTTACCTCTACAAATGAAGAACTCATACCGGCACCTCCCCTTTGGCATACGGATGCAAGAGCCAGCAAGCTGCTCGCTGCGACTCGCTACCCTCAATATCCACCAAATCGGGACTATTGGCTACGCAAACCTCCATCGCCTCGTCGCAACGCGCACAAAAGCTGCAGCCGGCAGGCGGCTTGATCAGATCCGGCGGCGTGCCGAAAATCGGAATCAGCGGTTCGTCTTTCTTTTGATCCAAACGAGGCAGAGAACGAAGAAGGCCTTTAGTATAAGGATGCTGCGGGTTTTTGAAAATTTCCCACTTCGTACCTTGCTCCACTATTTTCCCCGCATACATAACAATTACTCGATCGCAAACGTCGGCTACCACGCCCAGATCATGCGTAATCAGAATAATGGACGTATCGAGCTTGTTCTGCAGGTCTTTCATGACGCGCATAATTTGTGCCTGTATCGTTACGTCAAGTGCCGTTGTAGGCTCGTCCGCAATTAGCAGTGATGGATTGCATGCAAGAGCAATCGCGATCATAACGCGTTGGCGCATGCCTCCCGAAAATTGGTGCGCATATTGCTTCAGACGAGATGCAGGGTTTGGAATGCCGACCAGGTTAAGCATTTCGATAGCACGTTCCCGCGCCTTGCCTTTGCTGACTCCTTGATGCTTGATCAAGCCCTCCATAATTTGGTCGCCTACTGTCAAGGTGGGATTGAGAGATGTCATGGGGTCCTGGAAGATCATACCAATCTTGTTCCCACGGACCTTTTGCATTTCCTTCTCCGAAAGATTCAATAATTCCATCCCGTCAAACTTGATCGACGAACCTGGCTTAATCCAGCTTGGCGGTGAAGGATTCAACCTCATAATGGATTGAGCCGTTACGCTTTTTCCGGAGCCAGACTCACCTACGATGGCTACAGCCTCGCCTTTTCTAACCTCAAAACTAATATCGCGAATAGCTTGAACCTCGCCGCTGTACACTTGGAAGGACACGCTTAAATTTTTAACTTCCAGTAATGGTTTCATGATATGGACCTCCTCTCTTGAAGAAGCTGATTATTTTTTCAGTTTTGGGTCGAATGCATCACGCAAACCATCCCCGAACACATTAAAGGCAAAAATTGTCAAGCTCAGGAAAAAAGCCGGGAACAACAAGCGCCAAGGATAAATCGTCATCGCTTTTACGCCATCGTCAATCATCGTCCCCCATGAAGCGGCCGGGGACTGAACTCCCAGACCCAGGAAGCTCAGGAAAGCCTCAGTAAAAATAGCGTTTGGAACGGTCAGCGTAAGGGTAACAAGAATAGGCCCCATCGCATTAGGAATAAGATGGCGGAAAATGATTCTCATCGCACCGGCGCCAAGCGATTTGGAAGCAAGCGCGTATTCCTGATTTTTGAGCTGCATAATTTGAGCACGAACAATCCACGCCATATTGATCCAACCTGTAATGGACATAGCGACAATAATCGTTGTTAAGCTCGGCTCCATAACCACAAGCAGCAGGATAACAACCAGCAGGTAAGGAATGGAGTAGATAATTTCAGCAAAACGGTTCATCACTTCATCCACTTTGCCGCCGTAATAGCCCATAATACCGCCGTAAATGATGCCTATGATCAAGTCGATCAGAGCAGCCACAATACCTACAAACATGGAGATTTGCGCGCCCTTGAAGGTTCTTACCAGCATGTCGCGTCCCAAATCGTCCGTACCGAACCAGTTTGTTCCATTTGGCACCTTGTTGGTACTGGACAGATCATTAGTAAAGTGGTCAAAGGGTGAAAGCCACGGTATAAGAATGGCAGCTGCAATGATACCCACAATTATCCAAAAACCGGTCATCGCCAGTTTGTTCTCCATCATCCGCATACGGATGTCCTGCCAGGAGGTCAAGCTTTTGCGGGTAACGGCTTCAGCCGAATACTCATCCCGCTTCAGTTTTCTAAATAGCTCCGGCTTCAGAAACGACGGCGTGCTTTGTTTTTGCTCGGACATGACTATTTGGCCCCCTTTCCGGTTCTCATACGCGGATCAACTAATACATAAGCAATGTCCGCGAGGAAACGAGTAGTCATCAGCAGAACCGCATAAAAAATGGTTGTGCCCATAATGAGCGGATAATCCCTATTTATAACACTCTCAACAAAGAACTTCCCGATGCCTGGAATCGCGAAGATTTTTTCAATGACGACAGAGCCCGTAATAACACCCGCTGTGAGGTAACCCAGATAGGTTACAACAGGCAGCATGGAATTGCGAAGCGCGTGTCGCACCACGATTACATAACCGGAAAGGCCTTTGGATTTGGCAGTTTTAATAAAGTCTGAATTCAATACTTCAATCATTGTGGAACGAAGCAATCTTGCGATAACAGCGATTGGCCCAGACGCAAGCGCAATAGTAGGCAATACATAATCCATCGGATTTTCCAAACCTGCAACCTCAAACCATCGTAACTTGACAGCAAAGAAATACTGCAATAGTGGCCCCATTACCATACTTGGCACGGCTAGCCCGATAACAGCCAGTATCATGGCCACATTATCCAGAAGCTTGCGGTGATGCATAGCTGCAATAATACCTAAAGTGCAGCCAACTACAACAGACGTAATAATAGCAGAGATACCCAGTCTGAGAGACGGGCCAAAGGAATTGGCAATCATTTTATCAACGGATTGGAATTTCTTTTTCATGGAAATTCCAAGATCGCCCTTAACCAGGTTTTTCAAATAAGTTCCGTATTGGACAATCAGCGGCTTGTCCAAGCCATAATAGGCCTCCAGGTTTTTCTGGACCTGTTCACTGGTTGCTTTCTCCGACTGCAAGGGGCTGCCGGGGATAGCGTTCATTAACAGAAATGTGGCCGATACCAATACAAACAGCGATAGAAGCATAAATATAAACTTGCTTGCAATATAGCGGAACATTTCGTCACCCACTCTCTTCCAAATCTTTATGTGCATTTCAAAAGGGTATATATAGTTAGCTATATATACCCTTTGAAATTTGCTGTTGTTAGAGCCAGACCGATGAAATACAAGAAACGTGATGCTACTCTCGGGATGATCTCTTACTTCGTCCACGCCGGAAGCCGATGCCGCCAAAGACGACATCGGCCCTTTGCGCCGCCTTCGCTCTATGGTTGCATTTAGATCAGAGTGGGTTAGTTAGTTTTTTTACCGAATACCCAGTCCAGGTGACCGGAGTAGTCGGAGAATACGCCTTCGAAGCCTGGTTTAATCAAAGTAGGCGTCGTGTAGTAGTAAACAGGCATTACACCCATTTCGTCAATAGCGATTTTTTCTGCTTTAGCCAGCATGTCCATGCTCTCTGCTTGAGTAGCAGCAACCAACGAGCCGTCAAGCAGCTTCTGTACTTCAGCATTGTTGTATTTGCCATCGTTATTGCCGGACAGCGGGTGAATCAGATCATACGTAAAGTTGATCGGATGGTTGATGTCTGCGCCCCAACCGGAACGCGCAATATCAAATTGGCCCGCTTTTCTTGATTCCAAGAACGTACCCCACTCTTGGTTCGCAAGCTTAACTTCAACGCCAAGCGATTTACGCCACATATCAGTGAGCGCTTCAGCCAGCTTCTTGTGAGCTTCACTTGTGTTGTACAGCAATGTTACTTCCGGGAATGAACTCAAGCCCAGCTCAGAGAGACCTTCTTCCAGCAATTTTTTTGCATCTTCAACATTTTCGCTAATGTAGTCGGTGTCCGGATACATTTCACGGAATGTTTTACCTTCAAGGCCTGCGATGCTTGGTGGTACAAGAGCGTGCGCAGGAGTTTGGTTTGCTTGCAGAACGTTGTCAATCAAAGCTTGTCTGTCAATTGCCATGGCCAAAGCTTTGCGAACCTTGGCATTATTGAAAGGAACCTTGTTATTGTTAAACAGGTAGTAGTAAACAGAAGCAACTGATGTAACTTCCGCTTTGCCATCAGCAATCAGACCGCCAACCAAATCAGTTGGAATGGAGCCCGCTTGAGCACCGATCCAGTCGATTTTATCCGTTTCAAACAGATTGTAAACAGTGCTGTCAGACTCAACCAAAGAAATGTTAACTGTGGTGAAGTTGATGGCATCTTTGTTGTAGTAATCAGGGTTTTTCTTCATAACCAGCTTGTCGTTATGCACCCATTGATCCAGAAGGAAAGGACCGTTGGAAACGATAGACTTGGCTTCTGTGGCCCAGTCATCCGCAGCATCCACTGTTGCAGGGTGAACAGGCAGGTAGGTGTAATGTGCAAGCAAGCTTGTGAAGTAAGGGGCTGGCGTGAACAGCTTAACTTCCAGTGTGTAATCTCCAGTTGCTTTTACGCCAACTTGGTCGGCATCTGTAATTTCACCTGTGTTGTACTTTTCGCCATTTTCGAGATAGTAAAGCATATATGCGTATTCGGAGGCTGTCTCAGGGTTCAACGTACGCTTCCAGGAATATTCAAAATCAGAAGCCTTTACAGAATCGCCGTTGCTCCATTTAGCATCGTCGCGCAATGTAATGGTAAACGTTTTGCCATCTTCGGAAACTTTGATTTCCTTCGCAATTGCATTCTCGGGCTCGCCATCCTTGTTCAGACGGGTCAAACCTTCATACAAGCCAGCAGCTACGATACCGGATTGAGCATCCGTCATAAGAGCTGGATCCAAGCTAGGCGGCTCGCTCGCCAGTGTGAAACGGAATTCTTGAGGAGCTTCTTTTTCTCCGCCCGTCTCAGTGTTGCCGCTTCCGCTGTTTTCTGTGCCGCTGTTAGTCGGCGTAGGCTTGTTACTGTTGCTTGTGCACGCTGTGAGCAGCATGCTGAACGCAACAATAAGAACCAGCATAAATTGTGCCGGTTTTTTGAAACTTCCCTTCACACTAATCAACTCCCATTTTCTATAATAATTTTTTTGTTAAAACCAAATGCTGGGTAAAGCCTCGAAACTTGGATCATGTCATGATTATTAACATGAAAAACTCGTTTATTCGATGTTTATCAATATACATCTTTAATTAAACAATTGTCAACTCGAAAGTTCACTTTTTTTGTCTAAGCAGCCCTAATTTTTACTATTTCCTGACGTTTTTCTTTTATGAGTCGCGTTTCAGAGTTATTTCTTTAACACATTAAAGCGGATTTGCATTAATACGCGATTGCATTAATGCAAATCCGCGATAATGCGGCTCTGTATTACTGCCCATTTGCACTGATGCGATTAAGTATTTGGGTAAGATTACCGGATTTTTTCTGTGATATCCGTCATGGATAGCGGCATTTAAGGGAATTATAATGTATAGCAACGCATACGGACCTTTATAGAATTGGCGAGAACGTTAGTCTCCGTCAAGCAATGTCCATTTTACAGAAAAGTAATATTCATACATTTATAAAAATTGAAATCATAGTTATTATATCAAAATGGAAGAAAAATTATTATCCCCTTCCTGAAATCATATCATTAATTTCTTCATCTATAGTTGAAGAAATATGAATCAGAATGTACCAATAACCTGCAAAAAAAACGACCCCCGTTGGCGGGAGCCGGAGCAATTAATTTTTAATTTCCTCGAATGTTGCATCGTATAGGCGAAACATGGTTTTATAGCCCGATTCATCAATCTTGATCCCTACATCAAGCCTTCCCTCCAGCTTTAACGGCTTTGACGTATACCTCAATTTGGTTCCATCTTTAACAAACACAATCATAATCTTATTCCAATAGGTTTCATCTCCGTTGTCGAACGGACATTCGGCGCCGGGTTCAGGAATCAGCAGAAACCAGTTTTTGTCGAAGGACAACACCTCGCCCATAAATCCTTTAATGTTGACAGTTTGACGCTCCTCGGATAGATCCCAAAATGCCGCTGAAGGCGTCGTTTGATCCTCATTGTCAAAAAACTGATCCCATCCAATTAACGGCAACGTATTTGAGGATGCGCTGCGGCCCGATGGTTGACCGCCCGAATCCGTAACAGCTTTAGCGCTCGCAATAGCTTTAGCATTCGCAGCAGGCTCGACTTGCCGGGAAACCGGTTTTGGGGTTGCCAGCCCAGCCGGAGCAGCTTCCTCTTTAGCTGCTTCATTGCCTTGCTCCTGCTTTACTGTTTCAAGACTTTCTGTTTCCTGCTGCTCCGTGACAGCAGGCTTCATGGCGGGCGCAGGCTCTATAGTGCCTGCGGATGCGTCATTGGCCATATTTAAACTTTTGAATTCCATTTCCCGGGATACTGATTCCGTCGCTTGCTGCAAGTCCCCTGAAGGAGAAGGGTTTATTCCGGCTGTACGCCCCTGCTCTGCGGCTGCCGCCTGCCCATTTTCTCTTTTATCGGGTGTCAGCCCGCTATCTAACGTCTCGGATGGTTCCGTCGCGTATCCCTGAGCATCCTGAAAAAAGCCTGTTTCGGCATTAAGCTCTGACTTTTCCGCACCGCAACCTCCAGCTAGACATAAGGAAGCCAAAAGCAATGCCGGCAGCAGAACGTAGCGATGCCTGTTAAACGCTGACCTTTTCATAATATCCCTCCTCTTAATTGCGAAATAAGGAAATGGCGTCAATCCGATAAACCCGAAGAGCAGGTATGGCCGAAGCCACCACGCCAAGCGCCAGCGCGAACAGCAGGAACGCCCCCTCGTCTGTCGCCATTCCGTAAGGAGCTAGCTGAATCCCCGTTTTCTCAAAAAGAACGTCTCCAAACAGCCACGCCGCCACCCTCCCCGACAGGCTGCCCAGCAAAATGCCGCCCGCCGTAAGAGCCACGCCTTCACCAATCAGGCACATAAAAATAAATCGTCCCGGCTTCCCGATTAAACGGAGCAGTCCGACATCGCGTTTTTTCTCTGCCATGGAAGAGGTCAGCGCCAGAAGCAGAGTCGAAGCCGCCAGCATTGCGCATACTCCCATAACGATCAGCAGCAGCTGCGAGCCGCTGTCAACCACGTTCAGCACATCGGCAACCGCCTTGCTGGTGTATACAGCCTGAACCCGATCCAGCTCGTCATACTTGTTTTTGAGCTCGCTTGCGCCCAGCAAGGTGGCAGGCTTTATAATGATAGCTGTTACTTCGCGAGGTCCGGAATCAAGGCCATGCACAATCCATGCATGATCCATGGACGTAAAGATGGCGCGGTCATCTCCAGTGCCCAACTTT
Source organism: Paenibacillus oryzae (assembly GCF_001675045.1). Lineage (GTDB taxonomy): Bacteria > Bacillota > Bacilli > Paenibacillales > Paenibacillaceae > Pristimantibacillus > Pristimantibacillus oryzae. The sequence goes on from NZ_LYPA01000071.1 coordinate 178,389, forward strand.
GGCAATACGCCCACAATTGTGTAAATAAAGCTGTCATGATGATCTGCGCCAGGCCTGTCCTGATCATTTCCTGCGTCGCTGTCATGAGCCAAGCCTTCATCATCGTGATCGTTTGAGACGTGATTTGTCTCATCAGGATCATACTCAATTGCCTGCACCATACCGTGCGAGCCAGTAAAGGTATCTCCTGTCTTCAAATTCAGCGCTCTGGCTGCGGCATACCCGATTACAACCTCGCCAGGCTCCCGATAAAGCCTTCCGGAGTTCAGTTTTCGATCATCATAGCGGGAAGGGAAATAAGCAGGGTCAACGCCTACAATAGGAAACCCTCTATAGCTGTCGCCGCTCGTTACGCCAAAAGCCATTTCAACCTCGCTGCTGCTTCTGACCTCTTCCAAAAGAGCCAGAGGCACGTTGCCGGTAGGCGAACCAATCCTGTAAAAGGTATGGAGCACCAGTTGGGACGAGCTCCCTTCCGCTCCAATGACCAGCTCGAACGGGCCGTATCCTTTTTGAGCCCCATGCTCCACTCCATCCCGGCTTAACAGCATCAGCGTAAATAAAGCTACAGTCAGCGCTACAGCCAAAATCGTAATGCCGCACAGTAGCTTCCTTCTTTTTATATGACTCCAGACATAGCTCCAGGCACTCACGCGCCGACACCTCCCGCCCCAGCCGCCTTGTATCCATTTTCCTTGGGCTGCTCACGCCGCCCTGCTCCGTTTATTTCGGAAATGTGAAGCTTGACAGGAAAGAGCTCGGCCAAGTGAAGATCATGAGTAACCGTAATAAGCGTTGAGCCGTTTTCCTGACAAACCTCAAGCAAAAGCCGCATGACCCCGTCAGCCGTCTCCCAGTCCAGGCTGCCAGTCGGCTCGTCTGCAAGAATAAGCGTCGGGCGATTGGCGATTGCCCGAACAATTGCGGCTCTCTGCTGCTGACCCCGCGACAATTTGTGCGGAAGCTTGTTCATATGCTCCAGCAGCCCCACTCTGCGAAAATAGTGCTCAAGCAGGTCGGCCCGCTCTCCTCGACTTAATTTTTTGCCCAAAACAAGCTCCACATTTTGCCGGATACTCAAGGAAGGAATTAAATAAAAATCCTGAAAAACATAACCTATCCTATCCGCCCTGTAAGCATCTCTTTCCGGCTCGCTCATGGCGCTTAAATCGAACCCGGAAATTTCCAATTTTCCGGAATCCGGCTTCAGCACGCCGCCCAGCATGTGCAGCAATGTGCTTTTACCGCTTCCGCTTGGGCCCAGCAGTGCAATTCGTTCGCCCGTTTCAACGGACCACCGTTTAATCTCGATGATCGGCCTCTCGTTTTGTTGAATCCTGTAGGACTTGCAAAGACCTTCCGCTTGTATCATCATAACCACCTTGGTATCTCCCCCAATTTCAAGGCCTCATCCAACAAGGGACTATCCGAAAAGTCTGTTACGGTGAATAGTGATTCAGCAAAACCGGTACCTTCCGGAAAAAGGTGTCTTGGAAGCTCAAACAAAAGCGGATAAAAAAACTCGCCCTCAAGACACCCTTTTCCCTCCGGTCCCCACAACTGAATCATAATTCATTCCGCTTGACTTTTCGGACAGCCCCTTCATGAGTGTTGTTCAATAAAGTTCGCTCTTTTAAAGGATTATGACTTCACAATACGCTCGGACAAGCTATCCCATGTCAGCTTCAAGCCCGTTAATGAATTAAAGGCCTCCAGCGGCAGATAAAGCTTGCCATTATCCACATTGCTGGTCAGCGCAGCCGAATTGCCGTTTAAGGTAACAGCGCCGCTATCCAGTTGAACGGAGATGACCGTTGACCCTTGGGAGATCGTGGCTGTGCGGTTCGCTCCATTCCATTTCACGCTAGCCCCAAGCGCTTCCCCCAGAGCTTTTGCCGGATAAAGAATCTCTCCGTTTCTTGCCACCTTGAATTTGGGATACAGGTATTTTGCCTGAAGCGCCGCGCTTGTTCCTGCCAGATCAAGCCCCAGCACCTCCGCGGAAGCCGTCGCTACACGCGTATTGTCGATTTGTCCCTTGACCAGGTCGGCAATCGGCCCATAAGCCCAGACACCTACGTCAACCGCCGAATGGCCGTGTCCGCTCCAGCCTACGAGAAGCCTTTTGCTAATGACCGCGTTGTAGGCTCCCTCTTGAGCGTACGAAGAGCCGTCTCCGGCGAGAATTTGCTCCGCTTCTTCATCGGACAAATCTTTTATCCAGGTATTGGAGGACACAATGCTTTTAACCTCCGCAATCGTTGTTGCGGACTTCAGCTTGGAGGCAATAAACTCCGAAGAGTTCTTTTGCTGATCCCACAGATCAAGGTTCAACTCATAAATGTTGTCGCGCGACAGCGACAATCCGCCTGTCTCATGATCGGCTGTAATAACAATGGACGTATTTCCGTCCGCTTTCGCAAACTCAAGGGCTACCTTAACCGCCGCGTCAAAATCCAGAACCTCCTGTACAGTGGAAGGGAAATCATTGGCATGAGAGGCATGGTCTATCCGGCCGCCTTCAATCATAACGGCAAAGCCCTTGTCATCCTTGGACAAAATGTTCAAAGCAGCGTCCGTCATTTCAGCCAGCGACGGCGTTTCTGCTGTGCGATCCGGGACATAAGCGACATGCGAGCTCCCAAACAGCCCCAGCACTTTATCGCTATCGCCCACTTGCATCAGCCCTGCCCGATTCGTTACATATTCGTAGCCTTTATCCTCAAAATCGCTAATAATGCTTTTATCCGAACGCTTCCCCTTGTCATCCTTGCTCAAGAAGTTAGCGCTGCCTCCGCCCAGCAAAACGTCAATGCCGCTGTCCAGATATTGCGAGGCAATCGCATTTTCGTTATCCCGGCTTCTGACATGGGAGCCGTATACGGCAGGCGTTGCATGGGTAATACGCGCGGTCGTGACAAGCCCCGTCGCTTTTCCGGCCGCTGTTGCAGCTTCAATAACGGAAGCAAACGGCTTGGAGACATCCTCGTTGGAGACGCTTATTGCGGCGTTGTATGTTTTATGGCCGGTGGCAAAAGCCGTGCCCGCAGACGCGGAATCCGTGACGACGCCGGAAACAACGGCGCCTCCGTCCTCTCCGCGGTCAGCGTAAGTAGTCGCTTGGCCTACATAGATGCTATCCAGCGTGAGATGGTCCACATTTTTGTTGTACATAAGATAATTTCTTGCAGCGGTTACTTGAGCCGGACCCATGCCGTCTCCAATCAGCACAATCAGATTCCGGGAGGAAGTTGTCCCGGCCTCTGAACTTTTTGCGGAATCCTCTGCCGCAAATGCCATTGGAGTCATCATGACGGACATTGCCATACACCCCGCCAGAACGGCGCGAACTGCTTTCTTTTTCAAAAAAATCTCCTCCGCTTTGAAACCGATTTAAAATCTATTTCATTATGAAAGCGAATCGTAAACGGAGAATTAGAGCAAAGTTAAGAAATAGTAAAAGAGGGCATTCATTGAAACAAAAAAAAGCCGCCGGGCTAATGAAAGCCCAAGCGGCGCTTGATTGGTGTCCTGCCAAACGGGGCAGGGCAACCCTTAATATTTAATGGACGGGTAAAGAGGGAACTTGGCTGTCAGGTCAGCGACCAGACCGCGAGCTTTAGTCAAAACAGCTTCGTCCTCCGGATTTTTCAACACCATAGCAATGACCTCGGCAATAACCTTCATAGCCGCCTCATCCATGCCGCGTGTTGTAGCTGCAGGCGTGCCGATCCGAACGCCGCTTGTAATAAACGGGCTGGTTGGATCAAACGGAATGGCATTTTTGTTGGCAGTGATGCCAACGGAATCCAGCACATGCTCCGCTACTTTGCCTGTAATGTTCAGGTTGCGCGTATCAATCAGCATCAAGTGGTTGTCTGTGCCGCCGGAAACAATGTTCAGGCCTTTAGCAACAAGCTCCTCGGACAACACTTTGGCGTTGTTGATAACGTTTTGCGCATATTCCTTGAAGGAAGGCTGCAGAGCCTCACCTAAAGCTACTGCTTTGGCTGCAATGATATGCATCAGAGGGCCGCCTTGAGTGCCAGGGAAAACCGCTTTGTCGATTGCCGCCGCCCACGATTTGCGGCAAAGAATCAGGCCGCCGCGAGGACCGCGAAGCGTTTTGTGCGTTGTTGTCGTAACAAAATGGGCGTGAGGCACCGGATTCGGGTGAAGTCCGGCAGCGACAAGACCAGCGATATGAGCCATGTCGACCATAAACAGCGCGCCTACATCATTGGCGATAGCAGCCAGCTTTTCAAAATCGATCGTACGCGGATAAGCGCTTGCTCCGGCAACCAGCATGCGAGGGCGATGCTTGAACGCCAGCTTGCGAACTTCCTCGTAATCAATAGTGAAGCTGTCTTCCTGTACGCCGTATGCAACGAAGTTGTACAGCAAGCCGGAAGCATTAACCGGGCTGCCGTGCGTCAAGTGGCCGCCATGGGCCAGGTTCATGCCCAATACGGTGTCGCCAGGCTTCAATGCAGCCAAATACACAGCCATGTTGGCTTGAGCGCCGGAATGGGGCTGAACATTGGCATGCTCCGCGCCAAACAATTCCTTGGCACGATCGCGAGCCAGGTCCTCAACGATATCAACATGCTCGCAGCCGCCGTAGTAACGCTTGCCCGGATAACCCTCGGCATATTTATTCGTAAGCACCGTGCCCATAGCTTCAAGCACCGCTTCGCTCACGATGTTTTCCGATGCAATCAGTTCGATGTTGTCGCGCTGGCGTTGCAATTCAAGTCCAATCGCCTTCAATACCTCTGGGTCTTGCTTTGAAATGTTTTCCATGTTCAAGCTCCTCCTTGTTTATCATTCATTATGGTTGGTAGAAGTTGCAGATTAGTTGCAGTGCCCGGAGGCGTCCTCCTGCCCGGCAGCAGGATGAATTTCATAGACGGCGCGAACGCCGCCAATCAATTTCGGTCTTGTATAAGCCATCGTGACATGAGCTTCGCCGATTGAACTGACAGACGGCCTCACGGGCACTGCCACGGGACGCAAATGCATGCCGATAAACGTATCGCCGATATCGATGCCCGCATGCGCCTTCACGGACTCCACCAGACAAGGGTCCTTCAGCCGGCTATAAGCATAAGCCGCCATAGAGCCTCCCGCTGTGCGTACCGGAATGGCGTGTACGGGATCCAAACCATATTTTTCGGCAGCATGCCTCTCCAGCACCAGCGCCCGGTTCAAATGCTCGCAGCACTGGAATACCGGCACAAAGCCGATATCCTTGCGGGCCGCTTCAATGCCTTCATATAAAGCCGAAGCAGTCTCCAGCGCGCCCGCCGTACCGATGGCGCGTCCCAACACCTCGCTGGTACTGGTTCCAACAACTATCAGTTGACCGGGCTTCAAGCCTCCCGCTTCCGACAATTCGCGAACTGCCGTTTCCACTTGGGACGACCAGAGCCGAAGCTCTGGCGTAATGTGATTGTTCTGACTCATGCTGAATTCCGCTCCTTTTGGGTTAAACCGATTCTTGCAAGAAGGGACGGGAAAATTTACTTCTTCTCCTCCAGCTGCATCACCTTACGAATGCGTCCTGCATGACGCTCCCCGCCTGAAAACGGCGTTTCAAGCCAAGTGCGGACGATTTCCTGAGCCAAGCCAGGTCCAATGACCCGTTCGCCCATGGCAAGCACGTTAGTGTCGTTATGCTCCCGCGTTGCCTTGGCCGAAAACAGGTCGTGCACCAGCGCGCAGCGAATGCCGGCGTGCTTGTTCGCCGCGATGGACATCCCGATGCCCGTACCGCAAATCAGAATGCCGCGGTCCGCATCGCCTTGGGCCACCAAATCGCATACCGGCAGCGCATAGTCCGGATAATCAACGGACTGCTCGCAGTCGCAGCCCAAATCCTGAATGTCGTGGCCCAGCGATTTCAACAACGGAACAATTTCATCCTTCAAGCGGTAGCCGGCATGGTCTGCGCCAATGGCTATTTTCATCGTCATCTCTCTCCTCATCGTTCTTTCTCCGAATTCGGGCTTCTTTTTGCCAAACAAGCCCTATGACGATAGTATACCTTTTCTTCAGACAAGAAACGACACCAAAGAGCTTGTGCAAAAGCGAAAAAGCAAGCATACCGGATGAAAACAAAAAAAGAGCATGACATGCTCCTACCAGCATGTTTGCTCTTTGCCCAGGCGACCGGCCGTATACTCCGATGCTCCACCGTGGTTATCCCACTTCCGTCGCCAGTTACATCGGAATCCGTATATGTGAGTCCATCATATCGCAAACTTGCAAAATAATCAATCCGCTTCTGTGCCGGAAAATGTGGAATCCGAATCCAGCTTGTCCAGCAGCTTGCCAATTGCCTCCTGTATTTCTTGCGAACAGCTCTCGTAGGTAGATAACGAGCCTCCAAACGGATCTGCGATATCAAAGCTTGGAATCGTCTTCTCCAGCTCCAGCATCCTCTGTCTTTCCTCCTTGGTTAGCTGGCCGCCAATCGCCCCCCTCATCTGCATGTCGCTGTACAGGCTCTCCAGCTCCGAAATATTCGCCGCCACGGCCGTATCGCTATATACAAACTCTTTGAGCGTATAGGTCTTGTCCACCGCTTCGGGATGATAATGCAGCACGTCCCGCTTATGCCCGCTTGTCATCGTAAGAATCAGATCCGCCCATTCAACGGCTTCCGCTGTAAGCCGGCTTGAGGAGCCGGCGTGGGAAACCTTTCTCCGGCGCAACGATTCCAGCGCATTCCCGGACACAGGAAGCCCGTCCACCGTAGAGACGCCCGCCGAACGCACCGACACAGCCATGCCTCTCGCCTGCGCCATCTCTCGCAGCAGGGCCTCGGCCATCGGGGAACGGCATGTATTGCCCGTGCAAACAAACAAAATCGATTTCACAAAGCCCACCCCTTCCTTTATTTCCATCATTCATTGAACAGGCTCTGGCTGAGCGGGAGACCCCGTCTCCCATGTTTTCAGTCAGTCATATCTTAGAGGATAAATAAAATGCCAAATATGAATAAAATAGCCCCGCCGCAGGCTTCCCCGTATTCGCCCAAATTTCCGCTTACCTTTCTGCCCAGCAGCAAACCAAGCATTGACATCAGACCGCCCAAAATGCCGAATAAAGCAACCGTCAGCCACAAATTTGCGGAAAACACGCCCAGCGTAATGCCAACCGAAAAAGCATCAACGCTGACGCTGAAAGCAAGGACAAGAAGCCCCCATAGCGACCGGTGATCCAGTGACCGGACCTCCTCTCCCCGAAAGGAGCTGTACATCATATGAACGCCAAGCAGCACTAGAAGCACGCCTGCCGCCGTTGTCGCCATTTTGCCAAGCAGACCGCTTACCAGGTGGCCGGTCCATACACCGCCTAGCGGCATTAACACATGGAACAGGCCGATTACAAAGCCCATCTTGGCGATATCCCTAAGCCGAATGCCTTTTAGCCCGATGCCGAGCCCCAACGAAAAGGCGTCAAAACCGAGTGCCAGCGCAATAAATAGCAGCGTCAGCGCTTGTCCGATAATTGCATGAGCATCCCACACGCCATCTCTCCCCCATGTCCGCAGCGTTCTTTAAACCAGCATATGCGGACGAGGGGCCAAACATGTCCCGATCGAGACTATGGCTGCGACTGCGACTGCGACTGCGACTGCGACTGCGACTGCGACTGCGACTGCGACTGCGACTGCGACAAGTTTATCCTGAAATCAGATGCCTAGCAAGGTCGAGCTGTCAGTTCAGCTTAATAACTTTGCTGGCTGCTTTGCTCAAGCGGTTCATCAATGCCCGGCCTATCCCTTCTTCGGAGCAGGACTCCGCCCATAAGGATACGGCTCCCTCTTCGTCAAAACGGCGCAGCGCGGCATACAAGCGGGCAGCCGCCTCGTCAAGCCTCTGACGGCTTCCCATATTCATTTTCACATCAGCTTCATACCGACGAATGCTTTCTGAAAAAGCCAACACGCCTGTTCGTTCGCCGCGAGCTGAGGCCTCTGCCAGCCGGGCCGCAATATATGCCTCCGTTTGCTCGGGGCTGCCCTCCACCAGCGTCAACTCGCCTTGTGGCGCATAATGAATATACTTCATCCCGGGCGAGCGGGGAGCTTCCTCTTGATCCGACAAGCCATCCTCGCCTCCCAGGACAGCAATATCCGGAAGAGCGCGCCGCAGCTTTTCCAGCGTTATCCCTCCCGGTCTCAAAATAGCAACGGTTTGCTCATCCAGCAGCTCGACTACGGTGGATTCAAGCCCCACTCCGGTTGCGCCGCCATCCACTATCCCGTGTATCAATCCATCCAAGTCGTCAAGCACATGGGACGCTTCCGTAGGACTAGGCCTGCCGGAGCGATTAGCGCTAGGCGCTGCGACGGGACAGCCCGCCCGCCTGAGCAATTCCAGTGCCAAAGGATGATCCGGCATGCGAACGCCGACCGTAGGCAGGTTAGCCGTCACCAGCGGCGATAACGCCCCTGATTGCACTGGCAGCACTATGGTCAACGGCCCCGGCCAAAATAGCTCCATCAGCTTCCCCGCAAGCGGCGGATAAGGCTTAACCAGCTCATCCAGTTGACCGCTATCCGCGATGTGCACGATCAGCGGATTGTCCGACGGGCGCCCCTTCGCTCTGAAGATCCCGGCAACCGCATCGGTATTTCGCGCGTCCGCTCCCAGGCCGTACACCGTCTCCGTAGGAAAAGCCACGAGCCCGCCTCCCTGAAGCGTCTCCGCGGCCTCCTCAAGCCATGCGGCAGCCTCATGGGTTCCGCATCTATTATTGTTGTGCTGCGCATCCTGATCCCGGAATGAGCCCTTCACATTATCGTTATAAGTCGTCCATCTTTTGGTTTCCATCATTTCTGCGTGTCATTCCCTGTTCTATCCATGTAGGTATTGCCTTTGAACCTTGCCGGTTCACGGCTATTATAACATGACTAAAAGTTTGTGTTCAAAAATAATCCCGACCTTGAACAATCTCTAAAACAAGGATTTGAACCAGTTAATAATTCCTTCAATCAGCTCCCATAAGAAAAACCGCACCTCGGGAGCTTCTTCTTTGCTGTCACCATCCCCTTCAGCCGTCGAGGAGGAAGCATCTCCGCCCAATTCTGTCGATGCTGCCGCTTCGTCTTCAAGGCCTTGGCCGTTTACTGTATCAGATCGCGAGCTTTGGCTGCTCGTCTTCCCTTCGGCAGCAGCCGCCGTTTCGTTTGCCGATGCCGCAGACGCTTCTCCCGTAGCCGCATCGATGAAGCATAATGGAGGAAACAGCACGCACCACCAGTTTTGGCCTTCGCCTTCGCCGATTGTAATCAGCAAAGCTTCATACTCTCCGGCAGGATACACCTTGCTGCCGTACATTTTGGTCGGAAACTGAACATTGCCCAGAATGGCCGATGATTGATGGGGAAACCCTCTGCTCTCCAGCACGCCTGCCACTATGCCCTCCACCTCCGGCAGCCGGGACTGTATGACCTCGCGCGCTTCGGAAATATCGTTAAGGCCAATGGCCCAGCTGTTCATTGCTTTTACCACTTCATCCCGCACAACACGCTTGACCGCCTGGTCGGCAGGACTGTCGGAATTGGCCAAAATACGCAGCCGAATGGCTTCTTGCGGAATATCACCTTGCGCCACTGCCGCATCCATGCGGCCGGCTTCCCAGCTCATCACCAGCACAAGCAGCGCCATTATAATAAAACCGTATGATTTACGGTAAGAAAATCGGTAGGGTCTTAGAGATGAAGCATCAGATAAAGGACGAGTCGTAATCGAAAGAGTAGAATCGGATGAATATGAAGGATAAAGGGAATAATTACGGGACATTACACAAGCTCCTCTCGCGCACCCGCCGGTGCGTCTGCTTGCGTTCCGGAACGTCTCTATCCCCAGTATGTCCGCCTCTCTCAATCTATAAACCTATTCATTTGCAAAAAAGAGGGCTATGATTGCTATATTGAAAAAATAGAGCGACTATCAAGCATCTTTCCAAAAAGAAGGAGTGTTGACATTGCAGCAGCCCCCTTTATACGAAACCTATCGCCCTCTCCTGCTGGCCTTGGCCTACCGCATGCTTGGCTCCCGAAGCGACGCAGAGGATGTGGTGCAGGAAGTATTCACCCACTATTTTCAGCTTGATCAGGACAAAATCGAGCATTCAAAGTCATACCTAATCCGCATGACAACCAATCACTGCCTGAATCTGCAAGGCTCGGCCTATAAACGAAAAGAAAGCTACGTTGGAGAGTGGCTGCCGGAACCATCTGTCCTTTATGATGATGGCGCATCCCATGACCCTGCTCTCTTGTGGGACAAAAATGAAACCGTCACTTATGCCATGCTCGTAATGCTGGAGCATCTAGGGCCCGTTGAGCGAGCCGTTTTTCTGCTGCGGGAGACACTCTCCTATGAATATGCGGAAATTGGCGATATTTTGGGCAAAAGCGAGGCGGCCTGCCGAAAAATCAACAGCCGGGCGAAACAAAAGCTTCATGCAGACAAGCCCGCGCCAGCCTTTAACCACGAACGCGCCGGCGCAATGGCGCAGGCGTTTATCAAAGCGGCGGAAACCGGGAATACAGAGACATTGCTCTCCATATTGACCGAAGATGCCGTATTGCTGTCCGACGGCGGAGGAAAAGCTCGCTCTGCCATCTTGCCCATTACGGGGAGGCGCCGCATTCTTGCTTTTTTTGCTGGTCTGCACCGGAAAGGCAGGTTCGAGAATGGTTTTCTTCCTGCCGTTGTTAACGGCCAAGCGGGCATGGTGCTGCTATCGGAACAATCGCCCCATATGATTTTGACTTTCAGATGGGACAAAAAAGGCGAAAAAATCGAAGCCGTTTATATTGTGGTCAATCCTGAAAAGCTGAAGCATGTCACAAAACGGAATGCCATCTTGTCTTAAGAGTATAGCCGATCCTATAAACCGGCTCATCTCATGACAAGGGGCGATTAACCATGAAAACAAGAATGCTGATGCACCAGGAGCATCCCGAGGCCTATAGCGCTATGATGGGGATGGAGAAATTCATTAATTCTTCCAAGCTGGACAAAACACTTGTAGAGCTGATAAAAATTCGCGCCTCTCAAATAAACGGCTGCGCTTTCTGTATCCATATGCATACAAGCGACGCTCGTAAAAACGGCGAAAGCGAAAAACGGATTTACGCGCTAAACGCCTGGAGAGAAACTCCATATTTTACGGATGAAGAAAGGGCTGTTTTAGCGCTGACGGAAGCTATGACGCTTATTGCAGGAAGCCACGTGCCAGACGAGGTATACGACGAGGCCGCACGCCATTTCTCCAACAAAACGTTGAGCGAAGTCATTATCGCCATCATTACCATCAACGGCTGGAACCGTCTTGCCATTGCAACAGGCCGCATCCCCGATTAAGCAGCTGAACGGGCCAAGCAATCTAGTATGGATAGCAACCGAACGAGCCTTTCTAATCGCTGTAGACGCGGCAAACGCACAAAAGCTCATGGGGCAACATCAGGCCCCATGAGCTTTTGTACGCACGGCTACAATATGCCGCTTGATTCCATTCAAGTCCGTCACGATGGAGATATCGTCCCATATCTCCATTTCCCGCATCCATGCCGCCACAATTTCCGGCTGGCCCATGCCCAGCTCGAACGCCACAATGCGCGGCATGGCAGGGAGCAGCGGCAGCTGCTCCAGCATGACACGGTACGGGGCCAGCCCGTCAGTACCGCCATCCAGCGCGAGATGCGGCTCATAGTCCCGCACCTCGCGCTGCAAGCCGCTCAAATCCGCCGCCGGAATATACGGCGGATTTGACACCAGCACATCGATGGCAACGGCCCCATCGATAGCAGCTCCACCGCGCCCCGCGTCAATGAAGGGCGCGAGCAGGTCGCCCTGCGCAAATGCCAGCCGACCCGCCACACCATGGCGGCTGGCGTTCTCGCGGGCGACCTCCAGCGCGTCCGGGGACAGGTCGGACGCGGTCACCCGCCAGCCGGGACGCAGCGCTGCAAGCGTCACGGCGATGGCGCCGCTGCCCGTGCCGACATCAACGACTGTCGGCATGGCATTTTTCTCGCTGTCAGCAGGCCCTGCCGACCCGCCCGCCTGTCCTGCAACAGTTGTTGCTGACTCAGGGCTGCCCCACAGGCGGTCCGCCGCCTCCAAAACGGCCTCCACCAGCAGCTCCGTTTCCGGACGGGGAATCAGCACCGCAGGCGACACCCGGAACGAACGGCCGTAGAACCAGCCTTCTCCTATAATGTATTGAAGCGGCTCGCCAGCCCCGCGCCGGGCGATTTTGCTTATCCACTGCTCCGCGCGATCGACGGGAAACGGCTCGTTCCATCGGAACAGCAAGGACGCTTTGTCCAGCTCCAGCACATGCATCAGAAACAGCTCCGCATCGTTCCGCGCCTCGTCTACGCCTTGCCCGGAGAGCCATTCCGCAGCTCCCGCGCAAGCCTGCCGAAGAGTGCAGCCAGGCTTAAACCAATCCACGCTTTGCTGTACTTGATTTTCACCATTCATAAACTCGCCGCACCTTTCAATTCTGTTCAACGCCTTTCATGAGAAAACCCCTGCCGCATCCGCGTCTTAAACGCGGCCATGACTGGCAGAGGTCAGTTTCTTGCTTTGCAGAGGTCAGTTTCTTGCTTTGCAGAGGCCTGTTTCTTGTTTTGTATGAAGAGGTCCTTCGGACTTAGACGCCCATACTCTCCCGCTCCATGATTTCAGCCTGCTCCGCAATGGTAAGCGACGAAATGATGTCGTTCATATCGCCGTTCATGACGGAATCCAGACGATGCAGCGTAAGATTGATGCGGTGGTCGGTTACCCGGCTTTGCGGAAAATTGTACGTGCGAATCCGCTCGCTTCGATCTCCCGTTCCCACCTTGCTTTTGCGCTCGCCCGCATATTTGGCTTCTTCCTCCTGACGGCGGATATCATAAATCCGCGCGCGCAGAACCTGAAGCGCCTTGGCCTTGTTGTCGTTTTGGGATTTGCCGTCCTGGCAAGTCGCCATAATGCCCGTCGGCACGTGCAAAACACGAACCGCGGATTTGGTTGTATTGACGGATTGCCCGCCGGCGCCGCTGGAGCAGAAAGTATCAATCCGAATATCCTTGTCAAGGATTTCGATTTCTACATCCTCAACCTCCGGCATCACCGCGACGGTCGAAGTCGACGTATGAATGCGGCCGCCGGATTCCGTTACCGGAATACGCTGAACGCGATGCGCGCCGCTCTCATATTTCAGCTTGCTGTAGGCCCCTTTACCGTTGACCATAAAAATAACTTCCTTGAAGCCGCCCAAATCATTTTCGCTGAAATCCATCAGCTCGACTCTCCAGCCTTGGGAGTCGGCATATTTCGTATACATCCGGTACAAATCGTAAGCGAACAAAGCCGCTTCGTCGCCGCCCGCCGCGCCGCGGATTTCCACAATGACGTTTTTGTCATCGTTAGGGTCCTTTGGCAGCAGAAGAATTCTCATCTGCTCCTCCAATTGCTCCTTGCGCTCGGACAATTCTTCAATTTCCATCTTTACCATTTCGCGCATTTCGTCGTCCAGCTTTTCGCCTTGCATAAGCTTGGCGTCGTCCAGCTGAGCAACTACGCTTTTATATTCCGTGTACGCATCAAATGCCTCTTGTAAATCCGACTGCTCCTTGGACAGCTCGCGGAGCCGTTTGGGATCAGAGGACACGTCCGGATCGCATAGCAGTTCACTCAGCTTTTCATACCGGTCGGCAAGCGCTTGTAATCGGTCAAACACAGCTATTCACCTCTGTTTTGTTTCCTGATCTTATTCCTTCAGTATACCACATCATAAGCCGTCTATCGATAGATGTTCATAATCGCCAAGCGGTATTTCTATCCACAAATTGTACACAACCTGTGCACATCTTGTCCACAAGCCTTCAAAAAAAACGCCATTTCCATCAATTATCCTAACCTGCAATACTAAATTGCTTTTCATTCCATCATCTTGTGATATTTAACTACATCTCATTAATCGCAAGTACACTCACCAGACATGTTCACATGACATTCCGACTTTCCGTCAAAAAAATGATTTACAGCCTGTCCTGCCGCATCCTTGCCCAATCCTTCTTCCATTCACTTGCAGCCTGCAAACCCCAAACAGCCCGCAGCAAGAACTGGCTGATCCAGTCTTGCTGCGGGCTGACTATTAAGTTGAAGCACGGGTCAAAGCCGCCGATTTACAGTCTTATACTCCATACTTCAGCCTTAGCCTTAGTCTTAAGGTTTAAGGTTTAAGATTTAAGATTTAAACATTAAATCTGAAGTGCATAACATCGCCGTCGCGTACAACGTAGTCCTTGCCCTCCAGACGGAGCTGGCCTCTCTCCCGTACAGCCGCCATAGAGCCTGCGGCCGCCAAATCATCATACGACACCACTTCCGCACGGATAAAGCCGCGTTCAAAATCGGTATGAATGACGCCGGCAGCTTGCGGAGCCTTGGTGCCTTTGCGAATAGTCCATGCGCGCACCTCTTGAACGCCGGCCGTAAAATACGTATACAGGCCAAGCAGCTTGTATGCGGCATTAATCAGACGATTCAAGCCGGACTCCGTCATGCCCAGCTCAGCCAGAAACATTTCTTTGTCCTCGCCCTCAAGCTCGGCGATTTCAGATTCCACTTTAGCGCTGATCGGCACAACCTCCGCGCCTTCCTCCGCAGCAAACTGGCGAACAAGCTGAACGTATTGATTTCCTTCCGTATCGCCAGCTTCTTCCTCGCTCACGTTGGTGGCGTACAGAACAGGCTTCATGGTCAAAAGATGCAAATCGCGGATCAAAATCCTTTCATCATCGGACAATTCCAGACTGCGAGCCGGCTTGTCATTGTACAGGGCATCCTTCAGACGCTCCAGCACTTCAACCTCCTGCGCAATCTTTTTGTCGCCGGATTTCAGGTTTTTGCGGGAACGCTCAATCCGTTTTTCCACCGTATCCAAATCCGCCAAAATCAGCTCAAGATTAATGGTCGTAATATCCCCGATGGGGTCAACCTTGCCTGCAACGTGGGTAATATTTTCATCAACAAAGCAGCGAACTACGTGAACGATGGCGTCAACCTCGCGAATATGGGCCAAAAACTTGTTGCCCAATCCTTCGCCCTTGCTTGCGCCAGCAACCAGACCCGCGATATCCACAAATTCAAAAGCGGTTGGCACGATGCTTTTAGGCACCACCAGCTCAACCAGCTTGTTCAAACGCTCGTCAGGCACTTCAACAACGCCTACATTGGGATCAATTGTACAAAATGGATAGTTTGCAGACTCAGCGCCCGCTTGCGTAATTGCATTAAACAGAGTAGATTTCCCTACGTTTGGAAGACCTACGATTCCAGCTTTCAAAGCCATTTATTAGACACTCCTCATATTCCGAAAGTAAGCAACTCAAAACATTATACCCCAGCAGCCCCCGCAAGAAAAGCATCTGGCTCAAATCCCGGCCTGCGCTTGTTGCCTACTAACCGGGTAGAGCGCCCCGTAAAACGACATAATAAGGTCAAGGAGGTGGAAGCCGCTATGGAAAACAAAAAGCACAAGGGCAACTATAAAGGAACAACCGCCATGAAGGCCCAAAACCAGGACATGGCTTTTGTCAACGACAACCTGGAGGACGCCAAATCCGTTTCCAACTTTTCGGGCAAAAAGAAAAGGACCGATTAACGACCCCGAATGGTCTTCAATAGTCCTTAACAGTCTGCAACGCAGTCCACAACGTAGTCTGCAACGCAGTCCGCAACGAATCTGGAGCACACCAGTCATCTAAGTTGCTGCCGGAATTGTCATCCGATCGCCTTCTGAGCTGCCTGCTGGTCCGTTTATCATCCGCTTTCCGGTCATAAATGACCGTTAAAATGGCTAAAAGCGGGATTAACAAAATCTAGCGGACACAGATGTCCGCTAGAACCCGAAATTAAGACAAATGGCGGGAAAATAGAGCTCTTGCGGACCAAAATGACCGTTACAAACGGATTTTTGCTAAGATTATCGTTTTAACGGCCACAAACGTCCGCAGAAGCTCATCTTTTCCTCAAACTACATGCGCAGAGGGGCTTCCCGCAGCTCTTCCCGCTTCTGCAAATAGCGGAAAAACGCGGTGGCTGCTTCCGCTCTTGTTACCTTTTTCTCCGGCAGGAACTTGCCGTCCGACAGACTCAAAATTTTCAAGCCCACTGTAATGGCGGCTTGCCCCTTGTTCTTGATGGCGTCGGCATCCTTGAAGGATACTTTGAACATATAGTCATAGTTCGCCAGCGTGTTGTACCCCAAAGCGCGTACGATAAGCTCCGACATGTCATCCCGCGTTACAGGCTCATCGGGATTAAAGGCGCCGTCGCCCAAATCAATCAGGTTTTGCTGGAGCGCCGTTTCTACATAGGCGAAATAATCGGAGTCTGCAGCTACGTCTGCAAACGAAGCTGCGGCAGCTGAATTTTTAACCATCGCTTCAAACTCATATGAACGTCCGTTATTCCTTGCCAGAACGAGCATTTTGATCAATTCGCCCCGTGTGATGACTGCGCCCGGCATGACTTTACCGTCCTTCAGGTCAAGAGCACGGTAAGCTACCATCAGCTGCAAGGCCTCTTCCGCCCAGTGTCCCTCGGCGTCCGTTGCTCTCGGCAGCTCCAGACTGGTAACTGCGCCCGTCGCTTGGCTTCGCCATTCCCCGCTTTGCGCATCCAGAAATAACGACTCGGGCCGATCCTTGTCAGCCAGCTGATAAATCAGTTCAATATCGCTCTTCAACTCCGCTCTGGCAAAGGCAGGGTCCCCTGCCGCACGCATCAAATTCACCTTATCAAGAGACAATAACATGCCATCCAGCGTATATTGCTGATTGACCCGGTAGGTCAATTGAACATCATAATAGTCCATCCACTTGGCCAATGCTTCAGGACGAGTAATCAGCGCCGGCGCTTTCGCAGGGTACTCAAAAGGCCGGATAGAGCTGTTGTAGGATCTGACTTGACCTGAAACCGCATCAATGGATACATAAATGCTATCGTAGTCAACAACGGCCCCATTGACCTTCCTCTGGAATTGGATATCGTAGCTGTAAATCTCCTCTGGCTTACGGCCTTCAAAAATCTTTGGAGACGGGGAAACCGTATATAACTCGTGGCTCATCCATGGCAGCTGCTGCTTGACAAGCTCCTCCGCTTTTGCAATCGCTTGTTCCAACGTTATGCTCTTGCTCTCCGTGGCTTCTCTGTTCCTATAGGCGTAGTAGCTTTCTATTTCGCCCGTGCTGCCGTTTACTCTGGCAGAAATATTGCCGGATTCGCCGCCTTCCCTTTTGACGGACCACTCCAGATTCCAGGAGGAGCTGGTTTTGCTATCTCCCTCTTCGCGAGACTCCGTATAGCCGGTTCCCCGGAGCTCGCTGCCCTCCGGCAATGGAAATGCCTTTTCAACCGCTGCAATGGCGTCTTTTTCCGATATCACTGTTGGCTTGGGCTTGGCAGCAAGTGGTTCTATTGTTAGCGATGTTTTGGCTGCTTCGCCATAGTAATAGCCGTAAGCATCACCATATTCTGCTTTCTGGCCTGTTACCGCATCAACCGCCACTGCCCCCATTCCGTAGCCCAAGCGAGGAGTTTGCTCATCCGCCGATGCGTTATAAGGCAGCACATACCGAAGCTCAAGTGACGCGGCATCCTGAAGCGCCTTCGCGGCCTGCTCCATGCTCAAATAATCGCCTGCTTTGGGAAAAGCGATGGTTTCGTCCCAATTCAGCCTGAAGCTCTCAATATGACCTTCGCTATTGATGGCCAGATCAACATAATTGCCCAAATAAGGAATGTCGCCCACCATACGGTCAAAACGGATTTGATGTGAAACAGCTCCGCTAAGCGGAGGCAGCGGCATAACGCCATACGACTCGTTCAGCTTGACTTGGGAGGAATAGGACTTCGCAATCTGACTAATAAATTCTTCCGCCAGCTTCAACGCTGCGGACCGATCCACCTTCAGCGGATAGGTCGCTTGAGCTGAAGATGTATATTGCTCATTGTAAAAGCTCAGCAGCTGACCGCTGACAGCATCCAGAGAAGCTCTGATGGAGGCCGTCTGCTTGCTGTTATTGCGTTTAACAAAATTCATTTCCCAATAGCTTCTTGTTCCATTGACCAGCTTGTTCGTCCTGTAGCTGGAGCTTTGCAGCTGAAAATCGTCAGGAATGCGGACATATTGGCGAAGCAGCTTTTCAGCCTCCGCTTTGACTATTTTGGCGTCTTTTTCGTCCGCCTTTACACCTTCGCTGTTTTGCGCTTCTGACAGCGCTAACAATTCATTCACATTGCTGGCCTGTTCTTCAGCCATAACCGGCACGCTCCAGATGGAGGCAGCCATGGTTACAGCCACAGCCAGCGCAAGCCTGCTTTTTTTCCTTTTTCCTCGATTCATCAATGCAACACTCCTCAGCATTCATTTTTTTTGGGGATCTTGGTTTTCTACCACGGGTAAGCTAACATGTCGCACATGCGCTTCAATGTATGTAAATATCTTCTAGTTCCTACCCCTTTAGACGCTTCAATCCGTCAAAAAGTTGCACAAAAAAACCGCATTTCATCAGCTCGGGGCAAATGAAATGCGGCTTCGTCATGCGCTATATCAGAATGGCATAGCTGAGGCAAGCGGCTTACAGCTGGTTGGAGATTTTTGCTTTAAGCGAATCTTTGCTTTGCAGACCAACCATTTTGTCAACGGGCTGGCCGTCTTTAAACAGAATCAGCGTTGGAATGCTCATAACGCCGAATTGGGAAGCCAATTCCGGCTCTTCGTCCACATTGATTTTGGCAATGGTCGCTTGACCCGCCAGCTCGGAGGAAAGCTCCTCTACAATTGGAAGCTGCGTTTTGCAAGGGCCGCACCATGGCGCCCAGAAATCTACAAGAGAAACACCAGCTTTAATGCTTTCAGAAAAAGTATCTTTGGTCAATGCTACTGCTGACATGATCATCATTCCTTTCATCTATCCATTGTGTATGATTAAGGGAGTAACCCGTCTCACCTATTGTTCGGCGTTTGGCACTTTGTCGCAGGCCTGAATTTGCCCCAGCACATCATTAATGGTAATGCCGCCAAAGTGCTCTTCCAGCTTTTTCTCCGCCGTACAGAAAATGCTGAACATAACCTTGTTCATATTGGAGCCGACTACGCAATCCATGCCGGGGTCCCCGGAGCACCAGCTGGGAATTAATGAGCCTTGGGCCATTACTCTGTAGACGTCGGCCAAGGTTACAACGGCTGGATCAATCATCAGGCGGTAGCCGCCGCCGGAGCCTTCACGGGTATCGACGTAGCCGCTTTTACGCAGACCGCTCATTACTTTGCGGACGCGAGCGGAATGAGTGCCGACGTTTTCAGCGATCAAATCGCTGCTGGCCATCTTATCCGGCAAATAGGCCAAATAAACAAGACTGTGTACGGCAATCGTAAATTCACTATTCACTATGCGCGGGCCTCCCTGCTTTATACTGTAATAATATCTATTACAGTTGAATCTGTCAAGGGGGTTGGCTCTGCCCATTTCCGGTGAAACGCCTTCAAGCCCGCAAGCGTCCCCTGCTTTAGCTTGCTGCAGCGCCCCCCATTCTATACTGGCACGCATGAACCGTTTTCAGCGGATGGTCATTTGACACGACAGAGGAAATCTTTAATTCCACAAGGAATAGTAACCATCCTCATCTGGCTCCATTGGATCAAACAAAAACCCGGCGCTTTGAAAGCATTTTATGCAAGCGGCGTTATCCGTCTCAATACCTGCATGCCATCTTTTGATTTGCTTTAGCTCCGGCAGGCTCATTGCCTTAGTTAAGATTGCTCTGCCATATCCTTTGCCGCGCAGCTCCGGATTTACAACAATGGCAATACTCCCCGTGTTCTGTCCCTCCTGCTGCTCCTGCTCAATCATAATAACCCCAACAGGATCATTTTCTGAAAATGCTACCCAAACGAAGTAATCAAGGCTTGATTGTACATAGCTAAACCATCCTTGCAGCGGAAGCATGCCTTCCAGGCGGCGCTTCACTTCCGCGTCCTGGAACCACGCCTCAAGCATCATTAAATCCTGTTCTTTGAGCATTTTCAGCCTATTTATTACAGTATCCATCCGATTTCCTCCCGCCGCCTTTAATGATCCTGCATCTCCAGCCACTGTTCCATCCATTCGTCGATATTTTCCTGCAGGGAAGCCCGTTCGTTCCAAGCTTGCTGCAGCCGCTCCGCTGCCTTGGCGGCTTCTGCTTCTCCGGCTTGCCCCATTTGATCCATTTCGGCATCAAGCTCCGCAATACGCCGCTCCGTTTGCTGAATTTTGGCTTCCAGCTGCTGACTGCCGGATTCCATTTGTCTGCTGGACGCAGAGGAGGATTGTTTATTGCCTGCTTCCCTTCGTTGCCGGCCTTTCTTTTCTTTTTTCAGGCTGCCGGCCATTTGATTTTCATTCCCCTGACCGGCAGTAACTGGGCTCCCTTTTTGACCATCCTTCTGGATTTCATTAGAGATAACACGACTTTTCCTTTTGACGCTCTCCGCCTTGTAATCATCGAAGCCGCCCAAATAAATGTCCAGACGACCGCGATCCAGCTCCCAGATTTTTTGTGCCAGACGGTTAATGAGATAACGGTCGTGAGTGACGATCAGAAGCGTGCCCGGATAATCCTCCAGCGCTTCCTCCAGCGCCTCACGGGAAGCAATGTCCATATGATTGGTTGGTTCGTCCAGAATGAGCAGATTCGGCTTCTTCAACACGAGCAAAGCAAGCCGCAAACGGGTCCATTCTCCCCCGGACAACATGCCGAGCGGCTTAAATACTTCTGTTCCATAAAACATATACGCAGCCAGCGCATTACGGGCTTCTCCTTCTTCCATCCCTGCTTCTGTCCGAAAATAGTGAAGCACAGTTTGTTTGGGATCATCCGGCGGGTGCTGTTGAGGCAAATACCCCAATTCAACCCGCGAGCCTATATTTATTGCTCCGTTATCCGCTGCCAGTTCCCCTAACATCAGCTTTAGCAGAGTCGATTTGCCTGAACCGTTGTCCCCGATCAGCATCACATTTTCGCCATAATGAAGCTCTCCGGAAACTCCGGCCAACACAAGGGTTGCGCCGTAGCTCTTATTCACATCCTGAAACACGACGGTTTGCTTGCCCGACCGTTCGGTTGGCTTTAAATCAAATTCCGCCTCTTTGCGGTTGATGGCCGGACGCTTCACCCTTTCCATCCTGTCCAGCGCCTTTTGCATGCTCGCCGCACGTCTGAAAAATTTACCGTTATCTCCGATCCTTCCCCATTCCATCAGCTGCTTGATTGTTTCCTTCATTTTTTTGATCTGCTTCTGCTGCTCCTGGTAATCCGCGAACTGCCTGAGAACAAGCTCTTCCTTCTCCTTGGCGTAACGGGAATAGTTCCCGTGGAAAACGGTGGTTTCACCATCCTCCAGCTCCACGATTTTGGTGGCAACCCGATCCAGAAAATAACGGTCGTGGGATACGATCAGACACGTGCCCGGATATTTCTGCAAAAAGTCCTCCAGCCATTCCACAGCGGACATGTCCAGATGATTGGTTGGTTCGTCGAGCAGCAGCAGACCCGGCTTCAACAGCAGCTGCGAAGCAAGAGCAACCTTCGTTTTTTCACCGCCTGACATGGATTGAAACGTTCTGGAATACCATTCTTTTGGAATGCGCAGCCCTTCGGCAACGCCATCAATGGTCGATTCCAGCTCATAGCCGCCTTCCGCCTCGTAACGCTCCTGAAGTTTGGCATAATCTGCCAGCAGCGATTCCAGCTCCCCGTTTTCCAGACCAGGATAAGCCATTGCCGCTTCCAGCCGCGACATTTCATTGCGAGCATGCAGCAATTCGCGGAAAGCCAATGAAAGCACGTCGTAAACCGTTGCCCCCGCCTCCGCGCCCGACATTTGCTGAAGATAACCGATGCTTATATGCTTGGCAATGGCAAGCATGCCATCGTCCGGAGACTCCTGCCTGGCAAGCAAACGCAGCAGCGTTGTTTTTCCGCAGCCGTTTCGCCCGACAAGTCCCGCCTTTTCCCCTTGATGGAGCTCGAAGGTTACATTCTCCAAAACAAGCTGAGCGGCATTGTATTTTTTAACATTTTGGCAATTTATAATTAACATGAGGGTTCCTCCTAGTATCAGAGGCCCTACCCCGTTTCCGTATATAAAAAAAGGGCGCAGGGAAAATTCCCTACGCCCGGTATCGCTTCAGGTCAAGGTAGGAGCCTTTTCGTTAGTTGTAATGTCGTATGGTTAAAAATGGACAGACCTCTCCCGTCTTGACCAAAACCATGCATGATGCCAGCCATCGCAATGGGCAGCCGGCTCACTTGGACATTGACTAACTCCCGATTCATCCTACCTTCACCTCCTTTAGAGGTAGTTCAAAAAGTCTTCTCGGTACTGAAAAGCGAACTTTTTGAACACCTGTTTTTTCACATAATTATTTGAAAGTATAGCATGCCCAGGGGCTGCCTGCAAAGTATACATCTTTTTTTCATTAGATGTCATGAAGGAATCAGCGGCGCGAATACAATTTAAAGAGTCTCCAATTACGGCAGGGAGGTGAGTAGGGTGGGCTGGTTTGGAAGCAAGTGGGTAGTCGTCAGGACCGAAAGCGGTTCCCGTGTAGACGATATCGACCGGCTGGACGCCATCTTCAAAAGCAATGGGATGAAAACCAAAATTTCGTTGGAAGGCAGCTCGATCAAACGCATTCAAGTTCGCAAAAAAGATGTAGATCGGGCAAAGGAGTTAATGCAAATCTTCGATGACGAGCGCTGATGCCTGGGCGGCGCGCCGCAGCTTGAAGCCCGGAAAGCAAAAAAAGGGTTCCTTCCATAACGGAGGAGCTCTTTTCTTTATGGTCGTAAATCCCTTTATTTTGTTGCACTGGCAGTAGGGAAAATGATACCATTTATACGATTCTGGCCCTTTTTTTCAGCAAATTAAGAAAAGAAAGGAACGACTATGAGTACGACACCTGTTAAGAAAAAGGAACATATTCCACAGCTGCAGCTTGTTCGGGCAATCGCTATTATCGGCGTGTTATCGGTGCATGCCAGCGCGGCTGCAACAGTCACGATGAAGGATTCCGCATATTTTTTCCTTTATAACTTTGCCAATACCTTTATGCGCTTTGGAACCCCCACTTTTATTTTGCTAAGCAGCTTTGTGCTTTTTTACAGCTATTTCAACCGACCGCTGGACGGCAAGCTGATTAAAGGCTTCTACAAAAAAAGACTTCTGTACATAATCATTCCTTACATTCTGTTCTCGGCTATTTATTTCGTTTACGGAAAAATAAGGGCGGATTTGCCTTATTTAACGTCGGATGCGCTCCTGCAATTTCTGGAGAAGCTGGCCAAGGGCGAGGTCTATGCCCATCTGTATTTTATTTTTATCAGCGTTCAGTTTTATCTGCTGTTCCCATTGCTTTTATGGGTTGTGAAGCGTTGGAAAAATACCGTCTATTGGCTCATACCAACGGGATTTTTGCTGCAGTGGGCCTTTTTTCTGATGAATGAATATTATTGGCGTTTAGAAATGAAGGGCAGCCTGGCTCCCTCCTACTTTCTCTTTTTCTTTACCGGAGCGGCGATTGGCATCTTTTTTCCGAAGCTGAAGGAATGGTTTGCCGTCACCCGTGAAAACGCCAGTCCAAAAAAAATAGCCGTCTGGTGCTTGACCTTCGGCATCTGGCTCACTCTGGCTTTGTCGCATGTCATGCTTTATTACAATGTACGGGCTAATGGAACCCGATATCATATTTTGATTTACGAGTTTTTATGGAGCTTCCATACTTTATTTTCGGCGCTGGTCGTCATTGGCCTGTCCTTCTTTATTTACAGACATATGCCGATTATGTTGTCCAAGACCTTGTACAGGCTGGGCCAGCTTTCCTTCGGCGTATACCTGATTCATCTGATCTTCCTGTTTATTTACGATGACAACGTGCGCCACTTCGGCTCGTCAATGCTGGAGCATGCCCGATATTTCGGCAGCTTTGTTTTTATGCTGGTTGGCTCCTGGCTTGTTGTTGGTCTCGTCACGCGTTTTGTTCCGTATTCATGGGTTCTCTTTGGCACGGCTCAGAAGGAGCCTATGCCGCTGGAGGACTATCACCTTAACCGTAAAAAACGTTTCGGGTGGAAGTGGCTGATCGCTTCGGCTCTGGCTGTTGCCGTAATTGCAGGCGGAGCCGCCTATTTGTGGATGAAGGACAAGGATACGACTAATCACAACAAGCGGCAGGAGCTGCTTGCCGTTGAGTCCGCCGAGCAAATACAGAAGCAATATGACGTTATCGTGGCGGGAACCGATCCCGAAGGTATTGCAGCCGCGGTATCCGCTGCACGAAATGGCTTGTCCGTCCTGCTGGTTGACGGCAAGGACCGCGAAATTCTGGGCGGGCTGATGACGGTTGGCGGGCTTAATACGCTGGACCTGAATTATTCGCCCAAGCAATCCTCCATACCCGGCAGCGGGCATAATTTCCTGAACAAAGGTATTTTTCAGGAGTGGTATGATCAGGTTGAAGGCACCTCCTTTGATGTCAACACGGCCGCCAACGTTTTCTACAAAATGGTGAAGGCGGAAGAAAACATTGATCTGCTCATGGGCACCCGCTCCATGGAGCCGCTGGCTAGTGAATCTGCCGACGGCATTTGGAAGGTTAGCGGTATGCGCATTGTGACCGGCGACGGTCAGGAGCTGGAGGTTGCTGCGCAAGCCGTTATCGACGCCACGCAGGATGGAGATATAGCAGCAGCCGCAGGCGCGACGTATACGCTTGGACGGGAGGATATCGGCAATGGGGATGCCCAGATGGCTGTTACGCTTGTGTTTGCGTTAAAGGGCATGACGCAGAGCATTTGGGATTCCTTCGGAAAACATCCCGATACAGGCATTGATGCCATGAGCGCCTGGGGTTTCCCGAGCGCCAAAAACTATGAATCCAGCAACCCGGAGCGCGTCAAGCTGCGCGGACTCAATATCGGTCGGCAAAACGACGATACTATTTTGATCAACGCCATGCATATTTTCGGCATCAATCCCCTGGACCCCGCCAGCATTAAGGAAGCGCTGGAGATCGGAAATGCGGAAGCGCCGCGAATTGTCGAATATTTAAAAACCACTTTTACCGAGTTCAAAGACCTGGAGCTGGCATATACCTTCGACGAATTGTATGTTCGCGAATCACGCCATATTCAGGGAGAATACCGGCTGACGATGGCTGATTTGCTGGCAAACCGCGATCACTGGGACGCCATCGCTTACGGCTCCTATGATGTGGATATTCAGGCGGCCAGCCATCTGGACACCGGCTACGTGCTGTATTCGCCAAAGCAATACGGCGTGCCCTTCCGGACGCTGGTGCCAAAAACAGTGGATCATTTGCTGGTCGTGGGACGGGCTGCAAGCTTTGATTCCTTGCCGCATGGCAGTGCAAGGGTCATTCCGCTGGGCATGGCAACAGGCGAGGCTGCGGGAGCGGCAGCCAAGCTGGCCAAGGACCACGCGGTTACGTTCCGGTACATGTCCGGCTCGAAGGAGCTTATCGGGGAGCTGCGCGGCGTATTGGCTTCACAAGGCATGGATCTGAAGATGGAAAGCTTTGAAACCCCGTATTACATGAACCACAAGGCATACAGGGGATTGACGGCAGCGGTGAGCATGCTGCTAACCAGCGGCAACCATGACAATAAAGCGTTTGATCTGGACGGGAAATCCAATATGCAGCGAATCGTATACAGCCTGTATCGCGTGAAGCAGCAGCATTCGGACTTTTTCCATGGCGACCCCGCTGCCGCAATTGCGGGAGTGGAAAACGCGGCTGGACAGCCGTTGTCCGTTGAACAAACCGTCAAAACCATTGCAAATGCCATGGACAATGCAACCGCCGCCGCCGTCACGTTAGAGGATTTTGTGGCAAACGGCTGGTTCGCGCAGGAGACGCTGGATTCTATCGCGGATTCGGCATCGATTACGAATGGCGAGTTTTTTATGCTGATTCGCGATCTGGTTGAATATTATGCGGGAGTGGTTTACGAGTAGCCGCACCAGCACAAAAGAGCAGCTTTCAGGGTCTGAAAACGACTCCGAAAGCTGCTCTTCTCTTTTGGAAATGAAAGCACATTGACTTGTCCATCAAGCTCCTGCTGATATTATGATTCCAGCTAATTATGCGCCGATCAACCTTTTCAGCACCTTTAGAAACTGAGCCATCTCTTCGTCTGTACCGACTGTCACCCGCAAGTAGTTATCAATGCGCGGCGAATTGAAATATCTGACCAAAATCCCCTGCTCTCTAAGCTGCTTGAACAAGTCCGCCGCCGAATAAGAGGGATGGGAGATCAGCAAAAAGTTGGCTTTGGAATCGGTCACAATAAAGCCTAATTCCTTAAGGCTCGCAATGATCCCATCGCGCGTAGCCACAACCTTGGCCGTTGTTTCCTGAAAATAAGCCTCGTCCTGCAAGGCCGCCACGGCGCCGCGAAGAGCAAGACGGTCCATCGTATAGGAGTTAAAGGAATTTTTGATCCGGTTTAAGCCATCAATCAGCTCCTCGGAGCCAAAAGCCAGGCCAACGCGCAGTCCCGCAAGCGAACGTGATTTGGACAACGTCTGGATAACCAGCAGATTAGGATATTCCGGCACTAGCTTAACAGCCGATTCTCCGCCAAAGTCAATATAGGCTTCATCAATAATGACGACCCGGTCTGGATTGGCCTCCAGCAGCTTTCTGACCTGATCCAGCGGAATGAGGATGGCTGTTGGCGCATTAGGATTGGGAAGAATCATTCCGCCATGGTCTCCCGCAAATTGATCAATCGGAACTTGAAACTGCTCGTCCAGCGGAATAAGCTTGGGCGTAATGCCGCACAGCTTGGCGTAAACCTTATAGAAGCTATACGTAA
Organism: Paenibacillus oryzae; assembly: GCF_001675045.1. Lineage (GTDB taxonomy): Bacteria > Bacillota > Bacilli > Paenibacillales > Paenibacillaceae > Pristimantibacillus > Pristimantibacillus oryzae. The sequence goes on from NZ_LYPA01000071.1 coordinate 205,364, forward strand.
TATCCGGGAACAGCACTGGGCGGGCGGGATCAAAAAATGCCGCAAACGCAAATGCAAGCAGCTCATCCGAGCCATTTCCGGCAAACGTCTGCTTGGGAGACAAGCCATAATAATTGGCTGCGGCCTGCACCAGCTCCTCACAGGTCGGGTCGGGATAAAGGCGAAGATCGGCGTTTGCGGCCTCCTTCATCGCCTCCAGCGCCTTGGGCGAAGGCGGATACGGATTTTCATTCGTATTCAGTTTAATATAGGTCTTGTCCTTTGGTTGTTCTCCAGGCACATACGGCTCAAGCGAGGAGGCCAGGGGGGTCCAATATTTGCTCACCATACCATCTCCTTTTTTTTAGAGGTAGTTCAAAAAGTTCGCTTTCCATTACGGGACTTGCCTGGCGGCAAGGCCGGCATCGAATATGGCATTCAGCCGAAATCTCCGGTACTCACTTAGCTCCCACTAAGCTCCGTTCCTCGATTTCTAGCTTCATCCCATCTTCTTGGTACTGAAAACCGAACTTTTTGAACCTTGATTTTTAGTGGTAGTCCAAAAAGTCCGCCTTCCATTACGGGACATGACTAGTGTCAAGGCCGGCGTCGAATATGGCATTCAGCCGAAATCTCCGGTACTCACTTAGCTCCCACTAAGCTCCGTTCCTCGATTTCTAGCTTCATGCCATCTTCTTGGTACTGAAAACCGAACTTTTTGAACACCTTTTAGATTTTTTTCAGAAACGGCCTGACCAGCATCAAGCCGATCCAGGCGCCCAGCGTATTCAGGATGATATCGTCAACATCAAAGCTTCCCCGTTTGGTTAACAGCTGCACCAGTTCAACGATAAGGATGAGCAAGGCGCACCATGTGATGACGGGAATTGAAGCACGAAGCTTTTTGTTCAGTAATGGCATAAAGACGCCAATGGGTATAAACAATATAATATTGCCAAACAAGTTTTTAATCCAGATATCGCTATTCATCCGGCCAATGCTATTGATATAACTCTGGATGGTTTTAAACGGCACAAGATTATAGGAATAACCCCACATTAAATACCGTTGGCGAAAATAAAGCAAATAAAGCATGACCGCTGCATACACCAGCAGGCACAGCACCACCATCCAATTAAACGCCGCGTTGCGGCTATAGGCGTTGCGAAAAAGTTTGACCTTCATCACCTCCCTGCACAAGATTTAACTCTGCTAGCAGCATTCCGTTGTTGTTAATCATCATTCTCTCCGTACGTCAATACTCCAGCCTCAAGCCCATTATAGCGAGGTCTCTCCTCACTCCATCAAGCTCCGCAACACCCGGAAGCAAACCCCATTGCGAAAAGCCAAACCGGGACAGCAGCGCCAGGCTTGGCTTGTTATGGCCAAAAACAAATCCCACCAGCGCCGTTAGCCCCAATGAAGGGCATGCCTCAATGGCTTTGGAGACCAGCAGAGAGCCAAGCCCGCGGCCGCGATGCTGCTCGGCGATATAGACGCTGATCTCCGCAGTTGCCCGGTAGGCCGGGCGCCCATAGAAGGATTGAAAGCTCAGCCATGCGAAAACCTCTCCGTTTTCCCGCTCCCGGGCTACCCAGATCGGCCTATGCTGGGGAGAATGCTCCAAAAACCATTCCATTCTGTCATTGACAGTAACAGGCTCCAGGTCGGCCGTTACCATCCGTCCAGCTATAGTTGAGTTATAGATGTCAACGATGTCAGCCAAGTCGGCAAGCTTAGCGTCTTCTATGACCACGTCCGGCTTGTTCGGCCCATTCATGCTTTACGCCCCTCCAGTTGCCCCTTCAAATAAGCCTCGTATTCCTCGGGGGTATTCAGATTGATTGGACTATACCCCGGCATCTCCAATTGGAGAAACACCGCTTGCAGCTCCCACAGCAAGCCCATCAGCCGGCGTTCGCCCCGTTCCAGCGCAGCCTTTGCCGCTTCCGCAACGGATGTATGGTACAGCCCGTGAAAAGGCTGTCCGGGCAAACAAACAACATCTGCCTCGCCGCCAATCAGCTTCTCCAACACCTCAATAAGAGAAAGCGAAACATCCGGAGAGTCACATGCCGTCACAAAGACATAGCCTTCCGGCAACGACTGCAGCCCTGCATGCAAGCCCGCCAGAGGCCCTTGTCCGGGATAGCTGTCCGTGACAAACCGGATTGAAGGTTTTGCATTAGAACGGCCCTCTTGTCCGTCACGCGGGTAATCACGGTTAGCTTCGGGAACATGGTTAGGATGAACAGCGACAGCGGCATCAAGCCATGGAGCAAGCGCCTCCCGATACGCCACTTCCTTCTCTCTGCTCCCGCATGCAATAACAAGCTCTCCAGCAATGGGAGCGATTTGCTTTGCAAGGCGCAGCAGCAGCGGTTCGCCGTTTATGGGGAGCAGCGCCTTATCGCGCCCCATGCGGGAGCTTTGCCCCCCGGCCAAAATAAGTCCGTTCAAATAGGACATAGGCTCCAAATGCCCCCTTGCCTTCCAGGATGGGGCAAGCTTGCCCCTTCTATTGCTCTAGCAAACGGCCCGCCAAGCAAAATGCCTGACGGGCCGACCTTATGCTCCCTTAGGGCGTGTCTTAAGCTTTGGAGGGATCAAACGAGCTTTTCAGGGAAACGATGCGGTTAAACGCCAGCTTCTCCGGAGTGGAGTCCTTGGCATCCACGCTGAAATAGCCGTGACGGAAAAACTGGAACTTGTCTCCTCCCGCCGCTTCCTTCATATTGGGCTCAACGAATCCTTGCTGCACCTCAAGCGAGTTAGGATTGATGCGCTCCAGGAAAGGCTTTTCGGCCTCCTCAGGATTGTCCACAATCAACGGCTCATACAAGCGGAAGTCCGCTGGCACTGCATGAGTGGCTTCAACCCAATGGATGGTCCCTTTTACCTTGCGCTCATTAAAGCCGCTGCCGCTTTTGGTTTTGGGATCGTACGTACAATGCAGCTCCACAACCTCACCGTTTTCATCCTTGATGACGTCCTGGCATGTAATGAAATAAGCATGCTTCAGCCGAACCTCGTTGCCGGGGAACAAGCGGAAATATTTGCTGGGCGGATTTTCCATAAAATCGTCCCGCTCAATATAGATTTCACGTGAGAACGGAATTTCGCGGATACCCATCTCTTCATTTTCAGAGTTGTTTTCTGCGGGCAGCAGCTCGCTTTGTCCTTCAGGATAGTTGGTAATGACCACCTTGAGCGGACGAAGCACCGCCATTGTACGCAGCGCCTTCAGCTTCAGGTCCTCCCTGATAAAATGATCCAGGTACCGCTCATCCACTACGCTGTTGCTTTTGGCAACGCCGATTTCGCGACAGAACGAGCGAATGGATTCAGCCGTATAGCCGCGGCGGCGCATGCCGCTGATGGTCGGCATCCGGGGGTCGTCCCAGCCGTCCACGATTCCTTCGTCCACCAGCTGCTTCAGATAACGCTTGCTCATTACGGTATTGGTTACGTTCAGGCGGGCAAATTCATATTGGCGCGGAACGGCTTCCATCTCACATTCCGCGACAGCCCAGTCGTACAATGGGCGATGATCCTCAAATTCCAGCGTACAGATGGAATGGGTGATCCCCTCGATCGCATCGCTTAGCGGGTGGGCATAATCGTACATCGGGTAAATGCACCAGGCATCTCCCGTGCGATGGTGATGGGAATGGGAAATACGATACAGCACGGGATCGCGCATTGTAATATTGGAGGAGGCCATGTCGATTTTTGCTCTCAGCACGCGCGCTCCGTCCGGGAATTCGCCCCCGCGCATTCTTGCGAACAAATCCAGGTTTTCCTCTACGCTCCGGTTGCGGTATGGGCTCTCCTTGCCAGGCTCCGTCAGAGTGCCTCTCATTTCGCGCGTTTGCTCCGCAGTCAGGTCGCAGACATAGGCTTTGCCCTTCTTGATCAGCAGCAAGGCGCGATTGTACAGCTCCTCGAAATAGTCGGACGCAAAGCGCAGCTCCTCCCAATCAAAGCCCAGCCAGCGCACATCCTCCTGAATCGCTTCAACATATTCTGTATCCTCTTTTACCGGATTTGTATCATCGAAGCGAAGATTTGTTTTTCCGTTAAACTCGTCGGCCAGCTCAAAATTCAAGCATATCGACTTGGCGTGGCCTATATGCAAATATCCGTTAGGCTCGGGCGGAAAACGGGTGATAATTTCCTTTACGCGGCCTTCCTTCAAATCTTCCACAACTATATTTTTAATAAAGTTTGAGGATGATGTCTTGTTCCCGACTGCTTTCTCCATCGCGACCAACCTTTCTTAACGCATTAATTAATAACTTTTATATCCCTTTATAATACACAAAAATGGGTTAAAATACACTTCCCGAGCAGGATAAAGCCAGTGAAAACGCCATTATTCGGGGCTTCTGTCGGAGACTGCCGTCAGAGTCGGTCTCCGTTTCCGTTGAAAGTTTATTAGAATCTTCTCACATTCAACACGAAACTACAATTTCGTTTTAATATAAGGCTTAGAAATCTGAACGACATACAGCCTAATTCCCGCAAGGGAAACGGGGGAACCACTTTGGGTGAATTGATTTCGGCTGCTGCTCCGCAGCTCCTGCGAGATCATAGGGAACCTTTCAACCGAACCCCACAGCTAACCTCGTCGGCGCCGGAAGGAGTTTCAAGATTTGAAGAAGAAACTTAGCGCGTTATTACTCGGGCTTGTCCTGCTGCTAACTTTTCAAGCTGGCAGCGCTTTCGCGAGCTCCGAAATGGATGGCATCATCGATGAATTGATTGGAGTTAAATATCAGTATGGCGGTTCCACCACCAGCGGATTTGATTGCTCCGGCTTCACCGGTTATGTCTTCGCAAAAATGGGTTTGGATTTGTCCCGCAGATCGGTTGATCAAGCAAGCCAAGGCGAAAAAGTCGCCAAAGCCGACTTGAAAGCCGGCGATCTTGTGTTCTTCGACACATCGGGCAAAAACAATGGCAACATTTCGCATGTTGGCATCTATGTAGGAAACGGCAAATTCGCTCATGCTTCCACACGAATCGGTGTGACGATTGATGAGCTGGATTCCTCTTACTACAAAACCCGTTATGTAACCGCTCGTCGTGTTATGGATGATAGTGCTTTTGAAAAATACGCAGTAGCGGCCGAATAAGCCGTTATGCAGCAGCCCCGTGCAAATCTTGCACGGGTTTTTTGCGTGTAGTGGTGCGTTGGACGTATAATTTTAATTTTGTTACTATATACTTGGTTGTAGGTGTAATAAAATTACGGGAGTGAGTGCCGTGTTAAAAATGTTTTCTGTTTCAAATTATCGAGCCTTCAGAGATCCAATTACAATAGACTTTACAAAGGTTAGGGATTATAAATTCAATGATGCTTGTATACAAAGCAATCTGATTTCCAAGGCTATTTTATATGGCAAAAATGCTGTCGGAAAATCGAATTTAGGCTATGCATTAATGGACATTCGCTCAATGCTTTTGCCAAATCATTCTAAAATAATGGGAGACAGCCTAGGTTATCTGAACGCGTATTCAGAAGAAAGTGCCGCCGCTTTTACCTACCATTTTAAAATTAACAATCGTGAAATAAGATATTATTATGAGAAACGCTCAGCAACCGAGATTCAGTTTGAGGAACTCCACATTGATAATCAACAATTATTTATGTTCAACTTTGCGTCAGGTGAAGGAGACTTTACAAACTTACTTCAGTATGAAGAGTTAAAACATTTAAACTTAGACCATTGGGACAATGAAACGTCCGTTACACGATACATCATAACAAACGCAAAGCTGCAAGAGCTTTCCATCCTTAAAGATTTTAATAATTTTGTTTCGGGCATGGCTTTTATGGAAACACGGTCTAGCGGAGTAGCGTTCGAAGGTCCCCGTATAGCTGATAAAGGCCTAACACGTACAATAATTGAAGAAGATTTAGTTGATGATTTTACAACCTTTTTAAACCATGCCGGAATTAATATCTCACTAAAAAAAGATGTCAAACCTGATGGTGAGAAAACACTGTATTTTGATTTTGCCCGACCGTTGGAATTTGTAAAAAATATGTCTAGCGGGACCAGGGTATTAACGGCATTATACGCAATCTTGAGAAAACTAGATGAGGTTTCATTTCTGTACATTGATGAATTTGATGCAAATCTCCATTTTGAATTAGCTGAATATGTGTTGAATCTATTAATTCAGAAAAGAAATTGTCAAATTTTCCTAACCACGCATAACACAGATTTGATGAGTAATAAAATCATGCGTCCCGACTGTTACTTTGTTCTGTCTTTCAATGGAATAGTATCTGTTGCAGATGCCACCACCAGGGAATTAAGAGAAGGCCATAATTTGGAGAAGTTATACCAAAGCGGTGAATTCGATAGAACGGTGAGTGAATAAGTTGTCACAGAAAAAGATACTTTTACTTGTAGAAGGAGAGAAAGAGGAACCCAAACTTCTGTCTCACTTTTACAACCTTTATGGTGTCCATAACGTTCATATTGTTTCCTACAAAACAAATCTGTATGCCTTCTATCAACGATTAAAAAAAGAATATGCTGATCCATCTGGAAACATTGAGTATGAATTTATTGATTTACCGCTATTTCTAAACAGTTACTTTAACCTGCAAGGTGATGATAAACTAAGTAAAAGTGATTTCCAGGATATTCTTTTAATTTTTGATTATGACCCACAGGACCCCTTATATGCTAGCAATAAGTTAATAGAACTGGTTACTAACTTTGCAGACTCTACAGATTTGGGAAAGCTATACATTAATTATCCTATGTTGGAGTCATATAAAGATATAGATAATTTAGAAAGTGATGATTTCTTAAGCTCAGTCTTACATTTTCAAGAACTTCACAAAATCGGAAGCCACAAACAAAATCCATACAAACGTTTAGTTGCATCTCGAACTTGCATTTCTAAAATTGAGAATATCAGTAAAGAAGAAGGAAATAAAATCATAAAGCTCCACTCCAATAAGTTAAATGCACTTATTCAGAGCAATACTTCAAGTATGAATACAAAGTATATAGAACTATGTATCGCCCAATGCGATAGATTAGTTACAGATAATCAGATTTGGGTTATCAACACTTCACTTATTCATTTTTTAGATGAATACGGGGAGATCAGACATGATTAAACATATATTCTCCATCCAAAAACCGGATAGTAAACCAAAATGCCAAGTCGAGCTGACAATGAAGCCTATGGAGGAAACGCACGCTGCCCTCATTTGCCAGTGGGCGTATGAGCCCCCTTACCATATCTATAACTTTCCCGCATGGGAAGATATGAAAAAGGACGAAATCGAATTTGGCGATCCCGTCCTGCGCAAGGAGCAATATTGGGTGGCTGTTAACGAGGCTGACGAATTGATCGGTTACGCTCAGTTATTCCCCATGGGGGGCGTCACCCGACTTGGGCTTGGCCTGCGTCCCGACCTGTGCGGCAGAGGCAAGGGCTCCTTGCTTGCGCAATCGGCGGCTTCATTGGCCCTTTCCCTTAAACCGGGCAACGAGATCGACCTGGAGGTTCTGACCTGGAATCAACGCGCAATCCGCGCCTATGAAAAGGCGGGATTTGTCATTACGGATACCTATTTCCGGCTTTTACTTCAAGGCGATACGGGAGAATGCCATTGCATGGTTTTTACCCCGGATTATCGGTGCTATCCACAAACAAAATAACCCCGTCCCGGACCAGCACAGATATTGTACGAATCCATTCATGCGTATCCAGATCGGTATAAGCACGGGAAACAATAGAACGGCGGCGATGACTTAATTGCACCAGATTGGGAATGTAATAGGGACGCCAGCTCCAATTTACATGCCTGAACTGCTCTTCTCTCAGCCAGCCTCCGTTCGTTCCCCGGCAGAAATTAGCTGACAGCTGAATGCCGTCGCCATTGCATATGTATACTCTTATACAGCTTTCATCCAGAGCGGGAAGCAGCCGCTCCAGCCATTCGTCCGTATCTTCCACTACATCCTCGCGCCCTGTCATGTCCATAAGCTGATCGGCTATTTTTTCCGCATGAACAAGCCAATGGCGCTCTTTAATGACATGCCGTTTCAGATTGCTTGCCAGCTCTGCCTCCACGAATGGCGCAAACGCTTCGGGCGAGAGCAGCTCAGGCTCCGCCTTGGCAAACAAAAAACCTTGCACATATCTGGCTCCGGCTTGAATGGCCCGCTCCAAATCCTCCTTTGTTTCAACACCTTCAAACAATAGCGATGCCCCAATTTGCTCTGCCAGCTCCGAGAAGGAGCGCAATACGCCGAAGTAACCGTTATGAGTTCCGCTCTTTTTCACCATATGCATATCAATCTTCAATAGATTGGGCTGAATCTGGGCGATTCGGTCCATGCTGCTGAAACCGATGCCTACATCGTCTATTGCGATTTGACAGCCGTTGGCACGGTAACGGTCAATAACGCCCCTTAAGATGTCCATAGGACCATTAAAGCTCTCTTCGGTAATTTCAATAACAATTCTATTGGGCGGGAGCCGGTATTTCTCCAGCATAGCTAACATTTGAAGCTCCCCGCTGGCTCCGGTATGATATAGCCACTCCGGTTTAAAATTCAGGAATAGCAGCGGCGGCATTTCTTCTCCGCCGATTCGTCTAATCGCGGTTTCTCGAATATAACCATCCACTTTGAGATGTTCATCCATTGGAACAGAGCTATCGGCGAAAAAAGAGCCCAGACTTCTCGCAACACCGTTGTTCACCACTCTGCCCAACACCTCGTAGCCCGCTATAAGCCCGGTATCCATAGCAATGATGGGCTGGTAATATGGCCTGATTAAGCCTGGCGGCAAACCTTCGGGAAGCGGATGCGGCATATGATTAGGTAACGGGGTCATCGCGCTCACCTCAATGTCATAGTTGCGTCAGTTTTTCTGTCATAATGAACCACCTTCATTGTACGAGAGAGTAAATCCAATGTAAAGAAAGGATTGGGGCCAAAAGGTTTAACTGACGCAGCGTATCAGGCGCTTTACAACAAATCCTTCAGCCTCTTCAAACAGCAGTCAGCTACAAAAAAGGTCAGGTCCCTGATGGCTCCTGACCTTATTCCAAGCTATTGCCACAAATAGCACAGTCATTCATGACCCTAACACTTCTCATATGCCGCATTTTGCTTCTAACACTCATAAATGTCCGCTACACGCACCACCTGACGTAATGTCCACACATTATACCTGTAAGATGTGCCTGTACGCAGCAGTTGCGCGTTGTTCCTGTACATTTGCTTGCCCACTGCTCTTTACACCAGCTTTAAACCAGCTTTTTGCGAATGTAGCCGGACAGGAGGTCAATTAATGTAATCATGACAACGATGCCCAGCAAAATAATGCCGACGCGCGGCCAATTGCGAGCGCTTAGTGCAAAAATCAAGGGCGTGCCGATGCCGCCGGCGCCGATAACGCCAAGAATCGTTGCGGAGCGGACATTGATTTCAAATCGGTACAGCGTATTTGACAGAAACCCCGGCATAACCTGTGGAAGCACGGCGAACCACATCTGCTGCAGCCGGGTAGCCCCGCATGCCAGCAGCGCCTCCGACGGACCTGGATCAATATTTTCCACCTCGTCAGCATACAGCTTGCCCAACATGCCGATGGAATGCAGTCCCAGTGCCAGCACCCCCGCAAAAGAGGTTGGCCCCACTGCCTTAATAAACATTAACGCCATAATGATTTCCGGGAACGTACGAATAACGCTAAGCATCATCCTGCCCGAACCGCTTAACCAGCGGAAGCGGCTCATATTGCGCGAAGCCCAAAACGCAAACGGAATACAAAGCACAGCGGAAATGACCGTGCCAAGCACCGATATGGCAAGCGTGTCAAGCAAGCCGCGCAGCAAATCCTCGCCTTCAGGCAAATAAACATAGTTCCAGTCCGGTGAAAAAATACCCGCCGCTATCGCCTTCGTTACCTGACCCGCAGTTTCCTTCAGACCGTCCATGGGTACGCCGGATAATGCCCAGATATAAACAAAAGCCAGCGCAACTATAATAACTAGACGAAACGGACTTTTGAGCGGTTTAGGCCGGACTACTCCGGCTTCTGTTTTCATCATAGCAATTTCTCCCGCAGCTTGGTGCTGGCATAATCAATCAGCAGCACAATTACAAGCGTCATCAGAATAATGGCGCTGGTCTTGTCATATTCAAGAAATCCCAGCGTCGCTTCATAATAAAGGCCGATTCCGCCCGCTCCAACGAGGCCTAGAACAGCGGCGGCACGCACATTGATTTCAAAAGCATACAAAACAAACGAGGTAAACTGCGCTGCGAGCTGAGGCACGACACCAAAAACAATAAGCTGAATCCGGTTCATGCCGACCGCCGTCATAGCCTCCAGCGGCCCCCGGTCAATTGTCTCCAAGGCTTCATACGTCAGTTTAGCAATCAGTCCCAGAGAAAACACCGCCAGAGCAAAAATGCCGGGAACTGGTCCCAGTCCAAAAATGGCAACAAATATAGCAGCAAGCAGCAAATCCGGCAGCGTTCGGATCAAATTAAGCAGGAACCTCGCAGGATAATACACCCAAATATTAGGGGTAAGATTGCCAGCGCAAAAAATGGCGACAGGAATGGCGCCTATCGCGCCAATAGTTGTGCCAAGAAGAGCCATTCGGATCGTTTCCAGCATGCCCGGCAGAATGTTGTCCATATAGCTCCAGCGGGGAGGAACCATCTCCCGCAGCAATTTCATCATTTCGGGGATTCCCTCCAGCAATTCGCCAAAGCTGGCCTCCGTCTGCTTCGCGCTGGCAATAAGCAGCAGCAATACGAGAGCAGCCGTCAAAACATGCTTGATGCGTCCCGGCGGCTTGGGGTGAATTGAGACGGCAGCACTTTGCGGAACGCCCATTTGCGTTTTCATGCCGTAATCCCCTTCTGCCCGGCCGGCGCGTTTCCTTTGTCCAACAGCTCATCCTCCTGGATCGGACGACCGTAAATGGCGGCAAAACGTTCATTCGTCGCATCCGACACCGGTCCGTCGAATACAACTTCTCCCGCCCGCAATCCAATAATTCTCGTTGCATATTCACGAGCCAAATCGATAAAATGCAAATTGACTATCGTCGTAATGCCCAATTCCTGATTGATGCGCTTCAAATCGTCCATGACCTGCTTAGTCGTCAGCGGGTCCAGCGAAGCGACGGGTTCATCGGCAAGAATGATTTTGGCCTCCTGAGCCAACACGCGGGCAATCGCTACGCGCTGCTGCTGACCCCCGGACAGCTGATCCGCTCTTATATAGGCTTTATCCGCGATGCCAACCCGCTCCAGCGCGCCAAAGGCCAAATCCACATCAGCCGCCGGAAAGCGCCCTAGTATGCTGCGCAGCGTGGAATGATAGCCGACTCGTCCGGCAAGCACATTGCGAAGCACAGTTGATCGTTTCACAAGGTTGAAGCTTTGAAAAATCATGCCAATATCCCTCCGAATCATCCGCAGCGCTTTGCCATGGGACTTCGTGATGGATTTGCCGTTAATGATGATGTCGCCTTCTGTAATATCGTGGAGCCGGTTGATGGAACGCAGCAGCGTCGACTTGCCCGCCCCCGACAGCCCAACAACGGCTATAAATTCCCCCTGCCCGATCGTCAGGTTAATCTTATTCAGTCCCTTGGTTCCGTTGGGATATTCCTTGGATACCTGGCGCAGCTCAATCATTATGACATGCCTTCTTTCTTGAAAATGTTTCATTCCAACGCGCAAAAGACCGGACAGCGCAAGAAACGCTGGTCCGGCCTGTTCGCTGCTTACTACTCTGTTTTCACTTTTTCGTTATACTGGCGCACAATTTCAAAATTGCTGTCTTTGGATTCAACATAACCCTCATGTGTATAAATTTCCTTGATGATGGCATGGCCTTCTTCGTCTTTGCCGATATCAATGAAAGCTTTTTTGATTTTGTCCACCCATTCCGCGCTCATGTCGGAGCGTACGGAAATGGTGTCATTAGGAATGGGCTCGGTGAAGGCCAGGATGCGGGTTTCTTCAAATACAGTGGGATAATCCTTGGTCACGATGTTGCGGGCATCCTGAAAAATAGCGGCCGCATCTACATCGCCGTTCAGCACAGCCAATACGCCTTGGTCATGCCCCTTGACGGTAATCGGCTGAACATCCTTCAGCGGGTCGATGCCGTTATCCAGCAGCAAGCCGGCAGGCCATACATAACCGGCAGAGGAGGTTACGTTTTGGTAGGCGATTTTGGCCCCTTTCAAATCTGCTACGGACCCAATCGGAGAATCCTTTTTCACAATGAACAAAGCTTTGTAGAAGTCCACCAGATTTTCGGTTGGAGCTCCAGTGACGTCATCCACGCCGAAACGCTGCGCCTGCAGAATGACTTCAGCCGCTCCTTTTTCTTTAGCAATGACATAACCAGTCGGGGGCAGGAAGCCCACATCTACCTTTTTGGAAGCCATAGCTTCAATAATGGTATTAAAATCTGTCGATACGCTAACCTTTACCGGGATGCCGAGTCGATCGCCAAGCAGCTTTTCCAGCGGCTTTGCCTTGGCTTCCAGCGTTTCTGCATTTTGGGAAGGCACAAACTGCACGGTCAATTCAGTTGGCGAATAGCCCTCGGAAGCAGCTTCCGTATGCGCAGGCGTTGATGTGTCAGCGCCGGGGCTGGGCGAACCCCCATTGGCGCCATTGCTGGAGGTTTTGTTGCCGGCTCCGCAAGCCGTCAGCAGCAAAACCAGAAATAAAACAGAGATCAATAAAGCAGACTTCTTCAAGTGAACACCCTCCAAAACGAATCTTGTATTTTTGTGCACTTGTCCACTATAAGCAAGGTATATTTGGTAAACATCAATTTCATTTCGTATTTTTGTAAAATTTGAGGAAGGGCTGTAAACCGCCGCTTCATCTGCTAGAATAGCCTCATTATCATTCAGCTCGACATAGAAACGAGCCATACAGGGAGAGAACGCTGTGGCAACAAACCCGATAAACCCGACGAACTCATCAAAGAGAGCCGGCTCCAGAGCCAGTACGGCGGTCTGCGACATTATAATGACCAGCGACATTCATGGCGCCATTCGCCCCATCGATTACCATACAAACGCCCCTCGCCGGGAGGGGCTTGCCATGCTGTCATCGCTCATTGCCCGCGAGCGCGAAAGGGCTCCCGAGCTGTTGCTTATCGACAACGGCGATCTTTTGCAGGGTTCGCCGCTGGCATCCTACGCCGCCGCTTTTACCGGTCAGCAGGAGGTTCATCCCTTCATCAGCGTTTTGAATGAGCTTCGCTACGATGCAGCCGTTATCGGCAACCATGAATTCAATTACGGCCTTCCATTGCTGCGCAAGGCGGCGCTGGACTCCCGTTTTCCCTGGCTGTCCGCCAACATCGTTGCCGCAAAAGAGCAGCCGCTGGCTGGCGAGCAGACGTTATCCGTTGATCCATTGCCAAGAGTCGAGCATGCGAACAAACCAAAGGAAGATGATGCAGAGAGTACACGTTCCTCTGTTCTTCCTATGCCTGCCAAGGGCTTGTCCCCCGCTTTTGGGCCGCCTTATCTGATCAAAACGTTATCCTCCGGCGTAAAAGTAGCCTTGCTTGGCGTCACAACCCATTACATTCCCAATTGGGAGCTGCCCGGCCATATAGAGGGTCTGACGTTTCTGGACGCTCTGGAGACAGTGCGGAGCTGGGTTGCATATATTCGCAAGCATGAGCAGCCGGACGTGCTGGCGGTCAGCTACCATGGCGGCTTTGAACGCGATCTACAAAGCGGCGAGCCGACAGAGCGATTGACCGGCGAAAATCAAGGGTACGCCATGTGTACGGAAATCGAAGGCATCGATGTGTTGTTGACCGGACACCAGCATCGCCGGCTGACGGGTGAAATAAACGGAGTAACCATTGTCCAGCCGGGTGTCTCGGGGGCGTCGTGCGGCCGCATATCCATTCAGCTGGAGAAGTGCGAGGGCGAGAGGTGGCGCATTGTAAAAAAAGAAGCCCGGCTTTTGGACGCCAGCTCGGAAGGCAATAGCCCGGATAACACGGTATTGGAGTTGACGGAGGAGTCCGAAGCGGCTGCCCAGGCTTGGCTTGACCAGCCCATCGGCGTGCTGGAAGGCGATTTGTCGGTTGATGACCCCTTGTCGCTTCGGCTTAAGGAGCATCCCTTTATGGCTTTTGTCCATCAGGTGCAGATGGAGGCTACGGGCGCTGAATTATCAAACGCGGCTTTTTTAAGCGAGCAAGGCGGCGGTTTTTCGGGAAGCATCACCATACGGGATATTTCGTCCAACTTTATATATCCCAATACGTTAGCTGTTCTCAGGCTGAGCGGGAGGGACATCAAGGAGGCGCTGGAGCAAAGTGCTCGTTATTTTACGCTGAACGATGCGGGGGATATTGAGGTTCATCCGGATTATCTTCGGCCCAAGCCGCAGCATTACAATTACGATATGTGGGGCGGCATTCATTATGAATTAAACATTGCCAAACCTCCAGGCTCGCGAGTGGCAAAGCTGGAGCGCGACGGGGAGCCGCTGGATATGAACAGAAGCTACTCCGTTGTTATGAACAACTATCGGGCTTCCGGCGGAGGGGATTATACGATGTATGTCGGCAAGCCGGTTTTGCATGAAGGAGCGGACGACATGGCCGCTCTGGTGGAACGATATATCCGCAAGCATCAGCCGCTGGCTGTTCCGAAGGCAGGGAATTGGCGGGTGACAGCCTCGCGTGACTGACCATCGCCTGTTAGGAAGAGACATTTCGATTTTGTTGCCGTAACCAAATACCGAAATCCAGCGGCAAAAGGTAAAGCGCCGGCGCCGAGCTGACTGGCCGCTGGAGTAAAAAACGGACGGCTGCCATCAGACGGCGCAGAGTCAAGGCGGATGCTTGCCTCAAATCAATCGAATGATCTGAATAACATTGTCCCCTTGCGTTACCTCGATTACATGATGTTTGTTGTTATAGGAAACGGCTCCTTGCCCGACTTCAATCACCGGATGTTCTCCCAAACCGAAAAACACATCGTCCGCCAATGCTTCCATGACTTCGCTTCTTTCTTCCTCGCCCAGCGCCTCCCACTCATCCTTTTCCATTTCGAAAAATGTGAAATTTTCTCCTATTTTCCCCACCGCGGCAGTCAATTCCGCTAGAATATCGCTGTATTCTCTGGCATGGCGCACTCCCATTTTGTTCACAACTCCTTATTTTTACGGAACGAATTCCGTTTACTCTAATTTCAGAATACCCTTTTGACGATATAAATAGAAGTAGACAAACGCAAACGCCTGTCGCCTGTCACCGGCGACACAGAAAAATGCAGAAATACATACTGGACGGGGTGTAGGATGAAGAACTCAACAATTATTGGTCTCGTGTTAGGTCTTATCGGAATATTCGGCGGGATGGTGGTCAAGGGAGCAAAGCTTTCCGCTCTATTGAATCCCGCCGCCTATATGATTATTATTTTGGGGACTATGGCTGCCGTTATGGTTGCTTTTCCAATGTCCGAGCTAAAAAAAGTCGGTTCTTTGTTTAAAATCGTTTTTTCTACCCCCCAGCTGCCCGAACGCGAACAGCTCATTCAGCGCTTTATGGAATGGGCATCCATTACGCGCCGCGAGGGCTTGCTGGCATTGGAAGCAAAGGTCGATGAAATTGAAGATGATTTCCTCCGCAACGGCATGCGTATGATTATTGACGGAAATGACCAGGACCTCGTGCGTGACGTATTGCTGGAGGATATCGCTGCCACAGAGGAGCGCCATAAAGCCGGCGCCTTGATCTTTACACAGGCAGGCACCTATGCCCCTACGCTCGGGGTTCTCGGCGCGGTGGTTGGTCTCATTGCCGCATTGGCGGATATGAGCGAGATGGAAAAGCTGGCTCACGCTATCGCTGGCGCGTTTATCGCGACGCTGCTAGGTATATTTACAGGATATGTATTATGGCATCCCTTTGCCAACAAACTCAAACGTATTTCCAAGCAGGAAATTCAGATCAAGCTGATGATGCTGGAGGGCTTGTTGTCCATTCAGTCCGGCGTTTCCACCATTGCGATTAACCAAAAGCTGTCTGTCTTCCTGACCCCTACGGAGCGGAAACAAATGAGGGAGAAGGAGGAAGGGGCCGTTGAGCAAAAAGCACAAGCATGATGACCACGAAGAACATGTAGACGAATCCTGGCTGATTCCCTATGCGGACTTAATGACCCTGTTGCTCGCGCTATTTATCGTGCTTTATGCCATGAATACCGTCGATATCAAAAAGTTCGAGCAAATGTCGCAGGCTTTTAAAATCGCCTTAAACGACGGCGGCGGCATTCTGAACATGCCTTCCGTCACGCAGGACGGCGATGACACCAGCAAGAAAAAGAAGGATAACGAAAATCAGGACAGTCAAGAGCAACAAGAGCAGAAAAACCAGGAAAACAAGCAAAATGAAGAAGATAAAATGTCCGAAAACGAGCTTCAGGAGCTGATAAAGCGAGAGGAAGCGGAATTTGAGGATTTAAAGAAAAAAATTGATGCGTATATCGAAAAAAACGGCTTGGTATCCGATTTGGAAACCCATATGAATTTATCGCAGCTGGTTATTACCATCAGCGACAAAGCGCTGTTTTCTCCAGCTCAAGCCAATTTAAAGCCTGAGGCAAGAGAACTGGCCGTGGCCATCGCCACAATGCTTGAGGAATATCCCGACTATGATGTTGTGGTTGCCGGGCATACGGATGATACGCCAATCAACAACAGCCAGTTCCGCTCGAACTGGGATCTAAGCACCATACGGGCCGTCCGGTTTCTGGACGTCATGTTGGAGAACAAAAATATTGATCCGCAGCGCTTTAGTGCGATCGGTTATGGCGAATATCATCCCGTAGCGGAAAATGATACCGTCGAAAACAAGGCAAAAAACCGCCGCGTCGAGGTTTCCATTCTCCATACGTACATCGATAGCCGCAATGTACAAACCTTAAAGGCTTCGAAATAGGCCAAGGCTTGACCGGAATTTAGTCACAACAACAGAGAGCCGGCGGCAATCTCCCTGAACAGGGAGTTGCCGCCGGCTCTCTGTTTTGTACTATATCTATCTTGGGTTGTAATGAAGCAGGTCGAACAGCTCCAGACGTTCGTCCTCCGTCAAATCGCGCCACTTGCCGCGCGGCAGGTCTCCCAGCATAATGTTCATAATGCGAATCCGCTTCAAATGCCGGACATGGTAACCAAACGCTTCGCACATGCGGCGAATTTGACGGTTTTTACCCTCGGTCAGCACTATACGAAACATCCGCTCCCCGATTCGGGTCACCTTGCAAGGCAATGTCATGCTGCCCAAAATACGAACTCCGCTGCCCATGCCCTTCAGGAATGAATCGGTCACTGGCCGGTCTACCGTCACGATGTATTCTTTTTCGTGTTTGCCTTCAGAGCGCAAGATCGGATTAACCACGTCACCGTCATTCGTCATCAGAATAAGGCCCTCGGAATCCTTATCCAGTCTCCCAATAGGGAAAATACGCTCCTTGTGTCCAACAAAATCAACAATATTGCCTTTAATATGTAGCTCGGTTGTGCTGGTTATGCCAACCGGCTTGTTTAGTGCAATATAGACCGGGCGCTTGCGTTCTCCGATGCGGCGGCCGTTTACCCTCACATCGTCGCCGGGCTCAGCCTGGCTGCCCAGTTCGGCTATAATCCCGTTAATGGTTACTTTGCGGCCTTCAATCAGCTTGTCCGCTTCGCGTCTTGAGCAAAAGCCCGTTTCACTAATAAACTTATTAATTCTCACAGCTGCTTCACCCCGTTCAAGCGTATCCTACACCAGGAAAGGAATTTGTGCAACAATCCCTTTTACCCGGCCACCGCATCCCTTAAGGCAGGCAGCGTTACTTTTACGGAGGTGCCGATATTTACCTGGCTCTGGATATCCATCGTGCCCTGGTGGCTATTAATGATACGTTGGCTCACCATAATGCCAAGACCTGTTCCCGTTTCCTTGGCGGTGAAAAAGGGATCGCCGATTTTGGAGATCATATCCTCCGGTATCCCGATACCCTCATCGGTAATGCTGATCGCTACGCTTCCGCCCTTTCGCTGAACGGAAATATGGACTACCCCGCCGCCGGGCATAGCCTCGATTGCGTTTTTGAGTAAATTGATAAACACCTGCTTTAGCTGATTTTCCTCGCAGGAGATGGAGCAGTCCTCCTCTGTAAACACTTGGCGAAAAACGATATTATGCAGATGCGCTTCGCTGTCCAGAAAAACCAGCACATCCTGCAGCACGTTCCTGACATCCTTCGCTACAAACTTCGTTGCCTGGGGCTTGGCCAAAATCAGAAATTCCCCCACAATCAGATTAATCCGGTCAAGCTCCGAGAGCATCAGCTTTACATGAGATTGATTGAGACTGCCGCTCTGCTGCTGCAATTGCAGAAACCCCCGCAGCGTTGTGAGCGGGTTTCGTATTTCATGCGCCACGCCTGCCGCCAGCTGGCCAACCGTGGTCAGCTTCTCCGAACGGCGAAGCAGCTCCTCCATCCGATTGCGAGTTCGCATGTCCCGGCAAATGCTTGCAAATCCTGTAATTCTCCCGTCGGTCTCCCGTATCGGGGATAAGGTAACGCTGACCGGGATCATCTCTCCCCCCAGTGTCTCGCGAACCGTTTCGTGGGCGGGCAGTTTTTTTCCTTTTTTCAATTGCTCAAGCATATGGCGAATTTCCTTGATTTTGGACTCCGGAATGGTAGGATGTACCGTACCTAACACAACGGATTGCTCGTAACCGAATAGCTGCTCGAATGCACGGTTCACCTGAATCACCTTCCCGTCCACATCCATCAGATGAATGGCATCGTTGGAATTGTTGATAAAGGATTCCAGATACTCCTTCATATTGCGATTTTCCTCAAATGCACGCCGCAGCTTGTTCATATAAATGCTCAAATTCTGAGACATGGCATTGATTTTGAGCGCAAGCAATCCGAATTCATCCTTTCCCCGAATCTGAATCGGCTTTTGAAAGCGGACAGACGACACTTCATTCACCTTCCACAAAATATCCTTTAACGGCCGCATCATAACGCCAACGAGCCAATATACCAGGACAATAGCCGCGATCATAAAAAAAACGGAGTACAGCAAGGTGTAGTCGCGCTTTACCGATACAATGGATTTGATGATGGACTGGTCGTACACAATGGCAATGTCATAGGAGGACCCGTCATTGGGTTCGTAAAGGGTCATGTAAAGCCGCTTATCGTCATCCTTCGCTTCCATCAGGCGAAAGGGATGGCTGGAATCGGCTTGCGGAATGCGCCCAACGTTGATAGCATTTAAATGACGGCTTTCACTTCCGTATCGCAGCTGTCCCGTTTCCCGGTCATATACCGAAACCGCCACTATGGCTGGATGAAACTTCTGAAGTATCGCAATCATTTTTTCCGGATGTTCGGAACCCGCAGGTTGATCGTCAGCTCCCGGCTTCTCATATTCGGCTATACTATCCATTAACTGCACGGAAATGCTCTTCATGGATTCAAGCAGTATATTTCGAACTCCCTGAACCATGGAGTATTCGCTCAAAAGATGGTAGAGCAATAAGACGGAAACCAGCATGAGAGTAATAACGATTGACAGTTTCGACTTTATCGACAATGAACGACACATCCTTTTGCCAAGATGATTCAATAGTTGCATATCTCCTAACCTATGCACAGTCTATTAACATCATCAACAGGGGTTATACACAACAGTGGATTTTTTGTGGATGGATATGTGGATAACTTCCGCGTTATCCACAGAATTATCCACCGCCTGTTAACATCGGAACTTTTGTTCGTTGTACAAACCTTGATTTTGAAGTGAATGGAGCCTAGATGTCATGAGAAGAGAACAAGAAGATCAAGATTGGATGCTGGAAGCAATCGCGGAAGCGCGCAAGGCCGAAGCCATCGGTGAGGTGCCAATCGGAGCTGTCATTGTTCGTGATGGACAAATTATCGGCAGAGGCCATAACTTACGAGAAACGACCCATGACCCTACAGCCCATGCGGAAATGGTAGCCATCCGGCAGGCTTGCGAGGCCATTGGCGCCTGGCGTCTGCTCGACTGCACTTTATATGTCACGCTGGAGCCTTGTCCCATGTGTGCGGGCGCAATCGTTCAATCGCGCGTCAAGCGAGTGGTGTATGGAACAACGGATCCCAAGGCCGGCTGCGCCGGAACGCTTATGAACCTGCTGCAAGAGCCCCGTTTCAACCACGAAACGGAGCTCACAAGCGACGTCCTGCAGTCTCAGTGCGCGATGCTGCTCACTCAATTTTTTCGACGGCTAAGGAATCGATAATTTATTTTATTGTTTGCTTTCGGTTTTGCCTGGCAATTGGATTTCGCTGCGTTGAATATGCTGCAGGGCAACAATCAACTGATCAGCCTCCTCACTGATAGCGAGCACGGCAGGGTCCGTCAGACTGCCTCTCGCCTCGGCGATTTCGTGAAGCTTGTGCCTAAGCGATTGCAGCTGTGCAAGTAAGTAGTTTTTATCCATGTTCGCTTAAAGGCACGCTCCTTATCTCGTCGTGGTGTGGAATAGTACCATTATACTCTTTGCGCCAAAAAGTTTTTGTAAAAATCTGTCGACAACCTCCACCAAATTTCAGGCATTTTTCGACAAAATAAGGATATTGTCGATTTTTATAGGACTATTGGCCCTGAAGACTCCTTGTCCCTCGTCATGTATGACGGCGCGCAATTGTAATATAAGAAGACATGAAGTAAAATGACTTCATGATGCTGTATGGGGCAGAATCGCCCATCCGTCAAGCATCTGTCTTTATACAAGCCTTATTAAATAACAAAACAATTAGATGAAGGATTCTGCAACGGACCTTCTTTCGCATTGCATTCAGAATAAATATGAAGGGGCTGATGGCATGCTGCTGAGTTCCTTATTTAAGGATATTCCTTATACGCTGCTGGCAGGCAGTATCGACATTCCCGTTACGGGCATTGCTTTCGACTCGCGCGAAGTTGAGCCGGGCAGCCTGTTTATTGCCATTGCCGGCTTTACGGTTGACGGCCACGATTTCACCGCCAAAGCCGTTGAGCTTGGCGCTGCGGCTATCCTTGTTGAGCGCGATGTAACGGTGGAAGGCCCCGTTACCGTATTAAAGGTCGAGGATACTCGCGCAGCTATGGCCCGCCTCGCGGCAGCCTTCTACGGCAATCCCTCGGATCAGCTACAGGTTATTGGCGTAACGGGCACAAACGGAAAAACCTCCTCGGCCTATTTTATTAAATCGATTCTGGAGGAATCCGGGCAGACGATGGGCGTTATCGGCACCATCGGAGCTTTGGCCGGCGGACGGGCGCTGGCGACTCGTTCAACGACGCCGACAACTCCGGAATCGCTGCATCTGCAGCATATGTTCGCGGACATGAAGGAGTCGGGAGTAACCTCCTGCGTGATGGAAGTGTCCTCTCACGCTCTCAGTCTGCATCGTGCTGCAGCCACCAATTTCCGCATTGGCGTCTTTACCAACCTGACTCCTGATCATCTGGAGCTTCACCGCACGATGGAGGACTATTTTGAAGCAAAGGCCATGTTATTCGACATGACCACGGAAGCAAACGTCATCAATCTGGACGATGAATATGGGGTCAAGCTCGCTGAGCGCCTGAAGGACAGGGAAGCCCGGCTGGTCACCTATGGCATCGAGGCGACGGCTGAGGTTTACGCCACGGATATCCGGCTGGAGGCCGATCATACCTTTTATATCGCCCATACGCCTGAAGGCAGCATTGATATCAGCGTCAAGCTGCCTGGGCTGATCTACGTTTACAACAGTCTTGCCGCTGTAGCCTGCGCCTATGCGGCTGGCATTCACCCTAGCCATATCGCCAAAGGCATCCGCGCCGTCTCCAGCATTAAAGGACGGCTGGAGGTCGTCTACCAGGACGAAGACCGTAAGGTCGTTGTCGATTTTGCGCATACCGAGGATGGATTGGAAAAAGCGCTCACGACTTTAAAGCCGTTTACGAAAGGACGGCTGATTCTGGTATTCGGCGTTTATGCAGCGCCCGGAGAGCTGGGCAGTCCCAAACGGAGCGCGATGGGCAAAGTAGCAGCGCAATACGCCGACCTTAGCATTGTCACCTCCGATAATCCGAAAAATCAGGATCCCGATGCCATCATAGCGGAGGTATCCGCAGTTGTAGCTGCCGAAGGCGGTCAATATATCGGCATCGTGGACCGCAAGGAAGCCATTCGCCATGCCATCGACATCAGCCGCAAGGACGATGTCATTCTGATTGCCGGCAAAGGGCATGAAACAACCCAGGTGATTGGGAAGACCGAAATTCCGTTTAATGAAGCGGAGATTGTGCAGGAGTGGATCAGCGGCAAGGCTTGATGCGCCGCCCCTCCCGCTTTTAAATCTGAGCAAAGGAATGGCAACTTCATTATGTGTGGATTTACTGGATTTGCAGACAGCCGCCTGGAGGCGGACAAACATGCCATCATTCAAGACATGATGGATACCATCGTGCATCGCGGCCCCGACAGCGGGGGCGTTTATTCAGATGAATCGGTTACGCTCGGATTTCGGCGTCTCCAGATCATCGACTTATCCCCGGAAGGCAGCCAGCCCATGTACAATGAGGACAAGAGCTGCATTCTTATTTTTAACGGCGAAATCTATAATTATCAAAGTCTTCGGCAGGAGCTGCTGGACAAGGGCCACCACTTCACCAGTCATACCGACAGCGAGGTCATCTTGCATGGCTACGAGGAATACGGCACCGATATTCTGAAAAAGCTGCGCGGCATGTTTGCGTTTGTTATCTGGGACCGCAACAGCGGCACCTTGTTTCTGGCCCGCGACCATTTCGGCATCAAGCCGCTTTATTACAGCCAGCACACAACGGACGGAAGCCTGCTGTTCGGCTCCGAAATCAAGTCGTTCCTCAAGCAGCCCGCTTTTGTCAAGGAGCTGAACAAGGACGCGCTGAAGCCGTACCTGACCTTTCAATATTCCGTGCTGGATGAGACGTTTTTCAAGGGCGTGTTCAAGCTGCGTCCGGGCCATTATATGATTTACAAGAATGGACGGCTGGAAACGCATCAATATTGGGATGCCGCATTTGACGCCAAGGACGGTACTCTCAAGGATTACGTCGAAAAAATCAAGGCAACGATGACGGAATCTGTCAACTATCATCAGATCAGCGATGTCAAGGTCGGCTCCTTTCTTTCGGGCGGCATTGACTCCAGTTATATTACGGCTCTATTGAAGCCTAACAAAACCTTTTCGGTCGGCTTTAAGGACCATGAAGGCATGTTTAACGAAACCAATCTCGCTCACGAGCTGTCGGATATACTCGGCATCGAAAATCATCGCAAAATGATCAGCGCCGACGAATGCTTCGAGAAGCTGCCCATCATTCAATACCATATGGACGAGCCGCAATCCAATCCCTCCTCCGTCCCGTTGTATTTCCTTGCAGAGCTGGCAAGCAAGCACGTGACCGTGGTGCTTTCCGGCGAAGGGGCGGACGAAATATTCGGCGGCTACGCCTGGTACGACTCCACGCCAGCGATGAAGAAATATGCCCGCTTGCCCTTCGGCCTCCGCCGTGCCGCTTCAAACATCGCCAAGGGGCTGCCGCGAAACCGGATTTCGGCTTTCCTGGTGAAGGGCGGGCAAAAGGTAGAGGAGCGTTTTATCGGACAAGCGAAGGTGTTTGAGGAAGCCGATGCGCTAAGCGTGCTTCAGCCGGATTACCGGGGCGGCCCCTCCGTCTCCAGCATTACAGAAAAGGTGTACGCCAACATCCAGGGCAAGGACGACGTAACCAAAATGCAATACCTGGACATGAAGCTATGGCTGCCGGGCGATATTTTGCTCAAAGCGGACAAAATGAGCCTCGCCCATTCCCTTGAGCTACGCGTGCCTTTTCTGGACAAGGTGGTCATGGAGCTGGCCGGACAAGTGCCAACGCCGCTTCGCATCCATCCCGAAAATACGAAATACGCGCTTCGCACTGCCGCCAAAGAGGTGCTGCCGGAGGAATGGGCCAACCGCGAAAAGGTCGGCTTTCCCGTCCCGATTCGGCATTGGCTGCGCGAGGAAAAATATTATGGCATCGTCAAGGAGCTGTTTCAATCCGAAACGGCCGGCATCTTCTTCCACCGCGAGAAGCTTGTGGCGTATCTGGAGAAGCATTATTCAGGAGAAGCCAACTACGCAAGATATATATGGACGGTTTATGTTTTCCTGATTTGGTACAAGAGGTTTTTTGAATGAAGAAAAACAGAAGAAATCAGCGTGGTCGAATCCTTCAAGTCATCATAGCGCTGCTGTTGATCGTGCTGGCCGGCATCATCGTTATTCGTTTAATGGATACAGAAGAACAGGAAACCTTCCTTTCCGAAACTCATACGAGCGGTACGAACGGTATTGCCGCTAATCAATCCCCCGCTCCTACGCCAACGCCAAAACCAAAGCAAGGGACCGTTATCGTTTCGGTAATGGAGGAGGCGACCGGACTTCCGGTGGTTGGCGCCGAGGTTAGCCTGACAAGCCTTGGAGCAGTTGAAGCTCAGGAAAAAATAGTGACTGGCGCGGATGGCACTGCAAAGTCAGGCCTGCTGAATTACGGCGATTCTTACGTGATCAGCTTGACCGGAGCCGCAAGCGCGTATAGCCTGGATGGCAACGAAATTCCTGTAACGATTGAAGCCCCCACCCAAAAGGCCGAAATGTCCCTCTCGTTGAAGGAGCACGTCAAGGAGATAAGCCGCGCCGAAGACGGAACCGTAACCATCTCCAAGGTATATATGGACATACCGGTCATTATGCAAAAGCCGGAGCTGCCGAACGGATGTGAAATTACCTCATTAACCGCCGTCTTGAATTATTACGGCTACACGGCAGATAAGCTGGATATGGCGGATAACTATTTGCCCAAGGAAGGCTGGACCCGAAAGGACGGCAAGCTGTATGGCGCGAATCCCGACAAGGCTTATGCCGGCGATCCCCGCTTGCAGCCCGGCGGATTTTTCAGCTTTGCGCCGCCTATCATTGCTGCTGCGGAGTCTTACATCGCCGATAATGGGGGCAGCCATACGGCAACGGACATGACGGGCAGCACCCGTGAAGAGATAGTGGAAAAGCTGATGCAGGGCATACCGGTAGTCGCATGGACAACGCTTGATTTGTCGGCCCCGAAAATCGGATATTCCTGGCGTTTCCATGACACGGGCGAGCTATTCAATGCTCCAATCAATCTGCACGTTGTTGTCCTTAACGGCTACGATGCCGATAGCGGAACGCTGCATGTGATGAACCCGCTGGTAGGACAGGTAACCTATTCGGCGGATGCCTTCTTCAAAAGCTATGAATTAATGGGCAGCCATGCACTGATTGTGGAGCCGTAAGCCCGCCAGTATGGCCTTTACGGACAGGCAATTATTTTATTTATTACTGCAAAGAAGGTTGAATGATGAACCAGACAAGCCTGGGCGTTATCGGGGGCATGGGCCCCAAGGCTACGGCCGTTTTTTTCGATATGATGCTGGAAAATACGGTAGCAGAGCGGGATCAGGACCATGTGGATATGGTCATTTCCAATCATGCCAGCTTGCCGGACCGTACCTCCGTTATTTTGGAAGGGCGGGAGGAGCAGTTTCTGGAGGCTATATCTCGGGATTTCAAGCTGCTGGAGCATGCGGGAGTGTCCCATATCGCCATCCCCTGCAATACCTCCCATTATTTCTATAAGCAAATGCAGGAGATGACGCCCATCCCGATCATTCATATGGTCGAGGAAACCGTCAAGCTGGTGCATGAGCGCTTTGGCGAAGGAAGCAAGGTAGGCATATTGGCCACTAACGGAACGATCAAAAGCGGCATTTACAAGCAGGTATGCGAGCAATACGGCCTTCACCTCCACATGCCGGATGAACGCCAGCAGGCTCAAGCGATGAAGATCATTTACACGAATGTCAAAAGCAATATGGATTTTTCACCGGATGAGCTGGAGGAGCTTATCCAAGAGCTGGTTGCAGAGCAGAATTGCCGGTGTATCATCCTGGCCTGCACAGAGCTTTCCTGCATCAAGCTGGGCTCTGCCGCTTCAGAGGTTAGTATTGATGCTATGCAGGTACTGGTCGAAAAAGCCATCACATTGTCCGGCAGACAAACGGTGCATTCCCTTTTTTCCGGTAACAGCATCGAATAAGAGCTTTGTCAAAATCGCCCCCCATTTATTGGGGGGGTTTTGCTTTGCGCAAATAACAACAAACAGCGGGCGGATATTCAGAGAGAGCTCAATAGCTTGATTGCGGATATGCTGGAGGAACGGTCGCAAGGAGGGGCGGTCTCGAAGAGCGATATCGAAAGTGTGCTTCTGGAGCTGGGACACCCTGATATGCTGGCATCCAAATATCGGGGGCAAAAGAGATACTTTATTGGTCCTTCCTTATTCGTGCCATATCTAGACACGCTTAAAATCGTATTTATTTCGCTGGCCATCGCCATGACTGCCGTGTTGTTTTTGGATGCTTTTGCTTCCCCAAGTGATCCGGTCGACAAAATGATCAACTATTTGGGTTCGCTGTACTCTGCCGGCTCTCAAGGCTTCTTATGGGTGACTCTTATTTTCGCCTGGCTGCAATACCGCCAATTAGCGCCGAAAAAACCTCGATCGTGGACTCCCGAGGATAAGCAGCTGCGTTTAGCGGCAGGCGCATATGGAAACAAAGAAGCTTCCAAAACCTCGCTTAGAGGTGTGGAAGCTTCTTTCATTATCAATATTGGCTTACCCCTTATTGGCGCCGCCGAAGCTGAAGCCTTGAGACATAAAGCGTTGGCCGATAATGTACAGAACAACGGCAGGCATAGTGTAAAGAATGGAAAACGCGGCAAGCTTGCCGTATTGCACGATGCCGTTTTGACCGAAGTATTGATAAATCGTAACCGCCGCAGGCAGCTTCTCGGGACTTTGCAGCAAAATGAACGGTACCAGGAAGTTGCCCCAGCTTCCGGAGAAGGCATAGATGCCAACTGTAAAAATACCCGGCAGCATCAGCGGCGTAATAACCAGACGCAGCGTAGTCCAGATTGAAGCGCCATCGACCCATGCCGCTTCCTCCAGCTCAACGGGAACGGAATCCATAAAGTTTTTCATCATCCAGATGGAATACGGCAAAGCGGACGCCGCAAGGAACAGGATGGTGAAGAACAGGGAATTCTGGATTTTGAAATAAAGAAAAAATTGATAAACGGGAACCATAACCGCCGTTATCGGCAAACCCGTCGCAAACAGGATAATGTACATAAACATTTTTTTGTAGCGCAGCTGGTACCGGGACAGCGGATAGGAAGCCAGGCCAGCCGTAACCACAACCAGCAAAGCTTGTCCCAGCGCCAGAATCAGGCCGTTAACGAAGGAGCGCTGATTGTCGGCGCTTGTAATGGTGGCTGTATAATTTTCAAGGGTGGCCTGCTCCGGCAGCTTCAGCAGCAAGGTAGCGTTGGCATCGAACGAAGCCAGCACCAGCCACAGCAGCGGCAGCAGGAACAACACGCCAATGATGCTTAAAACGATATAGGGTAACGCCCGATTCGCCATATAGCGGTTAAACAGGGGGCGCTTGCGTTTGACGCTGCTCATAGTTGCATCCTCCTTAAGTTTTCGCGAATTGCCTAGTTGTTCTATGCGGAAGCTACAGCTTCACTTTGAGTAGCTTCATGTACAGCAGGCTGGCAATAATGCCGATCAGGAGCAGGATAAGCGAAATCGCCGTTCCGTAGCCAAGCTGGTAGTTGACGAAGGCCTGATGGTACATGTACAGCGGCAAGGTTTCTGTGGAGTTGCCCGGACCGCCGCCCGTCAGCGCAAAAATCAAGGTGAACGAACCAAGCGTCTGAAGTGTAATTAAAACCATGTTGGTCACAACCGAGCTCATAATCATCGGAATCGTGATGCGAACAAGTCTCTGCCAAGGAGAGGCTCCGTCAATCATGGCCGCTTCCTCTACTTCTTTGGGAACATCGCTAAGCGCCGTCTGGAACACCATCATGGAAAAGGCGGTTCCCCGCCAGATATTGGCGATAATGACAGCGACCATCGGAAAGGTATATAACCATGTTATCGGCTTAAAACCAATGCTTTCAATGATAGCATTGACCGTGCCGGTATCATTCAAAAACGCAAACCACACAAAGGCGGTAACGACCTCGGGAGCAACCCAGCCCGAAATAACAATGGAGCCGATGATGCTGCGGAAGGTCTGATTACGGCCATTCATTAGAAACGCAATGAGGAAGCCCAATACCTGCTGTCCAACGACAGCAGAAAAAATCAGGAATACAATCGTATTCCACACCGAAATACGGAACGTTTCGTCCTGGAACATGTACGTAAAATTTTGAAAACCTACAAACTCGGTATTGGCGGCCGCAGCCCCGGTTAAAGCCATGTTCGTAAACGCTAAATAAAAGGTTAAAGCTCCTGGTATAAAGAAAAAGAGCAAAAGCAAAACCCAGGTAGGCGATAAAAAGAGCGCCGCCCTCCACTGCTCGCTGCGATTCCCATTCCGCTTCCGCTTGGAAGATCGGTTGTTGGTGTCTCCCATCTGGCACCCTCCTGATGTGAATTAAACAGGCAAGCCGATTGCTGCGAGCAACAATCGGCCTCCCGATCTTGTTACCACATAAGAATTAGTTTGGCGATAAAGGCTGTATTACTTCGCCATTACTTTCTCTGCGCCAACTTTTCTTTCTACGCTTTTTGCATAATCCTTCATAGCAGCTTCAGGCTTAAGCGAAGCGCTCGCTACTTTCTCCACCATTTCCTGAACGGCTGTAGAAACCGCCGGGTAATCGGAGTTTGTTGGACGAACATGAGTATAGGTAATAAATTCAGCGGCTACGCCGTACAGCGTGCCCGGTTGACCGGTATACTCCGTGTCTGCCGCAACATCGGTACGAGGAGTCAAAGCGCCGTCCAGCATGGCGAATTCTTTGTTATGCTCTTTGCTGGTTGCCAGCTGAATAAACTTGAAGCCCAGTTCCTTCTCGGCGGATTTAGCGCCAACGCTCAGCGTCCAGCCGCCGGACATCGATGTGAAGCCTTGTCCTTGTCCATTCTGAGTCGGCATCTTCGCAAAGCCGTAGACATCCAATGCTTCCGGCCATGGCTTGCCGCCTGTAGGCGCCCAGTTGCCCGTCAGCCAGTTGCCGTTCAGCGCAATAGCAACCTTGTTGTTCGGCATCAGATCGGTTTCAAGAATTTGACCGGCTTGAGCGGTCATAACTTGCGAAAGCTTAGGGCCCATGCCCTCGGAGTAGATCGTGTTAATGAATTCAAGAGAGCTCAACAGGCCTGGGCTTTCCGTCACCCATTTGCCGTCTTCAAACATTGTGTCGTCCGTGCCGTACAGCAGCATTTGCAGCGTTTGCATCGTAGTAGCCTCTTGTCCCGCTTTGCTGGAATTCATCCAGAACGGAATGACATCGGGCAGCTGAGCTTTGATCGTGCGTGAAGCCGTCAGGATATCATCCCATGTTTTGGGTTCCCATGGCACAGGAAGTCCGGCTTGCTCGAACAGCACCTTGTTATAATAAAGCCCGCGAACGTCAGTGGAGAATGGTACGCCGTAAATTTTGCCGTCCGTACCCGTTACGGCTGCTTTGATGCCTTCGTTGAAGTTGCTCCAGTCATCCCATGTATCTACAGCCAGCGGCTCAAGGTAGCCGGCTTCGCTGTCCGCGTTGATCATGAAGGAATCTTCGGCCAAAACTTCCGGCGCTGTTTTTTCATCCATCATCAGGAGCGGAATTTTTGTCGCATATTGCGAGCCTTCAATAGCGTTCAATTCAACCTTGACGCCAGGATTTGCATTTTCAAACTCTTCCTTGACGCTAGTCAGCCATTTGCCCCAGTTGTCCGTTTCATTCCATTTGCCGTAAGCAACTGTAATGGTTTTTGTTGCGCCTGCGGATGAACCGTTTCCGTTTTCGCCGGAGGTGCCGGCGTTGGAGCTGCCAGTGTTGTTAGAGCAAGCTGCCGCAAACAATGTTACTGCCGCCAGTGATCCCGCCAAAACTGTTTTTCTGATTGTCATCCTAATGTCTCCCCTTCTGACTGTCTGTTGTTTTTTGACTTGACGGTGTTCCTATCTTAACGAGCGTTCATGCTCGATGGAACCGAATAACCAAGGTAGGTCAGGATCAATTCGCTGAACAGAGAGTTTGCCCAAGAAAACCATTCGCGGGTATATTCCGCAGGGTTGTCCTTATGGAAGCCCTCATGAAGGAAGTCGGTGCCTGCATCCGTGCTTTCCAGCACATTCAGCAGATGCTCGATTTCTTCCTTATTCTGAGAAGTCAGCGCTTGCATAGCGAGCGAAATATGCCAGATGTAGCCTTCAGGCGTATGCGGGCTGCCAATTCCTTTAGCTGCCGTTCCGCTGTAGTAATAGGGATTTTCCTCGCTTAGCACAAATTTTCTCGTATTGAGGTATACCGGATCGTTAATATCGCAGCAGCCCAGATAAGGCAGGGACAAAAGACTAGGCACGTTGGCGTCATCCATCAGATTATAGCCGCCCAGGCCATCTGTCTCGTAAGCATACATCGTGCCATGCTTCGGATGTTCGATTGTTGCGTGCTTGATAGTGCCCGTTTGGATATCGGATCGCAGAGAAGCAGCTTGCTTGGCCAGCTCTTCGTCCTTCAGGATTTCTACCGCTATTGTTGCCATATAGTCAAGAATAACAATTGCAAACAGATTGGATGGAATGAGGTACCCGTATTCGCAAGCGTCATCGCTAGGACGGAAGCCCGACCAGGTCATGCCTGTTGGCGCGCTTGGCGTTCCTTTACCCTCGTTAGGCAGCGTATCGGATGCCGGGCAATCAAACCGCTGGAAGCGGTAGGACGATTTCTCATCGTGATTCTGCTCCGTTCTCCATAGCTCCAGGATACTGTAGCAGGCTTTGCGGAAATTTTCATCCAGGTGGCTGGTTACGCCTGTTGTATTCCATAGCAGGTAAGCGAGCTGGATCGGGTAACAAAGGGAGTCGATTTCATATTTGCGTTCCCAAATCCAAGGCGTCATGACAGTATCATCGCTCTGGTGGCCCCTGCCGTCAGCCGTCTCATTAAATGCGTTAGCGTAAGGGTCATGCAAAATATATTGAATCTGCTTTTTGACAACGCCTTCAATCATAGCCGCGAGCTCTTGATCTTCCTTCGCCAAAATCAGATATGGCCGAACCTGAGCTGCAGAATCCCGAAGCCACATGGCCGGAATATCGCCTGTAATGACAAATACAGAGCCGTCTGCTTGCCGCTTCAGCGTAGTTGTTAACGTATTTGCATAACATTTGCCAAACATGCGGGCCAACTTCGGCCGGCCAGTCAGCTTTTCCTCTACTTCCCGAATCAGGCCTTGCACGGATACGGGCAGCGCTCCTGTTTCAATAGACATGCAACACATCCCTTTCAATTAACCGCTTTCATGGTGTTGATTTAGATATTAATATACCTTATTCAATAAGTCAATATGTTATGTTATATTATCTTTATGAAATTCATATGCCCTATTATGCACAAAAAATCCCCGCTCTATGTTAAGAGGGGGATTTAGAATTTTTTGGATTATGTTAGCCGTTGGAGAGAGCTTATTAAGCCTGCTTTGGCGCAGGGCCTGTCGATTTCCCGATAACAAGCTCTACATCAAGCGAAATTTTGCTCGGGAGCGGCGCGCCCTCGATCAGCTTCAGCACGTTATGAACAGCCAACTGTCCGATTTCCTTCTGGTTTTGCCGCAGATGAGTGAAGGAATACAACGCCGATGTGCTGGGGGGACTGTCAAAGCAAATGATAGAGATTTGGCTCGGAATATGCATGCCCAATCCCTCCACTGCCTCCTTGGCAATCAGAGCCAGCTCGTACTCCATAGCAAACAGGGCTGTAATACGGGGATGCTCGCGAAGCATGGCTTGAATCATTTTGACATTTTTCTGAATTTGGTCGTCCGGGGAGCCGGTTCCGGTCCAATTCATATCCGTCAGCCAAGACGATCTGTCCAGCAAAATGCCGCCTTCCGCATGCGCCTGTACAAACCCTTCAATACGCTCCTCAATCGCCACATTATCCGTTACGCGGGACGCCAGAAGGCCAATATGGCGGTGCCCGCCCTGAAACAGATGCTGTACGCCCATGCGGGTCGCCGATACATTGTCCGAGCTAATTGCCGTTGTATCCGTCCATTTCATGTAACGGTCTACAAGCACATGCGGAAATTTGTCGATGACCAGCTTTAAAATTTCGGTGCTGAAATTTTGCCCGCGCGTCGGGTAGATGATAAGCCCGTCAACGCCATATTCCCGCAGCATCATAATAGCCTGTTCTTCAACCTCCGGCTGGCAAAATGAAATACGCAGCAGCAGGTACACGCCCAGCTCCTGTGCCGTACGCTCCATCTCCGCGAGCATCTCCTTGCCATAGCTGTCGCTAAAATCCTCCATAATGAGGCCCAGCACAATTTGCTTCCTCTGTACAGACTCTTCGCCGGACGGCTTGTTATCCTGCAGCCTGGCCGGTTCCTCCACCGTCCCGGAGCTATGCTGGATGACAAAGGAGCCGCGGCCTGGCTGTC
This sequence comes from Paenibacillus oryzae, assembly GCF_001675045.1. Taxonomy (GTDB): domain Bacteria; phylum Bacillota; class Bacilli; order Paenibacillales; family Paenibacillaceae; genus Pristimantibacillus; species Pristimantibacillus oryzae. The sequence goes on from NZ_LYPA01000071.1 coordinate 238,030, forward strand.
TCATAATATAGCCGTCCTGCACAAGCATATCGAGAGCCTTTTTGGAGGTAATTCGGCTGACCGAAAACTCCTCCATCAGCTCCTTTTCGGAAGGAATGCGGTCGCCAACCGCATATTCACCTGCTTGAATTTTGTTGCGCAGCATCAGGTACATCTGCTCATACCGCGGCTTCAACGATTTTATGTCTTCCATACAGCTCACCTTCAGCGTCTATTTTTCATTCATTGTTCATTCATTTATCTTTACAATACTTCATCATTACATTAGTTCATTAATAATGATAGTAGTCACTATGGTTTAGTATACTATGTTATATCATTTATGGGAAGGTTGAAATCGCTTTATTTTCTAGCCCATAGAAAAACGGCAGCAAAAAACAGACTTTTCTGATTAAAAGTCTGCCGGATTGTTCGTGTCATTTTGCCGCTTTATAGTGAAATGCTTATGGAGAAAAAGCCAGAGCTCATCATAATCAGTCACTGGCTTTTTTGCTGGAAATAAACAAATTCAAACGCTCCTCGCTTGTAAGCTTCGGACAGGAGCCGCAATAACCATGCGAATCGAGCTTGTGCGCAAGGCAGCAATGCTTTCTTACATATACAGGAGGACCCTGCCAGCGGGGATGCTGAAAAAGGGGATATCGGGCAGATTCCAAAAATGCTGCAGACGAAGCAAGCGTTCTCCAATCCTTCTGAGAGATTGCAAGTCTTTCCGGGCTCAGCCGAAATTCCGAAAGTGAACCCAAACTAGCGTATAAGCTAAAAACGTTATGACCGATGATCGACCACATAACCTTTTCATTAGCCCCTGTGTACGACGATACGGCCCGCACAACCGGAATTAAATGCTCTTCAAGCGAACGCATATATTGTTGTGTCCTTGACGTACGCTCCCGTTCTCCAAACTCCGTTTGTTCCGGGAACGCGGGCTTCGCTGAATAATGCATAATTCCCTGATCCATCAAAGCAAGTCCGACGCTGCCATGATCCAAGTCAAGCGGACTGTCGAACAGACTCCATGCGGCAAGCGCCCCTCTCACCCATACGGAATATCGTTTGGCAAACAAGGTGCCCGTCACACGAAGTCCGGGCTGACCCAAAGCGGCAGCCTGCTGCTCCACTATATGAGCCAGCGAGCTTTCAGTAATCAGGTCTACGGCAGTATATGAAAAGGATGGGTTAGGCTGCGTCTCATTATATAGCGTAATAGCAAAATAATGGCTAAGAGAGGCCGCGGCCTCCCCCTGATTCAGAAATATAGGCTCTGCCATCTATTGAATCATTCCAAGCACTTCATCCAAAATTTCCCCGCGGCCGATGACGCCCCAGCCCTTGAAGAGCCAGAAGGAATCCGTCTCGTATACATTGCCATTCTGAACAGCCGGCAAGCCGTTCCATAACGCCGACTCCTTCATATTGTCCCTGAACTCGCTGCCGTTTGGATCAACCTCCAGCACCAGCCGCTCTGCTCCAAGCTGCGGCAAGGTTTCCATTGAGAGGTCCTCCCGTTGTTCCTTGGGCGTTAAATCAGCGGGCTCAAAGCCCAGCTCCTGGTACAGGAAAACATTGGTTGGATGGCCCTGCTGCGCATAGATTTGAATCATGTCCTTCCTGATCCGCAAATACGCCAGCTTTTTGTCGGACAGCTCGCCAACCTTCGCTCTAACATCGGCTACCCTGGCCTGAAGCTCGCTTATGACGCGCTCCGCCTCCTCTGTTTTATCATACATTCCGGCAATGGTCAGCAAGTCGTTGGTCCATTCCTTTGCATAATCGAGATAATCGAGCCATTCCGTTCCCAGCACAATGGTTGGAGCAATTTTGTTAAGCTCCGAATAGCTCGACTCCGCCGTGCGGCTCTCTATTAAAATGACATCGGGCTCCAGCTCCAGAATCGCCTCCAGATTAGGGCTGTCCGCCGACCCTACCAAGCTCACGCCTTGAAGCTGATCAGCCAAATAAGGCAAGTAGTCGCCGCCGTAACGAACCTCGACGTTAACGCCTACCGGCTTCTCCCCAATAGCTAAAAGATGGTCGACATAAGCAGCCGAGAGGACAACAATCCGTTCAATTTTGGCCGGTATCTCGCTAGTGCCCCGCAGGTGGGTAACGGTGCGCTTAGCTGGCTCGACCGCTCCCTCATTCGTAGCGGAAGCGGACTCTTCGCTGGCTGACGATTGCGCCGGTTCTGTCGCCTCGCCCTTGCCGCCGCAAGCGGCTAGAAGCAATATAAGAATGGTCAGCATGATCCCGCCCGTTATTTTGTTCCTGAAAATGTGCATGTTATATCTGCCCCTCTGTCTATTGATAGTAATAATAATCATTATCATTATATGAGGAGCAGAATAAGACCTCAATGGAGCATATCGCTCAATCAAGATGTACAATATCACCATCGGTAAGCTTTAGCTGACAAGCAATACGCCTGGCGGCAGATAATCTTCCGGACGGTCCCAGTGAACGGAAAAAGAGGTCGCCTGCCTCGTATACGCGTCCCTCCCTGACAGCCGGGATAACCTTCCACGCTTCCGATTGCTGCAGCAGCTTCAAGCGATTGCCGGCCTCTTCTGTAGGGTCGGTCATAAGAAAGATATGATCGGCCTGAATGCCGCTCCAATCCTTTTGATGGAGGTCCAGCCACGATTGCCCGGACATGTCCGCCGGCAACCGCAATCCCAAATCATCATGCAGAAGCGAACCCGTCTGATTAGCAGAACCATATAATCTATAGAATGAGGCGGACACCCGCACAAAACAAGCGGTCTGGCTCCCCCATGCAGCCTTAATTCGATCTTTGATCTCCTCCATCGCGACCGTATAGCGGTCAATCCACTGCCCAGCCTCTTTTTCCTTGCCGAATAATTGGCCAACATGCTTTAACGTAACTCTGTAGTCATTGGAATAATTCAGGACAACGCTTGGAGCTATGGCATCCAAAAGTTCATCCCTCTCAAGTCGGCTGCTGGTCAATATCAAATCCGGCTTGCTCTGGAGCAGCTTGTCGTATTCCGGCTGAAGCCCGTCAAGCCATACTCTTTCCTCGTATTTGCTTTCGTACCTGTCCTCGTTTATCCCCTCGCCATTGCCTTCATATCTGACTTTATTCGTAAATGTCTGCCTGGCTGCAACGTTCGGGGAAGAGACGCGTCTGGCATAGGACAACGATGCGACTGGCTGCAGACCTAGAGTCATCAAATAATCATCAAGTCCATAATAAACGGTGGCGATCCGATTACATTTGTTCTTAATGTAAAGGGTTGGGGCGACGCCCTCCGCCTTTTTGAAAGCCCGGCTGAAGTAATGCTCATCGTTGTAGCCGACTTTTCGGGCGATTTCCTTAATCTTGCCTGAATCCAGCAGCAGCAGCTTGGCCTTGTCCATACGAAGCTTCTCCACATATTTTATAGGAGTCATGTTCATGAGGGATTTGAAGGTTCTAATAAAATGATTGATGCTAAGGCCAGCCATACTCGCCAGCTCTTCCAGCCTCAATTCATTCATATACTGTTTATTCATATAGGCTAAGGCTGTTTCAAAGCCAACGATTGGATCAAATATCGGTGAAGCTGCCGGTTCATTTTTCATTAGCAGAACCAGCAACTGCTGCAGCTTGTATTTGCGCTGAAGCGAAATCGGCATGTCCCCGTTTTGCTCTCCGCCATCTTCCTCGCGTATCCATTGCTCCATTATGTTGCACATGCGGCTGCTCATCGCTTTGGAAAGCTTGCCTTTCACCGGCAGCTCCAGAGCGGTCGTTCGCCAGCCTTCTTGCGATTTGAGAAGCTGAACGCCCTCGAATAACGCAAGAACATACGAAACAGGCTCTCTCGCTGATGCCCTGCCTTCCACCAATGTGCCGGACGGCAGAACGAACACATCCCCTTTGCCCGCCATATAGAGTGTGCCATTCACGGTCAAAGCGCCGTCTCCTGACGTAACAGCAACAATACCATGCTTGCGCATAGTTCGCGGTAAAAGCAACTCGCTTTTGCTCTCATGCCGCAGCAATCTGCTTGTAGATAACCAGATGCGGCCAGGTTTTCCGATGATCGTTGTTTTTCCCATGACGCACCCGTCCTTTTTCGATTTCTTGTAAATAGATCCTTTAAAATGAGACTAGCAAATAGATACCGCCTTCGCAACCGGAATCACTCACTAACAAAGGGCGTTCCGAAGTCGCCGTTGACTTCTGGAACGCCCCTTCTTCGATTACTTCGCAGATAGCAAGCTATCCGCAATGAATTGCAGCTGAGCTTGCATCGTGACGGGATCATTGAATGTATCCGCCGTAGGATCTAGCTGGAAGACATTGCCCGCTTTGACGGCTGGAAGTCCAAGCCACACCGCATTTTCATACACGACCTTCGGGTCGGCGGTATCGCCTGACCACGGCGAGGTAAAGATAATATCGCCGGCGTATTGCGGCAGCGTCTCCATTGAAATGGCTGCCCAGCCTGTTCCGCTGTCGATGACTTTCTTCTGAGCTTCTTCCGGTGCTTTCATACCCAATTCACTATAGATGATTTCGCCCCCGCGCCCATAATTGTGGCCGAAGACATAAAGCCCTTTTTCGTAGGGGTTAAGAATGGATACCGTTTTGTCGCCTACGGCTTCTTGAACCTTTGGTTTAAGCTCATTGATTTCGGCTTCCCACTGCTGTATCCAGGCTTGGGCTTCGGCCTCCTTGTTTGTCAATTTGCCAAATTCGAGCAATTGTTCTTTATAATTTTTAGAGCCATAGTTGATTGTAACGACTGGAGCGATTTTCTCCAGCTGCTCGATGCCTTCCGTCCCGCTGAACAGAACAATCAAATCAGGATTGAGCGCAAGTACGTTCTCGGGAGTCGGATCATTGCCTAACGATTGCGCGCCAGCAAGCTTATCTTTCAAATAAGGGCTGTTCAGAACGCCTTCCTGAACGCCAACCGGCGTAACACCAAGAGCCAGGAAAAACCCTGTATAAAATGCAGTCCCGTCTACGATGCGCTGCGGATTACGCGGGACCTCGATATCGCCGTTAGCGGCTTTGAATGTAACGGTCTCGCTGGCGTCCGCTGGCGTACCGGCCTCTTCCGCAGGGGCAGCCGTGGGAGTAGCGGCAGCTGTTGGCTCGGAGGTTGTGGCGCCACCGTCGTTTTGAGCACCGGTATTAGAGTTGCCTCCACATGCAGCAAGCAGGGTTGCAAAAATAACTAATACAACCAGCGGCAACAAATGCTTCTTTGATCTCAACAAAATCATTCCACCTCATTTATGATATTGATAATCGTTATCAATATATCATGAAGGCTGAATATTGGCAATTGCATTTTTGGTGGCTTAACACAAGTTGCACCACAAGCAGCTCCGGTGCTATAATATATTCTGTTGCGCGCCCGTAGCTCAGCAGGATAGAGCGACAGTTTCCTAAACTGCAGGTCGTACGTTCGAATCGTATCGGGCGCGCCATAAAAAAACGTTTAAACCCTTGATATTCAAGGGTTTTTCTTTTTTTCTTTATCGAACGAATATGGTCCTTTTAAATTGGCCAATAGGTTGTAGCAACTAGGACAAGATTTCCGACCAACTATGAGGACCGAACTTACCATTGGATTGATCGCGCAATGTCGATTGCTTCATCTTCTGTAAAGCTTGGTGCCGAGGGATTGCCATCCGTACCTTGAGAAATCCCTTGAATTACGATTTTCCAATCACCATTGTTCATATAAATCCAATAACCGTCAAACTCCTTTACGGCAATGAGATGGGTTGGGACTCCGTTTATATCTAGTGCTTTATCTACAACGTCCTCCGTAGATTCCACGTAAAATGGCGGTTCGGTTTCGGACTTATAGTTAGCCGTGACTGATAACATACGCTCCTTTGTTCTTAATGAATAGTAATACCCTACTATGTTCCCTTTTTCAGTTGTAACACTTATTTCCCGATTAATCGCACCAGTCTCACTGCTTAGAAAACGCTGTGGAAAAGGAAGCTTTGTCCCCACTGCCTTCTCAGCATCCTGAAGACTTACATAAGTAGTTGAAGCATCCCATTTTCTTGAGCTAACCCAACCTTGATATACAATAGCCTCAGAACTATTTTTAATTATCTTGGTTTCAATAAAATGACTTATTGATGCTCTAACCACTGGACTGAGTATCAAACTAAACATAATCATGGCGGCGATGCCAGCCGGAATCCAGACTTTACGTGCGCTTCGGATGAGATTCTTTGACTGAGCCGAATGAAGCCGCCATACTTGATCAAATGTAATGGAAGATTGAGCAGAGTTTACGCTTTCTTTCAATGCTTTTCCCAGATCGGACTCTTTTATCATAACCATTCTCCTCCATATGAAATCGAAAACAATTCGTTAGCAGGAAGTTGTTTACGCAATGTTCTTAGTGCCGTGTTAAGGCGTGACTTACATGTTCCCAAAGGAATACGAAGCGTTTCAGCAACCTCAGCCAGCTTTAACCCGACATAGTAATGAAGAACAATGACTTCCCTGCCCTTCAGAGGCAGCTGGTTAACTTCCTTTAATAGTTCTTCGTTTTCAACAGCCTGAATAAACGAACCTTCAACGGATGAACCTTCATGTTGCACATCGGGGGTAAATCCGACGAACGATAACCATTTTTGTTTCCGGAACAAATTGCGGGTAGTATTGACCGTAATACGGTAAATCCATGGTTGCATTGGTTTCATCGGATCATAGGTGTGCATGTTTTGAAATACCTTCAGGAAGGTTTCTTGCGTCACATCATCTGCCAATGATGCAGACCTGGTTAATAGAAGGGCTACCCGATATACGTATGTGCCGTATTCATTAAAAATCTTTTCTGCATTCTTCCGGGCTAGTTCCTGATCCATGCTGCAACCTCCTTTCTTGTTTAATCACTCTATCTACACACTGACTGCTAAAAAGGTTCGCTTTTGTATTTTAGTATATTCGGCACTTTTTTATTAACTATAACTTGGCAATGAAAAAAAAGAGAGCCTTGGACTATTCCAATGGCTCAACAAGCATTTTTATATTGGATTCCGTTGCGCATCATTTGCTCATCTATCTATTCCATCTATGTTTTGAAGCAAATCGTCGACCCATACCATTGAACTACGCTCAAGCTCCAGCCGCAGATCACTGATACATGGTAATAAATTCTAATCTTTGTGTCGCTTCATGATAGAATCGTGATACAATTTATTAAAAAATCAGTTACTACTCAGGTACCACTGCAAAGGAAAAGCTATTTTTGCCTACCTGAATAAGGGATTGAAGGATTCCAAGTCCCTGTT
>NZ_LYPA01000072.1:0-15597 GCF_001675045.1 Paenibacillus oryzae
ACTCCAAGTGTTCCAAAACGTCTTGAGCAGCTATCGCTTTTTACTGTAAATTTAAGGAAGCGTTATGGGTCAAGCGTAGACCTTAGTGTCCGTAAAAACGCTAAATTGCAGCTTCTGGACTTTTTAACAGTCACGCATGACCGTTACAGAGCAAAAAAGCTAATTTTTAATGCAAATCTGAGACGTAACGGAAATGGATGACCGCTACAATTTATATTTATTCAAAAAGTCGCTTCTGACGGTCATAAATGTCCGTCACGCCACAGCAAGGAAACATTCATGCGCTCCCCTGTATCTCTGATCCGTTTGTCACGGTCGCCCGAAGAGGAGCGCAGCACATTATATCTTTCACCTACAGAGCAAGGGGCTCTCCAATGTCCCAGATTATTGCTGTCTGAATTAATCCTGGCCAAAATAAGCCTCGCTGTATTCCTTCATCATGTCCTCTCCCCCGCTGCGCTTCCAGCGGGCTACCTCTGCATCGAAGCCTTCGGGACTGAGCTGTCCCAGCATATATTTATAGGTAGCGTCCCTGATGATTTTATACAGCTCGGGGCTTTTTTCATCATAGGTTTTTGAATCCAGCCCCAAGGTGGGGTCGTTCACAATAAACTTTTCATTGTCGGCACTAAGCCGCTCCGCCTGCTCCAGCATATATTCCTGCTTTTCCACCTTCATAATATTGGGGTTGCTTACATCCGCAATCATAAGCGCATAAAGCGCATTAACCTCGTTTACGCGGAGCTGGGTCGTTTCCTCCGACAATCGAACCAAGCCGTTTATTTGCTTGTAATGGACATCCTCAATGCCAAAACGCAGCAAATTCGCAACCTCCTTATCCATCGTACGGTCAAAAAAAGCAAGATGCTGTAGCAGCTCCTCCTCTGTTTTAATCGCTTTTTTTGAAAACAGGTACAGCCCGTTGTAATTAGGGATCGACCAGACGCGGAAGCCGTCGGGGCCTGCAATCCGGTTCACGAGAGTAAATCTGGCCGAAGGATTAAGCTCCCTGGCTTCATCCTGAATGCGCTGGACATCGGTCATGCTCCCGATATAGGCTCCAGCCGCTCCCGTAATAATCTGGTAACGCTGAATATCCTTGCTCGCTACGGCAAAATCCGAATTGATTAATCCTTCGTCATATAACCTTTTCATAAAATCCATCGTATTCCGGTATGCCGCCGTATCAAATTCGGGAAAAACCCCGTTTTCTCCGACTCCCCAATTGTTTGGCGCGCCGAAGTAAGAGCTTAACGTTTTGAATGCGCCGTATACGAGATCATTGCGGTCTGTCAAGCCGATGGTATCGTTAAGTCCATTGCCGTCAGGGTCCATCGTTGTAAATTGCCGAAGCGTTTCGTACAGCTCATCCAGCGTTGATGGTTTTGGCAGGCCCAGCTTGTCCAGCCAGTCCTCGCGCAGAATGATGCCTTGCCTTGAAGAAGGCCTTTCCGTATAAAGGCCATATATTCGCCCGTCAACGGCGGCCTGATTCAAAATCCGGTCGTCCAAATGTCGCAAATTCGGAAAACGCTCCAGATAAGGACCAATTTCCCAAAAGACTTCATCGCGAATAGCATTTTTCACCATCATATAATCCGTATGTTTGATAAATGTCACATTTTTGAGTGATCCCGTGGAAAGAGCCGTATACATTTTGTCCGTGTAAATGCCGTCCCCTACCCACGTTACATCCAGCTGAACGCCAGTAAGACCCTCCAGCTTGTCCATCACTTCCTTGCTCGGCGCGTTCGGAAAATGCAGCGGCGCCATGATGGATATAACTGGATTCTGACGAGAGGCACGGTCAGCAACAATACTTGCTTGTGAAGTGCAAGCGGCCAGCATTACCGCCGCAAGCGTCACGGCTATCCACAGAAACAGTCTTCGCAAGGCGCCGTCGTACAAGGACTTGATCATTCGCAATCCCCCTTCTATAAGACTCTCAAAACAGGACCAGAGATAATGATTATTCGATGGCAAAGATGATTGTTGCCCAAAATGTATGCGTTTACTAAAATGATTATAACGGAATGATTTTCTGTTAGGAAGGGTATGGTGATGATCCTGAAGCCATTAAGTTTTTTGAGCAAGCTTACTATATTTGGTTTTCTTCTAGCTTCCATTCCCGTCCTTTTTATTGGCGCTTATGCCTACGTTACCACAACGAACGAAATCCATAAAAATGTAAATGCAGGAAAAATGCAGCTGCTCATGCAAATCAACTCCAATGTAGAGCAGAAATTGACAACTGTCAACCACACCTTGAATCAGGTGGTTCATTCCACTGTGATGAAAACCGCATTGGCGCAGCCGCTGGCGCCAGCCGATTTCGTCATCTACGATAATTTGCGCAGTGAAATCCGCTATATGCAAACCTTTGAGACGAGACTCTCCGATGTTGTGCTGATGAACCAGCGGCATAACTGGCTGGTCAAAAATTCGGGGCTGTACGCCCTTGAGCAATATCCTTATGTAAACGAGCTGAGCCGCCTTGCGGAGGACAAGAACGGAAGCGGCTGGATGCTGACGCCGGCGGAATGGTTTTACAGCGAGGAAGCTGCGGGAACTGCGGGCTGCGCCTATAATATAAGCCTGGTCAAAAAGCTGCCGGCAACAGGCAGCGATCAATTCGGGCTGGCGCTTGCCAATATTCCCGCCTGCAGTCTGCTGGAGCTGCTTGTACAGGATGCGGGCGACGATTCCGGCATGATGATCCTTGACGAGCAATACCGGATTTTGCTGCATTCCGATCAGGCGCTTATAGGCAAACCCGCTTCGGAGGCCGGCATTTATCCCTCCAGTCTGGATGGTGCTGAGGGGCATTTTACAGCCATGATCGGCAAAGCAAATTATTCCATATCGTATTACCGTTCGGGCTTGAACGACTGGATTTACCTGTCGGCTACATCGGTAGCAAGCATGACGAAGCAAGCCGATTCTATCGGCAGCTACGCTCTTTATATTTGTCTGGTTCTGCTTGCGCTTTCCTTGTTGTTTGCCTGGGCGGGCTCGCGCCGCATGTATTCCCCCATCCGCCGATTGCTGCTTCAGCTGGGAGAACGCGGGGGCCAGCTAAACAAGCCTCAAGCCAATGAGTTTCAAGCGATTGCAGACCGCGTATCCCATTTGTTTCAATCGCAAACAGCGCTTGAATCGGAGCTTCGCCAGCATGTGCCGCAGGTGCGCGCTTTTTTTCTGATTCGCGCTTGCCATGGCAGCATCAAGCCGCATGAAATTAACGACAAACTGGAGCAGTTCGGGTATGGCGAGCAGCTTGACCAATGGAAATCGATGGCAACCGTAGCGCTCCAAATCGATTATTCCGAGGATAGCCGCTATTCCCGGGAAGACCAGGAGCTGCTTCTGTTCGCCGTGCACAATATGCTGGAGGAGCTCATTCCGGAGCATCTCCGTCTTCATCCGGTCATTATGGATCAAATGATTGTGGTTGTCATCGGCAGCGATATTCAGGAGAATGAAGACTTCGGCAATATGACCTACGAGCTTACCGAGCGCATGCAGGGGAAAATCGACAGCTTCCTGGGCGTTGAGGTCAGTATCGGCATCAGCCTCCCCTTTGACTCGCTGTCATTGCTTGCTGCTTCCTATCGCGAGGCATGCGAGGCATTGAAGCAGCGTATCAAGCTGGGAGGCGGCATCATTATCCCTTACGCCAATATCAATGCGGGCAAGCCTTACCTCAGCCCAGGCTATCCGCTGCATATTGAAAGCGAGCTAATAGATGCAATACGGCTTGCCGACAAGGAAAAAGCAAAGGAATTGGTGCGAGCCTTCATGCAAGCCGTATTTGCGGCGGAGCTTGCGCCGCATGAATATCAGATTCCGCTTGCCCGGCTGTTAAACAACCTGCTGATCGTTATGCAGGAATCCGGCATCAGCCTGTCGCAAATTCATCCCCACGGCGTTTCACTGCTGGAGGAATTACTGGAAATCCGCACAGCTGCGGAAATCGAGGATTGGTTCTGGACAATGGCGGTTTACCCGCTTGTCCGCATTTTCAAGGATCGCCAGGCGGAGCAATACCATAATTTGTCTGAACAAATCATCGACCTGATCCAGCGCTGCTACGATACGGATTTGACGCTGGAGGAGTGTGCGCAGCGCCTTCATTACAACGCCAATTATTTAAGCAGCGTTTTTCGCAAAGAAACGGGCCATTCCTTCAGCGAATACTTGACGATGTACCGCTTCCAGATGGCCCGCAAATGGCTGGAAACCAGCGAAATCCCGATCAAGGATATCGCCGCTAAGCTATGCTACACCAATCCGCAAAATTTCATTCGTTCCTTTCGCAAGCAGGAAGGCGTCACGCCCGGCCAATATCGGGAAAAACGACGGACGGGCTAAACGGTTTTTATTAACTGGCTGTTAAGCCAGTGCAGCAAACGGAGGTCTTGTCCGCGTCCCGCAATAAAAGACAAACCAACCGGCAATCCGCCCGGGCCGGTGACCGGAACTGTGACCTGAGGCAATCCCGCCAGTCCGGCGGGACAGCTCAGTTGCAGCGTGCGCGACCGATTTTGCTCCACAGCTTCGCCTCCCAAACCGCGAAGCGGGGCCGCGCCGGGTACGGTCGGCACAACCAATAAAGCATCGTCAGCCAGCAATTCGTTCATTCGCTCGGCAATGGCCTGGCGCTTGGCAAAAAATCCATCACATTCCGTTCTGGACAAAGCCGAGGCCCATTGGAAACGCTCCGCGATACCCGGCCCAAAAGAAGGCTTAGCCGCAGAGATCCAATCCCCATGCTGCTCCCACGCCTCAATGGCTTGAATATGGCGGAACGTATCCATCCAGGCCGTAAGCCCTTCCTCCGCCACAATTATGTTTCTTTTTTTATTAGCTATTCTGAATGCGGGCGGCCAGCTTTCCAGAAAGTCCGTTAGCACGCTCTGCGTCTCCGGCTCGCACAGCTCCCAGAGGTCAACGCCTAGCACCATGCTTTGAAACGGCTTGTTTGAGGGTAAGCTTCGTGGTCCAAGCAGCGCCTCGCCAACCTTTTGCAGCGTCGCCGCATCCCGCGCCATCCATCCGATTGTATCAAAGCTTGGCGCAAGCGGTATGAGACCTGTTGTGTCCACCATACCGTGGGTAGGCCGGATGCCGTACAAGCCGCAAAGGGCGGACGGCACGCGCACCGAACCCCCGGTATCCGTACCAAGCGCGAAGTCGGCCAGGCAGGAGGCAACGGCGGAGGCTGAACCGCTGGAGGAGCCGCCGGGTATGCGTCCGGGAGCGGCAGGATTGACGGGTGTTCCGTAATGCGCATTTTCACCATTAATGCTATACATCAGCTCATCGGTTATCGTTACGCCTTCCATGGCAGCTCCGTTTGCGAGCAATTTCTCAATCGCTGGGGCGGTTGCTTCCGCCGCCTTATGCGTATCCAGCCAATCGGGATTGCCTGCCGATGCGGCATGCCCCGTTATAGCAAAAACATCCTTGACGGCAAACACAAGACCATCCAGGCCGCCGCTTCCCGTCGGCTCCAGCCGGACGGATTGATTGATATACGGATTGCCTTCCTTCATTGCACTCTCCCCCTCCTGTTTTTGCATTTACCATATCATGGCCGTAACAAACAGGCAAACCTCAAACGCGTCTGTTTTCAAAATACTTTGGTTATGCATGGTGAGCAATATGATACAAGAATTCCCGCCCATAATAAGGTACACTTAACGTCAGGAGAACGGAAGGGAATGAAGATTGACCGGATGGCGAATGAATCAAGAACCGTTGTATACGACGCAGATATTAAAGTTGAAGCTTATCATTTTCAGGGTATCATGCAAAAATTTCCTAATCACTTTCACGATTATTATGTCATCGGCTTTGTAGAAAGCGGCAGCCGTTATTTGACTTGCCTGAACAAGGAATATACGATTCATCCCGGCGATTTGATGCTGTTTAATCCGCGGGATAATCATGCCTGCGAGCAAATCGACGGCTCGCCGCTTGATTACCGCAGCCTGAACATACAGCCGGAGGCCATGATGGCAGCAGTACGGGAAATTACGGGCGAAGCCTATCTGCCGGTGTTTGCGCCGCAGGTTGCTTTTCGCAACGAGCTGGTTCCCGCCTTGAAGGAGCTGCATCAGATCGTTATGGCGGAAGAGCGGGATTTTCGAAAGGAAGAGCTGTATTTGCTGCTGCTGGAGCAATTGATTCTGGAGTATGCCGAACCTCGCGAGGCGTGTCCCTCCTCCCCATGCAGCTCGGAAATTGAAAAGGTATGCAGATATCTGGAAAGTCATTATGCTGAAACCATTGCGCTGGATGACTTAAGCGCGTTGAGCGGGCTTAGCAAATTTTATTTGATTCGCCAGTTCTCCAAGCAAAAAGGCATTTCCCCGTACAGCTATCTGGAAACCATTCGCGTGGACAAGGCCAAAAAGCTGCTGGAGCAAGGCGTGGGGCCTATGGAAGCAGCCATGCTGACCGGCTTTTCCGATCAAAGCCATTTCTCCAACTTTTTCAAAAAGCTTATAGGCCTTACGCCCAAGCAATATATGAACGTTTTTATCGATCAGAGGCAGCAGCCCAGCAGTAGCCCAGCAGCGGCAAGCGAGCTATTAATTAAACGGGATATAGAGCAGCACTGAGAAAGGACAATCATGAAAAATAGCACAACAATCGCGGGACATGCCGCAGCTATCCTCACGATTTTGATCTGGGGGACTACCTTTGTTTCCACCAAGGTTTTACTGGACTATTTAGGCCCGGTGGAAATATTGGCCGCACGGTTTGCATTAGGCTGGCTGGCCTTGTACCTTGTGCTGCCCCGGAGGCTGAAGGTCGGCGACCGCAAGAAGGAGCTTTATTTTGCCGCTGCCGGATTATGCGGAGTTACGCTATATTTTTTATTGGAAAATATCGCGCTGACCTACTCCTACACCTCCAATATTAGCGTTATTCTATCCACGTCGCCTTTTACAACCGCGCTTCTTTCTTATTGGGTCGGAGATGGCGAGAAACCGGGACGGCGCTTTTTTATCGGCTTTGCCATTGCGATTATCGGCGTTTTTCTGATCAGCTTCAGCGGAAACGCAGAACTGCGCATTAACCCTCTGGGAGATTTGCTGGCGGTGCTAGCGGCGCTTGTTTGGTCCGTTTATTCGGTGCTTGTCAAAAAAATAAACGGCTTTGACTTTCACGCCATCCAGTCGACAAGGCGTATCTTCATGTATGGTTTGCTGTTTATGACTCCGATTCCGTTATGGTCCGGCTTTTATTGGAACAGCGGCAATCTGCTTCAGCCGATTCCTCTAGGCAATCTGTTGTTTCTGGGCCTGGGAGCCTCCGCCCTGTGCTTTGTCACCTGGGGTAAAGCCGTTCAGCTGCTTGGCGTTGTTAGAACGAGCGCTTATATTTACACCGTGCCCGTCATCGCGATTATAACTGCCTTGTTGGTTTTGGGCGAAAAAATAACGGTTATGAGCGGACTTGGAGCTGCGTTGGCGATCGGGGGACTGCTGGTTTCGCAGATGAAATGGCGTCGTGCGGCGGCTGGTCAAAGAAAGGCTGCTATAAAACCGGAAACGGGAATGGGATAAAAGGAAAGCAAAAAGCGTCGTACCGGCTTCATAATGAAGCAAGGTGCGGCGCTTTTGCTGGTTTGTCAATGCTGGCTTGCAAGTGCTGTTATACCATAACGTTTGTGGTATATATTACAGCAGCAGCCCCATGCATTCACAACTATACATTTATTTTTGCAACGTTTGACTTATCGCTTTCGGCTCCAAGGCGTGCCAAGCAGCGGAAGCGCCCAGCGGTCAAGGCCATACCAGCCTGCCACCTTCCAGGCCAATACGAGCCATGTCGCCAAAATAAACAACAGCGGGTTTGTGCTGAGCGTACCCGCAAACAGGAAGCTTGCGTTCATAAACGCGCCAAAAAACGCTGCGACGCCAGTCAGCAGGCCCAAAATCAGGCCAAGTCCTACCAGAAGCTCGCCAAATGCAACCATATACGAAAAAACCTTGGCGTTGGGCAGCACCATGTTTTCAAGGAATGAAGCATACCAGCCCGAAACATCCTTTCCGTCAGCCGCTTTGCCGATTGCTCCGTTTATAAACCCCGTCAAGCCTGTTCCCGCTTCTGCTCCAACCCACTTTGGATTTGTCACTTTCCCCCAACCTGCCGTCACCCACGCATATCCGAGGTACAACCGTACAACAAGCCAAATAAGACCGGATCTGGTGTTGTTGAACAGGAAATTTGACACCGGATTTTCGGGAATAACGATGTTTTTCCCTCTTAATTCCTCTTTGATGCTCACAAACATCATCTCCTTTTCAATTTTCATGCCTATTTCTTTCTAATCATACCTAATAAATCGTCAAACATATACCAAAAAGTGAGCATCAAAGTATTTCTCCGACTAAAGTCCCAGATAATACTGCGGTCTGATAGCTCTTTGCAGCAGAGCTAGTCTTCTGTGGCTGATTTTTCGAATGTTCGCTTGATGAACAAGCTATCTCTTTTTTCTACCGAAAAATCGTCTATCGATGAGCCAAGCAGCAAGCAAGGACAACATACAGAGCATAGCCGTTACTCCATATGCTTCTAAGGAGAAAGGCCGTCCCTCCAGCTTCAGCTGGTCGGTGGCGCGATATTCAAGCCGCTTTGCGGCAAATTTTGCAGTTTGGACATCCTCTTGTTTTGCCAGATCCTCAAATGCAGGGTCCATAGCAAAACGGCCTGACATCCCGCGATGCAAAAACATCAGTTTTGCATGACTGCCGCTGTTATTCCATTGTTCAATATCCGCAGCAGCTTCAGATTCGGCATTAGCGCCAACAACAATCATTTTTGTGAGCGTCGGCAGGTCTTCTATCTGATGACGTGCGACCAGGTTCAAGCCGTGTTTCGTTACGATGGCTTCATTTTTGCTGGAAACCGTTATGGTGTTTGTTGTACCGGAAGCGCCATACGTATCGAATGCGGCGGACAAATCCAGCTCATCCGCGCCGTTATAAAGAAGCACGCCTGCTTTAACTTTGTTCCATTGATAAGCATTATTCAAAACATATCTGAGACCGATTAAAAAGCCTGGACATGCTATTTTAACAGCATACCCAGGCTTTTCCCGTTTCGTATAATTTCCGTTCCTTTGGCGGCCTACAAGTGGCGGCCTACAAGCCAAGCCTTATCTTTAACCACTCCGCAGATTGCTTCATATAGTGTGATTGATCTACGGCATCGAAGTGTTCAATGGCATAAGTACCTGGATAGCCGCTCTCCTTGAACCTGTCTACAAGGTCCGCAAGCGGAATACATCCATCGCCAACCGGAGACGGGTACAGCTTCGTCCCGTCAACGCAAAGCTTGGGTGCTCCGCCGTTCCCTGCATCCAAAGAGCGGTCCTTGCAATGTACATGTACGACGTGCTCCCTAAGCTTGCCATAAGCCTCAAGGACATCCTCGCCGCGATAAATAAAATTTCCGGTATCAAAGGTTATTCGGAGGTCCGGCACAGCCTCCAGAAACCATAACAGCTCATCGCTGGTGGAGAACGGAGCGCTGGCATCGTCGAAATCCTCCATCGTCACCGTGATGCCTTGTCTTGCTCCATGCTGGCACATATCCTTCAACGCAGCAGCCATGCCTTGCAGTGAATGGCTTCTCTCCTCCTGCGAAGCGTCCCCCCCGATAAAGCCGGGGATCACAAGCACCTTGTCAGCCCCAAGGGCAGCAGCCGCATCCAGAAAGGCAAGGCCGGGAGCGGAATCCCTCTTTTCACCAAACCGGAAAAAGCCATATACACATGCAACGCCCATGCCAGCATCATCCAGCATGCTTTTTAAGCCTGCAATGTCCTGCGACGCTGCGGCATAATCCACCTCAACAGCTTCAATACCGTAGCTGCGGGTTTCTTTTACCATTTCCGGCAATGATATTCCCCTCTGCTTTGCGGCCGTTTCAATATGATGAAAAAAGACGGAAAGCTTCACGCTACATTCACCTTCCTGATTTTTTTCCATAAGTATACGCTGTAGGCCAGCATCAGTACAATCTGAATGATCACGGAGATCAAGGCGGGTGTCGTTATTTCGCCAACGGTCACATAGCCGATACAATCATGGATGAAGTGCCAAAGAATAACGGGAATCAAGCTTTTGGTCAAAATAACCAGCTCGGCGCATACAAAGCCAAACAAAGCAGCAAAAACAATTTGCAGGCCCGTATAGGTCAAATCTGCGCCGCCGACTACGTTGACAAGATGGACGACGCCAAACAGCACAGACGAAACGATTGCGGCATAACGGATTCCTTTTTCCCCAAGCCGCTTCAGTATCAATCCACGGAAATAAACCTCTTCATTAATGCCTACTAACAAAGTAAACAACACAACCGCAATGAAATAACCTGTAGTGACATTTTCACGGAAGCCCGGCAGGAAGCTAAAGGCCTCAACCGCCAGGAGAGGAAGAAACCAGGCTGCATTGACCTTGGCTTGCCTGGTCATTCCCGTAAAGCCGTATTCTTTGAGGGAATAGGAGGACTTGGCCATCAGGGCAATACCAACCGCCGCCGACAGGAAGGTAAACCCCGCCTGAATCCAAATCGTTTGCGTCTCCCCTGTTTCCATAATGGTAGAGATTGTCCCTGCGGCTACCGGAAATACCATAATCAAAAACGCATAAAAGATGGAAATGGGCAAAACGCGTCTCTTTTTTCCTGCGGAAGCCGTTATTTGTTCGGTTGTTTTAGTGCCTGTTGTAGTGGATGGGTTAATGGACATGTCTGATGCTCCTCAATGTACGATGTGTCAATATTTTATTTAACTTCTCAAATCTTCTTTATCCTCCTTGCCCTTCTACTCGTCCGGTGGAGGAGGCTGCTTGCTTTTCAAGTACATATTCAAGCTTAAAAATGTATCCTTCAAAATGTTCTCCGTTTCAGCTTTGTCGAGATCAAACGTATTGGTGGCGCTCAAAGATGCAATGCCGTGTGTTATAAGCCAGGTGTTTACAAACAGCCGTCGGGCGGATTCCATGTCAAGCCCGCTCTGCGCCGCTATCATGCCCACAACCGCATCATTGTCATCGCCTTGGACCATATCAAACACGCTTTTCACCTCGTAATGCTCGGACATAAAAAGCAGCTTGAACAAATTTTTCTCCCTTTGCGCAAAATCGATATAGGCAAGCCCGATGCCAAGGAAAGGAATGGGATGATTCATCCCTTCATTTAAGTGCCCCTCATACGCAGCTTCCGCTCGCCGGTAAAGCTCTTGCTTAAGCTGCTCCATATTCTCATAGACGCGAAAAATCGGTTGCGTCGAGCAGCCTAGCCGTTTGGCCAATTCGCGCGCATTAACGGCCTGAATGCCGCTTTCACGCGTTAACTGAAAGGCTGATTCCGAAATAGCTTCCTTTGTTATTTTGATAGCAGGCGGCATCGGTTATATCCCCCTTTTCTTTTAAATAACACTTGTTATGTAACTTATGAAATTTAATATATACCATTTTACCCATCATGTCAACATTTAAAATATAACGTTCATCAGGACGAAATTTGTTACTGAGGTAACAGTTCAGAGGTCTTAGAGAGGGGAATGAATTTATGAAATAAGCACCTTGAGGCCGCTTTGAGGACATGATAGGGTAAAAAAACGAGGGGGAATTTTCCTTTTGTGCAACAGTAACAACATGGAGCAGGAGTGATTCCAATGAAAAAAAACACAACACATTTATTGAGCACAACAGCATTGGCTTTGATTTGTCTGGCCTTAATGCTGAGCGCTTGCAGCGGCAAAGAAAGCGGGCCGACAGCTTCCACGCCTGCTTCGGAGGCGACAGCTCAGCCTACAGCCCCTTCTACCGACGACGATTCGCAGGAGCAAAACAGTAAAGACGCCAAGCTTCCCGAGTATCTTCCTTCAGACTTTCCGCTTCCGTCTGATGCCGTAATCGGCACTTCACAGTCCTCTCAGAATGACGGCAAAAAAGCTGCGCTGCTTATTTTAACGTCAGAACAGGATATGGACAGCATCGTGAAGCTGTACAAGGACTATTTTGAAGGCTTGCAGATTAGTATGGACAGCCAATTTGTTGACGAACGAAATATCATTCTTCAGTGTGAAGATGAAGCCAGAGGGCATTCCTGGTCGATCATTGGAGGGAAAACAGCCGCCTCGGATGACAAAATCATAGAATTGACGATCACCTGGAGCGAGATATAGTCGTCGAAGCTCCGACATCATTTAACATCGCAGCTAAGACGTTGAGCAGCCGTCTCGCCTGCTATAAAAATAACCTCTTCGCTGCTGGCATCTCGCATGCAAAACCAATAATTGCTTAGCGCTCATCTCAGTAGCAGGCATAATAGCTGCTAGGTTTCCATCACGCATAAGCAAGTCCAAAAGCCGCTTATCCTATCGGACATACTAATCAATTGTCCAGGTGGATAAGCGGCTCTTTTAACAGCCTTTTAATGCCATCCGTTAGATGGGTTTGCTGTCGAGCTTTATTTTCGTTTTTCTATAATGAGCAGGCAGGTGCTATCCGGCAAAGGCGTCTCTTTCCCATCGCCATCGTATAAACGCACCTTTTCCCGCAGCGCCTCCGTATAACCCTCCTGCAAATAAGCGCGGCTTTCCAAAATAACGGCATCCTCGCCAAAAAGCTCCTGAATCAGCGCCTCATATTGGCTTAAGGTTAAATAGCCAAATTGCTCCTGCACCTCATGCACATAGGCCTCTTCCCCCCATGTATAGGTATACAGAAACTCCATGGCATCGTTCACCGGCATTAAAGCTTCATTAGGCGCTACCTTGGTGTATTGAATAGCTCTGCCTTTAAAATCCCGGCTATACCGCTCCAGCCAGGACATGCCGTCTTCCTGCAAAAAAACAATTTTCCGCGTGCCGTCCGGCTCGCTCATAATGCCATCGCGTATAAGTATGCGGCCCCCGGGAGCCAATGCCCGGAATGCGCTTTGCAGCGCGGCCTTCACTGTGCGCAGATTGAATTTTGCCCCCTCGTAGGGAATATAGGAATACAGCTCATGCAGAATGGATGAAAAGATAACCGTATCCGCCCCGCCTTCTCCCAGCAGCTCGTCCAGCTTTAGCGCATCGCCCTGCCGCACCTCCCAGCGTCTGCCCTCCAGCTGTTTTTTTCGAATTAGCGCGTCGACGACATTGGCGGCAATATCAATGCCCAGAGGCTGAACGCTGGGCAGCTCCTCCTCCAGCAGATCCAGCAGCACGCCTCCGCCAGGACCGATATCTACTACTCTTTGGCCTGCCACATAGTTCAGCAGCACCCTTTTGTAATCCACCGAGCTGTTCATATCGGACAAATACGTTTCTTCATTATGAAAACGGTCATAGGCGTCTCTGCGCAAGCCAAACAAGTCAAACAGCATCAGGACAGCCTGCTCGTACAGCGGCGATTTTTCCGCTTCCATGCAAAACTGTATCAGCTTATCTGCAGCCGGGGAAAAAACAAACTCGAAAAACAGCGTATCCGGCGCTCCATCCTGCCTCTCCAGCTTGACAGAGAGATGCCGTCCTTGCGATTCGGAGTCTTCTCCGTTCAAATAATGCTCGATCATTCTAAGCTTGTAGACATTGATTTTTTTGGCTCCGCGGTAGTCGTAATACATGGAAGCCATCGTTTTTTCCAGACTGATATGCCTGATATCGCCAAGCCCCGGCTCCGCCGCAATAGAGGTCATGATTTTCAGAAAATGGCCCAATGAAAAATGCTGAAGAGCGGGTTCTGCATACCAGAACGTTTTGTTCTGCAACGGAGTAAGCTTGCTGCTCAAGCTCTCCTCCTGCTCCAGCTTATCGTATATAGCGTCAAAATTTTCCCCTTTGCTTATTGCACCGTGACGCATTCGTTTGAAGCGCTCCCGCAGATCATCCGGCACGTCGCAGCCATGCCGCGCGATTGATGCAATGATGGCATAAGCCTCCGTTTTTGCCGCCTCCCATAACTCGCCGGAAACGGCGCCGATCACGCAATAAGTCAGATTATCCACAACATGGGCCAGCTCGCCTGGCGTCAGCATGCCCGTATGAGCAAGCCGGGACAGCATAAGTCCATCCGAAGGAGGCACCTCGCCGCGTATTTGCTGCCCAACGAGACCATGCCCTTCAATAAGTGCGGCAACGATTTCCGCACGGGGGGAGCCGTCCCCTTTTATCCTGCGATACAGCTGGGCGGAGCCAATATTGTGTACACGGCAATTAATGCCCTCCTGCTGCCAGAGTATCCGTTCTCGCACCGTTCCGCCTTTGGCCGTTTCACACCAGATCAAAACCTCCTCCAACAGCTCCTTGATCCAGAAGGATAGAGGGAGCTGGTCAAGCAAAGTCAAGGTTCGCTCCACATAATCCAGCACATGATTGCCTTCGGCAAGCTCGCGCAGCGACTTGATTCGCTCCACGTTGACAATTCGTTCCTCTGCGCTTATCAAATACCGGAGCCAAGGATGATTATCGGCATCCCCCGAGGATAAGCCGCTGGTGCGGTAGCGCTGAATGGCTTCTAATGATTTCAGCATAATTAATGCCTCCCTGATGGTGGGTTTCAGCTTGGGACATACGTCAGGCCGAGCAGCGCTTCGACACATTCCGAAACCGTCAGCTCTGCGGTTTTGAGTATCAGCTCGGGAAACTCCGGGGACTCGTAAGGATCGGAAATGCCTGTAAAAGAGGCAATTTCGCCACGGCGCGCTTTGGCATACAAACCTTTGACGTCGCGCCGCTCGCACTCCTCCATCGGGCAATCCACATATACCTCCACAAAACCGGGCAGCGTTTGCCTTGCATATTGCCTCATTTCCCGGTAAGGACTAATAAGCGAAGCGATAACGGTTACGCCATGCCGGTTCAGCATATCCGCCAGATAGACGGCCCGGGCGATATTTTCAAAGCGGTCAGCCCGGCTAAATCCCAATCCGGAGCCTAATCTTTTCCTTAGCTCATCGCCATCCAGCCACTCCACGGCAGTTCCTTTGCTGCGAAGCGCTTCGGCCAAAGCAGAAGCAATCGTGCTTTTTCCCGCGCCGGACAAGCCGGTTAGCCAAATGGTTTGTCCGCGCTCAGGGCTCGCTGCGCCGCTGCATGCTCTGTTGTCTGCGCTGTTGTCTGTGCCGTTACCTGTGCTGTTACCTGTGCTGTTGTCTGCGCTGCTGCTGGTTGTGGTTAGTCCGTTCCTTTGAGACTTCATATTTATACTCCTTTTTACACACCTTTTGGGCTCGCTGCCCCTTGATCGCGATTTTGTACGATTCATCGAACAAAATCACGAGCGAGCCGTCTCTTTTTCTATGCTTTGTACGTTTCATCGTACAAAATCGCGAGCGATACGCCTCTTTTTCTATACTTTGTACGATTCATCGTACAAAATCGCGAACGAGCCGTCTCTTTTCCTATACTTTGTACGTTTCATCGTACAAAATCGCGAGCGAGACGTCTCTTTTTCTATACTTTGTACGTTTCATCGTACAATATCACGAGCGAGACGTCTCTTTTTCTATACTTTGTACGTTTCATCGTACAATATCGCGAGCGATACGCCTCTTTTTCTATACTTTGTACGTTTCATCGTACAA